>NZ_OY762899.1:0-635098 GCF_963666545.1 uncultured Bacteroides sp. | reverse complement strand
GTTGATGAATGCGGAAGCTATCTACGACGGGCAGCGCGGAGCAGATCCGGACAAGCGCGTGTTCTTGCTTACCCGTTCCGGATTTGCCGGACTGCAACGTTATTCTACCGCTACTTGGAGTGGTGATATTGCTACTCGTTGGGAAGATATGAAAGCACAAATTTCTGCAGGGCTAAATTTCTCAATGAGCGGTATTCCTTATTGGACAATGGATATTGGGGGGTTCTGTGTGGAAAAACGATACGAGCAAGGGCAGTACGAATTCAATAAGACGGGTAAGGAAAATGCGGATTATAAGGAATGGAGGGAGTTGAATACTCGTTGGTACCAGTTTGGTGCTTTTGCACCTCTCTTCCGTGCACACGGTCAATTCCCTTTTCGCGAGATATGGAACATTGCTCCGGAGAACCATCCTGCTTATAAATCAATACTGTATTATACAAAACTTCGCTATAACCTGATGCCTTATATCTATTCAATGGCGGGGATGACGTACTTTAATGACTATACCATTATGAGGGCACTTGTGATGGATTTTGCCAAAGATACGAAAGTGAATAATATTGGTGACCAATATATGTTTGGTCCCGCATTGATGGTGTGCCCTGTATATACTTACGGTGCGCGTGAAAGAGAGGTTTATTATCCTAAAACTTCAGGCTGGTATGACTTCTATACAGGAAAATACATCTCTGGTGGTCAGCAATTAAAGGTGCAGGCAGCCTATGAACGTATCCCGCTTTATATACGCGAAGGAGCGATCATTCCATACGGACCGGATATGCAGTATAGTGATGAGAAACCGGCAGATAAGATAACGTTGTATGTGTATGCCGGACAAAACGGTTCGTTTACTTTGTATGAAGACGAAGGTGCAAACTATAACTATGAAAAAGGCAAGTATGCTACTATTCCCTTCACTTATGATGAGGCTACGCACTCGCTGACTATTGGACAACGTCAGGGTGAATTTGCGGGAATGCTTAAAGAGCGCTCATTTAACGTGGTGTTGGTCAGCAAAACGAAGCCACAAGTTTTCAATCTGAGTGTAAAAGGTCAACTGGTGAAGTACAATGGAACGAAGCTGAATGTGAAACTTTAAAATGAGAACGATGAAAAAATACAGTGCTTCGGATAAAAGTTTTTTTGTTCAAAAACTTATCGGTTATAGTTTCTTACTTGCAATCTTATTTACGGCTTGTGCCGGTTCTAAGTTGGTTCGTGAGCGGGTGAGCTTCAATGACGAATGGACTTTTCATCTGGGAGATACTCCGGAAGCTTCTAATCCGATGTTTGATGATTCACAATGGCGAAAGTTGACTCTTCCTCACGACTGGGCAATAGAGGGCAAATTTGATGAAAAAAATCCTGCAGGATGTGGTGGTGGTGCTTTGCCGGGAGGCATTGGCTGGTATCGCAAATCATTTGTGCCCGATGTCGCGATGGCTGGTAAGAAAGTCTTTATTGACTTTGATGGAGTATATATGAATGCCGAGGTATTTATCAATGGCATCTCATTAGGCACTCGTCCTTGTGGATATATATCTTTTCGTCACGACCTTACTCCGTACATAAAACAAGGAGAGAAGAATGTACTGGCAGTGCGGGTGGACAATAGTGAACAGCCTAATTCACGTTGGTACAGTGGATCGGGCATCTATCGCAACGTTTGGCTCACTATGACTAATGCTGTACATGTTGATCTTTGGGGCACGTACGTGACTACACCTGCCGTAAGTACTGAGACTGCTACAGTGGCTGTTGCTACGAAGGTGCGGAACGATTCAAACGCAGTTGTTAATGCCGAAATTGTGTCTATACTTTGCGATGCCAATGGAGGGGAGGTAACACGTAGTGTGTCTCCTTCTGTAGCTGTTACTAAGCAATCTGCAACAGAAATAAAGCAAGAATTTGTGGTAAAGAAACCAGTCCTTTGGAAACTGGATAACCCGTATCTGTATTTGCTGCGAACCGAGATAAAGGTAGATGGGAAGATCGTTGATAATTATGAAACCCCGATAGGCATTCGCAATTTCTCTTTTGACGCACAGAAAGGTTTTATATTGAATGGGAAACAGGTTAAAATTAAGGGTGTTTGTCAACATCATGATATGGGATGCTTAGGAGCAGCGGTGAATGTACGTGCAATGGAGCGTCAATTGGCGATTTTACGTGAGATGGGCTGTAACGCTATCCGTTGCAGTCATAACCCGCCTGCACCTGAGTTGCTTGATCTTTGCGATCGCATGGGCTTCATCGTGATGGATGAGACTTTTGATATGTGGAGAAAGAGAAAGACGACATACGATTATTCTCGATACTTTAATGAATGGCACGAACGTGATCTGACAGATCACATCACCAGAGATCGTAATCATCCATCCATTTTTATGTGGAGCATTGGCAACGAGGTGTTGGAACAGTGGACGCAGGCTGATGCAGATACACTTGATATTCAGGCAGCGAACCTTTTGTTGAACATGAAGCGCGATCCTAAGACTTTGGCTACCGATGGAAAGCAGATGAGTGTAAACTCGTTGCTGACTAAAAAACTGGCAGATATGGTTAAACAACTTGATCCAACGCGACCGGTAACTGCCGGCAATAATGAGCCGGATCCTAATAACCACTTGTTCCGTTCGGGCGCATTGGATATTATTGGATTCAATTATCATGAAACCTATTTTAAAGATGTTCCTAAGAATTTTCCCAATAAACCTTTTATCGTAACAGAAGCGACGTCGGCATTAATGACACGTGGATATTACCGCATGCCAAGTGACTCGATGTATGTATGGCCTGTCCGCTGGGATGTGCCGTTTCATGACGATAGTTTTTCTTGTTCATCATACGACAATTGTCATGCTCCATGGGGTACTACCCACGAAGATGTCTGGCGTTTGGTGAAAAACAATGATTTTATCAGTGGATTGTATGTTTGGACAGGTTTTGACTATATTGGTGAGCCTACTCCTTTTTGGTGGCCGGCTCATAGTTCTTATTTTGGGATAATAGATTTGGCAGGGTTCCCGAAAGATATCTATTATATGTATCAGAGCGAATGGACAGATGAAAATGTACTTCATCTCTTTCCACACTGGAATTGGAAAAAGGGACAGAAGGTCGATCTTTGGGCCTATTATAATAATGCGGATGAGGTAGAATTGTTTGTGAATGGCAAATCTCAGGGAATAAAGAAAAAGGCAAAAGATGTTTATCATGTGAGTTGGAGAGTTGATTATGAACCGGGAACAGTGAAGGTTGTTTCTCGCAAAGCCGGAAAAGAGGTATTAACTCGTGAAATTCATACGGCTGGTGCTCCTGCACAATTACGACTGACAGCTGATCGTAAAACGATTACTGCTGATGGCAAGGATCTTAGTTTTGTAACAGTGGAAGTGTTAGATAAAGAAGGTAATCTTTGTCCGAATGCAGATAATTTAGTTCACTTTACCACAAACGGCGCTGCCTTCATAGCCGGGGTGGACAATGGTAGTCCCACTTCTTTGGAGAGTTTCAAAGCACCACAGCGAAAAGCCTTTTATGGCAAATGTTTGGTGGTGTTGCAAAATAATGGAGCAAAAGGTCTAATTGAGCTAAAAGCCGTTTCAGAAGGTTTACCTGAATCGACAGCTACACTCAATGCAAGTAAATGATCGTGGAAAATTAACCTAATTATAATACTAAGTGAGATGAAAAAACAACTAATTACAGTGTTTGTTATGGCAATTTTATTTGCTTTGCCGGGTAAAGCACAAAAGCCGGTGTATCTGGATGATACGAAATCAATAGAAGATAGAGTAAAAGATGCGCTTAGTCGAATGACTCTGGAAGAAAAAGTAAAACTTTGCCATGCGCAAAGTAAATTCAGTACTTCGGGAGTTCCTCGTTTGGGAATACCCGAAATATGGATGAGTGATGGCCCACATGGGGTACGTGAAGAAATCTTGTGGAATTCTTGGGGAGTGGCTGGATGGACGAATGATTCATGTACGGCGTTTCCTGCGTTGACTTGCCTGGCCGCTACATGGAATCCTGATATGTCTGCCATCTACGGAAAGGCTGTCGGTGAAGAAGCACGCTATCGAAGAAAAGATGTATTACTTGGCCCCGGGGTGAATATCTATCGTACTCCGCTCAATGGACGTAATTTTGAATACATGGGTGAGGATCCTTTCCTCGCTGCGACGATGGTAGTTCCTTATGTACAAGAGGTTCAGAAGAATGGGGTAGCGGTTTGTGTGAAGCACTACGCACTCAATAATCAGGAAACATGGCGTGGCCACATTAATGTGGAGCTGAGTGATCGGGCCCTGTACGAAATCTATTTGCCTGCTTTTAAAGCGGCTGTGCAAAAAGGAGGTGCGTGGAGCATTATGGGGTCATATAACAAAATACGTGGTCAGCATGCTTGTCATAGTGACTTATTATTGCAGAAGATATTGAAAGGAGAATGGAAATTTGATGGTGCTGTAATCACCGATTGGGGTGGTGCACACGATACTCGTGAGGCAGCACTCAATGGCCTGGACATTGAGATGGGTTCTTATACCAATGGCTTAACCTCTGAATCGGCATTTACTTATGACGATTATTACTTGGCAAAACCTTATTTGCAGATGCTTAAAGAGGGTAAAGTACCCATGTCTACCATTGACGACAAAGCAAGTCGTGTTTTGCGATTAATCTTTCGTACGGCAATGAATAGTAAGAAGCCGTGGGGTTCATTCACTTCTGAAGAGCATTACAAGGTTTCGCGTACAGTAGCTGAAGAAGGTATTGTGTTGTTGAAGAATACTCCGCTTTCTAAGAAAACACCGGCGCTGCTTCCTCTGGATGGAACAAAATATAATAAAATATTGGTGGTAGGGGAGAATGCTACCCGTCGGTTGACCGAAGGCGGAGGCTCTTCTGTTCTGAAAGTTAAAGATGAGGTTTCTCCTTTAGCCGGTTTACTGGCTAAGTATGGCGATAAAGTGGTGTACACCAAAGGATATGATTCAGGTCGTGCGATGTATGAGAATATAGATAAAATTCCTGCCTCAGTGCTTGACTCTCTTCGTGCAGAGGCTATTAAGCAGGCTGCAGATGCTGATGTTGTGATCTTTATTGGCGGACTGAACAAGAATCATCTGCAAGATTGCGAAGCGGGAGACCGTGAAAGTTATGCACTTCCTTTCGGACAGAATGAGCTAATCAGCGGTCTGCTGAGAGTGAATAAAAAGATGGTGATGGTTCTCATAAGCGGTAATGCTGTAGAGATGCCGTGGGTGAAAGAGGTCCCTTCGATCTTACAAGCTTGGTATTTAGGTTCTGAATCGGGTAATGCTATTGCCAATGTTTTGAGTGGAGAGGTTAACCCTAGTGGTAAGTTGCCTTTTTCTTTTCCTGTGAAATTAGGAGATAATGCTGCACACTCATTCGGGCAGATAAGTTACCCCGGTGATAGTATTAATCAGGAATATAAGGAAGATATCCTAGTTGGTTATCGTTGGCACGATACCAAAAAGATTCCTGCTTTGTTCTCTTTCGGACATGGATTGAGTTATACGAGTTTTAGCTATGGCAAAGCAGCTATCTCTGATAAAACGATGCCTGAAGATGGTACGCTTGTAGTGACTATTCCGGTGAAGAATATAGGAAAAGTAGCGGGTAAAGAGGTTGTTCAGCTTTATATTGGAGACGAGAAGTGCACCTTTGCTCGCCCGTTGAAAGAACTTAAGGGATTTAAAAAGATTACTTTAGCACCCGGTGAAGAGACAGCGGTGACTTTTACAATAACGGCTAATGATCTGAAGTTTTATAATGATAAAGAGAGCAAATGGACAGCTGAGGCCGGCAAATTCAAGGCATATATAGGTACTTCATCTACTGATATCTGCTCTACGCTAGAATTTACGTTGCAATAAATAAGATATTTATGCTAATACTCTCCCTTCGCCTTCTCAGGTCGGAGGGAGAGTTTTTTGTAGCTATTCCTTTTGAACTTATTTGAGGTGAGTTTGTTTCTTTTATAAATCAAATAAATTTTTAAAGTATAAATTATAGATTGAATTATGGCAACAACAAATTTTAAAGGACAACCGGTAAAGATTAGTGGCGAATTTATTAAAGTAGGAGCGTTGGCTCCCGATTTCGCATTAACTAAAACAGATTTATCTGATTTGTCCTTAAGCGAATTGAAAGGTAAAAATGTGATATTGAATATTTTCCCAAGTTTGGATACGAGCGTTTGTGCTACATCAGTACGCCAGTTCAATAAATTGGCTTCTTCTCTTCCAGAGACTGTAGTGCTGGCAATTTCTAAGGACTTGCCTTTTGCACACGGACGTTTTTGTAGCACTGAGGGAATAACCAATGTGATTGCATTATCAGACTTTCGTCCATCCAACTTTGCTGATAATTATGGATTGTTAATGTCTGATGGACCTCTTCATGGACTATTGGCACGTGCAGTTGTTGTGCTAGATAAAGACGGCAAAGTGGTGTACACAGAACTTGTACCGGAGATTACTCAAGAGCCTGATTATGAAAAAGCGTTATCTGCGGTGCTTGATAAGTAAGTGATTAATAATTGTAGATTCTCAAAACAAACGGTTAGCAAGAACAGGCCTTGCTAACCGTTTATTTTTTAATGTCAGCATGTTGCTACTTTTTCTTCATGCCTTTATAGATCAAAAAGATCACAATAAAGAGGCCAATGCAAATAAAAATATAACCTAGTTCATGGCTGTATTCCGTAACCTTCTCCAATAATTCTTGTTCTGTTTTGATGCCTGGAACACTGGCAAGATAGTAGCCAATAGCGCCTAAAATACTGTTCCAGATGGCGGCTCCCAGTGTAGTATAAATAAGAAAAGTACTCAGCTTCATACGTGCTAATCCCGCAGGAATTGAAATGAGCTGACGAACAGCCGGAATCAATCTGCCAATGAAAGTAGACAGTGCACCGTGTTTATCGAAATAAACCTCAGCATGTTCTATTTTTGTCTGGTCAATAAGACACATGTGTCCAAAACGGCTGTTAGCAAATTTATAAATGATAGGGCGTCCCAGCCATCTGGCCAGATAGTAGTTTATGATGGCTCCGATATTGGCACCGATGGTAGCAAACAGAATAACCAGATAAATATTCAGTTCTTTTCCTATTGCTGCTTTATAGGCAGCTGGAGGAACTACAACTTCCGAAGGAAATGGAATGAAAGAACTTTCTATAGCCATCAACAATGTGATGGTCCAATAATTCAAATGATCAAGACACCATTGTATAAAGGTAACTGATTCCATAATTCAATTCAAATGTTAATTGATACTCTATTGTATTTTTCTATTTAAATCATTCAAAATCGAATTGATCAAAGAAGTGATTTCTGATTGGTCATCCTCTTCCTCATAGCCGAGTATACTATATATATCTGATATTTTGAGCGGTTCATCTGCTAAGTTATTATGTTTATCGAAATTCACTACATCTTTCAACATTAAATAGGCACATGCCAGATATTGCTCAATATCTTCAAACTGAGGATCTAATTCTTTTATTTCTGTAAAGAGGATTTTTGCCCACTCATATTTTCCAGCTTTGAAGCAATGCAATCCAATTTCGAACTTTGCATCGACAATGGTTTTGAGTTCAGGCTTTTTTGTCGGATTAAAGTTCCATTGCTTCCATGCTTTCTCTTCTTCTCCTCTTTGAAGGTATATTATTCCAAGGCTGACATCAAGATCAATCTCGTCAGGGAATATTTGTTTTCCTTTTTGGGCAAGTTCGTAGGCCTCGTCATAAGATTCCATCTTTGTGAGGCAATACACTGCGTTTTTATATAATTCGCAGAGCAAAAATTTATCTTCAATAACGCTTATTTCCAATGCTTTGCTATACTCATTATAAGCTTCTTTCCATTGGCCAGTTTCTAGAAACATCGTTCCGGCTAAGGAGTATGTATATTCTTTAGGTAGTGGCAATTCGTTTAATACCTCATTGAATAATGTACTCGATTCCTCTAGCTCTCCCATGAGTTTTAAGCAAATGCTTCTTCTTATTTTGGCATCCTGATTCTCCGGTTCAATAGCTAAAGCGAAATCAGCAGCTTCTAACGCTTTGCTGTACTCTTTCATATTTGTATATATGGTTGAAAGAGTCAGCCAGCATTCAACTTGGTATGGGTGCACGTCTAATAACTTGTTGCACCATTTAGCAGCTAAATCATATTGACCGCTGGAGACAT
This sequence comes from uncultured Bacteroides sp., assembly GCF_963666545.1. NCBI lineage: Bacteria > Pseudomonadati > Bacteroidota > Bacteroidia > Bacteroidales > Bacteroidaceae > Bacteroides > uncultured Bacteroides sp. The sequence goes on along the minus strand of NZ_OY762899.1, from coordinate 626,870 downwards.
AACAGTTGATTAGTGAGGTTACGAAATCGTCATAGTCTTTTGGATCTGTTTCAGGTTGGACTTTTTCAATCATTGGCTCTAGTATTGAAAGAGCTTCTTTTATATAATCTTTCTCAAGATACAAATCAGATATTTCAAGAACCGTTTCTATCTCTTCTCTGTCTTCCAGACTATTAAATATCTCGTTGGCTTCATTTAATCTATTCGTTTTGAGCAGTAGCTCTGCTTTTAGCATTTTAAATTCTCGGGAGTATGTCTCAGTAATACTGTTTAGTATTACCTCTGCTTGTTCCATTTGATCTTTATCTATATAAATATAGGCTTTTTCGATCAAAAGTTCTGTACTATTCGGATGAAAGGTTAAGCCGTAGTCTATAGCAGATAGAGCTTTTCCATCTTCTTTTTCATCACTATATGCGTTTGCTATCTCAATTATTTGTTCTGCTTCAAAGTAGACACTCTTGTTTTCTCCCTTCATCTTTTCGTATTGAAGGACCAGTTCTTGAACTTGCTTATCGTCCATTGAAATATATATTTGTTCTCTATTTTCCGCAACTATTTTTGCGGGTTATTGTTTATTTTTCCCCAAGTATCTTTTAAGCCGACTGTGCGGTTGAATATAAGTTTGTTGGGTGTTGATTCTTTGTCTATATTGAAATAACCGATGCGTTGAAATTGAAGATAAGAATAGGGCTTTAGATCGCTCAAATACTTCTCTACGTAGCAATTTGTCAATATTGTAAGCGACTCGGAATTTAAAAGTTCACGGAAGTCGGAATCAACTTCAGCACCTGGGTTTTCTATTTTGAATAGACGATCGTACAACCGAACTTCTGCCGGTAGACAATGCGAGCAGCTTACCCAATGAAGAGTACCTTTCACTTTACGATTACTCTCGGGCATACCACTGCGGGTATGAGGATCGTATTCGCAGTAAATTTCCGTTATTTCGCCATTGTCGTCTTTCTTGCATCCTGTGCATTTTACGATATAAGCGTTTTTTAAGCGTACTTCCTGTCCGGGGGCCATTCTGAAGAATTTCTTTGGAGCATCTTCCATGAAGTCTTCGCGTTCCATCCAAAGCTCGCGGCTAAATTGGATGTGGTGCATGCCCGATTCCGGATTTTCGGGGTTGTTGATTGCTTCCATTTCTTCCACTTGCCCTTCGGGGTAATTGGTGATGACAAGCTTAACCGGATTCAGCACGGCGGAAACACGGGTAGCACGTGTGTTTAGATCTTCACGTAGTGCCGCTTCAAGCAATGAAACATCATTTAATGCTTCATATTTTGTATAGCCTATCATATCAATAAACTTCCGGATAGATTCGGGAGAATAACCTCGTCGGCGGTATCCGCAAATAGTCGGCATACGAGGATCATCCCATCCGCTCACTAATCCTTCTTTAACCAGTGTAAGTAATTTGCGTTTACTCATTACTGTATATGTCAGGTTTAATCGGTTGAATTCCATTTGCCGAGGGCGATATCCGGCCTCTCCGGCCAAAGGAGTCTCTTTCAATTCGTTTACAAAGTAATCGTACAAGGGACGGTGCACTTCAAATTCCAGCGTGCAGATGGAGTGGGTGACACCTTCGAAATAATCACTTTGTCCATGAGCGAAGTCGTACATCGGATAGGCTTTCCATGCATCACCGGTGCGATGGTGCGGATGCTTGATCACCCGATAGATGATAGGGTCACGGAAGTGCATGTTAGGGTTGGCCATATCTATTTTGGCACGTAGCACCATGGCTCCTTCTTCAATTTCTCCCGTATTCATTTTATTGAAAAGAGTCAGATTCTCCTCCATCGGACGATTACGGTAGGGGCTTTCAGTACCTGCTTGCGTAGGAGTACCTTTTTGTTTGGCTATCTCTTCAGCAGTTTGTTCATCTATATACGCCTTACCTTGTTTTATAAGTTCCACGGCAAAGTCCCACAGTTGTTGAAAGTAGTCGGAAGCATAATAGATGTTTTCCCATTGGAAGCCCATCCATTGAATATCTTCCATGATAGAGTCTACATATTCGGTATCTTCTTTTACCGGATTAGTGTCATCGAAGCGTAGATTGCATATTCCTCCATATTTTTTTGCCACGCCGAAATCCATGCAAATAGCTTTGGCATGACCGATATGGAGATACCCGTTGGGCTCAGGTGGGAATCGGGTCTGTATCTTTCCCGCATTTTTTCCCTCTTTTAGATCACTCTCTATGGCCTGCTCGATAAAATTAAGGCTTTTCTTTTCGCCTGATTCTTCTTTAATATCCGTCATGATAGCACGTGTTTACTTAATTTGAGGCCACAAAAATATGATATTTTTTTATGATAACCTAGTGCACCGGAATATATCCGCTCTTTTTTATAATCTCCTGTCCCTCGGGCGAAAGAACGAAGTGTATAAAAGGATCTACCAGTTGTTTGTTGTGGCTATTGTAGTAGAAAAAAAGTGGTCGTACAATAGGGTATAGTTTTTTCGTTGCGTTTTCTACAGAAGGTGCTACAAAATTCTTACCGTCGTAAGATACTTGTATGGCTTTTACTCTTGGTGAAAGATAAGCCAATCCCACGTAACCGATTGCTCCTTTTGTTTGGCTCACCGATTGAATAATAGCTCCTGTAGCAGGCATAGAAAGACTACTACTCATATAGTTTTTGTTTTTAAGCACGTTTTCTTTGAAGAACTCGTAAGTACCCGAAGAGGTTTCGCGTGAATAGACCACGATCTTACGATCATCACCTCCCACTTGCATCCAATTGGTTATTTTACCTCGAAAGATGGCTTCCAGTTGGGTCCGTGTAAGTCGTCTTACCGGGTTCGACGGATGCACAACCACCGCCAAGGCATCATAAGCAATAATCACTTCTGTAGCGTTCTGTTGAGCTTTTTTGAGTTTCATCTTTTCGCTAAACTTTATTCCTCGGGAAGCCATCGCTATATCCGTTGTATTATCTAACAAGGCCGATATTCCTACACCGCTACCTCCTCCGGTAACAGTTACTCTGGCTTCGGGATGAAGTTTCATGTAGCGTTCGGCCGTTTGCTGAGAGACCGGTAGCACAGTGTCACTACCTTTTATGCGCTGTGCCTGAGCTGCAATAGCATAAATCGCAAATACAAATACGAGTAGGTTTTTAGCTTTCATACAATTAAAGAGGTTTAATTAGTTATCATCATAAAATTATCGGGCGAAATTGTTCTCTGCAAATCTCGGAAACTAATGTTGCATTTAGGTTACAAAAATCGCCTGGATGGCATTCGTAATCAAAATGTAACACGTTTGAAACAATTCCTTCAACTCAAAGACACATCATCTTAATGATAACTGAGTTTCTTTGCAGCATCAAATTATAAGGTATGAAGAAGTATTTTGAGAAAATAGTCGCCGGTATACTTACTTGTAGCGGATTCGTAACAAGTATTACCATCGTATTGATTGTCTTGTTTCTGTTTACTGAGGCTTTCGGTTTGTTTAGAAGCAAGGTGATTGAAGATGGGTATGTGCTAGCTTTAAACAAAGGCACTGCTGTAAGTAAGCTGAATTCTGCTCAGATAAAAGGAGTTTTCGATGAAGAAATCACCAATTGGAAGCAGTTAGGTGGGAAAGACTTACCGATTAAAGTTTTCAGGTTGGAAGACATTACCCGATATTATACAGAAGCAGAGCTGGGTGATGCTTATGAACATGCAGGAGCTAAAATTTGCGAGTTAGTTGAAAAAACGCCCGGAATCATCGCCTTTGTTCCTGCCCAGTTTATTGTTGAAGGCAGCAATATACATTTAATTAAGGATAATACTATATCCCTTACAGATGTACTAGCAGGAGCAGAATGGTTTCCTACGGCTACACCGGCCCCACAATTTGGCTTTTTACCAATGATAACAGGTACTTTATGGGTCAGTCTGTTTGCCATATTGATTGCTTTGCCATTCGGTTTGTCGGTATCGATCTATATGTCCGAAGTTGCTGCACCTCGTACACGTAATATTCTCAAACCTATCATTGAATTACTCAGTGGCATTCCTTCTGTTGTCTATGGCTTCTTTGGACTCATTGTCATTGTGCCGTTCATACAGAAACTTTTCGATTTGCCTGTGGGTGAAACCGGATTGGCTGGTAGTGTGGTACTTGCTATCATGGCTTTGCCTACGATTATTACGGTCACTGAAGACGCCATGCGCAATTGTCCTCGGGCTATGCGCGAAGCTAGTTTGGCTCTTGGTGCTTCTCAGTGGCAGACGATTTATAAAGTAGTCATCCCTTATTCTATTTCAGGCATTACGTCAGGAGTGGTGTTGGGCATCGGTCGAGCCATTGGCGAAACAATGGCGGTGCTGATGGTAACGGGTAATGCTGCTGTGATTCCTACCACTATTCTCGAACCTTTGCGAACCATCCCTGCCACGATTGCAGCGGAATTGGGTGAAGCTCCCGCCGGGGGGGCACACTATCAGGCTTTGTTTTTGCTAGGTGTGGTACTGTTTTTCATTACTTTGATTATAAACTTTAGCGTTGAAGCCATTTCTTCAAAGAGAAAATAAAAAAACTATGGACAATTTACTTATAAAGAATAGTATCTCCGGATCGAAAGCTAAGCGCAGGTCTCAATTGATAGCATTTGGCCTGTTCCGCTTATTAAGTTTGTGTGTGGTGCTTATCTTATTTGCCATCTTAGGCTTTATTATATATAAAGGTATAGGTGTTATCAGTTGGGACTTCATCACTACGGCTCCTGAAGATGGAATGACGGGCGGAGGCATTTGGCCGGCTATTGTGGGTACTTTCTATTTGATGATTGGTAGCGCGCTTTTTGCTTTTCCAATAGGTATAATGAGTGGTATTTATATGAATGAATATGCGCCTAAAGGTAAGCTTGTGCGATTTATCAGAGTGATGACCAATAACCTGAGTGGAATCCCTTCCATCGTATTTGGACTCTTTGGTATGGCACTCTTTGTCAACTATTTGGGTTTTGGTGACAGCATACTTGCAGGATCTCTTACATTAGGTTTACTATGCCTGCCTCTGGTGATACGTACCACGGAAGAAGCTTTGAAAGCTATTCCGGATGGCTTGCGTGAGGGAAGTCGCGCATTAGGTGCCACAAAATTACAAACGATCTGGCATGTTGTTTTGCCTATGGGCATGCCCAACATCATTACAGGACTTATTCTTGCTCTGGGACGTGTTTCCGGAGAAACGGCTCCGATCCTCTTTACCTGTGCCGCATACTTTTTGCCACAACTGCCTCACAGCATGTTCGATCAGTGCATGGCACTGCCTTATCATTTATATGTTATCGCCACTAGCGGAACGGATATGGAAGCGCAGTTACCTTTAGCCTATGGCACGGCTTTGGTTTTAATCGTAATCATTCTGGCCGTCAATCTGCTGGCAAATGCTTTGCGAAAGTATTTCGAAAAGAAAGTAAAGACAAACTGATCATTCGTGAAGTTTTTTTTGATCTTGTAATTTCAATAGAAAAAAATAATGGTAAATAACAAAATTACTACTCGTGATGTTAACTTCTGGTATGGTGATTTTCATGCACTAAAGAACATTAGCATGCTCATAGAAGAGAAATCGGTGGTTGCATTCATCGGACCGTCAGGTTGTGGAAAATCCACTTTCCTGAGACTCTTTAATCGAATGAATGATTTGATACCCGGTACACGCATGTCCGGAGAAATTCTGATAGATAATCTCAATATCTATGAGAAAGGAGTGGAGGTAGATGAGTTGAGAAAGAATGTAGGAATGGTCTTTCAGCGACCCAACCCTTTTCCGAAAAGCATTTTTGAGAATGTGGCATACGGACTTCGTGTGAATGGCGTGAAAGATGAAACGTTAATTCGTCAGCGTGTGGAAGAAACCTTGAAGGGAGCTGCTTTGTGGAATGAGGTGAAAGATAAATTGAAGGAATCAGCTTACGCTCTCTCCGGTGGTCAGCAACAGCGCCTTTGCATTGCCCGTGCCATGGCTGTATCGCCTTCGGTATTGCTAATGGACGAACCTGCATCAGCACTCGACCCCATCTCTACGGCAAAGGTCGAAGAGTTGATTCATGAGCTTAAAAAAGAATACACCATTGTTATTGTGACGCACAACATGCAACAAGCAGCACGTGTTAGCGATAAAACGGCTTTCTTTTATCTGGGAGAAATGGTCGAGTTTGGAGAGACAAAGAAAATTTTCACAAATCCATTAAAAGAACAAACTCAGAACTATATTACCGGAAGATTCGGATAAATTGGTATATTTGTACCCACGCTGCATAGAACATAGATAATTCATAAATATTAGAATAAAGATGGTAAAGTTTATAGAATCAGAACTTCTTTTGCTGAAGAAAGAGATAGATGAAATGTGGACGCTTGTCTATAGCCAGCTTGATAGAGCGGGTGAGGCTGTATTGACCCTTGACAAGGAATTGGCACGACAGGTTGTTGTGCGTGAGAAGCGAGTGAATGCCTTCGAACTCAAAATAGATAGTGATGTGGAAGATGTGATTGCTCTTTACAACCCTGTAGCAATAGATCTTCGCTTTGTTCTTGCTATGCTGAAAATCAATACAAATCTGGAGCGTTTGGGTGATTTTGCGGAAAGCATTGCCCGTTTTGTTATTAACTGTGATGAACCGGCTCTTGATGGTGAACTGTTAAAACGTTTGCGATTGGAAGAGATGCAGGCGGAAGTGCTCTCGATGCTCGAAATTACTAAGCGTGCATTGAATGAAGAAAGCCTTGAGCTTGCCACATCTGTTTTTGCAAAAGATAATTTGCTGGATGACATCAATGGAAGTGTGTCTGCTGTGTTGGCTGATTATTTAAAAGATCATGCTGATAACCTATTGCCATATCTTAATTTGGTTAGTGTATTCCGTAAATTGGAGCGTTCGGGAGATCATATCACTAATATTGCCGAAGAAATTGTGTTCTATATTGATGCCAAAGTGCTTAAGCATAGCGGCAAGATTGATGAACATTATCCTCAGAAGTAGGGTAGCTTTATCTTTTATTTAATTAGTGCCCATTAAGAGAAAGATTCTATTTTTCCTTTTAATGGGCACTAATTTTAGAGCTTTTCACCGCTTAAATGATAATAAAGGCAAAGAAATCTCAAAAATATGTTATAAGACATATTTTATTATTTGGTAAGTATCTTAAAAAGGCGCTATATTTGTCGCGTTATCCTGAAAACAATCTTTTTACCTTAAAGAAAAACTAATACCTATTGAAAACTGAAAATCGGGGCTTTGTGAAAAGCCCCGATTTTTTTATGGTACTCACCTCATTTAATCTCTCTAAGCATCTATCTGTTTTATAATAACTCTGAAGTCTTAAAAGTGCGATTAGTTGACAAATGGAATTTAGAAAATAGAAGTTATAACTTCAGCGTGTTGAACGTCCGCGATCAGCGTGTTGAAAGCGGGCATTCAACACGCTGATCGCGGACGTTCAACAGCCCCTCTTCACAAGGCTTGTAGGGCGGGTTAACTGATTGTGAAAATGAAGTACAAATTGATTTGGATTTGAGTATCTAGCTTCGTCTCCTAATTTTGATAGATAAATGTACTTATTTTGTTTTTCTCGCTAATAGAGGGTTTCTTGATATCTTCTTTGTATCTTTGACGCGTCATTTCGATAAAGGTAATTTGTATTATTAACCTGTAAAAGAAAATAGGTAGAATTATGTTTTCAGGAATAGTAGAAGAATACGCAGAAGTCGTATCGCTGGTTAAAGACCGGGAAAACCTACACCTCACCATGAAGTGTTCGTTTGTTAGTGAATTAAAGATTGATCAAAGTATATCTCATAATGGTGTTTGCCTCACAGTAGTGAGCATGACGGCAGATACTTACACGACAACTGCCATGAAGGAAACCATTGAATGCTCAAACATCGGATTGCTGAAAGTTGGCGACAAGGTGAACGTGGAGAGAAGTATGATGATGAACGGCCGATTGGACGGACATATCGTTCAGGGACATGTAGACCAAACAGCTACTTGCGTCAACATAGAGGATGCAGATGGAAGTTGGTACTTCACGTTTAAATATACTTTTGACAGAGAGATGGCCAAACGTGGCTATATGGCTGTTGATAAGGGTTCGGTAACAGTGAATGGTGTGAGCCTCACGGTGTGCAATCCTACGGATGACACCTTCCAGGTAGCTATCATTCCTTATACGTACGAACATACTAATTTCCATACGTTCGAAATAGGTAGTGTTGTTAATTTAGAATTTGATATCATCGGCAAATACATCAGCCGCATGATAGCGCTATAAAAGAATTTTTAAAGAGAATCCCTGATTATACGGACGAACTGCTTTTGTCAGATCGAAAGTATAATCAGGGATTCTTTGTTTGTTAGAATGCTTATCGATTACAAATCTTTCAGTAATTTTTGCCCGGCATTTTTATAATACTGTTCTCTGGAGTCAATAAGTGTTCCCCATTGATTTAAGAATGCTTCTTCTTTGTCTACTTTAAAGTCTTCTGAACCATACGTATCAATTTTGTCGAGCAATAGAGCTACACTCAGCTGATTGACATCTATGGAGGGCTGATAGGCTATGTCTTCACTTTTATGATCAGTGACTACTTCGTGAATCAGATTGATCTCCTGCAATTGATATAATGTTTGGTTGGTTAGTCGGATAGGGATGTGGCTTTCTTCTGATATTTCCTCCGCAGTATAGGGTTTCTCATTGCTGACAAAGCGTTTGGCTATGAGCGACATGATAAGAATGGAAATAAAATCACGATACCGACGGCTGATGTTGCGAGTGTCTTTGTCAAAACTAAAGTTCTGCACATTTTGTCCCGCATAAGTTAGTTCGGCACCAAAAAGACAGATGGTCCACGATATTTGCAGCCACAGCAAAAACATTGGTATGGCCGCAAAACTTCCGTATATGGTATTATATTTAGATACCCATAGCTGACTGCCAATATAGAGGAATTGAAAGGCTTGATAAGCTGTTCCCGCAAGAATGCCCGCAATGAGCGCATGCTTGAATTTCACCTTTGTGTTTGGCATGAAGATGTAGAGACCGGTAAACATAAACCAGGTAAGAACAAAGGGAATAAGTCTGATCAGAAACTTGACGATAGGGGCCAATACTAAAAAGTTATCCATTTCCTTGAGAGCTGTACTCATGAAAATGCTCAAACCTCCGGAGATAACTATTAAGATAGGCAGCAATAGAAACATGGAGAAATAATCAGTGATTTTACGATACATGCTTCGGGGCTTCTTCACCTGCCAGATGAGATTGAAAGTATACTCGATACTGCTGGTTAGATTGACCACCGTCCACAACAATAAAACCAAGCCTACTCCTATAAATACTCCGCTTTTGGTTTGTGCTAGATAAGAGTCTACAAATTGAAGAAGAACTTCTGTTGTATTGCTGACTCCACTAAAGCCGTGGCGTACCTGACTCTCCATAAGGTTAGCAAAACCAAACCCGCGAGCGATGGCAAATAATATGGCAAGAATGGGGACAATAGCGAGTAGCGTACTGTATGTCAATGCAGATGCTTTATTTGCAATCTGGTCTTTATCAAACTGATTAATACACACATAAAGGGTTTTGATGATTTTGTAGAGCGAGAACTTGGTTCTTGTTACTTCACTTTCCGTTATACGCCAAATGTCGTAGGTCAGGAATTTCCATAAAAGTTTTATTTTTTTATTCATGAATAACGGTTCGTTATGTATATAAAAAAGCAGTCAGCCTATAAGCCGAGTTCTGTACCCTAATGAATAGGGTGTTTGTCATTTATCTGAGTGATGTGTCACCACACCACTTTAGCGGTCTACCCTCCGACATGGAGCGAGCAACTCTCATAACGTCGGTATACATGACCTTACAACTCCTAAGATGCACAGCCCGTCGTGTCACCACGCGGCTGGTGGGCTCTTACTCCACCTTCTCACCCTTACCACTTCCCGTCGGAAGTGGCGGTTATTTTCTTCTGCATTACTCTACCCTCGCGGACAGCTTTCTGTTAGGAAGTAGGATGCTCTGTGTTGCCCGGACTTTCCTCCTGCGGAACGCAAGCGACAAACCGGCCAACTGCTTTATATTGCAAAAGTAAACAAAATTTCGGACATAGCGATAATTTGTTCCTTTGATTTTATTTAAGAAAACACGATGCAGAGTTGGATAATGAAATCTTTTTGCTACTAATTACCTAATTTATCTGAAATAATGTATCGCAAATTGAATAATTCTCTATCTTTGCTTAAACATAACCCCCAAATCTTTTTTTAATGAAGAAGTATATCCCTCTCTTATTGCTGCTCGTTGCAGTGCCTGCTTTTGTAAGTGCCGCAGATAAAAATGAAAAAAAACTTCCTAAGGAAGTAGAAGAAGTCTCAGATAGTGTACGCAGACAGTTTATTCCGGATAAACGGGTTGCGGTGTTCGATGTTAACTACACTGTATCCGGTAAACACCTTATAGTGAAAGGTGTAACGACTTCTCTCGAAGCCAAATCAGCTTTATTTTCGGGATTGAAGAAGATTAGATATCAGATAATGGATAGTTTGCTGCTGTTGCCCGATAGCGTGTCACTAGATGGTAAGGTGTTTGGCATTGTTAATCTTTCAGTAAGCAACCTTCGTGCGGAACCTGATTTTTCTGCAGAGATGATGACCCAAGCATTGCTGGGTATGCCGGTGAAAGTATTGCAGCGTGATGGTTGGTATCGCATTCAAACGCCCGACGATTACATTGCCTGGGTGAATCGTGTCGGTATTTATCCCGTAACGAAAGCGGAATATGATGCTTGGAATCGCGCCGATAAAATAGTCGTTATTTCGCACTACGGTTTTACTTATCAAAAGTCGGATGCTGCTTCTCAATCTATATCGGATGTAGTAGCAGGCAACCGTTTGAAGTGGGAAGGTACCGAAGGCGATTATTATAAAGTGGCTTATCCCGATGGTCGTCAGGCATACATTGCCAAGTCTATCTCTATGCCCGAGAAGGAATGGAAAGCTTCTGTAGGGCAAGATGCCGAAAGCATTATTCGCACAGCTTATACCTTGATGGGAGTGCCTTACCTGTGGGCCGGTACATCTTCAAAAGGAATTGATTGCAGCGGTTTTGTTCGTACTGTTCTGTTTATGCACAATATAATTATCCCTCGTGATGCTTCTCAGCAAGCGTATGTGGGGCAACATATCGACATTGCACCCGACTTTAGCAATATGAAACCGGGAGACCTTATTTTCTTTGGGCGTAAAGCAACTGCCGAAAAGAAAGAACGGGTGGTGCATGTTGGTATCTATATCGGTAATAAGAAGTTTATTCATTCGCAAGGAAATGTGCACGTCAGCAGTTTTGATCCGGCTGATAGCGAATACGATGAATATAACCTGGGTCGTATGCTTTTTGGCGTTCGTATACTCAATGGTATCGGCACTCCGGGAATTAATACGACTGACACAAACCCTTATTATAATTAACTCCATTAACATACAAAACTCATGGCTCAAAATAGAAGAGATTTTCTCAAAACGGCTGCTTTTGCGGCTATCGGTTCGGGACTGGTTGCTAACGATGTATTTGGCAATAGCGTACCATCCCTGTTTTCTATCAATAAACGAGGAAAAGGAGGGAAATTGAAGTTAACCTTTCAGCCCTATGATTTAAAGTTGAAACACGTGTTTACCGTGGCCTCTTTTTCCCGTACTACAACGCCTGATGTTCAGGTGGAGATAGAGTATGAGGGCATCATCGGTTATGGTGAAGCTTCTATGCCACCCTATCTGGGAGAATCGGTAGAATCGGTGATGAATTTCTTGAAGAAGGTGAATCTGGAGCAGTTTAATGATCCTTTTCAGCTAGAAGATATTCTGGCTTATGTGGATGGCATTATGCCCGGAAACACAGCCGCCAAAGCATCTGTAGATATAGCACTTCACGATTTGGTGGGTAAATTACTAGGTGCTCCATGGTATAAGATTTGGGGATTGGATAAAGCGAAAGCACCCTCCACAACCTTTACCATTGGTATTGATACACCGGATGTAGTACGTGAAAAAACACTCGAAGTTGCCGGGCAATTCAATATTTTGAAAGTGAAGTTGGGGCGCGACAATGATAAAGAGATGATAGAAACCATTCGTTCGGTGTGCAAGCTTCCTATCGCGGTGGATGCCAATCAGGGATGGAAAGATAAGCATTATGCGCTCGACATGATCCATTGGCTGAAAGAACAAGGCATTGTAATGGTAGAACAGCCGATGCCGAAAACCCAACTTGATGACATAGCATGGGTTACTCAACAAAGTCCGCTACCTATCTTTGCTGATGAGTCTCTGCAACGCCTTAGCGATGTGGCAAAGTTGAAGGATGCTTTTACCGGCATCAACATTAAGCTGATGAAATGTACCGGTATGCGTGAAGCATGGAAGATGGTGACACTAGCTCGTGCGTTGGGCATGAGAGTAATGGTGGGTTGTATGACCGAAACATCTTGTGCTGTCTCTGCTGCTGCACAATTCTCTCCGGCAGTCGACTTTGCCGACTTGGATGGTAACTTGCTCATTGCTAATGATCGTTTCAAAGGAATGGAAGTGGTGAAAGGTAAGATCATGCTTACCGATCTTCCAGGAATTGGTATAACCAAACTGTAAAAAGTAAACACACAAAGCTATGAAACAACTCATCTATCTTGCCGGTTTACTCTTTTTTATCGGCTGTGCTCCTAAACCTGCTCCTGTAGTTAATACTTGGGAACAGGAGCGTATGAATCGCATCAAGCAAGACTTTTGTATGTCCGAATTGCAGGTAAAAGATTACATTCGCAAGTACATTCCCGACGTAACTGATGAACAGATGCGCCAGTGGGAGGAGAGCAATGCGCTGGAGTGCATGGAGATAGATGGCGAGAAGCGTTATTTTCGTAATGCAGGCCCTAACCTGTTTCGCATTGATTCCGCCGCTTATTGCGTAAAAGTGGCTAAAGAGGGAGTTGTACTTAGTGGTAGTGAGAAGGTGAATAAAGATCATCTTCCTAGAGTGATGGATGCTGTGAAGCAGTCGGGCAATGATACCGTGATGCCTAAACGCATGCGGATTACGTATACGCTTAAGTTAGAGCCTAACGCAGTGCCCGATGGTAAAATCGTTCGTTGTTGGTTGCCTTATCCACGCATTGACCAACACAGGCAGCAACAGGTTAAGTTCCTTCGTGCCAGCGAAGCTAACTATACACTATCACCCACGTCGTGTGAGCATAGCACACTTTATATGGAGAAGGAAGCTGTACGAAATGAACCCACTGTGTTTTCCGAATCATTTGAATATACTTCTTATGCCGAGTGGCATAACCTGAAGCCCGAAGATATTCTGCCTTATGATACTACGACTGCTTTATATAAGAAGTATACAGCTGAGCGGGAGACTCACATTCGTTTTTCTCCCCGTATCAAAGAGTTGGCAGCTAAGCTTACCAAAGGAGAAAACAATCCGTTGCTGAAAGCTCGTCGCATCTTTACGTGGATTAATCAACATTTTCCGTGGGCTTCTGCCCGTGAATATTCTACCATCGAGAACATTCCAGAGTACGTGCTCGACAATCATCATGGTGACTGTGGTCAGGTGAGCCTTCTCTTCATCACTCTTTGCCGTTGTAGTGGCATTCCCGCTCACTTTCAAAGTGGATTCATGATGCATCCGGGTGAATGGAACCTGCACGATTGGGCTGAGATCTATTTCCAATGTATCGGTTGGGTTCCTGTTGATCAATCATTTGGAATTCCTTCTTTTGCTCAGGATACTGATGAACGCTTCTTTTTTCTCGGAGGTATTGATTCCTGGCGAATGATTGTGAATAGCGACTATTCCATGCCTTTGGTGCCCGAAAAGAAATTTCCTCGTAGCGAAACCGTTGATTTTCAGCGTGGCGAAGTAGAATGGGAGGGAGGCAATCTCTATTTCAATAAGTGGAGTTATGATATGGATATTGAATATTTAAACTAATTCATAATGATCACTGTTCTTTTCAGAATAAATAATTCTCTGTGATCCTATATCTGTCAGAATACTCCTTAATCTGTCTATAGCCGTAGTCATGTTATTTCTAGGATTACTGTATTTTGGCCAAAACGTATCCATTATCATCTTTTTGCTCACTTTATGGTCTTCACTTTGCAGAAACAGTAATAGTAATTGGTTTTGTTGAGCGGGAAGTAGTAGTTCTTTCTTTTCATTTTTAAGTCTCATCGTATTGGGGTTTAAGATGATACTATCTATCTTGTAATTGCCATTTTTTAATTTGATAATTTCTTTGCGTTGTTCTTTTGCTCTTTTTATTAACCAACCAACCAGAGTTATGCTGCAAAGTACTTGCAGAAGTAAGAGAATATACAATGCCATTTTCGGCATCAATTTCCAGATAGTGCTGAATGAGTAATCAAAGTAGACTCGGTAACTTATATTTTCAAAATCACCTAACTTATCAATGGATGTGCGATAGTCAATGGACATGCTCGTGGTGTCACCTGCCCATTCGTTTTGCTCTTTATAGAATGTAGATATAATACCGATTGCCGATTTCGTCGCTATTATGTTTTTTTCTGCTGCTAAGCTGTCGAATATTACCTTCACTTCTTGAGGGTGTAATCTATTTGTTACCTGTAAATAGCATTGATTTCCTCTAAATAGATCTGTTTCCCAATCTACGATTTTTGATTGATAGGTAAAAGTGGTATCTTGGCTTCTATACGTCTTTTCTTCGTACTTGCCCATCTTCTGCTTTCTTGGATCGTTTTCGTGTTCAGAAAAATAGAAATATTCTTTTTCCATCTTTTTACTTATGTCTTTCCTCATTGCTTCTTCAAGGAGTGGACGAATTTCATGGCGTATGTACGATTTTACATCTCCATAATGAATCACAAATATAATCAATTCAGCGATTGTAATAGATGTGAATAGTCCTATAAGTGCTTTCGTAATGTATTTTTTGTGTTTCATAATATGCTAATAATCAGACAGTTGTAAAATGTGACGCAAATGTGACGATGATTTTTCGTTATTAATCATCTTAAATTCTATGTTTGCAAAGTTATAAAAAACTAAAACGCAATGAATGCTAAATTGAAATTATTTTGCTTGCTTCTCGTCGTTTGTACAATTACATATCTGTGTAAGAAAAGCAAATCTGTTGATAGTGAATTGTTTATGTCTAATGTTGAAGCGTTAGCGAGTGGTGAAAGTGGGGATGTTATTAGATGTAACGGAATAGGTTCCTTAGATTGTCCTCAAATTCATAGCAAAGTTTATCGAATTTGGTAGCTATGAAAATGATTTTATTAACTCTTCTGTTTTTCGGTGCTTGTTCCTCTCACTTAAGTGAATGGAAAAAGGTTGTTTATGAGGATTTTCCTCAAGAAAAACACCTTAAATCGACTATTCTTGAGTTAGATACTGCGATTTTCAGATATCCTTTTCGTGTTCGTATTCATGGAGATAAAGCTGTGATTTTAGACTTGCATAACACTGATAATTATTATCATCTGTTTACTTACCCCGAGTTTACTTATCTTAGTTCATTCGGTAAGAAGGGAGAAGCACCTTTGGAAATGCTTTCTGCGGACAATATACGCTTTTTCGGACAACATGAAGTTTGGGCACTCGATGCCAATAAGAGTAAATTAATTAGGTTAGGTTTCTCTTTGTCAGGGTCCGGCGACTCACTTTTCTTTCGTGAAGTGGTGTCGCTGGACAATGGCATTCTTCGTGCACTCGATTTCTCCTTATATAATGATTCAACGTTTATCATTCCCGATTATTCGGGTGCTCATCGTTTCTGTTGGGTTAATCGTAAAGGGCACTTGATTCGCAAAGCGGGCACTATTCCTACGGCTGATAAGGGAGCCTTGCAGCATGCCGGACCGGCATTGGCACAAGCATGGCGCAGTTTTATCGATTATAATCCTCATAATGGAGTATTGGCTGCGGTTACCCAGTTAGGTGAAGTGCTGGAAGTCTACAACCTGAAAGATAGTACACACGTTGTTTGTAAGGGGCCGCATGGCGAACCGGAATTTAGTCAATCAGAGGGATATGCTATCCCTACAGGTATCATGGGGTTTAGTGATGTGCAGGTTACCGATCATTATATTTATGCCGTGTTTCACGGACGATCATTTAAAGAATTGTCACAGCAAAAGGGTAGAATCATAGATGGTGGTCAATATATCTATGTTTTTAGTTTGCAAGGTGAACCCGTATGTAAATATACATTAGACCGTTATATCTATGGTATTTACGTGGATGAATCGCAGGGAATTATTACTGCAACGGATGTAAATAGTGATCAACCAATAGTTGAGTTTCGGTTTAATTTGCATTAAAAATAGTGGCAAAATTGAATAAGAGAATTTGTCTCTATTATTTAAAATAGCAATATTATTTAAAACCAAAATAAAAAGAAAAGAGGTCGTTTCCAATGGAAATTTGCGAGTGAAAGTTTTGTATTGTGAAATATTTATTTTTTTAAATTAGAAATATTATGAGAAAAGCATTTGTTATAATGAGTGTTGCTATCCTAATGATATCTGCAGGATATCATGCCTATACAATGAAAGATCAGGCTAAATTATCTGACTTGGCCTTAAATAATGTGGAAGCACTTGCATTTGAACCTGGATGGGGGAGTACATCTTCACCTTGTAGCCCGTGTATTCCAAAATCGTGTACTTGGACAAAACGTATAGGAGCTCAACTGTATTTAGTAACTGAAACTTCTATGGAATATGTAGGTTAATTTAGAGCGTCATTGTATTGTAATTAGGTTATAATGTAATGACGCTCTTTCCCTAACTTTAATTTTATTTTAAAAGAATATTTCTATTATGAAACAATTAATTTTTCTTTTCGTGCTTGTGCTTTGTACTTCTTTTTTTTCAAAGAAAGGAGATTCTGCTAATAGTGAGAATAAGAATGAAGAGATTGAGAAAAGAATGGATCCTGTTTATTTGAAAGGCGAACCACTCTTTTGCGATTCTACTATTTGGGGAACAAGCTTTAGCGAAATGATTGGTCATTATTTAATTATGCAGTCTAACTATAATAGTCCTATTTTCTTTATCTATGAGCTGAAGGGGAATAAACTTATTGAGAAAGGGCGTTTTTTAAGTAGAGGGGATGGTCCTTTTGAAATGCTTCAGCCTCACTCTTTTTATGATGTGAAAACAAATAAATTTTATCTGTATGATTATATTGGAATATTGAAGTCAATGTATATGATAGATATGGAGAAAATAACAAACTTGTTTGATATCACTTCGTGGAAAAAAATATCAGTACCCGATACTAAAGCATTTTATATGGGTGGTTCAATGATAAAAATGAATGATAGCACTTTATTAACTCTGGGATCTCGCTTTAATAGTACTAACTTGTTTTCTACTATTGCTTTGAATGTTGAAGCTTGCCACGAATTAGATTTTCCTTATCCTGCTAATGATGGTACTTTTAATATGGCCTCTCCGGTGAAGCAAGGTGTATACATGGATGCCACGATAGTTAAGCATCCTTCAGACAATAAATTAGTTTATGTTTGTGGATCAGGAAAGTATGCGAGTATAATATCTATTTTGGATACAGTTTTAAAAGAAAAAAGGAATTTCTTAAGTGTGTATCCTAAGTATACGACAAAAGATGGTCTCAATAGGTCTTATGAAAATGATTGCTTGAGAGGCATGCAGGTGCGAGTGACAAATAGATACATTTACATTCAATTGACGCCACTAACAAAAGGTGATGTGAGGAAACATGTGTTGTATAAGGAATATCCTAATTATTGTAATGATGAATTGTTGGTCTTTAATTGGGATGGAATTTTGGTAAAGAAATATATATTGGATATTCCTATTTATTCTTATGTCGTAGATTTGAAAGATCAATATTTATATGGAATAAGTGTTGATCCGAAGAGCGATAATCCTATTTTTAAGTGTTATCATTTGAAATGAAAATTGGTGCTTTGTTAACAATAAGATTCTTATAATGTTAGACAAACTTAGAAAATATATCTGTAAAGCCAGTAATAAAATACTCACTATTTTATTTTGGATGTGCATGGCAGCTACTCTGTGGATTTTGCTTCAAGTTTTTTGCTTCACATCTTTTAAAATTCCAACAGATTCAATGCAACCTGCTTTATTACCGGGGGACAATATAATAGTCAATAAATTGGCTTTTGGAGGCCGATTGTTTAATCTGGTTGCTGCTGCAGAAAATAAGTCCGTTCATATCCACAGAATGCCTGGCTTTCAAAAGATTAAGCGTAATGATGTATTGGTTTTTAATTTTCCTTACCCTGGCAGATGGGATAGCATTGCATTCGATGTGATGAAATATTACGTAAAGCGTTGTGTCGCTTTACCCGGAGATACTTTTTCGATAGTGAATGCGCGCTATTACGTAAAAGGATGCTCGGATGATTTGGGTAATGTGGAGTCTCAGAAGGAGTTATTGGTTCTGTTGAAAGAGGGTACACATAAGGAGATTTATCTAAAGGGATATCCTCATGATTCGCTGCTAGATTGGAATATAAAGAAATTTGGTCCACTTTATGTTCCGACTAAAGGTAGTATTGTAATTATGAATCAGATTAATGCTATCCTCTATAAACAGCTAATCGAATATGAACAGAACATGAAAATGACTATTTCCGGAGATACTGTTTTTCTAAATAATCATCCGATTAAATGGTATCGATTTCGTAAGAACTATTATTTCATGGCTGGTGACAAAACCCGTGACTCGCAAGATTCCCGTTATTGGGGACTGTTGCCCGAAGAATTCATTGTAGGAAAGGCCACTTTCATTTGGAAATCGGTAAAGCCGGGAACAAGCAAATGGGAATGGGAAAGATTGCTTAAATCAATTGAATAGGATATAAATAAAATTAGTCACTATGAAAATATTTTATTATTCATTACTTATTTTTCTACTTTGTGCTTGCAAAGAGACCGAGAAAGAGAAAATAGCCCGCTTAGTCAATAAGTGGGAGAGCCGAGAACTAGTCTTCCCGGAGAACCCAATCTTTACAATATTGGGCAGAGATACAATTGCATTTGATACCGACGATTGTGACTATAGAATATTTACTTATATTGATTCTACCGGGTGCACTAGTTGCAAGTTGCAACTATTTAAATGGAAAGAGTTGATAACTGAGTTTGATTCTTTAACTCATAATAATACCGCTTTCTTATTTTATTTCCATCCGAAAAGTAAAAAAGAAATTGCTGATATCTTGAAACGTGATAAGTTTGAATATCCGGTATGCATAGATGATGTAGATAGCATCAATAAATTGAATCAATTTCCGGATGAAATGATGTTTCAAACTTTTCTTTTGAATAAAGAAAATAAAGTCATTGCTATTGGGAATCCTGTTAATAATCCTAAGGTTAAAGAGTTATACCTGAGATTAATTTTGGGTAAGGCATATGCTGATAAAGCTATTCTTTCTCAAACGGAAATTTCAATAGATAAAGAGATGATTGATTTGGGGGGCTTTGATTGGCAAAAGAAACAACAAGCCACTTTCACTTTGCACAATGAAGGTAATCAACTGTTGGTTATAAATGGGGTGACAACTTCTTGTGGTTGTGTTTCGACTGAGTACAATCATGAACCGCTCCAACCTGGGAAAAGCTTAAAGTTTCAAGTATTTTATAAAGCTGATTATACTGAGCATTTTGATAAAACTGTTACAGTATATTGTAATGTGCCATCTTCACTGATAAAGCTTAAAATAAAAGGGAATGCTCGATAATTGAAACTCTAAAATTATTGGAGCTATTGTGGCATTAATTGGGTTATAGTCTCTGTTTGGAAAAAGTGACACAAATGTGACGATAAACATTTGTCCGTGGGGTCTTTAAATCTTATATTTGATTTTTTTTAGAATGCTAATTCTGTGATGTGTAAAGGTAGAAGGTGGCATTCTTGAAGATACACCTCTACCTTTCTTTTTCATTATAGCTTATGTAATTTATATATTTTTATTATGAAGCATATATTACTTTTTGTATTAATCAGTGTTTTCTGGGGATGTTCTCATCGCTCAGGCGTTGATAAGCATTTAAACCATTCCGGCAATGTAATGGATGTAACAGAACTGGTGAAAGAGATTGTAATAGACTCACCATTTGTAGGAGGATTGGCGAGGCCTTATGTTATGGATAAATATTTAATACTAACTGACCCACAATCAGAAAAGAATCAAGTTTTTATCTTTGATAAAGAAAACTTTTCATATATCACGGGGATGGGGCTTTCTGGAGAAGGACCTAATGAAATAACTAGTTTAGGAGAACTTACACCTGATGAAAAACAGCGTTGTCTATATGTTACAGATCATGGAAAAATGCAAATATCGGGTTATGATTTGGATAGTATTTTATTAAATCCGGCTTGTTTGCCTAAGTATAAGTTTGATATAAATAAAACTACTATACCGATTATGTATTCTTATGTCAATGATACTCTTTGCTATGCATGTTGTATGACAGCAAAACCGGGTGAGTTTTTTCAAGAATATTTGGTTACGTGGAATATGCAAACAGGAGATATACATCCATTGATTAGCGGACATCCGGATATTGAGAGAAAAAGATTTCATTATGCTGCATCTATAGATAATAATTTGATTGTGATGAGTTATGACCATCATGACTTGTTGGCTACTTATGATCTTCAAGGGAATTTGAAACATTATATTTATGGGCCGAATTGGGATGATGCGACGAGCAATGCTATGATTTATTATTATGGAAGTATTATAATCTGTAATAATCGGATTATAGTCGGTTATTCTGGTAAAAGAAATCCTGATGTAGGTCAAGTACATGTCACTAGTCTCATTGTCTATGATTTGGATGGTAATTATATAAAGACATTAAAGGTGGGCTATAATATTGTTATATTTTGTTATGATTCTGAATATAATCGTATAATTATGGTTTTAGATGATGAAATTCAGTTTGCTTATTTGGGGTTGGATGGCCTTTTAGGGTAATATGTGGAGATTATAACTGATAAAAAGTATCAATAAAGAGCGATTGGAAAAGATAAAACATTCTATTAGTATGAAAATTAGATCTTTAATGGGAATCTTCTTTCTTTTTGTCCTTTTCTCTTGTGGGAATCAAAGAAAAGAAAATATTAAAACTTTGCTGCAAACATGGAGTGGAAAGGAAATCTTGTTCCCTGAAAAAATGGTATTTGCGCGGTGTTCAACTCATGGATGAATGAACGTGCCATCCTCTATCGTAAAATGGAAGGTATACCTGATGAATGAGGAAGAGCCGTTAGCGTACAGGCAATGGTGTTTGACAATATGGGTGAGACGTCTGCTATAGGGGGCTGTTTTTCACGGGATGCCGGCACGGGCGAGGATTTGTTTAATAGCGAGTATCTTATCAATGCAAGGGTGAAGGGAAAATAGTTGGAATTATTGTACTATTAGTTAGATCATAATCTTTATTTGTAAAATGTGACGCAAATGTGACGACGAATATTTGTCGGTGGAATCTTTAAATCTTATGTTTGAGCGGGAAAATGAAGAATTAATGAAAGGTATGCTAAATATAGAAATGGAATTATTATAAGAATTTAATGCCATAATTTATCCTTTTTTGAGTTTTTAAATATTGAGAAGAATTTCCAAACTATAAGTTTGGAAAGAATTAATTGGTCTTTTTGCGCCTTCTCCTATTGTTAATAATCTAATTTTTAATATCTATGTATAAGATTGCACTATTTATTATTACTTTCTGTCTTTTGATTTCTTGTAAAAAAACAGAAGATGCTTATAGCTTAAAATCTACTGAACAGTATTTTCGTTTTTCAATAGATGAAGAAACGAAAATGCCTAGGATATCTATATTTCCATTTGAAAGCAAAGATGGAATAGAATATATAAGTTTTCAAAATGAGAGTAAACCTGAGATTTTGTTCTATGATATCAGGGCAGAACGCTTTGTGACGAAAATATCTTTTATGACAGAAGGTCCTAATGCTATTATTGGAGGCTTTTGGGGGTATTATATTAAAGATTTCAACACTATATATATACAAAGCCTCTATACCAATACTGCATATTCAACAGATACTACCAAGAGAATTAAACAAATAATTAGTTTTGAAAAAACGGATAAAGGGCAAAGATTAATTCCCTTCTTACAAACAGCAGGCGTACAAATCGTTTTTGCTGGCAGTAATCTATATGTTCCTCAAACTATAAATCCAATGTTAAAAGATAGAATGATGGAGGATAGTCCCGTAGGCGTTTCAATTGATACAATAAATAAATCAATAAAAGCTTTACCTATGAAATTTCCTTCACTAATATCATTTAAAGACTTTGGGACACCTGCAGCTTCAGGATTAAATTATAGTAGGTGTTTCGATGGAAAGCATTTTATTTATGCATTTCAGAGTAGTGATAAATTATACAAAGCGAATATTAGTCATGAAGAAATAGAAGAGGTTGAATCTAAAAGCAAGTATATTGATAAGGTTTCAACAATACAGGTTAAATCGGATAACCTTAATGATGTGTTGAAAAGAACATGCGAACAAGCCTCTTATGGAAATCTGGTGTATGATAAATATCGAAAGGTTTATTATCGCTTTGCTTACCCAGAAACAGAACTCGAGGCGAATGAAAATTATATGGAGATTCTACATTCTGGTAGAAAGGTCTTTTCTATAATGATTTTAGATGAGAATTTGCAGGTTATCGGTGAGACTCTTTTTCCTGAATATACTTATAATCCTAATCTTTTTCTTGTGTTAAAGGATGGCTTGTATATCAGTACAAATCATATTAAGAATCCGAGCTACAGTGAAGATGTGCTTTGCTTTCAACGGTTTGAACTTAAAAAGAATGAATAGCAATGCTCTGAAGTATCCTCAAAAAGTTTATTTCTTTTAATTTGAAATAGAAAAGATTAATGCAGCAATTAAAAAAATCTCTCTCTCAAATTTTTGTACTGCTAGGAATAGTTCCGGTGCTTGGAGTGGTTTGCTTATCTACTCCGGAGCTTCCTGTCGGGGAATTTGCGGGTCAGTGGGGATGGTTAGGCAAAGTATGTGTTATTTTTGCAACCTATATGCTGTTTGCTTTTGCTTTTCACCCTAAACAATCAACCTTAGAGTTGCTTCCGTTTAGCCGCATGGTAGTGTGGACGCTTATTATGTTGGGAGGAATGCAGGCTGTTTGGGGGTTACGACAGATATATGGGCTGTCTTATTCCAATCATTCCTTGTTTGCTGTAACCGGTTCTTTTTTTAACCCCGGACCGTATTCCGGATATCTAGCTATGGTCTTTCCTCTCTGTTTGAATGAATGGCTGGCTTTGAAAGCTAAAAAGAATAAAACATGGATAGAAGAAGCAGGATGTTATATTGCTTTAGCTGCCATGCTTCTTATTATTTGCGTGCTTCCGTCAGGAATGAGCCGTTCGGCATGGCTAGCTGCTGTTATATCCGGTTTATGGGTTTATGGCATGCATCGGAACTGGAGAGGGATGTTGAATAACTTTTGGATAAAGGATAAAAGAAGGGTTCTGTTGATTGCATCTATTAGTTTTGTGCTTCTGTTCCTGTTTCTTAGCGGTGCATTTTATTTAAAGAAAGATTCTGCCAACGGAAGGCTATTTATGTGGAAAATAAGTCTTTCGGCTATTGCAGATAAGCCTCTATTGGGATCTGGAAAAGGTAGTTTCCCTGCAGCGTATGGGTCTTTTCAGGAAGCTTATTTTTCAGGAGGAGATTTTTCTCCGCAAGAAGAGTTGGTTGCGGGAAGTCCTGAATATGCATTTAATGAATACTTGCAAATAGGTGTAGAATGGGGGATTCCTATGCTACTATGCATATTACTTGCCTTGGCTTTTTGCCTTTGGTTTGGAGTGAAGAATGGACAACTAAGTGCTTGTGGGGGTGTCATTTCTTTTATGGTATTTTCTTTTTCATCGTATCCGTTGCAATATCCTGCTTTCATCATCTCTTTGCTTTTTCTGCTTATGGCTTGCCTAATTGCTGATAAAAGGAAATGGCTTTTGTTTGGATTTGCTATTATTATGGGTGGTATAGGCTTGAATTTGTGGTGCAATGATAAATCAGAAGCATGCAAGGAGTGGGCAAATGCTCGGATATTCTATTTATCCGGAAATCAAAAAGAGGCAGAAAAGGATTACGAAAGATTATATCCTCTGCTACGAAATAGAGCTATCTTCTTATTTGAGTATGGGCATTGTTTACATAAGCAAAAAAAAGATGAAGCTTCGAATGTGATACTAAAGGAGGCTGCTACCCACAGTTGTGATCCAATGATATTTAATATTATCGGGAAAAACTACCAGCAAATGGGAGAGTACGTCGAAGCTGAGAAATTCCTTATTCGTTCTACTCATTTATTGCCGGGAAGAATTTATCCTTATTATCTGTTGGCCAAACTATATGCTGAACCAAAATTTTATCATTCGGATAAGTTGCGAGAGTCGGTTGAGATAGTACTTACGAAGGAGCCTAAAGTACAATCTACTGCGGTGAAGCAGATGAGAGAGGAAGCACGGAAGTTGTTAGATAATTAATAGGAGGCAACGATATAAGTTCAAGTCCGTTGACTAGATTTATTCAGTAAACATCTAGTATTCAATCATTTTAAAGAACTATTGCGGCTTTTTAGTGGACACTAATGAATTATAATATAAATGAAGAGAGGAGGTAACAGCGTAGTCTAGCACATTTTATTGGTACAATCTATTGGATTGTGGTCGCTGAAAGGATATATGCGGCGTAAAAGATATATACTTATAAAAATTAAATAATATGAAAAAGAAAATTTTTGGATTAGTGTTTTTTGTTACATTTTTTGTTGTGGCTGTACTAAATATCAATTTGAGTAAATTTAAAAATAATGGCAGTGACTTGATATTGGCTAATGTTGAAGCGTTGGCACAAGAAACTAACCCATGGTATTTGTGGCCTACTCAAGGATTAACAAAAGATGAGAGAACGGTTGTAACCCCTTGTTCAATTACTACAACTACAACTACAACAAGTCCTGGAGCATCTATAAATGTCAATGTTACAGTTCCTGTGAATGGAACTCCAGTAGGTGTTTCAGGTGGCGCAACTACAGGAAGTACTGTTCAAGTCACGACAACTCAAGCTCAAGGAACAAAAATAGATTGTCCAAGTGGAGGAAATTCCAATTGTACTCCAAAAGCTTGTTCTTGATAGCAGCTTTCTTTTTTAAATTGTTAGCCCAATAGATGGAGTGACAATGAAATAATTGTTGAATTTTTATTGGGCTACATTAATTTTATAATTTACTATTACTATGAGAATATTTGTGTTCGTCGCTTTTATTTTATTATTGTTAAGTTGTTCGAAAAAGGCCAAAGACGAAGCCAAATTTACTGACGCAGAAATTGCATCATTAATGCTTGATTCAACTCAAATGGTTTATGCGAGAACGGACTCTATAAAAAAAGTTGAATTGAATGACTTTCTAAAAAGACGAGTATTCAACTTTGGCGAAATATTGAATAACATTCGTTTTATCCCTTTAGAAACAACTGATAAGAGTCTTATCTCGAATATAGAGGACATTCTTGTAACCGATTCAAATATATATATATCTGATTCGTATCAAGGAGGAAGTGTCCCAATTTTTGATAATCGTGGGAATTTTATTAAAAGACTGAAGAGAGGGCAGGGACCAGATGAGATTTTAGGTCTAAAAAACTTTGCTTTTGATAAGAAGAACAATGAGTTAATTGTGTTTCACAGTCATTTCTTTTCCTATTTCACACCTAGTGGGGAGCTTAAACGGAGAGTGAAAATACCTCTTAATGCTTATTCATTTGCTGTTACTCCTTCGGGGTATTTGTTTTATTCGATTAACGGGATGGATAACAGACACCTGAATTTATCCGCAGAGTACCAATTACTAATTACAGATAAATCCTTCAAATTAAAATCTGTAGGTTTATTATACCGATTCAGTAAAAATATAAATTTAGAGGGAAATACACATTATTTAGCCTTGAATAATAATCTCATCAATTTTACATCTAAATTTAATGATACTATATATCAATACATTGATGACAATACGATTCAAGCAAAAGAAATTTTAAATATAAGTGATCATGAAATACCAATTCAGTTATTGCAAGAAAATTCCGAGAATCTGATATCAAATTTGTATCACAATAATTATTTCTTTTTTTTGGGTGAATATGCTGACAATAATACGCATGATTATTTTAGAATATCAAACTTTTGTAATAAAACATATACTCATGTTTTTAGAGATAAAATAACGGGAATTTGTTTTGGAGGAACAGATATTTCTGTTGATAGAAGTTTGTTTCCTCCTTTAGGATTGCCCATCTCATCTCAAGGTTCTAGTTTTATTTCTTATTTTTTGCCAGGAGATGAATATATGAAACTATTGACAAATAAAAGGATTCCGAAAAAGATGGTAGAGAAATTAAAAAAAATAACTGAGGATAATAACCCCGTTCTCATTTTTTATGATCTAAAACCTTTCAAATAGAAGAAATTATTATTGTTTCTGTTTGAATTGGAGTAGCTAACTTTAGCCGAACATGGATTTAAGAAGAATTGCAATAAGTGAAGATGATCAATTTGTATATGCTATCGCTAATGGCAAGGAAGTAGAATGGGTAAAAGAACATCTTATTTATGTAGTAACTACTCAGCTATATGTATTGTTTGGCTAGTTCATATAATTAAAATCATTTATTATGAAAAATAATATTCTATTTGTATGTGTTTTATTCAGCCTTTTATCGTGCGATAAATTGCCAAGTGAATTGAGAAATAAGGTTTCAGAGGAAGTGCTGGAAGCACTCGATGAAGCTGGAACTAACAGGCAGGAGCTTGAAAGAGTGTTACTTCACTACGATAAAAATCCACAAGACTCTTTAAAGTTTAAGGCAGCCTGTTTTTTGATACAAAACATGAAGGGGTATTATAGTATAACGGGAGAAGACGCAAATAAACTGGAAGAACTGTATAGAATCATGGGAAGGGCGTTGCCTGATGCAAGGAGCACAATATACAATCGGGGCGTTGATTCCCTAAAAATAAAATTTAATTTTCATAAGCAACTTGATCTGCAATATATTCGTGCAAATTTTCTTATTCAGCATATCGATCAGGCGTTTAATTCCTGGGAGGATACTCCCTGGCATAGTAATTATTCTTTTGATGCATTTTGTGAGTATGTGTTACCATATAGGGTATATGAGGAGAAATTATCTCTATGGAGGCCGCTTATTGAAAAGCAATTTAAACATCAATTGAATAAAACATACTTTGAGGTTGGTGTTTTGTATGAAGCAGAAAATGCTGGATATGGAAAAGCAGCAGTGGTAGAAGAAAAGTATTCTGCGTCCAATTTTAAAGCGGTAAGTATTACTGCAAAAAATAAGTTAGTTTTTGAGAATGTTTGTACCGAACCCGGTGAAAAGGTATTGTTGATACAGCATTATAATGGGGGGAAAGATGCTAAAGTTAATGTAGTTATTAATGATATTGATACGATTCCCATTGTTTTAAAAAGCACGGGTGGGTGGTTTAAACCAACAGTTAATGTAGTGAAAGTGCCCATTAAAATCAATAAATCTATCAACAAAATTTGTTTGGAAAGCAAAGCCGAAAAGATTTCTATCGATTACATTAAGATAGTACCAATTTTAGATTTCCAATCATTCAGACAGTCAGGTATTACATCAGGTGCTACCTATAAAATTACAAATAAACAAAGTGCTGCGAGCTTAACTATTGATGATGATTCTACTGAATTAGGCTCTAAAATGATTACTTCTGAATTTAAGAATAGGAATACTCAGAAGTTTATTCTGTCTTATACCGATTATGGATTCTTTAAAATTATAACACATGATAAACATAAAGTTGTGCTAGATGTAGCTAACGGATTAATAAACAATGGGACAGAATTGACTATCTTTTCTGATTATAATTTTCCGAATCAATCATGGACACTAGTTCCGGATAAAGAAAAGGGGTATTTTAGAATAGTCAGTCGCAAAAGTGAAAAATGTTTGGAGATAAATTCGAAGTTTGCAAAAAATAAGAATCAAGTGGTTCAAAACGAGAATAATGGTACTGATAATCAATTGTGGAAATTTGAAATGCTTGGAGAAGCCCCCAAAAGGGATAGCTTGACAGAACTGCAAATGGGAACAACGACAGAAGCATCCTTTCGAATTTATCACGAGACACTTGATTTTCAGATGTACCAGTTTGGTGGGGCTATGCCGGCAATCAATGCCATAGATTTAATTCATGCAAAAATAGGAAGTTGCCATGAAGAAGCACAGTATCTGACCTATATCTCACGTGGCTTGGGCATGCCTATGACGTATGATTTTGTTCCACAATGGCCTAATAAATCCTTATCTCACTTTTGGAATGTATTAATTGATGAGAATGGTAAGGCTATCAGGTATTATTTTAGAAATAAGCCCGGTGCGTTCACCATATTTGATGGTTTTATTAAAGAAAAAGTATTTAGAAGTACCTATTCTATTAATCATCAGAGTTTAGCTATTATAAATGACAATAGAGAAGACATTCCGAAGCTGTTTGAGAACATGCATTTTATAGATGTAACAGAAGAATTGATAATAGCGGCCAAAGGATACCACTTGTAGCGCTCAATAGGATACCACCTGTAGCGCTCAAATGGGTACCGGTCAGAGCGGTCAAATAGGTACCGGTTGTAGCGGTCAAATGGGTACCGCTTCTTCGTCTGTAATTTTCTCATTAATAAATCTCGTAATATTGCATTAAAAAAACACTTAAAATGCAGTATTATGACAAATGATAAAATTACGATGTTAAAACTAAAACGCATGCTTCAACTTCTCAGCTGTGGTCAATCGCTGAACTTCATTTGTTCAGAGCTGCATATGAGTAAGCGCACTGTTCACAACTACAAGCAACTAGTGTCTCAAACAAATCTTACTTACGATGCTCTTCTACGTCTGAGTGACTTCGACCTTGCCGCCATTCTGCAACCTGCATCATCCGTCCCCCAAGCAGACGGACGTAAAAGCACATTGGACTTTCAGTTGGAAGGTTATCTTTCAGAACTCAACCGCCCGTATGTGACGATCCAATTACTTTGGGAAGAATATATTGTCCAATATCCGGATGGATACCAATATACACAATTCAAAAAATATCTGACCGATTACCGTAAACATCACGAGTATGTCTATCACAATACTTATGCTCCGGGTCAAGAGTGGCAGATTGATTTTGCAGGCGATCATCTTTATCTGACCGATCGTAAGAGCGGCTCTTCCCAAGCCGTGGTACTTCTGTGCTGCATTCTCCCCTTTAGCGGCTACGCTTTTGCCATCGCCCTGATGAGTGCTGTTATGGAACATTTCTTCTACGGTTTAGGAAAAGGACTTGAGTATCTTGGCGCTGTTCCTCAAGTGGCTAAAAGCGATAACATGACCCAATGGGTAAAGAAGTCCTCCCGTTATGAGCCCAGGTTTACAGATGCCACAGACCAGTGGTGCCTTCATTACGGCATCATGCCGGATGTCTGTCGTGTACGCAAGCCCCGTGATAAGGGTCCGGTGGAAGGACTGGTAAATAAACTCTATCAGTTCATTTATGCCCGTATGCGGAATGAAGTCTTTTATACGCTAGACAGCCTAAACAGCCGTATTCTGGAACTTTTGGATGAGTTCAACTACAAGGATATCAAACGCAAAGGAATCAGTCGCAGAGACATTTATATACGTGAAGAGAAACCGCTGATGAACGTACTTCCTCTTACTCCATACCGTTTTCGTTACCAGAAAGAGTTTACCGTCTCCTCCAATTACCATGTACTTGTGGGTAGTGAACAGCACTCTTATAGCATTCCTTATCAATATGTGGGAAAACGGGCAAAAGTCCTGTGGGATATGGATACCGTTGAGGTTTACGTGGCAGCAGAACGTATCGTGATCCATAGAAGGAACTTTGCCGCTTATGGTTATACCACTCAAGAGAACCACATGCCTGCCAATCATATCGCTTATAAACGCACCAAAGAGTATAATGCGGCAGCCATACAAGCACGTGCTCTGCATATTGGACAAGCTACCAAATGGGCTGTGGACAGTCTACTGGCAAGCAGAAACTTTCCTCAACAGTCCTACAGAACTTGCCAGGGGATCTTCTCTCTGGCTTCAAGATATGGTGAGAGGCGCATAGAGAGTGCCTGCTCAATCATACGCTCCGGATCTTTAGGTTTTACGCTGACCATGCTAAGAAATATACTCCAAAAGAATCTGGATCTGGATCAGAATCAAACAGAAACAATCTCCACAACGCCTCTGAACACACAAGTAAGAGGCGCGCAGGAATATAATCAAATTAATAACAAAGAAAGATGAACAATCAAGAAACAGCGGACCAGTTAGAAGGTCTCAAACTTAAAGGGATGGCCGATGCTTATAAGGCTATCATCAGTCTGCCCATGCAAGACAGGCCGGGTATGGAGCTTACCATAGCCAAACTCGTTGAAGCGGAACGTATTTACCGCAATAACCAAAAGACCATGATGTATCTGAAAACCAGCAAGCTCAGATACGGTGCGTGCATAGAGGATATAGAATGTTCGGTGGCGCGCAATCTGACCAAAGACATGATGTCTCAAATTGGGGATTGCAGTTTTATACGCAGAGCGGAGAATATCCTAATAACAGGGCTTACAGGATGCGGCAAGTCTTATCTGGCATGTGCCTTGGGAAGACA
The DNA here is from genome assembly GCF_963666545.1 of uncultured Bacteroides sp. Classification (NCBI taxonomy): domain Bacteria; kingdom Pseudomonadati; phylum Bacteroidota; class Bacteroidia; order Bacteroidales; family Bacteroidaceae; genus Bacteroides; species uncultured Bacteroides sp. The sequence continues at coordinate 595,994 of NZ_OY762899.1, read as the reverse complement.
AGCGTGCCAACTCGGATTCCGCACGGAGTATCTGAACATGAACAAGTTTATTGAGAGAATAGCCTTGTCGAAAATTGATGGAACTTTCCTCAAAGTGATTACTCATCTGGAGAAGAATGAACTGATCATACTGGATGACTTTGGATTACAACCATTGGACGTTAATTCCAGATTGGCGCTCTTGCAAATCTTAGAGGAAAGGTATGATAGAAAATCGGTTATTATTATATCACAACTACCGATTAGTAAATGGTATGATTACATAGCAGAACCTACCTTAGCGGATGCAATTATGGACAGGCTGATTAATAACGCAACCCACATAGAACTTAAAGGTGAATCCATGAGAAAAAGACAGAAAAAATAACTATGTTTGCAACTGGAAATTACAGACGTGATGCCGGTACCCATTACACCGCTACAACCGGTACCTATTTGACCGCTATAACCGGTATCCTTTACTCCGCTACAGTCGGTACCATTACACCGCTATCATCAGAAGAATATTCGAAAACATCAAATATCAAAGTTATTCTTGACCCTAAAAAGGCTAAAAAGCGGCATTTTGCTTATTTGTCTGTATTTGATAATAAAAAGTGGGTCCCGATTTTTTGGGGTGAGATACACTCAAACAGCGTAATCTTTAATAAAATGGGGAGAGAAGTAGCCTATTTACCCATTTATTACAACAGTACGGGCAACATACCTGCAGGGAATCCTTTCTTACTTAGTGCGTCAGGGGAAATAAAGATACTAAAGCCGAATGCTAAGAAGTTACAGCAAGTGGTTTTGTATCGTAAATATCCATATTTATTTTATGGTAGTCCCAACGATAAAATGATAGGTGGCCGGTTTCAGGGAGCAAACAATCCTGACTTTGTGAATGCAGTAGATTTGTACACGTTTAATAGTATGACCAATGCTAGTTTCTGTGATCTGGAAATTGAAAACAATAGAAGGTTTAAATATCTAAGGTATATAGGAGCTGATGGTAAAAACTGTAATATTAATGAGCTAATGTTTTATGATGAAAATGGGAAAGAGATAACTGGAAGTATAATCGGTACAGAAGGGAGTTGCAATGATAATGGATCGACAAAAGAAAAAGTGTTTGATAAAAATATCTTGACTGGATTTGAAGCTCCTATGCCTAATGGTGGATGGGTTGGATTGAAGTCACAGAAAGCTGTAAGAGTAAGCCGAATTCGTTTTATGCCACGTACCGATGGTAATATTATAGAGAAGGGCGATAGTTATGAATTAGTATATTGGAATAATGGTTGGAAATCACTTGGAGAGCAAAGAGCATCAGCCGACTCTTTAGTATATAACAATGTCCCAAGTAATGCTTTGTATCTTTTGCATAACAGAACAAAGGGAGCTGATGAACGCATTTTTACCTATGAGAAAGGAAAACAGGTGTGGTGGTAAAAATGACCATATTTGCAATATGTATATTCTTATAATGAACATGTGCATTTTTAACAATAAGGGACGATTTTATAAATAATATGGAAAATGGGGCGAATAATTGTTCATACTCGCAATAGCCTGAACAACAACCTTCGCCCCAATTCCCACTTAACAAAGGAAAGGAGGACAAAGGTACAAGAAAAGTATGAATTACCATGAAGCATATAACTTCGGACTGTCGAAATGATATATACAGTCAAAAAATAAAAAGTTAGTAGTATAAAATTAATACGAAATTTATGAAAAAGATTTTCTTTGGTACCGTGGTAGTAGTAGCTATTGCTGTAGGTACAATGATCAATGTGAATTTTAATAAAACGAGTAATATGAAGGACCTTGTAATGGCTAATGTAGAAGCATTAGCAGATCCCGAACAGGATGAAGGTGTTTCTGATTGTGATATTTTTATATATAATCGAAATGCAAAAGAAGATTATAAAGATTCTCGCTTTACTGGAAAAGCAGGTGCTGATGGTTATGTTGTATTTGCTGGTCGCAAATTTGGTCCATTTGGAGCTGGAGCGGAAGTCAGTTTCACTTATAAATCAGGCTATTGTCCATCCTCCAAGGGGAATTGTTGTTTAAAATCACACGTAGGGAAGGTTAGATTACTTTAACAAATAAAATGGATGCTATTGCACCTTTGTATAGGGGCAATAGTATCTCATTGAATAAATAAAAAGATGAGACAATTAATTATTTTGCGATTTTTAATTTTGGTGAGTATTTCATTTATCGTTCTATCGTGCAAAAAAGAGGCGCCAAATTTTGCTGCTACAATAGATGTAGACCAGTTGGAAGTGAAGAATTTGTTTTCGTATAAGCGACCTATCGACAATTGCCGCTTCGTGGCATTGGAAACAACTAATGAATGTTTAATTGGCGAAATAGATAAGGTTTGTATTGAAAATAATTTAATATTTGTAAAAGATAGTAATAGTAATTTATTTGTCTTTACGATGTCTGGAAAGTTTGTTAATAAAGTAGGAAGCATAGGACAAGGTGGTGAAGAATTACTCTCTTTTGTTGACTTTTATATAAACAAGAACAAGAAGTATGTTGGCGTTTTTGATGTTTTGAAGTCTAAAATTTTGCGATTTACATTTGATGGGAAATTTATTAGTAGTCATAGTTGCACAAAAAAAATGGAAAATAGCTATAATATTGTTGGTCAATCAGGGCGTAATTTATTGATTGGCATGCGTAACAATAAGGAGAGCAAATACGCATATATAACTGTTGATGAAAATGATTACTCTTTTAAGAAAGAATATTTACCGTTTAGTATTATAGGTAATATTTCATGCACCCCTATGAGAAGTATAGCTACTTACTCGCAAAAAGGGTTTTACACAACGACTTATTTTTCCGATTTAATTTTCGAATTTTCCCAACAAAATATTCCAAAGCCTATCTTGTTGGTTAAGTCGGAACAAAAAATTGCCGATGCAAAAACCTTATCTAATTTGAATGGCATGGAACTTGAGGCTGCTTCTGATGCGGGTTCAAGTTTACGCAAGAAAGGATTTTCAGTAGGAATAAGCAATATTTATGCGACCGATGATTTTCTTAATATCAATTATCCAATGCCAAATTATCAATCTTGCAATATATTCTACTGTGTAGAATCTGGAAAATCATACAAAAGTATTACGGATAGAAGTGACTTCTTTGGTCAAGGTTGGGGGCCTGCATTAACAACTACTAATCAGGAAATAGTATATGCTTTACAAGCAGATAGAATACTTGAAATACGGAAAAATCCGAAGTTATTTGCGGACAAAAAAGTATTGTATTCAATTGGAAATGTTCAAGAAGACGACAATCCAGTATTAGCATTTTTCTCAAGTGGATACGTAACTGATAAATAATTTGTAATGCATTTTAAGGATCTTGAAATTAATTAATAAAATCGTTTAGCGAATTTACTCGCAAAATTGCGATTGGAATAACTAGCAAAATTATATTTATGAGAAATATTGTTATGCCATTTTGTTTGTTTTTATTTATTGTTGGTTGCGCTAATAAAGAAACGAATAGTTTACCATCAGTATCAATTAGTTCTCCATTTTCATTTGGAGCCATTTCCATAGCTGATACTATTAAATTTAGTGTATTAATAACGAATGCAGGAAAGAAAACTTTAGCGATAGACTATATTAATATACCCTGTGGCTGTCTTGCTGATTATCATTATGATTTTAGTGAAATGAAACCAGGGTATACCGATTCAATATCATTTATTTATAGACCTTACAAAGTTGGGTATATAGAAGAGAATATATTCACATATTTTAAAGACTACAAAAATCCAATTCATTTATTAATAAAGGGTAGGGTGGTTAAATAAACATTTGGCATAATTTCTGGATATCGATATAAATATATGAATGCTAATCACTAAAAAAAGGAGGTTGAGGCTAAGGTAGGAAGAACGACTGAAAGGAGTAATATAATTACTCGTTGGTTGAAAGGATAAATACCGACATAAGAAATGCATGTAAAATAATTATTTTAACTTATTAGATTATGAAAAAGAAAATTTATGCTGGAACTGTAATTGTTATGATTGTATTAGTTGGTAATTTATACCTAATTTTAAGATCAAGTCATGAGAATATGTCAGCAGTGGCATTGGCTAATGTGGAGGCATTGGCACAGGAGGAAAGCGGAGGTGGAAGCTGGGAAGTTAAGTCTATCATCATAACGGATTTAGGTACTGGTACTGATTGTGTGAACAATGTTCTTTATGACGTTTCGCGTTATAGCGTGAATTGTATTGGTGATGGAAAATTACCGTGTACTAGCGGGATATACGAAAAATATACTGCGAGAGGTAAATGTTCCTTAGTTTAACTAAATTGTATAAAGAATGAAGGTGTAATAAAAGTACATTAACGGTGAATGAACTTTTGATTCACCTTCATAAAAAATAATACTATGAGTAAATTGTTTTCTTTTTATATTGTGCTATTCACTTTTTTTTCTTGCTCCTCTAGCAATGTGAATAAGGACAGTGGACAGTTGTTTTTAGGCGTTTCAGGAGCAAAATCAGAGATGAATTATTTCAAAAACCATTTTGAAATAGCTGAAATTGTGGCTATTCAAACAAATGATACTTCTCTTGTTCCAGACATAAAGAGGTTAATAAGATATAAAGATAAGATCATCATCCTATCTGGTAAAACGAACCAAATTTTTGTAGTAAATGCAAAAGACGGAAAGATAGAAAAGTGTATCTGTAAGTTGGGGAGTGGTCCCGGGGAATCAAGAACGATACTGGATATCGCGTTTGATGAATCATCGGAACAAATACTCGTTTATAATGATTATTCTAAACTGTCTTTTTTAGATATGCGCGGGAGGTTTCTTTCCGAGATAAAAGTTGATGGCTTGTTTGAAGAGATAGCAGTAGATAATGGAAAGATTATTTTTTATAATAAACTGGAGGGCTATTCTTGTTATCCTTATATGCTTAAAATCTTTGATTTAAAAGATAAAACATGGAAAGATGCAGGTAGAAATGATAAAATTGACTTTCCCATTAGGAGCCAAGGTAATCAGCTTGTGAAGAGTAAGCGGCTTTGGTTCAGTGCGCCTTTGGATTTTAGTTTGTTCTTTTATGAGGAGCAACAGCTTAAGTCCCCTTATAAGTTAGATATTCCTGCTTCCGAATTAAATGAGAGCTTGATAAAGAAATCAGTTTCAGATCCACAGGCTTTTTTTAGAGAAGTCATGGACGGTAATCTTATCTATGGTCTGAACTCTATTCGGGAAACAAGCGATTATTTAGTCTTTCGTTCTAATCGGAATGGGCTTTTTATTATAAATAAAGAAGACAATAAAGTTTATTGGGACAAAATTGTTGAAGAAGAAACCTTAGGTATGGACATGGCGAATTATTATTATCCATATGAAGGAGATGATGATAAAATTTTGTTCATCCTTCTCCCTGAGAATTATGTAAAACATCATCAATTGGCTACTGAACATATGTCAATGAGAAAAATTGATTCATTAAAAATGAAAGAAGATGATAATCCTATTTTGATTTTCTATAAACAAAAAAAGGACTTGAAATAGCTAATTTTAGCCGAACATGAATTTAAGAAGAACTGCAATAAGTGAAGATGGCCAATCTGTATATGCAATCGCTAATTGCAAGGGTGAACTTCCTTGTATGTTGTGCATTATATCTGATTTTTGCACAATTTTTCAAATGTGACGCAAATGTGACGATGATTTTTTGTTCTTTTTAGGCTAAATTACTATGTTTGACTAATTAAAATGTTTTGATATCTTTTTTAGTGAAAAATACGGAAACGAAAAACTACTGATATGAGACGAAAAGATACTTGTTTGTGCCTTTGTTTACTAATGACTTTATTCATTGCTTGCTCCGGTGAAAAGAAAAAAGAAGACTCTGAAAAAGGAGTGAAAACGGTGTTGCCTGATATAAAAAACGAAGTTACCGTCATCCCATTGCGCAAGCAGGTTTTTAATCACGAGTTAGTCAGTAATGGGAAGGTGGCTGCTCTGGGGTTTGCCGATCTTCGCTTCCAGACGGCTGAAGTGATTGTACATATCTGGGTGAAGAATGGCGATAAAGTACGCAAAGGACAGAAGCTGGCGGAGTTGGATAAATTTAGGCTGGGCAATAAACTGTTACAGGCAAAGAATGCACTCGAAAAAGCACGCTTGGAATTACAAGACGTACTCATTGGACAAGGGTATGCAGCGAAGGATTTCGAGAAGGTACCTGACGCAACCATGAAGTTGGCAAAGGTAAAGAGTGGATATGACCAGAGTAAGGCTGATTATGATTTGGCATTGTACGAAGAACAACATGCTACGTTAACTGCTCCTTTTGATGGAACAGTGGCTAATCTTTTTTCTAAACCAATGAATGCAGCAAGTACTGCCAATGTGTTTTGTACACTGATGGATACCCGTAGTATGGAGGTGGACTTTTCCGTACTGGAAAGTGAACTGCCGTTGCTGAAGAAAGGAGATAAAGTGCTAATAACTCCTTTTGCAGATGTATCTGCCGTGCATGAAGGAAGCATTGCGGAGATTAATCCATTGGTGGATGACAAAGGAATGGTAAAGGTTAGGGCAAGAGTAAATGGAAATGCCAAACTTTTCAACGGAATGAATGTGAGGGTGAGTGTACACCGTTCACTTGGTGAACAACTGGTTATTCCGAAGAGTGCTGTTGTGCTTCGTTCGGGTAAGCAGGTCGTATTTACACTAAAAGAAGGCAAGGCTATGTGGAATTATATACATACGGCCTTGGAGAATGCTGACAGTTATAGCATTGCAGACGGATTGAAGGAGGGAGATACGGTGATCGTAACCGGAAACATAAATTTGGCACACGAAGCACCTGTTTCTGTTGTTAAAAACCTACAGACCGGAAGCAGATGATAAAATTCTTAATACAACGTCCCATTGCGGTACTGATGGCATTTACAGCCTGCTTTATACTTGGTTTGGTAACATACTTCACCTTGCCGGTCTCTTTGTTGCCCGACATATCTATACCCGAAATTACAGTGCAGGTGGCAGTACCCAATACTTCTGCCCGTGAATTGGAGAATACTGTAGTGAAGCCTATTCGTCAACAGTTGATTCAAATAGCGCAACTGAAGGATATGACTAGTGAAACACGTGATGGTGCAGGAATTATCAGGCTTAGTTTTGAGCATGGTACAAATACTGATTTAGCTTTTATTGAGGTGAATGAGAAAATTGATGCGGCAATGAATTATCTTCCGAAAGATACGGATCGTCCGAAAGTAGTAAAGGCTAGTGCTACGGATATACCGGTGTTGTATCTCAACTTAACTTTGAAAAGTGACAGTATTTATGCTAAGACGGATGAAAAGGCATTTCTCAACCTGTGTGAATTCGCTGAATCGGTAATCAAACGCCGGATAGAACAGTTGCCGGAAGTGTCGATGGTGGATGTTAGTGGGTTGCTGCAAAGGCAATTACAGATAGTGCCGGATATGAGCAAAATGGCAATGCTGGGATTGTCTATTGAGAATATTGAAGCGGCACTGACGCAGAATAATATTGAACCGGGAAGCATGACGGTGCGTGATGGTTATTATGAGTATAACATCAAGTTTTCCACTCTTCTCCGCACAGCGCAGGATGTAGAGAATATCTATATCCGAAAGGAAGGCCGCATTATGCAGCTTAAAGAGTTCTGTAACGTAAGCATTGTCCCGGAAAAGGAGAAAGGGATATTTGTTTCCAATGGGAAACGGGCTGTGACATTGGCCATCATCAAGCAGGCAGATGAAAACATGGATAAGATGAAAACTTCGTTGATGAACACTACGGATTATTTTGCCCGCATCTATCCGGATATTGAATTTAGCATAAGCCGGAACCAGACGGAATTGCTAGATTATACAATCTCTAACTTGCAACAAAACCTATCTCTTGGGTTTCTGTTTATCTGCATTGTGGCTGTATTGTTTCTAGGCGATGTGAAATCTCCTTTTATTATTGGATTGAGTATGGTGGTGTCCATCGTAATCAGCTTCTTGTTTTTCTATCTGTGTAACATGTCTTTGAATATTATCTCTTTGTCCGGCTTGATTCTGGCACTGGGTATGATGATAGACAGTTCTATTATTGTGACGGAGAATATTTCGCAATATCGTGAGCGGGGTTATTCGTTGAGAAGGGCTTGCATAGCCGGAACTTCTGAAGTTGTTACACCTATGTTGAGTTCCTCCTTAACCACTATTGCGGTGTTTGTGCCGTTAATTTTCATGAGTGGCATTGCAGGGGCGATCTTTTTTGACCAGGCATTTTCGGTTACTGTAGGGTTGATGGTTTCTTATTTTACAGGAATTATGTTGTTGCCGGTGCTGTATATGTTGGTGTATGGTGTGGGGATACGAAGGTTTAATTGGAAGATAAACAATCCATTGAAGGAACATACTCTTGATGCGTTTTACGATCGGGGAGTAGATTGGATTTTTGCGCATAAAACTCTTACGACAGTGTTTTGTATCGTGTCTATACCTCTTTGTTTCGTTTTGTTTCTCTTTATAGATAAGGAGAGAATGCCTAAAATAGATGAGAACGAATTGGTGGTGCGTGTGGAGTGGAACGAAAATATTCATATTGATGAAAACAGAAAGAGGGTAGATGGACTGTTTCGTGAAATGAAAAATAGAACGGTGGAGCAAACTGCATCCATTGGGCAACAAGATTTTATCCTCAACAGAGAACAAGAGCTATCGGCATCTGAGGCTGAATTATACTTTAAAACAGCTGAACCAAAAGAGATTGAGCCTTTACAGAAAGAAATATATAAGGTATTGAAACAACAATATCCGTTAGCGGTGATCTCTTTTTCACCACCTAAAACGGTGTTTGAGAAGCTTTTTACAACGAATGAGGCGGATGTTGTGGCCGAACTCTATGCTCGGAATAAAGAGAAGGCTCCGGCTGCCGGCGAATTGCGCAAATTGGAAGAACGTTTTGCAGATAAAACCGGTGTGACTCCCACAGGCATTGCTTTTGAAAATCAGTTGAATATTCGCATCAGCCAAGAGAAGTTGCTTTTGTATGGAGTATCTAATGATGAGCTCTATCGAGAGTTGAAGACTATCTTTAAAGAAAACAGCGTGACTATGTTGCATTCTTATCAGCAGTATCTACCTATTAATATAGCCGGAAGTGAAAAAACAGTAAATAGGGTGCTGCAAGAAACACTTATACGCACGATGCCTGATAAGGATGGGGCTGTGAATTATATCCCACTTAGAGAACTGATAACGGTTACTCCGGCTGAAGACTTCAAAAGCATCACAGCAGGTAAAAACGGAGAATACATTCCTTTTCGGTTTTATGATGTGAAGGCTCCCGAAACTTTAATGGCGAAAGCAAAGCAAGTGCTAGGAGAATCGGATGATTGGGACATGACTTTTTCGGGTAGCTTTTTCTCGAATAAAAAAATGCTGCATGAATTGGTGGTCATTCTGTTTGTCTCCATTCTACTGATGTATTTCATTCTGGCTGCTCAATTTGAGAGTTTCGTGCAACCGTTGATCGTGTTGCTTGAAATTCCCATTGATGTAGCCTTTGCGTTGTTGCTGCTTTGGGTATGTGGGCATACGCTAAATTTAATGTCAGCCATTGGATTGATTGTGACTTGCGGTATTATTATTAACGACTCTATTCTGAAACTGGATGCGATCAATGAATTACGAAAAACGGGTACTCCTTTACTTGAGGCGATTCACGAAGCAGGAAGACGCAGATTGCGTCCTATCATCATGACTTCGTTGACCACCATTTTTGCCATGGTGCCACTGCTCTTTTCTTATGATATGGGGTCGGAATTGCAGAAACCTCTATCTATAGCTATGATAGGAGCCATGGTGATTGGTACATTGGTGAGCTTGTTTATCATTCCGCTGGTCTATTGGTTCATTTACAGAGATAGAAGTGCCATATCAAGAATCAAAAAATAAACTACAATGAATTTTCATATTATGATGAGGAGGAATTTCTTACGTATCGCTATTTGCTTGAACTTTGGGTGTGCAGCTGTGCCTTCTCTTTTTGCTCAGACGAAAATAGTCTTAGATTTGCAACGAACGATTGAATTGGCAAATGATAGCTCACTGGAAGCTTTTCGCATCCGGAATCTTTATCTGTCAGGCTATTGGGAATATCGCACTTATAAGGCAAACCGCCTTCCTAGTCTCACTCTGAATGCTACTCCTGCTGAATATAATAAGGACATCACGCAGAGATATGACTCGGAGAATGATGTGGATGTGTATCGTAGTCAACAATCATATTATGCGTATGGTAATTTATCTGTTAAGCAGAATCTTGATTGGACGGGAGGTACTTTCTATGTGAATTCTAATCTTAGTTATATCCGCAGTTTTGGAGCCACGGATGCTACGCAATTTACCAGTGTGCCTTTAAGAATAGGCTACTCGCAGAGTTTGTTGGGTTATAATGCCTTTAAGTGGGATAAACGCATAGAACCTTTGAAATATGAGAAAGTGAAGAAACAACTTATTTATAATATGGAAGCCGTCTCCGAGCAAGCTACTATTTATTTCTTTGCTTTGGCTATGGCGGATGCAAAGTACAAATTAGCTCAGGATAATGTTGTCTCTAGTGATACTCTCTATCGGATGGGTGTGCAGCGCCATAAGATTGCAGCTATCTCCCAAGCGGACCTGCTAACTTTGAAACTTGATTTGGTGAATGCGCGTAATACTTTGCAGAATACAACCATTTCTCGTAAACGGGCTATGTTTGCGTTGGCTTCGTTTTTGGATATGGATAAAAATACGGAGATTCAATTAGATCTTCCCGGACATCCACGTGAGATTCTTATAATTGTAGACAAGGCGCTTAATTTGGCTAAAGAGAACAATCCTGATTTTTTGGAGTGGAAGCAGAATGTCTTGGAAGCACAACAAGCTTTGGATAAAGCAAAAAAAGAATCCCGTTTTAACGCTAGTTTTAATGCTAGTGTCGGCTATAATCAGGTAGCTAATAATTTTAGTGATGCATATCATAGACCTATGCAACAAGAACTGGTATCGGTTAGCTTTAGTGTTCCATTATTGGACTGGGGGGTAAGTAAAGGCAAACGTAATATGGCACATAACAACTTGGAAGTTGTGAAAACGTCTTCACGTCAGAGTGAGGTAACTCTTGAAGAGGAAGTGATTATGACGGTCAATGACTTTAATATTCAGCAAAGTCTCATTGCAAGTGCTGAAGAAGCTCTGGATTTGTCTATTTTAGCTTATAATGAAACTCGTCAACGCTTTGTGATTGGAAAGACGGACATCAATAGTCTCACGCTATCACTGAATAGGCAGCAGGAAGCTCAGCAAAATTATATATCAGCTTTGCAAAACTATTGGTTGAACTATTATAAGATAAGGAAGTTAACGTTGCATGACTTTGCCTCCGGTTTTTCTCTCTCCGAAAAGTTTGATTATAATTTAAACTCTCGTTGGTGATTATTTTATTTTGATATTTAGATTGAGAATTGGCACTCGGAGAGTGATGTTAATGTTTTATTAAGTAAGTATTGATGACTAATAATAAAAGAACTGTTTCGTCTTTTACTCTAATTGTAACATTTATTTGTGTTGCATTGGTGGGGTTGGCACTGATACCTCTACTGCCTGTTAAGTTGAACCCTTCACGAACGTTACCGGGTTTCACGGTACAATTCGGCATGGCGGGTACATCTTCTCGTGTCGTAGAAATGGAGGCTACAGCCAAGCTGGAGGCGATGCTGGCCCGTATTAAGGGCATTAAAAATATCAATTCTACTTCGGGCAATGGATGGGGGCAGATCACAGTTGAACTGGATAAGCATGTTGATGTAGATGCGGCTCGCTTTGAAGCTTCCACTATTGTCAGGCAAACATGGGCGCAATTGCCTCAAGGGGTTAGTTATCCATATATTCGAATGAAGCAACCCGATGAAGATGCTTCGCGGCCATTTATGTCGTTTACTTTAAATGCTCCGTCTACTCCAATTTTGATTCAGCAATATGCGGAAGATCATATAAAGGCACGCTTGGCACAGATACTGGGTGTTTATCAAATTGAATTGAATGGAGCTACTCCTATGGAGTGGAGGCTGGAGTATAATAGTGATCAACTTTCTCGCTTGGGGATAACTATTGCAGATATTCGACAAGCTATTTATCGCTATTATCAAAAGTCTTTTTTAGGAACGTATGACGCTGAAACGGTTCCAGGCAATAAACAATGGATACGGTTGGCTTTAGTGCCCGAACATGATGGGTCATCCTTTGATGCGTCTCAAATTCAGGTTTCTTATTCAGAGGGTAAGCTGATACGACTTGATGAATTGGTTACGGTAGAGCGAGTAGAGGAGGCTCCACAAAGTTATTTCCGCATCAACGGATTAAATTCTATTTATCTGTCTATTACAGCAGAAGAAACAGCTAATCAATTGCAGTTAAGTGGTTTAATCATGCAGAAGATGCACGAGATAGAGCGTGTTTTGCCTGCAGGATATGAGATTCATACAAGTTACGATGCTACCGAATTTATTCGTGCTGAGCTGGATAAAATTTATTTTCGTACGGGACTTACTATTTTAATTTTATTGGCGTTCGTTCTAATGATTACTTTGAATCTGCGCTATCTGTTTCTTATTATCACCAGTTTAAGCGTAAACATTGCCATCGCTATTATTTTCTATTACCTCTTTGGGCTGGAGATGCAACTCTATTCGCTGGCTGGCATCACCGTCTCACTCAATCTGGTGATAGATAACACAATTGTGATGGCTGATCACATCTTGCATCGCCGTAATCTGAAAGCTTTTATCTCTGTATTAGCGGCCACACTTACTACTATGGGTGCTTTGGTTATTATCTTCTTTTTGGATGAAAAAATACGGCTGAACCTTCAAGATTTTGCAGCGGTTGTGATCGTCAATCTGGCAGTTTCACTTTTTGTCGCTTTATTCTTTGTTCCGGCTATGATCGATAAGATTCATCTTAAGAAAAACCATTCTCGCACCTTCTTGGCTCGACGACTTCCTTTTTTTCGACGAAATTCTTTATTTGTGAAACGGATTATTGTGCATTTCACTCGGATCTATAGTGCGCTGATACGATTCTTATGTCGCTGGAAGGTGACTGTTTGTTTAATTCTTATTCTGCTTTTCGGATTGCCGTTGTTCTTACTTCCCGAAAGAATAGAGGGAGAGGGGAAGATGGCGGAAGTATACAATAAAACGATTGGGAGTCTCTTTTATAAGGAGACTGTGAAACCTGTTACCGATAAATATTTGGGAGGTAGTTTAAGATTGTTTGCTCAAAAAGTATACGAAGGTAGTTACTTTACCCGAAACGAAGAAGTTGTGTTGTATGCCAATGCGAACTTGCCAAATGGCAGCACGCTCGAACAGATGAATACGCTGATGAAAAGAATGGAAACTTATCTGAGCGAGTTTAAAGAGATTAAACAGTTTCAGACATCGATATACAATGCCCAACGAGCTACCATTAGCATTTATTTTAGCAAGGAGCATCAAAATAGTGGTTTTCCGTATACACTGAAAGCAAACATTGTCAGTAAGGCTCTCGAATTGGGAGGTGGAAGTTGGGGAGTATACGGACTGCAAGATCAGGGATTTAGCAATGATGTGCGTGAAGGGGCCGGCTCTTTTAGAGTAAAAATGTATGGCTACAATTATGATGAATTGTATCATTGGGCAGAAAAATTGAAAGAAAGACTCTTGGAACATCGAAGAATAAAGGAGGTGTTCATTAACTCGGAATTCTCTTGGTGGAAAGATGATTATCAGGAATTCTTTTTTGATTTGAACAAAGCGAAAATGGCGCAACAAGATGTTCAGGCTAGTACATTGTTTAATGCAATCAGCCCTATATTTGGCAAGAACATAGAGTGTGGTTCTGTGGTAACCGATAATGGAATAGAACAAATAAAGCTATCTTCCCGTCAGTCTGGTGAATATGATATTTGGACTATGCAGAATTATCCTTATGGGGATGATGGTCAGCGGTATAAGCTCTCGGAACTGGCTGATATTGGTAAAGGACAGATGCCTCAGGAAATAGCTAAAGAAAATCAACAATATAGATTGTGCCTTCAATACGAATACATTGGTTCGTCTGAACAGGGGAATAAGATTTTGAAGAAAGATTTGGAAGAATTTAATAAAGAACTTCCGATGGGATACAGTGCTGAATCGGAGAGTAATGATTGGTCATGGGGCAAGAAGGAAAATAAACAGTACTTTCTATTATTGGTGGTTATTGCTATTATTTTTTTCATAACTAGTATCTTGTTTAACTCTTTGAGGCAGCCGTTGATCATTCTCTTTATTATACCCATTTCTTATATAGGAGTATTTCTCACTTTCTATTGGTTTAAATTAAACTTTGATCAGGGAGGCTTTGCTTCATTTATTCTTTTGTGTGGCATTACGGTAAATGCCAGTATTTATGTGCTCAATGAGTACAATGGTATTCGTCGGCAGCATCCGTCTATGAGGGCTTTGCATGCATATACCAAAGCATGGAATGCTAAAGCTACTCCAATCTTTCTCACAATTCTCTCTACTATACTTGGTTTTGTACCGTTTATGGTGGGTACAGAAAAAGAAGCTTTTTGGTTTCCTCTTGCTGCAGGCACAATCGGAGGATTAGTGATGTCTGTTGTGGGTGTATTCCTGCTTTTACCTGTTTTTACTCTTGCCAAAAGAGAGGTAAGATCCTCAAAATAACCAACTCTTACCTTTTTTTCCGGATGCAAGTTATATACTTATGTCACAATGAATGTAAATTTGTCAGTTGCTGTCGTTAATCGCTGTTAAGCTGTTGATACCCACTGTTAAAAGAGAACAAAAAATAGTGACAAGTTGAATAACAGAATGATTTTTGTCGTTATTTTAACGTCAGTAATGTTAAATGATAATTCAATATTAACAAATTAAAATAGCGAATAATATGAAACAGACAACTAAAATCATTCTAGGAGCAGGTGCCATTGTACTTCTTAGTTCAGGGGTTGCGGGATTTACTTCTTATACAATGCTGAAGCCCAAAAATAAAGCATTGACTTATAATGAGATGTTTGAACAGAATCCTAATACACGCATGGCTGCTTATGATGCGATTAATGCACAACCGGTGGACTTAACTGTTGCAGCTGAGAGCTCCATTCATGCAGTAGTGCATATTAAGTCAACACAACTCTCAAAGGTTGCTAACGTGCAACAGGAGCCTGATTTCTTCGACTTCTTTTTTGGAGATGGAGCTAGAGGACAGCAACGTCAAATACAAACACAACCCAGAGTAGGGTATGGATCAGGAGTTATTATCTCTAAAGATGGGTATATCGTGACCAATAATCATGTGATAGACGGAGCTGATGAAATTAGTGTGAAACTGAATGATAATCGTGAATTCAAGGGACGTATCATAGGTGCAGATGCTGCTAGTGATTTGGCGTTAATTAAAATAGAAGGTGATGACTTCCCGACTATGCAGGTAGGTAATTCCGATGCTTTGAAAGTAGGAGAGTGGGTACTTGCTGTAGGTAATCCGTTCAATTTGACATCTACTGTAACAGCAGGTATTGTGAGTGCAAAAGCTCGTTCACTTGGCGTTTATACTCAAGGTGTGGAATCTTTTATACAGACCGATGCTGCTATCAATCAAGGAAATAGTGGTGGGGCATTAGTCAACACGAAAGGCGAGTTGGTTGGTATCAATGCTGTATTATCTTCTCCTACGGGAGCTTACGCCGGATATGGATTTGCGATACCAAGTAGCATCATGACCAAAGTAGTAGCCGATTTGAAACAATTTGGGACTGTGCAACGAGCTTTATTGGGCATAAAAGGTGGTCCTATCAGTGATGATCAGTTGAGTGCCGAAGCAACAAAGAAGGCTAAAGAGCTTGGAGTAGTTGATGGTGTGTTAGTCGCTGAAGTAATAGAAGGTGGCTCTGCTGCAGGAGCGGGTATTAAAGTTGATGACGTAATTGTTGGTATAGATGGTCGGAAAGTCAAAAATATGGCTGATCTACAAGGGGAATTGGCGAAACATCGTCCGGGTGATAAAGTAAGCGTTAAATTAATTCGTGAGAAAAAAGAGAAGTCTATAGAAGTTACTTTGAAGAATGAGCAAGGTACAACGAAAGTTGTTAAGACTGCCGGCATGGATATTCTTGGAGCTGCTTTTAAGGAAGTTTCGACTGATCTGAAGAAACAACTGAATTTAGGCTATGGACTTGAAGTTACCGGTGTCTCATCCGGGAAAATGTCCGATGCCGGTATTCGTAAAGGGTTTATAATTCTCAAGGCCAATGGACAAACAATGAATACGTTGAATGATCTTGAAGAGGCATTTAAGGCTGCTTCAAAATCTCCGGAGCAGGTATTGTTCCTTACCGGAATGTTCCCTTCGGGCAAACGTGCTAATTATGCTGTTGATTTAAGTCAGGAATAATAGCGGCTTTATGGTAAGAAGATAGAATATTAGCTAACAATGATGAAAAAAGTACGTCGGCAGACAACATGTCGGCGTTCTTTTTGTTCTTTAGATGATTAAGAATCAAGAAAAAGTTAGGATTAATTAGTTCTTAAACGAATAATTTGTCGTAACTTTGCACACCAAAAATTCGTTTTTAGAAGAATGAGACAACTAAAGATTACAAAAAGTATCACTAACAGAGAGAGTGCTTCTCTTGACAAGTATCTGCAGGAAATCGGTCGTGAAGACTTAATTACTGTGGAGGAAGAGGTAGAACTCGCTCAACGCATTCGCAAGGGTGATCGCGTGGCATTGGAGAAACTAACACGTGCAAATCTTCGTTTCGTAGTTTCGGTGGCTAAACAGTACCAAAACCAAGGTTTGAGTTTACCCGACTTAATTAATGAGGGTAATTTAGGACTGATTAAAGCAGCCGAGAAGTTTGACGAGACACGTGGTTTTAAGTTTATCAGTTATGCTGTGTGGTGGATTCGCCAATCAATTCTTCAGGCTTTGGCCGAGCAATCGCGTATTGTTCGTCTTCCGTTGAACCAAGTAGGCTCGCTGAATAAAATCAGCAAAGCTTTCTCTAAGTTCGAACAGGAGAATGAACGTAAACCTTCACCTGAAGAATTGGCAGACGAGCTTGATATCCCTGTTGATAAGATCTCTGATACATTAAAAGTATCCGGCCGACATATATCGGTAGATGCTCCATTTGTAGAGGGAGAAGACAACAGTTTGCTGGATGTGTTGGTCAATGACGATTCGCCTATGGCAGATCGCGCTCTGGTTAATGAGTCTCTTGCTAGGGAAATTGATAGAGCTCTTTCTACGTTAACCGATAGGGAAAAGGACATCATACAGATGTTTTTCGGTATCGGACAACAAGAAATGACACTGGAAGAAATCGGCGACAAATTCGGGCTTACCCGTGAACGTGTTCGTCAGATTAAAGAAAAAGCAATCAGAAGATTAAGACAAGGTAATCGTAGTACATTGCTCAAATCTTATTTAGGATAAATAAGAATATCAGTTTCCGACAGATTAGAAAACAGTAGAAACCGATTCATCCGTAAAGGGTGGGTCGGTCTTTTTTTTGTTATTCTAGTTAATTCTGGGCGCATTTGCTTTCTCTTATGCTGTTAATGATTATCTTTGTCACGGACTTTTAAAAAGAAAATAGTATGAAATTTGCAAAAATAGCGTTTTCGCTTTTACTGGCTTTTGTCATTTGCTCGGCTTTCTCGTTTAAGAAACAGCATAAGGTTGTTTATGCTTTTGGTGTCGCCACCTCCTTTACTGATACTGCTTTTTATTATACTGATATCCAATTACTGGATAGTGTGCAGTTGAAAAATGGTTTTCTTCCTCAGAGAGATTTATATAGCTACCAATTAAAGAATTATTTGGAGACGGATAAAGCTTTGCCAAACAGAACTTGTATGATTTACTTTTCTGAGAGTAAAAAGAAGTTGGACAAAGAAGTGTCGAAGCTTGTTAGCAAATATAAGAAAAACAAATCGGTTACGCTGCAAAAAATAGAAACTTCAGAATTTCGTTTTAAGAAGCCACAGGAATAACTTTAATGTGATCCTCTATGAAGAAGATTTTAAAACTCACTTATATTCTTTGTTGTGCTTCGTTGTTTTTACTTACAGCTTGTCATGATGATCCGGATCCTATAAAGAAATCGCGTACAGTGTTGGCGTATATTGCGGCGGATAATAGTCTTAGCAGCTTTGCAACTGATGATATTGCTGAAATGGTTGAGGGTTATGCTGCGGTTGAGGCTAATAGCAGTAATCTTTTGGTGTATGTAGATGATAAGAGTACTCCTCGCTTGATTCAGATAACAAAAGCTTCGAATGGAGCTGTCGTAAAAAAAATAATCCATGAATATGCGGAACAAAACTCTTTGGATGTCTCTGTAATGTATGAGGTTTTTAAACGAGTCTTCGATCGTTTCCCAGCCAACAGTTATGGCCTTGTATTGTGGTCGCATGGAGAAGGATGGATTCCTGCTAATCCGGCTGCGCCTTCTACTCGCTGGTTTGGCGAAGATGCGGGTACATACATGAATATTTCCGCTTTGAAAACGGTATTAGAAACAGCTCCTCACTTTGATTTTATTCTTTCTGATGCTTGCTTTATGCAATCGGTAGAAGTAGCTTATGAACTGCGTACTTGTGCTGACTATTTTATTAGTTCACCTACTGAAATACCTGGTCCTGGTGCATATTATGTAGATGTAGTTCCTGCCATGTTTAAGGAGACTACTACAAAAGCTGACTTGGCAAAAGCGGTTGCTGCCGGGTATTTTGATTATTATAATAATTTGTATACAGGAAATGTAGATTCCAATGATAATTGGACAATGGGTGTTTCCGTCTCTGTGATCGAAAGTGATAAATTAGAAGCTTTAGCTGTTGCTACTAAGAATATTTTGCCTCAATATATATCAGGAGGCACCACTATTGCTACTTCTGGTATTTTATGTTATGATCCGTATCGTAATAAATATTACTATGATATGAATGGTTTGATGAAATCTTTGTCCCTTGATGTGACGGCGTATAGTAATTGGAAGCTGGCTTTTGATGCTTCGGTTATCTGGGCTAGAAGTACTCCTATGAATTTATGTACTCCTTATAAAGGATATTTAACTTCTATGACGGGCTTTTCAGGACTTTCTATTTATATTCCTCGTGGGACTTTTACCTCTACTTTGAATACATTTTACCACACTTATGAATGGTATACAGATGGCGGATGGAGTGATGCTGGTTGGTAACTGATTCTTCTCTCCTCCCATGCAAAAACGCATTTTACTCTCACATCTCTCACAAAAAGTGCTGAAACGACTTGCTATAAGCTGATACAGCGTGTGATAGTAAAATATGTCTACCACGTTTTTGGCTGTTTTACTCTCACTTTCGGGTGTTTACTCTCACACTTTTGGCTCTATTTTGCTTGATTACCCCTTTTTTGCTTGTCATCACCTTATATATAGGTAGTATAAAGCACCTCTTGTTCACTACAAAGAGCAACCTAACCTCACCGCCACTTCCCGCTTGCTTGGGAGTAGTATCCTTATCTATACGGTCTTTCAAGTGTAAATCCGGTAAGCAGTTCTTCGCTTCACACGTATAGTCTGTAGAGACCACGAACGTGGAGTGTACAGACTACGGGTGTGGTCCGTACACTCCACGCGTGTGAAGCGAAGAACAACTTACCGGATAACCGATTATTCTATCGCCCTTCTTTGGTTATACCCTGCTTTATTCAAGTAAGTCCCTACCTGATGTTGCACGGAAGCATTAGAAGCCTTAGCTGATGAGCAACTTGATTCACCATCCTTTCTCTTGATGACCCCCTTCCCCACGTGGCGCAACACATTCGTCACATCCCCCGTCCGTCATCCTAAAAAAAAGTTTTCTCCCTGATCCGTTAATAATCAGTCGTTTACTCCCGGCAGAAGAGTATCCCCATAAAATAAGTGTCATTAAAGTTTGGATTGTATTGTTATAATCTCTACTTTTGCACCCGCTTTGTAAGAGACACAAGGCGATCCGATTGACATTCTGATAGAAGCGGCGCGGCGCCGCAGAGCTTAAAACTTTTAAAAATAATCTTCCTTATAATTTGGAAGCTAAAGATAAAAGTTTGTATCTTTGCCCTCCGATTCGCAAATAAAGAGCCGGCTTTGTTCGACGCACATTTCTCACGAGACGCCGCTGAAAACAAAATCAAAAAAAACTTCCGAAAACATTTGGTAGTTGAAAATAAAGCTCTTATCTTTGCACCCGCTTTTAAAACGAAGCAATTACAAAAGAAGCGTTCTTTGACAGATTTACATAAACAATACAAGTAGTACAAGAGCAAGACCAGCGATGGTCTTGGGTATAATTTAAAACCGTCAATGGCCTGTTTTACAGGCCTCGAGATAATAAATTTACGAAATCCTGAACAGAGCTAAAACAGTATTGATGGAAAAAGAGATAGTAATATTTCTTTCTTTCGATGCTACAAAATACTTTTACAATGAAGAGTTTGATCCTGGCTCAGGATGAACGCTAGCTACAGGCTTAACACATGCAAGTCGAGGGGTAGCAGGGTAGCAATACCGCTGACGACCGGCGCACGGGTGAGTAACACGTATCCAACCTACCGTTTACTCGGGGATAGCCTTTCGAAAGAAAGATTAATACCCGATAGTATAAAGAGTTCGCATGTTCTCTTTATTAAAGGATTCCGGTAAATGATGGGGATGCGTTCCATTAGATTGTTGGCGGGGTAACGGCCCACCAAGTCTTCGATGGATAGGGGTTCTGAGAGGAAGGTCCCCCACATTGGAACTGAGACACGGTCCAAACTCCTACGGGAGGCAGCAGTGAGGAATATTGGTCAATGGGCGTTAGCCTGAACCAGCCAAGTAGCGTGAAGGATGACTGCCCTATGGGTTGTAAACTTCTTTTATAAGGGAATAAAACGGGGAACGTGTTCCCCTTTGCATGTACCTTACGAATAAGGATCGGCTAACTCCGTGCCAGCAGCCGCGGTAATACGGAGGATCCGAGCGTTATCCGGATTTATTGGGTTTAAAGGGTGCGTAGGCGGAATGATCAGTCAGTTGTGAAAGTTTGAGGCTCAACCTTAAAATTGCAGTTGATACTGTCATTCTTGAGTGTACAAGAGGTGGGCGGAATTCGTGGTGTAGCGGTGAAATGCTTAGATATCACGAAGAACTCCGATTGCGAAGGCAGCTCACTGGGGTACAACTGACGCTGAGGCACGAAAGTGTGGGTATCAAACAGGATTAGATACCCTGGTAGTCCACACAGTAAACGATGAATACTCGCTGTTTGCGATATACAGTAAGCGGCTAAGCGAAAGCGTTAAGTATTCCACCTGGGGAGTACGCCGGCAACGGTGAAACTCAAAGGAATTGACGGGGGCCCGCACAAGCGGAGGAACATGTGGTTTAATTCGATGATACGCGAGGAACCTTACCCGGGCTTGAATTGCAGTGGAATATATTAGAAATAGTATAGCCGTAAGGCCGCTGTGAAGGTGCTGCATGGTTGTCGTCAGCTCGTGCCGTGAGGTGTCGGCTTAAGTGCCATAACGAGCGCAACCCTTATCATTAGTTACTAACAGGTTATGCTGAGGACTCTAATGAGACTGCCGTCGTAAGATGCGAGGAAGGTGGGGATGACGTCAAATCAGCACGGCCCTTACGTCCGGGGCTACACACGTGTTACAATGGGGGGTACAACAGGCAGCTACCGGGCGACCGGATGCTAATCCCAAAAACCTCTCTCAGTTCGGATCGAAGTCTGCAACCCGACTTCGTGAAGCTGGATTCGCTAGTAATCGCGCATCAGCCACGGCGCGGTGAATACGTTCCCGGGCCTTGTACACACCGCCCGTCAAGCCATGGGAGCCGGGGGCACCTGAAGTACGTAACCGCAAGGAGCGTCCTAGGGTGAAACTGGTGACTGGGGCTAAGTCGTAACAAGGTAGCCGTACCGGAAGGTGCGGCTGGAACACCTCCTTTCTGGAGTGATTTCGTAAAAAGGTTTTAGATGAAGACTTGAGTCTTAATAAAATAAGATTCCTCCATTGTACTATTTGTACTTGTTTATTTAATATATAGATTAAATAAAGAGATAAACAAGAGAAACAAAAGAAGCCGAGCCGAAAGGTAAGGGTTTGAACACAGTCCACAGTCCTATAGCTCAGTTGGTTAGAGCGCTACACTGATAATGTAGAGGTCGGCAGTTCAACTCTGCCTGGGACTACGAATCTCTTGATTCGGGGGATTAGCTCAGCTGGCTAGAGCATCTGCCTTGCACGCAGAGGGTCAACGGTTCGAATCCGTTATTCTCCACTCTTTGTCTGAATTTAGGTTCAGATATAAAACGATCTTTGACATGATGTACAAAACAAAAAGTAATTTTTAGTAAGAGCTAAAAGTATATATCGAGCCATACGGTCATAAAACTCAGCGATGAGTTTTAGACATGTGTTTGATGAAAGAAAGTAAGCAAGGGCGCATGGCGGATGCCTTGGCTCTCGGAGGCGATGAAGGACGTGATAAGCTGCGATAAGCTTCGGGTAGGTGCAAATAACCTTTGATCCGAAGATTTCCGAATGGGACAACCCAACCGGTTGAAGATCGGTTATGCCACTATGTGGCAGGCTAACGCAGGGAACTGAAACATCTTAGTACCTGTAGGAAAAGAAAATAAATAATGATTCCGTAAGTAGTGGCGAGCGAACGCGGAATAGCCCAAACCATTTATGTTACGGCATATATGGGGTTGTAGGACCACGCTGTGGGATGATATTAAACGAGAAGAACAGTCTGGAAAGTCTGGTCGTAGACGGTGATAACCCGGTATTCGAAGTTTAATTCACTCTAGTGGTATCCTGAGTAGCGCGGAGCACGAGAAATTCTGTGTGAATCTGCCGGGACCATCCGGTAAGGCTAAATACTCCCGAGAGACCGATAGTGAACCAGTACTGTGAAGGAAAGGTGAAAAGAACTTCGAATAGAAGAGTGAAATAGTTCCTGAAACCATGCGCCTACAAGCGGTCGGAGCAGCTATATGCTGTGACGGCGTGCCTTTTGCATAATGAACCTACGAGTTACTTTTTCCGGCAAGGTTAAGGATTTAGAAATCCGCAGCCGAAGCGAAAGCGAGTCTTAATAGGGCGATTTAGTCGGAAGGAGTAGACGCGAAACCAAGTGATCTACCCTTGGCCAGGTTGAAGGTTAGGTAACACTAACTGGAGGACCGAACCGATAAGCGTTGAAAAGCTTCCGGATGAGCTGAGGGTGGGGGTGAAAGGCTAATCAAACTTGGAGATAGCTCGTACTCCCCGAAATGCATTTAGGTGCAGCCTTGTTTATTACTAATGTGAGGTAGAGCGACTGATTAGATGCGAGGGCTTCACCGCCTATCAAGTCTTGATAAACTCCGAATGCGCATTAGTTTTAGAACAGGAGTGAGGGCGCGGGTGCTAAGGTCCGCGTCCGAGAGGAGAAGAATCCAGACCATCAGCTAAGGTCCCCAAATAACCGCTGAGTTGAACTAACGAAGTCAGATTGCTAAGACAGCTAGGATGTTGGCTTGGAAGCAGCCATTCATTTAAAGAGTGCGTAACAGCTCACTAGTCGAGGAGTTTGGCGTGGATAATAATCGGGCATAAGCGGTTTACCGAAGCTATGGAACCAGTAATGGTTGGTAGGGGAGCATTCCACTCCGCGTTGAAGATGAAGCGTAAGCTTTGTTGGAGCGTGTGGAAAAGCAAATGTAGGTATAAGTAACGATAAAGGGGGTGGGAAACCCCCTCGCCGAAAGACTAAGGTTTCCTGATCAACGCTAATCGGATCAGGGTTAGTCGGGTCCTAAGACTCAGCCGAATGGTGATGTCGATGGCAGAAATGGTTAATATTCCATTACTACCTTAAGGAGTGACGTGGAGACGGAGTAGTGACAGCGCCGCGGGCTGACGGAATAGCCCGTTAAAGAGTGTAGATGTTGATCATGGCAGGCAAATCCGCCGTGAGAGTCGAACTTGATAGTATGGAGCGTCCTTGTGACAATCCAATAGTGCGTGTAAGCATGCTTCCAAGAAAATCCGCTAAACTTAATCCTTGAGGTACCCGTACCGTAAACGGACACACGTAGTCGGGTAGAATATACTAAGGCGCTTGAGTGAATCACGGTTAAGGAACTAGGCAAATTGACCCTGTAACTTCGGGATAAAGGGTCCCTACCCAGTGATGGGAGGGCGCAGAGAATAGGTCCAGGCAACTGTTTAACAAAAACACAGGGCTGTGCAAAATCGAAAGATCATGTATACAGCCTGACACCTGCCCGGTGCTGGAAGGTTAAGAGGAGATGTCATCGCAAGAGAAGCGTTGAATTGAAGCCCCAGTAAACGGCGGCCGTAACTATAACGGTCCTAAGGTAGCGAAATTCCTTGTCGGGTAAGTTCCGACCTGCACGAATGGTGTAATGATCTGGACACTGTCTCAACCGTGAGCTCAGTGAAATTGTAGTATCGGTGAAGATGCCGATTACCCGCGATGGGACGAAAAGACCCCGTGAACCTTTACTATAGCTTAACATTGAATTTGGGTACTTGATGTGTAGGATAGGCCGGAGACTTTGAAGCGGGCACGCTAGTGTTTGTGGAGTCGCTGTTGAAATACGGCCCTTTGATTATTTGAATTCTAACCCGCTCATGCGGGGACATTGTTTGGTGGGTAGTTTGACTGGGGTGGTCGCCTCCAAAAGTGTAACGGAGGCTTCTAAAGGTACCCTCAGGACGATTGGTAACCGTCCGCAGAGTGTAATGGCATAAGGGTGCTTGACTGGGAGACCGACAAGTCGATCAGGTAGGAAACTAGAGCATAGTGATCCGGTGTTTCTGTATGGAAAGGACATCGCTCAAAGGATAAAAGGTACTCCGGGGATAACAGGCTGATCCCTCCCAAGAGCTCATATCGACGGAGGGGTTTGGCACCTCGATGTCGGCTCGTCACATCCTGGGGCTGGAGAAGGTCCCAAGGGTTGGGCTGTTCGCCCATTAAAGTGGCACGCGAGCTGGGTTCAGAACGTCGTGAGACAGTTCGGTCTCTATCTATCGTGGGCGTATGAAATTTGCGTGGCTCTGACACTAGTACGAGAGGACCGTGTTGGACTGACCTCTGGTTTACCAGTTGTGCCGCCAGGTGCATCGCTGGGTAGCTAAGTCGGGATTGGATAAGTGCTGAAAGCATCTAAGTACGAAGCCAGCCACAAGATTAGATTTCTTAGGGTCGTCAAAGACGATGACGTTGATAGGCCGCAGGTGTACAGGTAGAGATACCACAGCCGAGCGGTACTAATTGCCCGTTCACTTTCTTTCGTCGAAGTATGGTTTATATATCCGTTTAGTTATTACGACTGAAATACTTTTTGTTTGCATCATGTCAACCTTATTCAGGTGACTATAGCATCAGGGTTCCACCTCTTCCCATTCCGAACAGAGAAGTTAAGCCTGATCACGCCGATGGTACTGCGTAACAGTGGGAGAGTAGGTAGTCGCCGTTTTGAAGGGAACCCCCGCAGGTAGAAATACCTTGCGGGGGTTTTTCTGTTTGGGGGAATTTGATCAAACAAAATAAGGCAACCTGCATTTTATACAGGTTGCCTTATTTCTAGATGGTAATTAAATGAGCAAAAAATTATTTGCCTTTTATTATCACATTTTCTAGCCGTTCTTTCAAATAGCCGGCTTCATTTTTAGTAATGTCTGCCACATTTTTTAAATCTCTCTTGGATTTACTTACAAAATTGTCAGCACGGTCGCGTATGCAATCAAATTTACCTTCTTCTTGCATCTTGCGAACCAAATACCCAACGGCAGAACCAATGGCTAAGCCTAAAATTACTTTTTTCATAATTACGTTTCTTAATATCTTAGTATAATTAATAAGATACATTGGTAATTAGAACATACTCAATCATCTTTTAGTTCATTATCAATA
This sequence comes from uncultured Bacteroides sp., assembly GCF_963666545.1. Classification (NCBI taxonomy): domain Bacteria; kingdom Pseudomonadati; phylum Bacteroidota; class Bacteroidia; order Bacteroidales; family Bacteroidaceae; genus Bacteroides; species uncultured Bacteroides sp. The sequence continues at coordinate 569,918 of NZ_OY762899.1, read as the reverse complement.
AGTAAGTCGAGTTGGCTATTGCTTATTAATGAATGCGCTTTGTTTATAAAATAGTGTGCGACAATTAATTCAGTTCTTTTATATCTATATATTGAAAAAATAAATAAATCATTGAGCTTTTCTCTTTCTTTCTGCGGGATATTGGATTGAATTGTTTATTTTTGGCAATAGGCTTAAGTAGAGTTAATAAAACGTCTTTTAATATAAACTTCAAAATACTCCTGTAAGTTATGGAAAACAAAATTCAAGAGCTGACTGATAAAATCTATCGTGAAGGTGTGGAGAAGGGTAACAAAGAAGCTCAACATCTTGTCATCAATGCTCAAGAAGAGGCAAAAAATATCGTTGAACAAGCTCGTAAAGAGGCTGATGCAGTTATTGCTTCTTCTCATAAAGCAGCAGCAGAGTTGATGGAAAACACAAAGTCGGAACTGAAATTATTTGCCGCTCAGGCTGTTAATGCTTTAAAATCTGAAATTACTTCGCTCATCACTGATAAGGTTGTGTCTGCTCCGGTAAAAGAATTTGCTCAAAACAAAGATTTACTTCATGCATTTATTGTTGCTCTTGCTTCAAAGTGGAGTGTGAATGAGCCAATCGTTATCTCTACTGCGGATGCCAATTCGCTGAATGCTTATTTTGCAGCTAATGCTAAATCACTTCTTGATAATGGTGTTAAAATTGAACAGGTAAACGGTATTAAAACTTGGTTCTCTGTTTCGCCGGCTAATGGTTCTTACAAAGTGAATTTTGGGGAAGAGGAGTTTATGAATTACTTTAAGGAGTTTCTACGTCCTCAGTTGATTGAAATGTTATTTTAAACAGCGATCTCCTTTATACACAAATGGATCATTATGAGTAAATATTATTGTTTAATATCCGGCTTACCCGAACTTACATTGGAGGATAGCAAACTAAGTTATACTGTAGCTGATTTTAGGACCGAATTGTATCCTGACCTGTCTACTTCTGACAAGAAATTGATTGATCTATTTTATCTAAAGTTTGATAATCAAAATGTCTTAAGATTATTGAAGGATAAAGATGCAGCGATAGATGAAAGGGGAATTTTTTCTGCCCAAGAATTAATCGAATCTATTTCTATTCTTAAAGACGGGGGAGAAGTGGATTCAAAAAGGTTTCCATCTTATCTCTCCTCTTTTATTCTCTATTATTTTAGTGAAATCAATGAGGATCAATTTTTGTATGAAGATTATCTTTCGACTCTATATTATGACTTTTCGATGAATTGCGGAAATGAATTCGTCGCTTCCTGGTTTGAATTTAATCTTACTGTAAATAATATTTTGGTGGCGCTAACGGCGCGTAAGTACAACGAGGATGTAGCACGCTATATTGTAGGGCAGACGGATGTATGCGAAGCTTTGCGCACATCGGGTGCACGAGATTTTGGTTTGACAGGTGAAGTCGACTATATTGATAGCTTAATGAAGATTAGTGAGCTAGCTGATCTAGTGGATAGAGAAAAGAAAATAGATGCACTGAAATGGGCTTGGATGGAAGATGCAGTTTTCTTCAATTACTTCACCATTGAACGCATTTTTGTTTTTCTATTGAGGTTGGAGATCATCGAGCGATGGATATCAATGGACAAGGACAAGGGTAAGCTGTTATTTAGAAGCATGATAGATTCACTGAAGAATGACGTGCAGATTCCCGCAGAATTTAGATAAATAAATTAAAAAATATATGGCAACAAAAGGAACTGTTAGTGGCGTAATAGCCAATATGGTAACTCTTCTGGTTGATGGCCCCGTAGCTCAAAATGAGATTTGTTATATCTCTACCGGAGGCGATAGGTTAATGGCAGAGGTAATTAAGGTTGTAGGAGCGAATGTATATGTACAGGTGTTTGAAAGTACGCGTGGCTTGAAGATTGGAGCTGAAGCCGAATTTACCGGGCACATGCTGGAAGTTACTTTAGGCCCGGGCATGTTATCAAAGAACTATGATGGTTTGCAAAATGATCTTGATAAGATGAGCGGAGTGTTCCTTAAACGAGGAGAATATACTTTTCCACTTGATAAGGAGAGTAAATGGCATTTCATTCCATTGGTAAAAGTAGGCGATAAAGTCAGTGCTTCTGCCTGGCTGGGTCAGGTGGATGAAAACTTTCAGCCATTGAAAATTATGGCTCCGTTTACTCAGAAAGGCATCTGCACAGTGAAGTCTATTGTCGTAGAAGGAGAATATGGGATTTATGATGTTCTCGTTGTTTTAACTGACGCAGACGGTAATGATGTGGAAGTGAATATGGTTCAGAAATGGCCCGTGAAAAAAGCGATGATGAACTACAAAGAAAAACCTCGTCCTTATAAACTACTCGAAACCGGCGTGCGGGTTATTGATACATTAAATCCGATTGTTGAGGGGGGCACGGGCTTTATCCCCGGCCCTTTCGGTACGGGTAAAACGGTACTTCAACATGCTATTTCCAAACAGGCTGAAGCAGATATCGTGATTATTGCCGCATGTGGAGAGCGTGCCAATGAGGTGGTAGAGATTTTTACTGAATTTCCCGAATTGATTGACCCGCATACAGGCCGTCAACTGATGGAACGTACTATCATCATAGCCAATACCTCGAATATGCCCGTGGCAGCCCGTGAGGCTTCAGTTTATACTGCCATGACAATTGCCGAATATTATCGTGCCATGGGTCTCAAGGTGTTACTGATGGCTGATTCCACCTCTCGTTGGGCTCAAGCTTTACGTGAGATGTCAAACCGCATGGAAGAACTACCCGGGCCGGATGCCTTTCCGATGGATATCTCTTCAATTATTTCTAACTTCTATGGCCGTGCAGGATACGTGTCTTTAAATAATGGTGAAACCGGTTCTATTACTTTCATTGGTACGGTATCTCCGGCTGGTGGTAATTTGAAAGAGCCGGTAACGGAGAACACGAAAAAAGTAGCCCGTTGCTTCTATGCTTTGGAACAGGATCGTGCCGATAAGAAACGCTATCCGGCCGTGAATCCGATTGATTCTTATTCTAAATACATTGAGTATCCCGAATTTGAAGAGTATATCGCCAAACATATTAATGGTGAGTGGCTGGAGAAAGTCAATGAGATAAAAACCCGTCTTCAACGTGGAAAAGAGATTGCTGAACAGATTAATATCTTGGGTGATGATGGTGTTCCAGCAGAATACCATGTTGTTTTTTGGAAATCGGAATTGATTGATTTTGTGATTTTGCAGCAAGATGCTTTTGATGAGATTGATTCAGTAACGCCCATGGAGCGTCAGGAAGCAATATTGAATCTTGTGATTGATGTTTGCCGCACAGAATTTGAATTTGATAACTTCAATGAGGTAATGGATTATTTCAAGAAGATGATTAATATCTGTAAGCAGATGAATTACTCGAAATTTCAATCGGCAGAGTATGACGGATTCATTAAACAGCTAGCTGAGTTGGTGGAAGAGAGGAAAGCATCATTAGTAAAGGACAAATCGTAAATAGATAATATGGCAGCAAAAGCATTTCAAAAGATATATACCAAGATTACTCAGATAACTAAGGCTACTTGTTCGCTCAAGGCAACGGGGGTGGGTTATGATGAATTGGCAACAGTAAACGGTAAATTGGCGCAAGTGGTGAAAATGACCGGTGAGGAAGTGACCTTGCAGGTCTTTGAAGGAACTGAAGGTATTCCTACTAATGCTGAAGTGGTGTTCTTGGGTAAAGCGCCTACGATAAAGGTTAGCGAACAGCTTTCCGGACGTTTTTTCAATGCCTTTGGAGATCCTATCGACGGTGGTCCTGCTATCGAGGGAGAAGAGGTGGAGATTGGCGGTCCGTCAGTGAATCCGGTTCGTCGAAAGCAACCTTCTGAACTTATTGCAACAGGTATAGCGGGCATTGATCTTAATAACACACTGGTTTCAGGACAGAAAATTCCATTTTTCGCAGATCCCGATCAGCCATTCAATCAAGTGATGGCCAATGTGGCTTTACGTGCAGAGACGGACAAGATTATTCTTGGTGGGATGGGTATGACGAATGATGACTACCTATACTTTAAAAACGTATTTTCTAATGCAGGTGCACTCGATCGTATTGTTAGTTTTGTGAACACAACGGAGAATCCACCGGTAGAGCGTCTGCTGATCCCTGATATGGCACTTACGTCAGCCGAATATTTTGCGGTGAAGAATAATGAAAAAGTGTTGGTGTTACTTACGGATATGACTTCGTATGCCGATGCACTTGCTATCGTGTCAAATCGTATGGATCAGATCCCATCGAAAGATTCTATGCCAGGATCGCTATATTCTGATTTAGCTAAAATATATGAGAAAGCGGTACAGTTTCCGGATGGAGGTTCCATCACGATCATTGCCGTAACGACTTTGTCGGGTGGAGATATCACACATGCTGTGCCTGATAATACAGGCTATATTACCGAAGGGCAGTTGTTTCTTCGTCGTGATAGTGATATCGGCAAAGTCATTGTAGACCCATTCCGTTCGCTATCTCGTTTGAAACAACTGGTTATCGGCAAGAAAACCCGCAAGGACCATCCGCAAGTGATGAATGCCTCTGTTCGCTTGTACGCCGATGCTGCCAATGCGAAGACTAAGTTGGAAAATGGTTTTGATCTGACCAACTATGATGAGCGTACGCTTTCTTTTGCGAAAGATTATTCAACTCAATTATTGGCTATTGATGTAAACCTTGATACAACAGAAATGCTTGATGTGGCTTGGAGTTTGCTCGCCAAATATTTCCGTCCGGAAGAGGTAAACATCAAACAAGAACTTGTCGATGAATTCTGGAAATAAAATTCATTCTTAAATTAATAAGATGGCTATAAAGTTTCAATATAACAAGACCTCTCTTCAGCAACTGGAAAAGCAACTGAAAGTGCGTGTTCGTACCCTCCCCATTATCAAGAACAAGGAGAGTGCACTGCGCGTGGAAGTAAAACGCAGTAAAGCGGAAGTGGTGACTTTGGAGGAAAGGCTCGAAGAACAAATTCAAGCCTATGAAGCCATGTTCGCACTTTGGAATGAGTTTGATGCCTCATTGATCAAAGTCAGCGATGTTCATTTGGGGATAAAGAAGATTGCCGGTGTACGAATTCCATTGTTGGAAAACGTGGATTTTGAAGTTTGTCCTTATAGCTTGTTTAGTGCTCCTAAATGGTATGCCGATGGGATACATTTGTTGAAAGGGCTTGCTCATACAGCTATCGAAAGGGAGTTCATGCTGGCTAAACTCAATCTACTCGAACATGCCCGAAAGAAGACCACTCAGAAAGTAAATCTTTTTGAGAAGGTGCAGATACCCGGTTATCAGGATGCTTTGCTAAAGATTAAACGCTTTATGGAAGATGAGGAAAACTTGTCCAAATCTTCACAGAAGATATTGAAGTCTCAGCAAGAAAAAAAGAAGGAGGCAGAGATATGATTACCAAAATGAAGAAAATTACATTCCTGGTGTATCACAAGGAATACGATACTTTTCTAACTAATCTTCGTGACTTGGGTGTGGTTCATATTGCCGAAAAGCAGCAAGGCATAGCTGATAGTTCGGGATTGCAAGAGAAAATCCGTCTTTCTGCCCGTATTGCCAGCTCTATGAAATTGCTTGAAAATATTAAAGTAGAAAAGAAAGTTGAAGAGATTCCTACGGCCGAACGAGGCATGCAAGTACTTGATGAAGTAGACTTTTTGATAAACGAAAAAAGTAAATTGCAGCAACAATATCAGGCTTATGAAAAGGAGATGGCAACTCTTCAACCTTGGGGAAATTTTGAACCGGCCAGCATTCAGCGTTTATCTGACGCCGGCCTTTCGATCAGGTTCTATGTTTGCTCTGAGAGCAATTATAAAGAAGAATGGGTTGATAAATACAATGCAATTGAAATTAACCGTTTGGCTTCGAAGGTTTTCTTTATTACCATAACCAAAAGCGAAGAGGAACTAGACATTGATGTAGAGCAAGTAAAGCTGCCGACCGCCTCTTTCGATCATATTGAATTTCTGCAAGCCGGTATTATTCTTGATTTGGAGGATAATGAACATGCATTGGCGAGGTTAGCTGAAAAAGAAATTCCTTCATTGCAGGTTGCTCAGAAGCAGCTTAATAGCGAAATAGAACTTTCAAAAGTACTGCTCAATACAGAACAAACTGTAGGAGATAAACTCATGTTGTTGCAAGGATGGGCTCCTGCAGTGAAAGAAATTGAGATAGCTTCTTATCTTGACTCTCAGAGTGTATATTATAAAATAACGAACCCTACTTTGGAAGATAATGTGCCCATTCTGTTGAATAACAAAGGAATCTTTGCCTGGTTTGAGCCAATTTGCAAACTCTATATGCTTCCGAAATACAACGAACTGGACCTCACACCATTTTTTGCTCCGTTCTTTATGCTCTTTTTTGGTCTTTGTTTGGGTGATTCGGGATATGGGCTGTTTCTATTTCTGGGTGTAACTATTTATAGATTGTTCGCAAAAAAGATTGGAGATACGATGAAGCCAATACTTTCTTTAGTGCAGCTATTGGCCGTTTCCACGTTCTTTTGTGGCATGTTGACAGGAACGTTCTTTGGAGCTAATTTCTATAATATCGACTGGCCTTTTGTTCAGCGTATGAAAGCTGCCCTTGCCATGGATAATAATGACATGTTTCGACTTTCGTTGATTCTTGGAGCAATCCAGATTCTTTTTGGTATGATACTTAAATCAGTCAATCAGACGATACAGTTTGGTTTTAAGTATGCTGTTGGCACCATTGGTTGGATTCTGTTACTACTTTCTATGGCTTTTTCCGCTTTGTTGCCCGGAGTATTGCCTATGGGAGGAACTATTCATCTGGTGATTCTTGGGTTTGCCGGAGTAATGATCTTCCTCTATAACAGTCCCGACAAGAATATCTTTATCAATTTCGGATTAGGCTTTTGGGATTCTTATAATATGGTAACCGGCTTGTTGGGTGATGTGCTCTCATACGTTCGTTTGTTTGCCCTTGGACTTTCAGGGGGGATTTTGGCTAGCGTATTCAATAGTTTGGCTGTAGGAATGAGTCCTGATAATATTATAGCCGGTCCGATAATAATGGTACTGATTTTTGTTCTGGGCCATTCTATTAACATCTTCATGAATGTTTTGGGTGCAATGGTACACCCTATGCGTCTTACGTTCGTCGAATTCTTCAAAAACTCAGGATATGAAGGTGGTGGCAAAGAATATAAGCCATTCAGTAACTAATAAACAAGAATATATAAACAATAAAAATAAAATTATGGAAATGAATTTATTAATCGCCTATATCGGCATCGCAGTAATGGTTGGTTTATCAGGTATTGGTAGTGCTTACGGGGTAACTATTGCAGGTAATGCGGCTATTGGAGCTTTAAAGAAAAATGAAAGTGCATTCGGTAATTTTCTAGTGTTAACAGCTCTTCCGGGTACACAGGGGTTGTATGGCTTTGCGGGATACTTTATGTTTCAAACAATTTTCGGAGTACTAACTCCCTCTATTACAGCTATTCAGGCTGCTGCAGTTTTGGGTGCGGGCATTGCACTCGGACTTGTTGCTTTATTTTCGGCCATTCGCCAGGGACAAGTCTGTGCCAATGGCATTGCCGCCATCGGGCAAGGATACAATGTGTTTGGGAACACCTTAATTTTAGCTGTATTTCCTGAACTTTACGCCATTGTTGCTTTGGCTGCGACCTTCCTTATGGGAAGCGCTTTGGTTGCATAATAATTTATTTACGATATAAAAAACATCCTGTAGAGAAATCACTCTACAGGATGTTTTTGCTTGTGAACAAACTGTTTTATGCAAACGTTTGTTTCAATCTCTTTACTGAGATTTAATATTTAAACGCTTACTTTTCAATTTAAAATACGTATTTTTGCGATATAAGTACAAATAGAGATTTAGAACATTATATGATAAAAGAGCTATTATCCCCTGATTACATTTTCGAGACAAGCTGGGAAGTATGTAATAAAGTAGGGGGAATTTATACTGTATTGTCTACCAGAGCGAAGACTTTGCAGTCTACCTTTCATGACAAAGTACTATTTATTGGTCCTGATATATGGCAGAATAGTGAGAATCCATTATTTATAGAATCAAAGAACCTTTGCACCGAGTGGCGCGAATATGCAAGAGAGCAAGAGGGAATCGGAGTGCGCATGGGGAGATGGAACATTCCGGGTGAGCCGATTGTTATATTAGTTGACTTTCAGTCTTTCTTTGCGCAGAAGAATGAAATATATACTGAAATGTGGAATACTTTTCAAGTGGATTCTTTACATGCTTACGGTGATTACGAAGAGGCATCTATGTTCTCTTATGCAGCCGGTAAAGCGGTTGAGAGCTTTTATAAATATAACTTGTCGGATACGGATAAGGTAATTTATCAGGCACATGAATGGATGACAGGTCTGGGAGCGCTTTATCTGCAAACAGCTGCACCTGAGATTGCCACCATCTTCACAACTCATGCTACTTCCATCGGACGTTCCATAGCCGGTAATAACAAACCGCTTTACGACTATCTCTTTGCTTACAATGGAGACCAGATGGCGCAAGAGCTTAACATGCAATCCAAACATTCCATAGAAAAGCAGACCGCTCATAGTGTAGACTGTTTTACCACGGTGAGTCAGATAACCAATATAGAGTGTAAGCAATTGCTTAACAAAGAAGCTGATGTTGTTTTAATGAATGGGTTTGAAGATGACTTTGTACCTAAAGGAAATACTTTTACGGGAAAACGTAAAAGAGCTCGTACTGCCATGTTGAATGTGGCAAATAATCTGCTTGGAACTGATTGGGGCGACGATACTTTGATCATTGGAACCAGTGGGCGTTATGAGTTTAAGAATAAAGGAATCGATGTTTTTCTTGAATCACTTCATCGTTTGAACAATGATAAAAATTTAAATAAGAATGTATTGGCATTTATTAATGTCCCAGGTTGGGTAGGAGCACCACGTGAAGATCTTCTGTTGCGATTGAAGAGCAGAGAGAAAGTTACAACACAGCTGGAAAATCCTTTCATAACCCATTGGTTGTATGATGCGGAGAATGATAAAATATTAAATATGTTGAAATATCTGGGAATGACCAACAGCAAGGATGATAGAGTAAAGGTTATTTTTGTACCTTGTTATCTAAACGGAAAAGACGGGGTATTCAACAAAGAATATTATGATTTGTTATTAGGACAAGATCTAAGCATTTATCCATCGTACTATGAGCCATGGGGGTATACTCCATTAGAGAGTGTGGCCTTTAGCGTGCCTACTATCACTACTGACCTTGCCGGTTTTGGCCTCTGGGTAAATGGCCTGAAGAATCAGAATGGCATTGATGATGGAGTAGAAGTGCTTCATCGTTCGGATAGTAATTATTTTGAAGTAGCTGATGGTGTTAAAAATATTGTTTCAATGTTTTCGACTAAGACTGATGATGAAGTGGCTGAGGTTCGCAAGCGAGCGGGCGAAGTAGCTGAACAAGCTTTGTGGAAGCATTTTATACAATATTATTATGAGGCATACGACATAGCATTACGCAAAGCCGCAAAACGGCAAATGAGCTAAAAATATATTCATCAACAAGTAAACTATAACATTATGAAAATTAAAGTTAGTAATGTGAACACTCCGAACTGGAAAGAGATAACTGTAAAATCATCTGTTCCGGCAGAGCTTGAAAAGTTGTCTGAAATAGCAAGAAATATTTGGTGGTCATGGAATTATGAAGCCACGGAGTTGTTTAGAAGCCTCGATCCTATCCTCTGGAAAGAAGCAGGACAAAATCCTGTTCTTTTTCTTGAACACATGAATTTTGAAAAACTGGAAGCTTTATCAAAAGATAAAGTTGTTCTCAAGAGAATGAATGATGTATATGCAAAGTTCAGAGATTACATGGATGTTAAGCCCGATAAACAGCGCCCGTCTGTTGCTTATTTCAGCATGGAATATGGCTTGAATCACGTGCTTAAAATATACTCCGGTGGGTTGGGAGTACTTGCCGGTGACTACTTAAAAGAAGCATCAGACAGCAATGTTGATCTTTGTGCGGTTGGTTTTCTCTATCGTTATGGTTATTTCACTCAAACGCTTGCCATAGATGGGCAACAGATAGCCAACTACGAAGCTCAAAATTTTGGTACACTTCCATTGGAACGGGTTCTCGACGCTAACAACCAACCCCTTGTGGTAGATGTGCCTTATATTGACTACGTAGTTCATGCATACGTTTGGAAAGTCAATGTAGGTCGTATCTCATTATATTTGCTCGATACGGATAATGAAATGAACAGTGAGTTCGATCGTTCCATCACTCATCAACTTTATGGAGGCGATTGGGAGAATCGCTTGAAACAAGAGATACTTTTGGGTATCGGTGGGATTCTTACTTTGAAAGCTTTGGGTATAAAGAAAGATGTATACCATTGTAATGAAGGACATGCTGCCTTGATTAATGTGCAACGCCTTTGTGATTATGTAGCCGAAGGATTGAGTTTCGATCAGGCCATTGAATTGGTTCGTGCTTCTTCTCTTTATACTGTTCATACACCTGTTCCGGCAGGACATGATTATTTTGATGAAGGGCTATTTGCAAAGTATATGAGCGCATATCCTGCCAAAATGGGTATTTCATGGGATGATTTGATGGATCTGGGGCGTAATAATCCGGGAGATAAAGGAGAACGTTTTTGCATGTCAGTCTTTGCTTGCAACGCTTCTCAGGAAGTGAATGGTGTGAGTTGGTTACATGGGAAAGTGTCTCAGGAAATGTTTGCTTCTATCTGGAAGGGATATTTCCCGGAAGAAAGTCATGTGGGTTATGTCACCAATGGTGTACACTTCCCAACTTGGAGTGCTCGTGAATGGAAGCAACTATATGCGAAATACTTCGATGAGAATTTCTTGTACGATCAATCAAATCCTAAGATTTGGGAAGCGATATACAGTGTTCCGGATGAAGAGATCTGGAATACCCGCATGACGATGAAAAATAAGCTAGTGGACTATATCCGCAGACAGTTCAGTGAAACCTGGTTGAAAAATCAAGGAGATCCTTCACGTATTGTTTCGCTGATGGATAAAATAAACCCGAATGCTTTGTTGATTGGATTCGGACGTCGTTTCGCTACTTATAAGCGTGCGCATCTCTTGTTTACAGATCTTGATCGTTTGGCTAAGATTGTGAACAATCCAGATCGTCCGGTACAATTCCTTTTCACAGGAAAGGCACATCCCCACGATGGTGCAGGACAGGGGCTGATCAAGATGATTATAGAGATTTCTCGTCGTCCGGAGTTTTTGGGTAAGATTATGTTCCTTGAAAATTATGATATGCAGTTGGCTCGCCGACTGGTAACGGGAGTTGATATTTGGTTGAATACGCCAACTCGTCCACTCGAAGCATCGGGTACTTCCGGTGAGAAAGCTTTGATGAATGGGGTGTTGAACTTCTCGGTACTTGATGGTTGGTGGCTTGAAGGATACCGCGAGAATGCGGGATGGATGTTGACAGAGAAACGTACTTATCAAAATCAGGAACATCAGGATCAGCTTGATGCTGCTACTCTTTATAGTGTTCTCGAGACACAAATATTACCACTCTATTATGATAAAAATGAGGATGGTTATTCTGAAGGATGGGTGAAATATATAAAGAATTCCATCGCCCAGATTGCTCCTCATTATACCATGAAGCGTCAGCTTGATGATTATTATGAGAAGTTCTATACAAAACTGGCAAAACGTTTCCATGCATTAAATGCGAATGGTTACGAAAAGGCTAAGGAGTTGGCTGCTTGGAAAGAAGAAGTTGCTGAAAAATGGGATTCGATAGAAATTGTATCGAGCGAAAAAACAGAAGAATTGCTTCAACAATCATTAGAAAGTGGCAAAGATTATACTACCACTTACGTGATTGACGAGAAGGGATTGAATGACGCTATTGGAATTGAACTTGTTACCATCCATACTAATGCAGAAGGTAAAGAGCATGTCTATTCAGTTGAACCATTTGATGTGATTAAGAAAGAAGGTGATTTATATACTTTCCAGGTAAAACACAGCTTATCAAATGCCGGTAGCTTTAAGATGGCTTTCCGTATGTATCCTAAGAATAAGAATTTGCCACATCGTCAGGACTTCTGTTATGTGCGCTGGTTTGATTAACTAACAAAAGAGGCTGCTTCAATCTAACTTGAAGCAGCCTCTCTATTTATCTGTTTAGCATTTATTGAAAATGCTAGTTCGGTAGTTCTTTATTTTATTAATTCAGCTAGTTTTGCTTGAAGTTCTTCTCCATGCAGACCACGAGCTACAATGGTTCCGTCTTTATCAATCAACACTGTGTGGGGAATGCTTCGGATGGCATACAATTTTGATCCTTCGCTATCCCAGAATTTCAAATCCGACATTTGAGGCCAAGTGATCTTCAGTTGTGTAATGCCATCTTTCCATGACTGTCCGTCTTTATCGAGTGATACACCTACTATTTCGAATTCTTTGCTTTTGTATTTTGCATAAGCCTTCACCAAGTTCGGCATTTCTTGACGACAAGGTCCGCACCAGCTAGCCCAAAAGTCAACTAAGACTACTTTTCCTTTGCCTGCATAATCGGATAGTTTTATCAGCTTTCCATCAGGAGTCAGCATACTGAAATCAACAAACTTCTGACCGACAGCCGATTTCTTTGCAACGCTTACAAGTTCTTTCAGTTGCAAGAGGTTTTCGCTCTTTTGGAACTTAGCCGGAACTTTTGCCAGTAGAGGTTCAATCTCCGGATATTCCATGTAATAATTGTATTGTCCAAGTAAGAATACGCCCACCGTATTGCTGATGTTCTTTTCAATGCCGGTTTTAATGGTAGTCATCATCTCACTTTCCAAGCCATTCATCTCTTTTATTTTGGCCTCTTTCTGTTTATCTGTCAGGGTTGTGTCGCCCATTGATTCATAGATAGCACTTTGTTTTTTGTTGATAGCGTTCAACTGAGCTCTAAACTCCTGATAAGCATTGTTAGAGGGAGTACCTGTTGCCGAATCATCCTCTTTGCCCAGTTTTACTTCAATCTTTCCGTTTTCAAGGAAGAAATCCATAATGAGCTGTTTTTCACCCTTCGCATACGTTAGATACCTATTTACAGTAGAGTCTTGTACGCCTTCAAAAGCAAATGTACCATCTTTAATGATGGCTGTATCTAGCTTATTAAGTTGCCTGTCGGCACGTTCCTGAAGAAATACCGTATCGCCATCAGCGGCACCTTCTACGGTTCCTTTAACTGTGTAGCCTTTGTTCCCGGTGCACGATGCTAATCCTAAAGCGGTTGCAGCAAATAAATAAATGATTTTTTTCATACTATTGTAAATTAAATGAATATTTATTTATGCAAAGATATCTTTTTTTTCAAAGTAGCTAGAATATCATTGGTTATAATATCGTAATGCACTCATTTAATGGTAGAAATATGTACCTTTGTGCTTCAAATTATAGTATGAATATGCAAGAAGACAATTACATTATTGAGGTAAGTAGCGTGTCGAAATTCTTTGGTGATAAAACCGCTCTGGATAATGTAAGCCTGCGAGTGAAGAAAGGTGAGTTTGTGACTATCCTTGGCCCTTCGGGTTGTGGAAAGACCACATTGTTGCGCCTTGTTGCAGGTTTTCAATCTGTGTCTAAGGGAGAAATCAAAATATCGGGTAAAGAAATTACTCAGACACCCCCTCATAAGCGTCCTGTTAATACGGTTTTCCAGAAATACGCTTTGTTTCCGCATTTGAATGTGTATGATAACATCGCATTCGGTTTAAAGCTCAAGAAAATGCTGAAGCAAGAGATAGAAAAGAAAGTGAAAGGAGCGTTGAAGATGGTAGGCATGACGGACTACGAATTCAGAGATGTGGATTCTCTGTCGGGTGGGCAACAGCAACGCGTGGCTATTGCCCGTGCCATAGTGAACGAGCCCGAAGTACTCTTGCTTGATGAACCATTGGCAGCTTTGGATCTCAAGATGCGTAAAGATATGCAGATGGAATTGAAAGAAATGCATAAACGTTTGGGTATTACATTTGTTTATGTAACGCATGATCAGGAAGAAGCTCTTACGTTGAGCGATACTATTGTGGTGATGAGTGAGGGCAAGATTCAGCAGATAGGTACACCTATTGATATCTATAATGAACCGACGAATTCTTTTGTAGCCGACTTCATAGGCGAGAGTAATATTTTGAATGGTGTGATGCTAAAAGATAAATTGGTGCGCATCTGTGATACGGAATTTGAATGTGTAGATGAAGGCTTTGGTGAAAATGTTTTGGTAGATGTTGTAATTCGTCCCGAAGATCTTTATATTTTTGCTGTGTCGGATGCAGCTCAGTTGGTAGGAGTGGTGCAGTCGACTATATTTAAAGGAGTGCATAACGAAATGACTGTTTTGTGTGGAGACTATGAATTTCTTGTTCAGGACTATCACCATTTTGACGTTGGCGAAACAGTGGGATTGCTAGTGAAGCCTTTTGATATTCACATCATGAAGAAAGAACGGGTGTGCAATACATTTGATGGGAAGATGGTGGACAATACGCATGTAGAGTTTTTGGGTTGTACTTTTGAATGCGCATCTGTTAGTGCCATTGAAGCCGTACAAGCAGTAAAAGTTGAAGTTGATTTCGACAAAGTGATTCTTCAAGATAACGAAGAAGACGGTATGCTGACAGGAGAAGTGAAGTTTATCCTTTATAAAGGCAATCATTATCATCTGACGGTTTTCTCTGACTGGGACGAAAATGTGTATGTCGATACCAATGATGTATGGGATGATGGTGATCGGGTAGGAATCACCATTCTGCCAACCAGCATTCGAATTATTAATTGATCGATAAATGAAAGAATAAGAAGTGAGTAGAAAATTACCGATTTTTTTTGCATCACGTAAGAGTTGGACGCTCCCTTACGTTATCTTTTCGGCCATCTTTGTTGTCATTCCATTGTTACTTATCGTGGTCTATGCATTTACTGATGATAAGGGACACCTGACAATGTCGAACTTTTCGAAGTTCTTTATGCACCCTGAGGCAATTAATACCTTTGTTTATTCCATCGGTATTGCTATTATCACAACATCCATTTGTCTTCTTCTTGGTTATCCGGCAGCATGGATATTGAGCAATAGTAAGTTCAATAAATCACGTACTCTGGTAGTACTCTTCATTCTACCTATGTGGGTTAATATTTTGGTGCGCACGTTGGCTACCGTTGCATTATTCGATTTCTTTAGTATTCCCCTTGGTGAAGGTGCACTCATCTTCGGAATGGTCTATAACTTTCTTCCATTCATGATCTATCCCATCTATAACACTTTGCAAAAGATGGATCGTAGCTATATTGAAGCAGCTCAAGACTTGGGAGCAAATCCTGTGCAAGTATTCTTTAAGGCCATATTGCCGCTTTCCATGCCGGGAGTGATGAGTGGTGTGATGATGGTCTTTATGCCTACCATTTCTACCTTTGCAATAGCAGAACTACTTACCATGAATAACATCAAACTTTTTGGAACCACTATTCAAGAGAATATCAATAATAGTATGTGGAACTATGGGGCAGCTCTGTCTCTCATCATGTTGTTGCTCATTGCAGCTACTTCGCTTTTTGGCACCGACGATAAAGACAATGCTAACGAAGGAGGCGGATTATGGTAAAGAAGATTTTTGCGCAGACATATTTGTGGCTTTTGTTACTATTGCTCTATGCCCCAATCATTATTATCGTAATCTATTCGTTCACCGAAGCAAAAGTATTGGGAAACTGGACGGGCTTCTCTACTAAGCTCTATTCTTCACTTCTTGCCACCAGTACCCATCATTCACTGATGAATGCCTTAATGAATACCCTCACTATTGCTTTCATTGCTGCTACAGCCTCCACCTTGCTAGGCAGCATTACCGCTATCGGTATCTATAATCTGAAAGCCCGATCTAAAAAGGCTATTGGATTTGTGAACAGCATTCCTATCTTGAATGGCGACATTATTACAGGTATTTCGTTATTCCTGCTTTTTGTCTCACTGGGCATATCGCAAGGCTATGTCACAGTAGTGCTTGCACATATTACTTTTTGTACGCCCTATGTTGTGTTAAGCGTTTTGCCCCGTCTCAAGCAGATGAATCCGAATATTTATGAAGCAGCTCTCGATCTTGGTGCCACACCTATGCAGGCGCTTCGAAAAGTCATAGTTCCCGAGATAAGGCCGGGAATGATTAGTGGTTTTATGCTGGCCATCACCCTTTCCATTGATGATTTTGCCGTTACTGTTTTTACAATAGGTAATCAGGGACTCGAAACACTCTCTACCTATATCTATGCCGATGCACGCAAAGGAGGATTAACTCCTGAGCTTCGTCCCCTTTCTACTATTATTTTTGTGGTGGTGTTGGCATTACTTATTATCATTAACCATAGAGCGGGAAAGGCGAAGCAGCAAGAGTAACTATCCTGCCTCTCAAACACCTATATGTTTTCAAAAAACACTTCATTGTTTTTAAAAAAGACCTAAGTATTATATGAAGAAGTTCTTATCTGTTTTATCTATTATCTGTATATGCTTGCTTACCGGTTGCTATAATACGGGTGAGCCTCGCGAGAATGTGCTTAAAATTTATAATTGGGCAGATTACATTGACGAAGACGTATTGAAGGAGTTTCAGGCATATTATAAACAGCAGACAGGTGAAGATATTCGTATTGTTTACCAGACATTTGACATCAATGAAGTGATGCTCACCAAAATAGAGAAAGGACACGAAGACTTTGATGTGGTTTGCCCGTCGGAATACATCATTGAGCGTATGTTGAAGAAAGATTTGCTTCTGCCGATTGATACTGTCTTGAATGGTTCGCCAAGTTACATTCATAACCTTTCGCCTTATATTCGTGCTCAGATAAACAAATTGAGTCAGCCGGGCAAACAAGCCAATCACTATGCAGTGTGCTATATGTGGGGTACTGCGGGCATTCTGTACAACAAAGCTTTTGTTCCTGATGCCGACGCAGAAACCTGGGGAACTCTCTGGAATCGCAAATATGCCGGTAAGATTCTGATGAAAGAAAGCTATCGTGATGCGTATGGTACGGCAGCGATCTATGCTCATGCCAACGAACTGCGTGAAGGTAAACTTACGGTCGAAGATTTAATGAATGACTATTCCCCCGAAGCAATGGCCGTAGTCGAGAAATATCTAAAAGCGATGAAGCCGTTGATAGCCGGATGGGAATCGGACTTCGGAAAAGAGATGATGACGAAGAACAAAGCATGGCTCAATCTGACGTGGAGTGGCGATGCCATGTGGGCTATCGAAGAAGCTGCTTCAGTTGGGGTAAAACTTGATTATGTGGTTCCGCTGGAAGGTAGTAACATCTGGTACGATGGATGGGTAATACCTAAATATGCAGGTAATGCTAAGGCAGCCAGCTACTTCATCAACTATATGTGCCGCCCCGACGTGGCACTTCGCAATATGGATGCCACCGGCTTTGTCAGTTCAATAGCTACTCCTGAAATATTAGAAGCAAAGATAGACACCACCCTCAATTATCATTCTGATTTAAGCTATTTCTTTGGTCCCGGAGCAGAGAGTGTACAGGTCAATCGAATTCAATATCCCGACCGTAAAGTAGTAGATCGCTGCGCCATGATTCGTGATTTTGGAGATAAGACGGAGGCTGTGCTTGAAATATGGTCAAGAATTAAAGGAGATAATCTGGGCGTAGGTATCACTATTCTTATTTTTGTTGTTGTGGCACTTATGAGCGGATGGATGATCTACAAACGTTGGTTACGTTATAAGCGGAATAAAATGCAACGAAGAAGAAGTCGCAGACGAAAATAGTGCTATAAATCTCATTTTCGTCATGCTGCTTCGTGCATTGTTAGTAGATTTGGATATATTTGTAGTCTCATACTCCAATTATCACCTTTGATTAAGCTATGCAAAAAAGAACAACCTATCTTCTCTTACTCTTTTGTCTTTTGGCAGGTCGTCTCTGCGGGCAAAAGATGAGCTACCAGATATTCGATAATATAAGCTTAAGCCCCGAAGCATCTGTGATCAGTTGTTTTCTTCAAGATTCTGAAGGTTTAGTCTGGGTGGGATCTAACAAAGGCCTGTTTAGTTACGACGGATATTCCGCACAACAACACTTTACATTTGGCTCAAAGAGCAACACTCGTATCTATTGTGGGGTTATTGTCAATGACACCTATCTGTATTTGGGAGCCGACAATGGAGTTCTAATCTATAACTACAAAACTGATCAATACGAGGAAGCTGAGGTCCATTTTCCATCGGATGTAAGGACAATTGCATTGCAAGCAAATACTTTATGGATTGGAACATTGAACGGATTGTACACTTACGATCTCGTAAAGAAACGATTGAAGAACTTTAGCCAGAAGAAACATTCGGGACTTCCTCATCCTACTATTTATTCCATCATAGCCACTACTGATAAAACGATCTATGTCGGCACCTACAATGGCTTTTGTCGCTATGTGCCTAAGACCGACAATTTTGAAAGAATAGCTCTTCCTATCGATAAAACAAAAAACAATCAATTCATCAACTCTTTACTCGAAGACACTGTTCGTCATTGCGTGTGGGTCGGCACAGAAGGAAGTCTTTTCAAATACATTCCCTCTCGGCATCGTGCAGAGAAGATTGAACTGTTTCGGGACAATTCCATCAAATCATTGGCACTGGATGGAAGTCAACATCTATTGGTTGGTACAGATAACGGATTGTATGTGTATCATGAAATCAACGAGATGCAACACGTTGTGCATGATTCCCGCAACATTCAGTCTTTATCAAACAACATTATCTGGAATGTTTTTTCTGATCACGACAAGAATATCTGGTTGGGAACCGATTATGGCATTTCTATGTCTCGTTACAACAGTGCTTTTCAGTTTATTCCCATTGCTCAGATAACCGGTATGGGAGATGGTAACCATTTTTATTCCATTTTCAAGGATTCGCGAAATTATTACTGGTTTGGTGGAACCAATGGTTTAATACGTTCGGAACGCTCATCAGGCTATCCAAATAATTCGATATGGTATAAGATGGGCGATAGGAAGCATCCTTTGTCGCACAATAGAATAAGAGAAATCTACGAAGATAAAGATCATTATTTGTGGATAGCAACGGATGGAAGTGTCAATCGATACGATTACAAGTCGCAGCAATTTATACATTATAATATAATAGATAGCACGCGTACCTATAATAGTAACTGGGTATATCACCTCTTCGAAGATGATAAAGGCAAGCTCTGGGTTGCCACTTGTCTGGGTGGTATCTTTGTAGTCGACAAAGAAAAATTGATGCATTCCACTGCGAGCTATTACATAGCCGAAGAAAACTATTCAACTCGTAACGGGCTTTCAGGCATGTTTATCAATCAAATGATTCCCGACCATGAAGGCAATGTGTGGGTACTGCTCTATAATAATGGTATTGATAAGATTAACACGAAGACTAAAAAGATTACCAAGATACAACTTGGAGGATTGAGCGGCGAAAAGAGCCCGAGCTATATTCTTTGTGATGATGCAGGAATTATCTGGGTAGGCTTCAGAGGTGGGATGATGCGCATAGACCCCAAAGATAGCAGTTCACGAGTGATTAAGTTCGATGCCTTTAGCACCAGTGAAGTATTCTCCATGATGGAGGTAAATAACTCTATTTGGATTTCCACAGCGGATGGTTTCTGGGTCGTTGATAAGAAGACAATGAATGCACAGCGGTTCAATGTAATGGATAAAATCTTCACCAGCATGTACTTCGATAAGAAGAATGATCGTATCTATCTGGGTTCTGTTGATGGTTATGCCATTTGTTCTCCTGAGATCATCAAACTTAACACTCGCAATCGCACTGTTACCCTTACAGGTTTTTACATAAATAATCAGTTGTTTTCTCCCGGCTCATCAGACAATAGTCAGAGCATTCGTTATGTGAAGCAGCTTGATTTGAATTACCGACAGAACCATCTGACTTTTGAGTTCTCCGATTTCCCCTATTCTCAAGAGGAAAAGAATAAGTTTGTATATAAGCTTGAGGGGATTGAGGAGGAGTGGAGCCTGCTTAAGCCGAACACGAATCGCATATCATATAGTAATCTTCCTTATGGAAAGTACAAACTCGTTGTTACTCGATTGAACGTTGATGGTAAACCTTCAGAAAACGCTTATACGTTGGATGTGAATATCCAACCGCCTTGGTACTACACATTTTGGGCAAAGAGTATCTATTTTATTCTGTTCATCAGCCTTATTCTCTGGACTATAAACTTCTTCAGGGTAAAGAGTAAATTGAAGATTGCCCGCATTGAGAAAGAAAAGATCCTGGAACAATCGAAGTTGAAAATAGACTTCTTCACCAACGTATCTCATGACTTTAAGACACCGCTCAGCATGATCATTGCGCCGGTTAGTCGCTTGCTATTGGACATAAAGAATCAAGAGGTGAAGAAACAATTGCAATTGGTGCAGAGAAATGCGATGAAGCTGAACTCTCTGATTCATCAGGTACTCGACTTTAATAGAGTAGATGCCGCTATCGGTTCACTGCTTATTCTTTCGAGGATAGAGTTTGTGGCTTTTTCTAAAAGTCTGTTCTCTATTTATGAAGAGGAAAAGCAGGAGGATAAACAACTGGAGTTTCTTTTTCAAACCAATGTGGAGAAACTCTATATGGATGTGGATTTATTGAAGCTCGAATCTATTTTGAATAACATCCTGTCGAATGCGGTGAAATATACCAAGAAGGGTAGGATAGAGCTGGCACTGAATTATCTGGAAGAAGAAAGATTGCTCCGGATAAACTTGTCCGATACCGGCATCGGCATTCCTGAGAAAGATATTCCGTATGTTTTCCAACGTTTCTTCCAGTCTTCAAAAACGGCCAAAGAAAAAGACGGCACCGGCATCGGATTATATTTGGTAAAGGCATACGTGGAACTTCATGGTGGAACGCTTTCACTTAAATCGCAAGAAAACCAAGGCACAACAATCAGCATTACTCTGCCATTGTCTGTTGTTGCAGACAATACTCCTGAAGCAGAAAGTAATGTTCAGGTGGAAGATAATAGTCTGCCCTTGGTTTTGATTGTTGATGACAATCAAGAAATTACAAGCTTTATACAAGATATACTGCGTACTAAGTATCGCTGTTTGATTGCTACCAACGGAAAAGAAGGAGTAGAGCTCTGCTTTCACTATATGCCCAACTTAATCATCAGCGACATTATGATGCCTGTGATGAATGGATTGGAGATGTGTCAGCAGATAAAGAAAAACATGCCAACCTCTACCATTCCTATTATTCTGCTTACAGCCAAAGATGATAAGGAGACACAGCTTGAAAGTTTTAATATGAACATTGACGTGTTCTTACCTAAACCATTTGAAGCCGACATTCTATTGTCGAGAATAGAACAGTTGCTGCGAACTCGTAAGAAGATAGAGGTCAAAGCACGTATAGAGGTCATTGCCACTCCTAAAGCGATAGAAGCCACCTCTATTGATGAGAAGTTCTTATTTAATATTACAAAGATTATTGAAGATCACATTTCTGAGTCCGAGTTAAACGTAAATGCGCTGAGCGAGCTGTCGGGCATTAATAACAAACAGATCTACCGAAAAATAAAACAGTTGACGGCCCTCACTCCTGTAGAATACATTAAATCGATTCGCATGAAAAAGGCAGCGATGCTTCTTGCTCAAAAGAAATTCTCTGTGGCAGAAGTGATGTATATGGTCGGCTTCTCTAATCATTCTTATTTCTCAAAATGCTTCCAGGCTGAATTTGATAAAACACCCCGCCAATTTATGGAGGAACAATAAGATCTTTAACCTCTTCTGGCATTTTGATCGTCTAACCGGAATGCCCGAAGAGGTCTCATCTTATCATGTCCTTTTTATATCCTTTTATGTCCAAAATCTGCTTGTGCAACTTGCTGGTTGCTCCTATTTTTGCATATACAGAATTAAGACCTAAAATTGATATTCATGAAGAAATACATATTCACAGTTGTTTGCTGTCTCTTTTCTTTCTATGTGTCGGGACAGAAACATTTTCAATCACCCCCTTCAGTTTATGTGGATGGCAAAGGCGTAATGCGCTGGTCGGATACTCATCAGGAAACTTCATTCTTTGGCGTGAACTATACGCTGCCTTTTGCCCATGCTTATCGCGCGATGGGTTATCTGGGTATAAACCGCAAAGAAGCTATTGACAGAGATGTGTATCATTTTGCCCGCTTGGGATTCAATGCTTATCGCATTCATATATGGGATGTGGAAGTATCCGACAAGGATGGGAATCTGCTTGAAAACGATCACCTTGATTTGCTGGATTACCTCATATCTAAACTCAAAGAACGTGGCATTAGTGTAGTGCTTACTGCCCAGACAAACTTTGGCAATGGTTATCCGGAAAAGAATGAGCAAACAGGAGGTTTCTCTTATGGTTATGATAAATGTGATGTGCATGCTAATAGTCAGGCTATTGCAGCGCAGGAGAATTATATCTATCATTTGATAAAGCATATCAACCCATATACCAAGAAAGCATATAAGGATGATGCGGGCATTGTTGGTTTCGAGATCAATAATGAACCTTGTCACAGCGGTACGCCCGCACAAACGAAGCAGTATATAGACCGAATGCTGAAAGCAATGAAAAAAGCAGGAAACAAAAAACCTGTATTCTATAATGTAAGTCACAACAGGCAGCAAGTTGAGGCATACTATTCCACGAATGTTCAGGGCACTACCTATCAGTGGTATCCTATTGGCCTGGTTGCCGGGCATACCCGCAAAGGGAACTTTCTTCCTTATGTAGACTCCTACGACATTCCTTTTGATCATGTAAAAGGCTTTCCTACTAAAGCCAAACTTGTGTATGAATTCGACCCGGCCGACATCACCTATTCTTATATGTATCCGGCTATGGCACGTACCTTTCGCGGTGCAGGTTTTCAATGGATCACTCAGTTTGCCTACGATCCCATTGATATGGCATGGGCAAATACAGAGTATCAGACTCATTTCTTGAATCTGGCTTATACTCCTTCAAAGGCTATCAGCATGAAGATAGCTGCCGAAGCAGCCTACGCCGTTCCCCGCAATAAATCTTATGGAACCTATCCCAATGATACCCTTTTTGATGCATTTCGAGTTAGCTATCAAGAAGACCTGAGCGTGATGAACTCTTCGGAGAAGTTCTACTATTCTAACAGTACAGCTGTGCAACCGATTGCTCTCAGCCGTTTGAAATCCGTGGCCGGATGCGGCAGTTCATCTGTCATTGCATCTGAAGGAACCGGTGCTTATTTTGCTGATAAATTAGAAGATGGACTTTGGCGCTTGGAGGTCATGCCCGATGCCGTTCAAGTGAAAGATCCGTTTGAGAAACCTTCTCTGAAGAAAGAGGTCGTTTCTATCTTGTGGAATACGTGGAATATGAAAATCGCTTTACCCGGCTTGGGGCAAAGCTTCTCGGCAATCGGATTGAACGAAGGGAATACTTCCAGCCAACAATCTTCAAACGGAAACATAGCTTTGCGTCCCGGAGTTTATTTGTTGCAACGAGATGGATATGTCCCTTCCTCTGTTTGGCAGAAAGATACTCGTTGGCAGAATATTCGTTTAGGTGAGTTCGTTGCTCCGAAAGCAAGTGCTTCTTCTTATCAGGTAATCCATACAGCCCCTAAGGCCGTTGAACAAGGCACTCCTATGCGTATTGAAGCAACAGTTATTGGACCTCAAAAGCCCGATTCGGTGATTCTGTACTCTGATAAGATTTCGTTCTGGAATCCTCGTAATACCTATTATACTATGAAGAATGTGGGTGGCTATCATTACGAAACGGTGATTCCGACAGATGATATAGTCGGTGGTAAATTTAGATATACTATCACAGCCTGTCGCAAAGACAGCCTATATACTTTTCCTGCCGGAGTAGCGGGATCTCCTCTCGATTGGGATTATTACCGGAATAACTATTGGGAGAGTAGTGTTGTGACACCTGACAGTCCCATTCGAATCATTACCCCTGATGCTGAGGATAATGACATAGATACTTATTCGATGCCCGAGTGGGCTTCAATAAGTAGGAATTTGGTACTCAATGCTCCAACAAACGAGAGCACAGTGAAGTTTTATGTTAAGACACAAGATACCGGAGGAAAGCTCTTTATTAGAAAATGGATACGTGATGATCTAATGGCAAGAGAAAAGCGTTTATCTACCTGCAAATATCTCTGCATGAACGTGATCAAAAATGAGGCAGACACGCTTACCGCAGGTTTCATCTCTACTTTTGGATATACGTACAAAGCGATGATTAGCCAATCAAAAGGTATCATTCGAATACCTCTATCACAATTGGTGCAAGGAGAAACCGCTCTGCTACCCTGTCCGTATCCCGTTTTTCTGAAAAAATATTTTGAACCTGTAACTAAGATTCCTTTTGAACTAAAAGATATAGAGTCGGTGGAGTTAACCTTACTTCCGGCTGATGGACAAACCTCTACTTTGGAATTGGGTAGTGTGTGGTTAGAATAAAAATTCAATAACTAATATCATTCAAAACAATAACTAAAACATTTTTAAATCTATTATTATGAATAGTAAAATCTCTGATCTTCGATTTCTTGCAGTGTTTTTTACTCTATGCATAGCACTGTCAGGAATCACTGCTCCTCTATTTGCACAGCAAAAGGGAGGTGAGAGAAAAGTCTCAGGAAAAGTCCTTGATGAGACTCGGGAAGCGATGATTGGTGTTAACATCACTGTATCGGGTACTACCATAGGAACTGTCAGCGATTTAGATGGAAATTTTTCGCTATCTGTGCCTAATGGCAAAACAGTGTTGCAATTTTCATTTATAGGCTATGAAACGCAATCATTGCAGATTCCGGCCAATAATATGCTGAATGTGAAATTGCAACCACAGGCGCAAACACTTTCTGATGTGGTTGTCATTGGATATGGAAGCCAGAAGAAGAGTGACTTAACGGGTTCCGTGTCCGACCTTAACAGTAAAGATTTCAATGGCGGATTAATCGGTTCGCCCGAGCAACTGATTAACGGGAAAGTGGCCGGTGTTCAGATCATGTCCAATAGCGGATCGCCTACATCGGGAAGTACTATCCGTATTCGTGGTGGCGCTTCGCTGAATGCAAGTAACGATCCGTTGATTGTGCTCGATGGTGTTCCTTTGGAAAGCGGTGGTATCAGTGGAAACAGTGGTAACTTTTTAAGCTTGATAAATCCTAATGATATTGAAAGCATAACGGTATTGAAAGATGCCTCTTCTACAGCTATCTATGGCTCTAGAGCGTCTAATGGAGTGATAATTATCTCCACGAAAAAAGGCTCGGGTGATAAGATAAAGGTGAGCTATAGCTCTACACAATCCATTCAAACTAAAACAAAATTGATCTCTGTCTTGAGCCCCGACCAGTTTAGAGACTTGATCAATGAAGATGGAACCACTGCTCAGAAGGCTTTGCTTGGTGACGCATCTACGGTTTGGAACGATGAGATTTTTCATCCGGCATTCGGTACCGATAACAATCTAAGTGTATCAGGTAAAATAGGAAAATATCTTCCTTTCAGAGTATCCACGGGATATTACAGTCAGGATGGGTTACTCAAAACTGATAATGCAGAGCGTTTTACAGAAAGTATCTCGCTTACGCCTTCTTTCTTTGATAACCATCTGAAAGTGAACTTTAATGTAAAAGGATCTTATAACAATAATACTTTTGCCAGCACCACAGCTATTTGGAATGCGGCAGCTTTTAATCCAACTCAACCTGTTTATTCCGGCAATACTGCTTTTGGAGGTTATTATGAAAGTCTCAATACTGAAGGAATACCAGCTACCGGGGCTTTGCTTAATCCTGTGGGTCTGCTCAATCAAGATGATAATACAAGTACGGTTAAGCGTATGATAACTAATCTTGATGTAGACTATAAATTGCATTTCCTGCCTGAACTGAAAGCACACGTTACTTTGGGATATGATTATGCCAAAGGAGAAGGAAGCAGATATATTCCTGAAACGGCTGCTTACGCTTATAAAACGGGAGGTACTGTATATGACTACAGCCAGACAAAGATGAATAAATTATTGACTACCTATCTGAATTACACGAAAATGTTCGATGCAATCAGTAGTAATGTGGATGCAACGGTAGGTTACGATTACCAATATTGGCATGAGAAAAGCCCGCTATATGTTGTTAACAATGTAGCAGGAGAGGCACAATCTACTACTGCTGCCCAAGATCAAAAACACGTCTTGATCTCTTTCTACGGAAGATTGAATTATTCTTTGTTTTCTAAATATATGCTTACCGCAACGGTTCGTAAGGATGGAACTTCCCGCTTTAATAAAGATAACAGATGGGGTACATTCCCTTCAGTGGCTTTGGCATGGAGAGTTTCAGAAGAGGAATTCTTGAAGGATAGCAATGTGTTGAGCAACCTGAAGTTGCGCGTAAGCTATGGAGTGACGGCTCAACAAGAAGGTATTGGCAATTATTCTTATATGCCTATTTATACTTTAAGTAATGAATATGCGCAGTATCCTTTAGGTAATACCTATTATAAGACCTATCGTCCCAAAACTTATGTATCCGATTTGAAATGGGAAACAACCAATTCTTATAATGCCGGTTTTGACTTTGGTTTCCTTAAGAATCGCATTTCCGGAAGTTTTGACTACTATAGCCGTAAAACGAAAGACTTGTTGGCTACCGTATCAGTAGCTGCCGGTACAAACTTCTCCGACAATGCCACAACGAACATCGGGAATATTAAAAGTCATGGACTGGAATTTTCATTGAGCGCCATACCCATTGAAACCAAAGACTTCACATGGAACGTAGGCTTCAATGCTACGTATCAAAAAGTAAAGATTACAAATCTTTCTTTGGTGAAAGATGCTTCTTCGCCCGGTACTTATGCCGGACCGCTAGTGGGTTCACGCAATTTGCAAATTATGACAGAAGGATATACCCCTTATATGTTCTTTGTTTATAAACAAATTTATGATCAGGCAGGTAAACCCATTGAAGGAGCTTATGCCGATTTGAATGACGACAAGGTAATCAATGATAAAGATTTGTATCGCTATCATTCGCCAATGCCCGATTATCTATTGGGATTCAACACACAGTTGGCATATAAGAAATGGAGCCTCGGCTTTGCCTTAAGAGCTAGCCTCGGCAACTATGTGTATAATAATATGAATATGAACTTGGGAGCTTGGGAAACGATGCAGTATGTTTCGTCTGCTCTTAATAACTTGTCAACAAATTATTTGAAGACTGGTTTTCAGACTCGTCAGTATTACTCTGATTACTATGTGGAGAATGCTTCTTTCCTGAAGATGGACAACATCTCCTTGGGGTATGACTTTGGCAGAGTACTTAAGCTTGCTAACATCAGAGTTGGCGCTTTAGTGCAAAATGTGTTTACCATCACCAACTATTCGGGAGTAGATCCGGAAGTGTCTAATGGCTTCGATAGTCAGTTCTATCCTCGCCCCAGAACCTTCTCTTTGTCTGTAAACCTCGATTTTTAACTAAATCATAATACTACGCACAATGAAAAAAGTAAGATCAATTTATTTATTTGCGGTACTGATGATAGCAGGGCTTTTCTCTTCCTGTCTCGATGATTTGAATCAGTATCCCACTATAGAAACAACTTCGGCTACAGTATATTCAACTGCTGACGGTTATAAATCTGTTTTAGCTAAATTATATGCTTCTTTGGCCATCGCCGGTCAGGAAAAAGGAGATGCGAATACAGATTTGGGTGGCAAAACCTATTGGGGATATTTGCGCATTTATTTCAACTTGCAAGAAGTTCCTACTGATGAGGCTGTTTACACATGGGCCGGAGGTGATGCAATGACTAATATACAGGCTATTAACTGGAACTCAACTGACGAATGGAGCTCTGCGATGTATTATCGCATCTATTATACGGTAGCTATATGTAACGAGTTCTTGCGTAATGCCACTGATGATAAGATATCCAAATTTACTGAGAGTGAAATTGCAGATATAAAAGTATATCGTGCTGAAGCACGCTTCTTGAGAGCATTGGTTTACTCGCATGCGTTAGACTTGTTTGGTAATGTGCCGTTTGTTACAGAGAATGATGCTGTTGGTGCATTCTTTCCTCCACGCTACACCCGAGCAGAACTTTTCAATTATATTGAATCGGAATTGAAAGATATTGAAGAGCTACTTCCTTTGCCTTTGCAAAACGAGTATGCCAGAGTGAGCCGTGCTGCTCCATGGTTTTTGTTAGCTAAGTTGTACCTCAATGCGGAGGTATATACCGGTACACAGCGCAACACGGATTGTATTACTTATTGCAATAAGATCATTGCAGGTGGATATAGTCTGGAAGCTACTTATCGTAATCTTTTCAATGCCGATAATAACCTGCGTACCAATGAAATTATTTATCCGATAGCAACCGACGGATTGAAAACTACTACTTGGGGTGGTACAACCTATTTGGTTTGTGGAGCCATTACCAGTTCAATGACAGCAGCTGATTATGGTGTGCAATCGGGCTGGGGAAGCTTACGTACAAGAAGAGATTTTGTAGGCCAGTTTGCCGATGCAACAGGAGCGACTGATAAAAGAGCCTCTTTCTTTACTAATGGACAAACGCTGGATATTGATGATCTTACGGACGATTCACAAGGATATGCGATTGTGAAGTATACGAACAAGACATCGACAGGAGAAAATGGATCGAATGCAAGTGAAGGTTTGGTAGATACTGATTTTCCTATGATGCGTTTGGCCGATGTTTATCTGATGTATGCTGAGGCTGTGGTCAGAGGTGGAACCGGAGGAACGAAAAGTCAGGCAGCAACTTATATCAATTTGTTGCGTGGCAGAGCTTACGGAAATGATTCGGGAAATATAGGTGAAGACAATCTAACTCTCGATTTCATTCTGTCCGAAAGAGCACGAGAACTTTATTGGGAATGTACCCGACGCACAGACCTTATTCGTTTTGGCAAGTTTACCGGTTCTTCATACATTTGGCAATGGAAAGGTGGCGTGAAAGATGGTATAACCGTAAGTGATAAATATAATCTTTATCCTATTCCGGCTGCCGACCTGGCTGCTAACCCGAATTTGGTACAGAATACCGGTTTTTGATCAACTCTATAAAACTATAATTCAATGAAAACTATCTATCAATATATAATGGTTATGCTGTCGTTAATGTTGGTTGCATCGTGCAATAACGACGGAGATACAGTTACTTTATCCGGATTCGAGGCCGGAGAATTGAAGGCTACAGCTACGGATGTGGTACTGACTAGTGAGCAGAGTGGAAATTTAGTCCTTGCTTTTGCTTGGAATGCAAGTGAGCTTTCGGTCACTCAGAGTGATAAGTATGGAACGTCAGCCGGCTTGTTGGTCAATACGTTGCAACTTTCTACCGAGAGTGGTTTCTCAAGTATTAAAGAGTATACGGAAACAAACTACTCAAAGTCGTTTACCGGTTCGGTGTTGAATACACTGGCTTTAAGTTTAGGAGGAAAAGCCGGAGAAGCCACTACCATTTATGCAAGATTAAAATCGTCCATTGGAGCCAATCAGGATCCGTTGTATAGTAATGTGGTGTCGGTTAAGGTTACACCTTATGAGAAAGTCTTTTACCTATATATGCCTAAGGCTGATAGTTACACCGACTTCTCAAACAAATTGTGTTCACGGGAGGGTGATGGTGAATACGAAGGATACGTGCAAGCTTCGCAGTGGGATAACTTTAAGTTCTCTACAGAAGCGAATATGACTACAGGAACAGTTTATGGTTCAAGTGCCAGTGGACTTTACATACTCGACTCAAGCGATGCAATGTGGAACATCTGGTTTGATGAAGGAGGTTATTTCCTTATCAAAGCCAGTACAAATACGCAGACTTGGAGTAAAACAGCTATCACTTCTTTTAGCATAACAGGAGAGTTTAATGCGTGGAGCCTTACTTCTGATGTGATGACTTATGATTCTACTACTAAAAAGTGGAGTGTGACGTGTAATATCTCTAATGTACTCTATGGCATACAGATTATCGGTAATCAAAACTGGAGTTTTAAATATGGAGATGCTGATGGCAATGGTGAACTCACTTCCGGAGAATCTATTCCTGTGAGTGAAGCAGGGACATACACCATCACGATGGACTTAAGTGACCCCGTAAAATACACGTATACTATAGCCAAGAACTAAGATAAAAATAGAAGTTGTATGAAACGAATAATAAATATTTTCTTTACTTTGCTTGCGGCACTTTTCTTTGTGCCATGTGCTTCGTGTAGTGACGATAATGACCCTGCTACGGTGGTGGAAGATACTTCCACCTTTGCTAAGGGAGCAGATGTTAGTTGGCTGACCCAAATGGAGGCTTCGGGCAAGACCTTTTATAATGCTGCCGGTGCTCAGATGGATTGCCTCAAGTTACTTGGTAGTCTGGGTGTGAATTCTGTGCGTTTGCGTGTTTGGGTTAATCCTACAGATGGGTGGTGCAATAAACAAGATGTGTTGGTAAAGGCTTGGAGAGCTAAGAACCTGGGAATGCGGGTGATGATTGACTTTCATTATAGCGATACTTGGGCCGATCCTTCCAAACAAACGAAACCGGCCGCTTGGTCCAATCTTACCTTCAGCGAATTGAAAGCTGCTGTGTCTGCTCATACTATTGATGTGCTGAGTACACTGAAGGCTTCAGGCATCACTCCTGAATGGGTACAAGTGGGAAATGAAACCGGCAATGGCATGTTGTGGGAAGATGGAAAAGCTTCTGTGAATATGGCTAATTATGCTGCGTTGACCAATGCAGGCTATGATGCAGTGAAGTCAGTCTTTGCTAATGCAAAAGTAATTGTGCATGTGCAAAGTGGAAACGACAATAGTCTGTTTAGGTGGATCTTTGACGGATTGAAGAGTAATGGAGCCAAATGGGATGTCATCGGTATGTCTCTTTATCCTACAGTGGGTAACTGGGAAGCTATGAACACCAGCTGCATTGCGAATATGAATGATATGATAAGTCGATACGGCTCGGAAGTGATGCTTTGCGAGGTAGGTATGCAATGGGATGCTCCTGAAACAGCTAAATCTTTTCTAACTGATCTGATGACGAGAGCAAAAGCGATAGAAGGTGAAAAATGTTTGGGTATATTCTATTGGGAACCCCAAGCATACGGCAGTTGGAACGGATATACGCTTGGAGCATTCGATGATAGTGGTAAATCTACTGTAGCACTGGATGCGTTTAAGTAAACACTAATATAAATAAATAGAGGTAGATTATGAAGTTGAAATGCCTGACGCTGATTGCGTTGACATGCTGTTCTCTCGTTGCTGCACAAGCACAAGTTCAATCGGTAAGAAGTGAACGTTTGCTCGATAAGGGTTGGCGATTTACAAAAGGAGATGTTGCCGAAGCCGCTACTGTAGACTATAACGACGAGAAATGGCAGCAAGTAGTTGTTCCCCATGATTGGGCCATTTACGGTCCATTCAGCAGAGAGAATGATTTGCAGAACGTTGCCGTGACACAGAATCTGGAAACCAAAGCTTCTGTGAAGACAGGACGTACGGGTGGATTGCCATACGTAGGGGTAGGGTGGTATCGGAAGACTTTCTCTGTCGACAGTTTTGAAAAAGGAGCTAAACGTGTTACTTTACTATTTGATGGAGCGATGAGCGAAGCCCGTGTGTACGTCAATGGCAAGGAAGTTACTTTTTGGCCTTGGGGATACAACTCTTTTCATTGCGATGTTACCGACTTCATTCATTCAGGAGATAACTTGTTGGCCGTACGTTTGGAAAACAAACCTCAATCATCGCGCTGGTATTCAGGAGCAGGACTTTACAGAAATGTGCACCTCATCGTTACTGATGAGGTACATGTTCCTGTTTGGGGTACCTATCTCACCACTCCTTTTGTTTCTGCCGAATATGCTGCCGTGCGTTTGAAAACAACGATTGAGAATCTGGCAAATGAAGATGTAAGAATACAGACCGTCATACACAACGCACAAGGAGAAGTAGTGGCCCGGAAGGATGAGATGCGCAAATTGATGAAAGGACAAGCTTTTGAGCAAAATTTCATTGTAGATCATCCTTCATTGTGGTCGCCCGAAACACCTGCCTTGTACAAAGCCGTATCGAAAATCTTTGTTCGTGACCGTTTGGTAGATGAATATACCACACGTTTCGGCATTCGTTCGGTACAAGTCATTGCAGGCAAAGGTTTCTTTCTGAACGGAAAGCTTCGCAAATTTCAAGGTGTATGCAATCATCACGACTTAGGCCCGCTGGGCGCAGCTGTAAACACCGCTGCGTTGAGGCGCCAACTCACGATGCTAAAGGATATGGGTTGCGATGCTATACGTACGGCACATAATATGCCTGCACCCGAGCTGGTTGCTTTGTGCGACGAAATGGGATTTATGGTGATGATAGAACCTTTCGACGAGTGGGACAAAGCCAAGTGCGAGAATGGCTATCACCGCTTTTTCAATGAATGGGCAGAGAAGGATATGATCAACATGCTTCACAACTATCGCAACAATGCAAGCGTGGTGATGTGGAGCATTGGCAATGAAGTTCCGACACAGTGTAGTCCCGATGGTTATCGGGTAGCTTCTTTCCTGCAAGATATTTGTCACCGAGAAGACCCCACACGCCCTGTAACCTGTGGCATGGATCAGGTAAGTTGTGTACTTGGCAATGGCTTTGCCGCACTGCTCGATGTACCCGGATTCAATTACAGAGTGCATCGCTACGAAGAAGCTTACGGCAAACTCCCTCAGGGAATTGTATTGGGTTCCGAAACCTCTTCTACAGTTAGTTCACGAGGCGTATATAAGTTTCCCGTAGAGAAAAAGGCCGATGCTCAATATAGTGATCATCAATCTTCCTCGTATGATTTGGAATATTGTTCATGGTCCAACGTGCCTGACGAAGACTTCGCATTGGCCGATGATCATCATTGGACGATGGGGCAGTTTGTCTGGACCGGCTTCGATTATCTTGGCGAGCCATCTCCTTATGATACTGACGCATGGCCCAACCACAGTTCACTGTTTGGCATTATCGACTTGGCTAGCATTCCGAAAGATCGTTATTATCTGTATAGAAGCATTTGGAATAAGAACGACCATACACTCCACATTCTTCCACATTGGAATTGGAAAGGACGTGAAGGGGAAATTACCCCTGTGTTTGCTTATACCGATTATCCTTCGGCAGAACTCTTTGTCAATGGAAAGAGCTACGGCAGGCAGAGCAAAAACAATACCTCCCTGCAAAATCGTTATCGGTTGATGTGGATGAATGTGGTATACGAACCGGGCGAAGTGAAAGTTGTGGCTTATGATGCTACGGGCAAAGCCGTTGCTGAAGAGATAGTACGTACGGCAGGCAAGCCGCATCACATAGAGCTGTCGGCCGACCGTTCTCAACTCACTCCCGATGGGAAAGATCTGGCATACATCAATGTGAAAGTAGTCGATAAGGATGGTAATCTTTGTCCAATGGACGATCGATTGATCAGCTTCTCTGTACAAGGTAGCGGTACATTTCGTGCAGTAGCCAATGGAGACCCCACTTGTCTTGAATTGTTTCATTTACCCCGGATGCATGCCTTCAGTGGGCAACTTACCGCCATTGTACAAACATCCGAAAAAGAAGGATCTATTTTGTTTGAAGCAAAAGCGAAAGGATTGAAGAGCGGGAAGTTGGCGCTAACAGTTAAAGGAGATAGGTAGAAAGGTTGTCTTTCGGTATACGAAACGTGTATAAAACGTGCATGAGTTTGTGGACTTCATGCACGTTTTTTTTATAAGTTGCCACAATCTTTGCGAAAGACGCACTTTGATTGATGTAATAATGGAAGCGCTTTAGCATAACGATAGGAGAAAACTATTTTTCATTAAAAGCTAATCCCCAAAACTGCACCGTGCAGTTGACTAAACTAAACCGTCCTCTTGGGCATCTGCACTATTCTTCTAATAATTATCAAAGCACAAGGCTTTTTCCTTTGTTTATGGTACAATTAAAGGATCTGATGACCAACTCCACAGGACAAATCTATCTGCGTTTATTCCATGGGGTACAATTAAAGGGAGAGTGATGGTTGATATAAAGTATATCAATTACAAGTTTCAATTCCATAAGGTACAATTAAAGGAGTGATGAATACGGTATGATAACATGTATTACTTGGTTTCAATTCCATGAGGTACAATTAAAGGATCCGAATGTACGTCAGTTCCTTGATGTGTTCGATGGTTTCAATTCCATGAGGTACAATTAAAGGCTTGTATTGAGCCTCGAATGACTTCCGAAGCTCTGCGTTTCAATTCCATGAGGTACAATTAAAGGTAGGGTACTTGACAATAAGTACTTTGTCTCAACATGTTTCAATTCCATAAGGTACAATTAAAGGTCAATCATATTGCACATTGCTTGTGCATCGTCAAGTTTCAATTCCATAAGGTACAATTAAAGGATACATCAGCAGCCGCAACGATTAAGGTCGGACTATGTTTCAATTCCATAAGGTACAATTAAAGGAAATACTATCTGATTTTAGAAGCGGTAAAATAAAGAGTTTCAATTCCATAAGGTACAATTAAAGGGGTATTCGTCGTGCTGAATCATTCACTACAACGACTGTTTCAATTCCATAAGGTACAATTAAAGGTTGTTCTCGACAATTGTATCTTCATAAGCCCGTGCCGGTTTCAATTCCATAAGGTACAATTAAAGGGAACATATACCGTCTTTATTGTAGCATCATATTCGGAGTTTCAATTCCATAAGGTACAATTAAAGGAAATTGCGCTTTCTGAATAGACTTCATAAACGAGGTTTCAATTCCATAAGGTACAATTAAAGGACCGCCTCTATTATAGGCAAGTAACATTATCTTTTGTTTCAATTCCATAAGGTACAATTAAAGGAAAGGTGATGGTGAATCCACACCTACATCTCCTACCAAGTTTCAATTCCATAAGGTACAATTAAAGGTCGCCCGGATAATGCCGTTTCCAAAACGAGCTCGTTAGTTTCAATTCCATAAGGTACAATTAAAGGGTCTCGTATGCCTTTACCCGCTGCTTTCGGCTTAGTTTCAATTCCATAAGGTACAATTAAAGGAAATTAAGGGAGGAAGTGAAGAACTTGGGAGGTTGTTTCAATTCCATAAGGTACAATTAAAGGCCGTTTTCCGAAGACGAAGACCACTACTCCTTGACCGAGTTTCAATTCCATAAGGTACAATTAAAGGAAAGATGAATAGAAAAATAATAGCCGTCGATTTCGAGTTTCAATTCCATAAGGTACAATTAAAGGTAATCGGATATTTGAATCAAACAAATTGGCTCTTAAGTTTCAATTCCATAAGGTACAATTAAAGGTAAAACACCCGTACGTGAATATACAGCGAGAGTGTGTTTCAATTCCATAAGGTACAATTAAAGGAAGGAAAGCAAAGATGCATTAGAGATAATACACTGGTGTTTCAATTCCATAAGGTACAATTAAAGGATTATAAAACACAAATGAAGTGCTACAACGAAGCCAGTTTCAATTCCATAAGGTACAATTAAAGGATTTGGCAACTTATGGCCAAACGCCCCAAAGATTGCAGTTTCAATTCCATAAGGTACAATTAAAGGCGTAATGCAGTCGGTACCAGATTGGATTTTGTCTTAGTTTCAATTCCATAAGGTACAATTAAAGGGCACATTTGTTACCCTCCGCAAAAGCGGGGTGAACAGTTTCAATTCCATAAGGTACAATTAAAGGATCCATCGGTTTACGATTGCTTCACCGTACTTCCTTGTTTCAATTCCATAAGGTACAATTAAAGGCTTGAAGCGTTTGGCGTGAATTACGCCGATGTAGCTGTTTCAATTCCATAAGGTACAATTAAAGGTACTACAATATTATGAATGTAATATCATTATTCGAGTTTCAATTCCATAAGGTACAATTAAAGGCTGATACTAACATTTCTATTTTATGGATGCCTTATTGTTTCAATTCCATAAGGTACAATTAAAGGACTACCCGCTATCAATGTGTAGCGACCTATACTAGGTTTCAATTCCATAAGGTACAATTAAAGGACTACCCGCTATCAATGTGTAGCGACCTATACTAGGTTTCAATTCCATAAGGTACAATTAAAGGAACCTCAGGTACCAACACCTTTGCCATTATTATGGGGTTTCAATTCCATAAGGTACAATTAAAGGGAGTACAAGGCGTATCTTAAAAAGAAGCTTAACAATAGTTTCAATTCCATAAGGTACAATTAAAGGTCGTCCAACAAAAAGTGGTTATTTTGGGTTTTGTGTTTCAATTCCATAAGGTACAATTAAAGGTTTTCTAGTTATTCTACCATCCTTGTTCAATATCAGAGTTTCAATTCCATAAGGTACAATTAAAGGTCCACAGACAAAGCATTTATAGTGTTGCTTCGCCTGTTTCAATTCCATAAGGTACAATTAAAGGTTCTTTCTGTTCATGTGTTTTTCGAGCCTGCACATGTTTCAATTCCATAAGGTACAATTAAAGGCACGCCCTTCGGCTTTCCTAACCTCTCTGGAATTCTGTTTCAATTCCATAAGGTACAATTAAAGGCTCCGGTGGGGGGTGTTTCTGATGTTCCGCTAGTATGTTTCAATTCCATAAGGTACAATTAAAGGGTAACAACAGAGTCCGGTTGTGCTGCCGAGATAGCTGGTTTCAATTCCATAAGGTACAATTAAAGGAAGATCAAACACGATGGCGCTGAATATAAGTTCTTCAGTTTCAATTCCATAAGGTACAATTAAAGGGAACAGTGTCGATGATCTGGAAGCGCTTGGCATCAGTTTCAATTCCATAAGGTACAATTAAAGGTATTACAGTCAAATCCACATACCACGTTCCTATAATGTTTCAATTCCATAAGGTACAATTAAAGGTATGTTTCACCTCTGCGATGTTATCCATAATCTTCGTTTCAATTCCATAAGGTAC
This sequence comes from uncultured Bacteroides sp., assembly GCF_963666545.1. NCBI lineage: Bacteria > Pseudomonadati > Bacteroidota > Bacteroidia > Bacteroidales > Bacteroidaceae > Bacteroides > uncultured Bacteroides sp. The sequence goes on along the minus strand of NZ_OY762899.1, from coordinate 532,736 downwards.
AATTAAAGGTTCCCAACATAGAAGCTTCTCCCATTTTGCACAACAGTTTCAATTCCATAAGGTACAATTAAAGGCTAAAACACAAATGCAATACTCTGCAAGTAACCCGGTTTCAATTCCATAAGGTACAATTAAAGGCTCTTATTGTCGCTGATCTCCGCTTCTTTAGATTCTTGTTTCAATTCCATAAGGTACAATTAAAGGTTAGATACAGGTATATTTCATTGATGATAGATACGTTGTTTCAATTCCATAAGGTACAATTAAAGGACAGCCTTAACCTTAGTGCTGTATTCTCTTTGAGTGTTTCAATTCCATAAGGTACAATTAAAGGCATGCCATAGTATTGCCATAATTAGTTCGCCATTCACGTTTCAATTCCATAAGGTACAATTAAAGGCCGGCCGATTTCGGTTTCTTTCCAAGTTGCTCCTATGTTTCAATTCCATAAGGTACAATTAAAGGAAAAATGCGTCGGCATGCGTTGATGGTTATACCAGTTTCAATTCCATAAGGTACAATTAAAGGAAAGATTCCCATCGGATGTTGCAAGGTTCTTCAATCGTTTCAATTCCATAAGGTACAATTAAAGGGGTTGAACGTCATGAATATAAGACCCTTTGGCATCTTGTTTCAATTCCATAAGGTACAATTAAAGGAATCAGTTGCAGCCATAGTCTTTTGCTTTAAAATTTGTTTCAATTCCATAAGGTACAATTAAAGGCACAGGTGTGGAGATAGACTTTGAACAAGGAAGTAGTTTCAATTCCATAAGGTACAATTAAAGGCTAGGGCTAACAATAGGATCCTTGGAGGGAACATCGTTTCAATTCCATAAGGTACAATTAAAGGACGTTGACGACTCTGCCGAAGAAGCGGCCAATGTTGTTTCAATTCCATAAGGTACAATTAAAGGCTCTAAGTCTATACTTTACCAATACATTATTAATTCGTTTCAATTCCATAAGGTACAATTAAAGGCGAAGGGCGCACGACAAGCAGTCGTGAGCTTACAAGTTTCAATTCCATAAGGTACAATTAAAGGGTTGTAATGTTTGGGCGAGGTACATCTTTTTACAGAGTTTCAATTCCATAAGGTACAATTAAAGGTGCGGACTATCTTATAAGTTGGATTGCTCCTATGTCGTTTCAATTCCATAAGGTACAATTAAAGGTTGATGGTGATATCATCTCTCAACTAGCTCACAACGTGTTTCAATTCCATAAGGTACAATTAAAGGCAACCCATTGAAAAATGGGTTAACTAAAGAATCTAGTGTTTCAATTCCATAAGGTACAATTAAAGGGTTGCAGTACAACCGGTTGTGCCTGCAGTGAATACGTTTCAATTCCATAAGGTACAATTAAAGGTATTTCAATATTGATAACAATGTTGCTATCAAAGTGGTTTCAATTCCATAAGGTACAATTAAAGGACCGGGAACAAGCAACAAGCCGGCGAATACAACAGTGGTTTCAATTCCATAAGGTACAATTAAAGGTTGATTGGGGCAAGGTGTATGTTCTGGATACTTCCAAGTTTCAATTCCATAAGGTACAATTAAAGGAGGTGTAAACTTCGTCAATGGCGAAGATAAACACGTTTCAATTCCATAAGGTACAATTAAAGGCATGTGCCCGCAATTAAAGGCAAAAAATGGAAAGAAGTTTCAATTCCATAAGGTACAATTAAAGGACATGCATCACAACTCTATCCTCCAAAGTGGAGAGTTTCAATTCCATAAGGTACAATTAAAGGGACATTTTTCGAGTAGGTTCTCAAATGAAGTATATCGTTTCAATTCCATAAGGTACAATTAAAGGCAAATGTATCGCAACTGACGACGGATGATTATGCGAGTTTCAATTCCATAAGGTACAATTAAAGGATGATTCTGTTTCTGTTATGTATTCTCCATCACCTAAGTTTCAATTCCATAAGGTACAATTAAAGGCTTCGTCCCTACATGATGGCACTCGAAAAGAATTCCGTTTCAATTCCATAAGGTACAATTAAAGGATTCTTGGTGGTTTGCTGACACAGGGAGGTTTGCAATGTTTCAATTCCATAAGGTACAATTAAAGGCGGCTATATGACCAATCTCATCAGGGGTACTCGCATGTTTCAATTCCATAAGGTACAATTAAAGGAACAAGTCGGACACAATAAAAAGTGCAATCAATGTGTTTCAATTCCATAAGGTACAATTAAAGGCATGTAGATTTATCAACGAACACGCAAAGGATTGATAGTTTCAATTCCATAAGGTACAATTAAAGGGCAGGCATCCGAAGCCGAAACGATTAAGATTCTTGGGTTTCAATTCCATAAGGTACAATTAAAGGACATTTTGTTAGAATGTAATTATAAGCTTGAAATTTGTTTCAATTCCATAAGGTACAATTAAAGGATCCGGGAAGCATCAGGAAATGTTTCGCTTCAATCGTTTCAATTCCATAAGGTACAATTAAAGGAGGTTGATTATAGTTGATTGGCTTGCCGGCAAACATGTTTCAATTCCATAAGGTACAATTAAAGGACAACTTCATCATACTTGTTCTTTAATGCCAATTGTTGTTTCAATTCCATAAGGTACAATTAAAGGCTCAGCATGTTTATGAGGTGGATGGTTCGTAGGGAGTTTCAATTCCATAAGGTACAATTAAAGGCGTGCAATTGCTGTACTGGCTGTTGATTTTCTCAAGTTTCAATTCCATAAGGTACAATTAAAGGATGGAATGACTATGTAAATGAGAGCTACCAACGCCGTTTCAATTCCATAAGGTACAATTAAAGGTCAGAACTTAAAGACGGAGCTTCTTCTGTTTTTTTGTTTCAATTCCATAAGGTACAATTAAAGGGATGTTGCATACGTGCGGCCACCAAATTCATAACGTAGTTTCAATTCCATAAGGTACAATTAAAGGATGTTGCATACGTGCGGCCACCAAATTCATAACGTAGTTTCAATTCCATAAGGTACAATTAAAGGTTCCCTTTGCCTGTGTAGCCTTTATGGCATCAACTAGGTTTCAATTCCATAAGGTACAATTAAAGGTCGGCATGCGGAACTGGGAGTCTTCATCTTCTAGGTTTCAATTCCATAAGGTACAATTAAAGGAGTCGCCCATTGTACCGTCAAGAGCCGCCGTCTCACGTTTCAATTCCATAAGGTACAATTAAAGGAAGATGCAAAGGTGGGGAAAGCCCTGGATCTTAAGTTTCAATTCCATAAGGTACAATTAAAGGGCCAGCCGATGATCCTAATAACTACTATTTTCAGATGTTTCAATTCCATAAGGTACAATTAAAGGACCATCCGCAAGCGCAAAATTTGCGTTTGTCAAATGTTTCAATTCCATAAGGTACAATTAAAGGTTATCGTGAAGCCGATTGGATGCGTTGGCAGCAATGTTTCAATTCCATAAGGTACAATTAAAGGCTTGCACGTCTTGCAATTCATTGGTGGTTGTATCAAGTTTCAATTCCATAAGGTACAATTAAAGGCGTTCGCAGGCGTGCGAAAGGACGGATTGAACCAATGTTTCAATTCCATAAGGTACAATTAAAGGTATGTGAATGAACAAGTTGAACGCAAGATGTCATTGGGTTTCAATTCCATAAGGTACAATTAAAGGTTTTAATATTGCTATCTGATAATGTTTTGTTTAGATGTTTCAATTCCATAAGGTACAATTAAAGGTATAATTGAGCTTACCAACGTAGGTATTCAAAAAAGTTTCAATTCCATAAGGTACAATTAAAGGTGAAAAGCGGGTAGAGGTGGAAAAGGATCTTTCATGGGTTTCAATTCCATAAGGTACAATTAAAGGTACTATTGTAGGCACCGACTGTGAGATCAAGAGCTTGTTTCAATTCCATAAGGTACAATTAAAGGATATAAAAATAAAAACACGATTTTTTATAAAATAGTTTCAATTCCATAAGGTACAATTAAAGGGACAACCTCACCGTTGGCGGCTATCTTGATCTGCGGTTTCAATTCCATAAGGTACAATTAAAGGCTCTAGCTTTATCCATAGCGTCCTTAAGAGCATCGAGTTTCAATTCCATAAGGTACAATTAAAGGATTGATCTAGGTTTCACAAATAAAATTTAATAATCAGTTTCAATTCCATAAGGTACAATTAAAGGCCAACCTTACGCTGGGTTGTCGCTAAGTCTGTTGATGTTTCAATTCCATAAGGTACAATTAAAGGCCGTCGATGTACATTGTTATATTAGCCGAACTATTAGTTTCAATTCCATAAGGTACAATTAAAGGTTTTACGAGTTGAGAGATTGTTCAACGAGCTGTTGAGTTTCAATTCCATAAGGTACAATTAAAGGATCTTCTTGGCAATTATGATCTTGAAAAAGCTAAGTGTTTCAATTCCATAAGGTACAATTAAAGGAAGGATACCAAGAGTTTGGGTAAACAAGTAATGTTAGTTTCAATTCCATAAGGTACAATTAAAGGGCCTGCTTTGCCGACACATTCCATCACCGAACGGTTGTTTCAATTCCATAAGGTACAATTAAAGGATTTACAATTATTGGGATAAACAAAACGGTTCTATGTTTCAATTCCATAAGGTACAATTAAAGGGAAATAAAAGCGAATACGCTCATAGAATTCAATAGGTTTCAATTCCATAAGGTACAATTAAAGGTTTTCAAAATAACCAACGATACTGAATTTTCAGGCTGTTTCAATTCCATAAGGTACAATTAAAGGGATTTACAATTATTGGGATAAACAAAACGGTTCTATGTTTCAATTCCATAAGGTACAATTAAAGGTCTATACAATGAGACGAAAGGAGAAGTATATACAAAGTTTCAATTCCATAAGGTACAATTAAAGGTATATCAAAAAATATACGGCGTAGATATTACAAGAAGGTTTCAATTCCATAAGGTACAATTAAAGGTGAGCATCTCTCTGTTGTCTAACGTGTATCCGTTCAGTTTCAATTCCATAAGGTACAATTAAAGGAAGGAACTTATCAAATGACTCATCCCAAATTTCCAAGTTTCAATTCCATAAGGTACAATTAAAGGAAAGTGTCCGCATTGTGGCGTATAAATGTCCGCACAAGTTTCAATTCCATAAGGTACAATTAAAGGAGCCGAAGATGTGGCCTATGCCACCACCTTGACAGAGTTTCAATTCCATAAGGTACAATTAAAGGTCGCTAATAGTTGTAGAAGCGATGAATCCTGTAGTGTTTCAATTCCATAAGGTACAATTAAAGGATAGTGAACCTATCGCAGTACCTACAGCGGCATGAGGTTTCAATTCCATAAGGTACAATTAAAGGCTTGAATCCCATGAAAGAGCGTACTTTACCTGATATGTTTCAATTCCATAAGGTACAATTAAAGGTTAATCTATACGCCTAAAATAAAATGGAATATTGAGTTTCAATTCCATAAGGTACAATTAAAGGAAGCAGGTTGAAGAGTATCCTCAATGTAACTTTGGTTTCAATTCCATAAGGTACAATTAAAGGACTGACTATTAAGACTACGTCTGTGTACGAAGTGAGTTTCAATTCCATAAGGTACAATTAAAGGAATAGTTTTCAAGCGCTCCCTCTTTGTAGCTCATGCGTTTCAATTCCATAAGGTACAATTAAAGGAATGGTTTTGCGAACGTTGTAGAAGCCGATTCTGGAGTTTCAATTCCATAAGGTACAATTAAAGGTGCTTTGTCGGCGTTAGTAGTTGGCGTTGTACTTGCAGTTTCAATTCCATAAGGTACAATTAAAGGACGGGAGAGCTTAAAACTTTCCTTACCGCTCAAAAGTTTCAATTCCATAAGGTACAATTAAAGGCGGGTAGAATAGCTTCTATTCCCGTACAGCGTAATATGTTTCAATTCCATAAGGTACAATTAAAGGAAATTCCAAAAAGTCTGAAGCAGGCCGATAAGTTTAGTTTCAATTCCATAAGGTACAATTAAAGGATGGGTACACGATAGGTACTGGCGAAGTATATCCTCAGTTTCAATTCCATAAGGTACAATTAAAGGCCGGCTGTAGCTCAAAACAAACTATCTAAGTTTGTAGTTTCAATTCCATAAGGTACAATTAAAGGCTGTGAATACAACGTTAACAAGGGTATCTACCTGAGTTTCAATTCCATAAGGTACAATTAAAGGGTCAACTTCTTGAGTTACGGGCGTGCGTTTGAGATCAAGTTTCAATTCCATAAGGTACAATTAAAGGTGAAGCTCTACTACGACCGCTCAATGAATAACTACAGTTTCAATTCCATAAGGTACAATTAAAGGCATCTCCTGTCGCACGTAGAAATGTGTGCCTTTGTGGTTTCAATTCCATAAGGTACAATTAAAGGAGCGATACTCCAAGTAGTATCTGTTATACGGCTATGTTTCAATTCCATAAGGTACAATTAAAGGCCTCCAAATTCAAAACAGGGAATCCCTGTATATCAATTAGTTAGCGGAAGCAAAGATACTAATTTTCTTTCTAAAAAATGTCGATCACCAGTTATATAAAAACACCTGATGATCGACATCTACTGTAAATAGCTGATTTTCAATAAGTCAAAGAGCGAGCATTGCTTATTTTGTGCGTAATGTAAGAGCATTATAGATACATTGACAACTTGCTATAAGAAAATATCTATACTGCTACGTTCTTTTCCTACGATTTGCTTTTCAGTCCACCTGACATCTCTACCTTTGAAAATGATAATGCTATCGCTCTCTTCTTTCATAAACTTTTTGGCAGAAATGAGTAGCTCATGCAAGCGAACTTCAGAAATCTCACCTTCAAAGACGGAGTTTTGAATCCAATTCAAATACTTGCGGCAAAGTTTCAACATTTTCGCCACACGCTTCTCTCCGAAATCGTATACTAGAATCACATACATAGAGTTACCAATACATTTTAAATGGTTTATACTCTTCTATCTTTAGCAAATGTTTTGTCAGTTTATAGCATTCTAATTTTATTAAATGCCGATAACTGACATTGCGTTTCAAACTACGATGTTGAATGGTTTCTTGAAGTCGGTCTTCCAATGCCTTTACAAAGATCTTTTTTCCTGCTGAGTTTAACAAGCATTTATTCATTTTCTTGTCGAAATGTTTTTCTTGAATCTCTTTTTTATTCAGCACTTTAAAGATCACACGGTCTACGATTATCGGCTTAAAGATCTCTGCCACATCCAGTGCCAACGAATATCTTCTCTCGCCTGGAGTATGCAGAAAACTAATTGTCGGATTAAGCTGCGTCTGATTGATGGCGCGCAAACAAAGTGTGTAACAAATCATGTTGCCAAACGAGATCAATGCGTTCACTTCATTACGGGGAGGTTGTTTAGAACGATTACCCATCTCGAAATCATTCAATATTAAGTTGAAAGCATCATAGTAAGTCTGGCGAATCATCCCTTCTATCCCCATCAGTTCTTGTACCGTGCTCGATTCAGGAATCTTGAGAGAAAGAACTTTCATGATATCCATGATATCCTCCATATCTTTCCCTCTTCGGTTGTAATATTGCAGATTCTTCAACATGTTGAATACAGCACCCTCGATGAACTTCTGGGCAATAATGATTCGCTTCTTTTTATCCTGATAAGCCGAGGTCTGCGCCAATAGCATTCTACCGGATAAAAGCCCGTCACGAGGCATAAACGATCCTGTGTAGTTCTCATAATAATCAAAGAAGTGCACTGCGATGTCTTTCTGACCGAGGAAGTTGAACAGTGCACTATTGGCTGTTAGCGAGCCAAAAACATAGAACTCATTGATATCCTCTACCGGCAGATAACGTGGAGCACCCTGAACCGGATGCTCTGCTTCCGAATCGGATATGGGAGTAAACTTCAAAGTATTGTCTCGCCTTTCCAGCGAACCGGGATTAAATAAATAGTACGTCTTCTTCATTCTTCTTCCTCCGTGCTATAACAAAAATCATAATAACTACAATTCTTACAGATGCGTTTTTTCTCTAGGGGAGGGCACTCCTCATTCTCAATGATGGCCTGTATTTCCGTTTCCATCGTCCGAATCGTTTCCCGATCAATATCAGATAATACTATTGTATCCGTTTTTCTCAACACAGGATACTCCAATATGCCCGTTACCCCCACAATGCCATTCTTTTCGAACACATACAGGTAATATTTCAATTGCCATTCATGCGCTCTTTCCACCTTATCCGACTTTTTTATTTCATGAATCACCTTATTTCGTGCGTCATAAAAGTCCACTTTGATTCCATCCAATTCCACTTCTTCATATTTCGAAGAGCGCTGCGGATAAGATTCCTCGTGAATCAAATTTCCCTCATAAACAAGATCGGAAGTATGCTCCATACTTATCCCGTTAGCAAACAGCCAAAGCTTTCGTTTGCATACTTGATAATAGTTGAAGTGAGTGCCTGTTGTTTGCATAACTATATTCCTTGATTAAAATCGTCAGATTTTTCTTCAATATCTAGTTGTAATCCTAGATCATCATATTTTCTATCAATAACATAATATGATTGTTCTTTAATTGTATTTTTCTTAAGTATTTCAAAAGCTGATATATCGCGATGAATGCCTTCATTTGTAATGATAGAAACAAAGCGCCTCTTTGTTATGGATACTTTTAAACTTTCTGCTTTGATAAATCTATTTTCTTCCAATAATTTCAGGTATTGAGATGTCAGAATAGAAGGAAGAACTTTTACTCCATCAAATTGTTTTTCAAATTCTTCTTCGCGATGTGAGTCATAGATAAACGGAGCAAGATTTTCCATCACGTCTGCTTTTAGATGCGAATAAACCCGGTCGAAATCTTCCTTGTCTTTTTTGTTCCAACCATCATAAACATCATCGATATGTTTTTGCATATCGATTTCGGCAACAACTCCTGAATTGTGAGATTGTATTTTACGAAGGGCATTCAGTGTCCGTGTGATAACTTCTTCATTTTTATAAATATACTTATCTATGTCGTTCCGCATAGAGAAAACGATGCAATCACACGGTGGGCGATACTGTCCATTTACCCGATGGCGATTGACACGCCCAAAACGCTGCAGCAAGGCATCGAGTGGGGCTGGCTCAGTGAAAATAACATCGTAATCAATATCCAAACTTACTTCGATGGCTTGTGTTCCAACAAGAAGTTTTACTTCATCTGATTTTAGTTCACTTTCCTTTTTATTCCGGTCAATGCCATTAAACGCACTATGCAACAACACTTTCTTTGAAGCATTTAAACTGTTATAAATGACTTGGGCTTGTTTCACCGTATTACTCACTACCAGAACTTTTTCACCTGCATTTAGTCGTTGCTGAATATCTTCAATGTGTTCTGAAAGTAACCCGTCAGCAACTTTGATTCGGTGACGAATAAACGATTGGTAAAGCTCAGCATCAGCACTGATTTCTGAGTATTCACCGATGGCATCGGTAAACTCTTTTTTCAGGAAAGCTGGCAGAGTGGCGGTCATTAAGCAGACTTTCACATTTAGAAACTTAGTGGCAAATTCAATCAAAACTTTGATTTGTGCCGTAACTTCTGGATCGTAAGCATGAATTTCGTCGAAAATGAAATAACCTCCACTCATTTCGAAGATGCCTTTTTCAAAACCTTTCAATCCAAAAATGGATTTCAACAACTGGAAAGGGGTTGCCACTTTTAGCGGAGGTACCAAAGCCCTGAAACTCTCTTTTAGTTCATTCTTCAGTTTTTCATTTTGACAACTATCGTTTTCGTCACCAAATCGGCTTTCGATATATTCCGTAAGTTTTCCATGAACAACACCTACAATTTCATTATTGCCCTGCATTTTATCATCAAGTCTCTCGAACATGGCATTGATGGAAGCAGTAAACGGCAGAATGTAAAAAGTCCGTCCTTGTCCGTTCTCTTTCATTTGTTTGTGCAGCCACATTAATGATGCTTCTGTTTTACCAGAACCAGTAGGTGCGGTAAGTACAATGTTTCCATTTATTTCCGAAGCTCTTTTTTGGTGGAAATACGGAGCCCACTCTGTTTCATACAAGAAGTTGAAATGCTTTTCTTCTAAAACATTCACTTTGAAAATTCCGGCAGAGGCCGAATGGTCGCATTGTTTTAATGCTCCTGCTGCCAATAACAATTCCTTGAAATTGATATTTGTTGAATTGACCGGATTACGTGTATAATTCTTTATCAATTGCATGGGCAACACTAGCGGACTTGATTTTAATGAAACATGGTATCCATTCAAGAACGACTGAATAAATCGGTCGTTTAGTTTTTTGGTTTCTTCATCCCAATCCAATTTCCCATCTTCGCCTAGCGAGAACAAATCTTCGCCTGTTTTATAACCTTTCTGAATATGATTGAACAGAAACATGAAATCTTTGTGATGCCCAGCTACAATCAATTTCAAGAGCAACTTATCATCTTCAGGCAAATCCAATTGTTCCACAAACGGAACTGAAAATAGTTCGTGCCGTTGGTGATACCAGTTTTTCGGCTTTCCTAAAAGCATCTTCTGAAACTCGAAATGCGCTTTTCCTAAATCGTGAAATAGAATGCCCAAGCGAACAAGTTCCCAGAAATGCTTCAAATCATTCACGGGTAATCGTCCAAATGCTTTTCGGAGCGAATCGTACACCTGGAGACATTCGTCAATGTGTTGTTTCAGTGATACAGGAGGTTCAGATTTTGCCAGAACCTCCTGTATATAAATATCATTCATTTTTGAAATCCAATTTATGAAAGTAAATATCAATTTCTCTTTCTCCAATTTGATCTCTGTAAGCAGTTAATTCAGACTGACAATCATTTGAATTGAAGCTTATTACTGTATACGCTTTCGTACCGATATTTTTCCTAATCTCTGTATTTGAAAAATATTGAGGAAGCGGTTGAATCTGCCCAGGTAGATAATTATTCGAAAATGGAACAATTTGTCCCTTAATTTTTGTTGCATTATTGATTTCTTGCAATTTTTTCTTCCCCAAAAACTGGATTTGTGCAAGATCAGAAGAACGGCCCAATAGAATTTGAAATACTGGATTCATTAAATACTCATATAAATATTCATCCTCAGTATATAATGTAAGGCTACAATCTGTTAGAAATTCACGTTTGATAACATTTGACGTGGCTTTCAAGGAAGGTGAATTATTTGTAGAACTTATCTTATCGATCTGGTACAATGTTTCAATATCAATAGCTTTTGATCCATATTCAAAATAGTAGCCAATCTCAACTTCATTGCTATAATCCAAATACTTTCCGGCCGCAGCATTAATAAGACCCAGTACAGTACTTAATGGAGGGACTTCTAAGGTTGGCTGGATGCCGGAAATTATATTTGGATAGCGAAAGCTAGATGTCCAAGTTGTTATTTCTATTTTGAATACGTTTTTCATATTAACTCTTCTATTTGCGTACAATAGGCATCGATAGTGGCATTTACTGATGAATACTTCACTTTTGTAGTTTTTGATATTTCAAGTTCATTAATAGTGCTTAATTCTTCTTCGTATTCATTCCAAAATCCACCTCTTCGCCCAATGTAAATATCACCAATAAATTCATCTTTGAATTCTGTGAAAATTTCTTTTATGTCCTCAATCTTTAAAATTACTTGTTCATTGTTTACCGGATCATTTGAAATAATGTGCGAGAAGGGATGGTTTCCAGATTTTGTTGTTGCTAATATTATAAACTTAGGCGTTACATCAGCTAAATTGTTCGTTTGCATGGCTCCACCTGAAATTGTTTTAAGTGCTTTGATTGTATCACTTATTCTTTTCTTTCTAATTTTAATATCTAATTGAATCAATTCTTCAGGGTTGCCCGCTTTATCCTTTACGTACTTGTCTTTAATCAGAGAGGAACCTTCTTTTTCTTTAGCAACTTTCTTTAATTTTTCATTGAGATTTTTGAATCCTGTCTTGTTGTAACTTGAAAATGTGCCTACCTGATCAATATCAATGGAAAACATTCCTTTCATTATAGCACTGTATTCCTCTTTTCCATACAATACAGGAACATCATTTTGCCGAGCCATACTTGAGAAGTTTTTTGCAACTCTTACAGAACCAACAGAAATTAAAGCAGAATTCTTTAATGGCGAAATCCTTGTTACTGTTGCATCCTTTTCTTCTGGATTACCATTTTTTTTTAATTTCGGTGTTCCATCGTCATTCATTACCGGCATTTTTGATGCTCTCATATATCCAAAGATATCATCATCATCATAAGCAATCGGATTAGCCTCTGTATAAACAACATTTTGCTTTTCTAATTTTATAACCGGAGAGAGAATCCATGCAAAATTCTTTTGTAGGGTATCTCTCCACCAATAACGCCAAGCTTGCCCTGAAACGTAAACATACGTTTGACCATTTTTTACGATTTTTTTTGTTTCTACGCTGTTTTCTATACCAGCTCTTGAGACCGTTCCTGCATTGTTTAAGGCAGCTGCGTCTACATCAATTAAAATAAATCCTTGTACTTTCATCTTAATCAGTTTTTATTCGTTGTTTTCATCTTCAATTATTGATGCTTCTTCTTGATTATCAATTTCATCTTCAATCAGTATTCCTTTTTCATGGAGTTTCTGATAAAAACAAATAAGCATTAAATCTCTAATTTCCATCCAATTTGTTCCATCTGGAAATAAATAACTCACATAATCACGGAGTGTAACTAAAGGTTCGGAATTGCCCTCCTTATAGTTTTTTTCAATTTGCTTGATTAAGAATGATCTTAATTCATGACTTTTAGTTGTCTGTAATTTGGATTTCTTTTTCTTTAAATCTGATTCATCCTCAATCAAATAACTTGTAATTTTTTCAATTAAATCAAGAGTTTTTGAATTCATGCCTTTTATTATTAGTTGATAATTCCTTGTTATTCTAAAATCCAGTAAATTCTTCTCACTCCATTTAAGTATCAGCGAAAGTATCGATTTTCCTTCTATTAAATTACTATAGACTAAGTTTATCCATTTGTAAGAGAAGTCCTCTGCATTATAGGTTAGTGTGATATTCTCTTTGATCTTTATAGTTGCGGCTGAAAATTCTTTTGCGCCTTTTTCATCATTTTTTTTCCATTCTTTAAAGAGCTTCCCGTTTTTCCAATTTGTTAATTCTCCAGAGTCAACAACAATATAATCTTTATTGGTTTTTGAATCTGTTCGTCTCCCAAACTGACAAAGTGCAAAATTCAAGGACTCATTCTTCTCTAATTTCTCAAATACGGTTTTAGCGATTCCAGATATTTCGTTAACCTTCTCAATGTAGGTGTTGCTTTCCTTGTCGAAATTTGCTTTGTAGAAAGGATGTTTGATGTAATGAGCATTAATAAATAGTCTCCATTGATCAAAAAAGCGAATGCTTTTACAAACTCTATAAAAATCGAAGAGATTGGCAGGTACTTTATAGATTTCAATAGTTGGGGATGCTCCAAAATTGGAAAAATGGAATAGGCTTAACGAAAGTTTTTTTGTTTCGTCTGTCGCAATTTTGACGTTTGAAATTAAATCATCGACAAATGCAAATAGTGCTGTTGCTGGATTCTGATACTTTGATCTAAGTGCGAATCTGAAGAGTGTGTTTTTTATATTTTCAGACACATTCTTTTTTATGAAAAAATTCACAACTTCTGACTGATTACTGTGGATTATTCCCATTTTATCATATATCATAATACTTGCAATTGGCAAAAAAAAGAATCTTATTAATGCTTCTTTGGAGAGCATAATACCTGGTTCCAGGTTGTGATGAAAATTTAAGAAAGTTCCAGAACCTGTTAGGAACGAATTCTCTCTACCAGCTCTAAATAGTTTGGTTTTTTCTCCAGTTACACGGCAAACACCATCTGAATAAGTTGCCGATTCATTAATTAAGCTTTCAAAATATTCTTCCGTTTTTTTTAGTTTCTTTTCTGGTGTAGGAAATGCTGCCTGAGTTATAGTAGAATTTAAGAAGAAGACATGCAGCCCTGCATTCCATCTGCTAATGTAGATATCTGCAACTTCTTTGATAATTTCCATTATATTCTTATCAGGTCTCCTTTTTGAAAATTCTTCGATGGCAAAACCGCCTGCATCAGCAAACGGATCTCCTGTTGGTTTTGTAAGCCATTCATAGTCAATTGTTGTATATTCCTGCTTCATTTCAACCATTATATATATATATGTTACTTCTACCGGATCTTCAAAATGCATTTACTAATTATTGACCTTTCAATTCATTATCATCTATTACAAATTTTTACCATTCCCCATCCCAGTGATCCTTTCATCCCTATGCCACTTTCGTACATGATCTTCATCAATTCTCCATTAACTTTAATCTTGAACCGACACATATAGCCTTTTACTCTTGATTCTTCAGGAGTTCCGGCTTTAAAAGTTATCAATACAGGTTTGGGAACGTTCAGCACTTCAAAGTTAAAATCGGCTGTACCTATATAGGGTTTGCCGTAGAATGCTTCATACCTATTTAATAAGCTGAAGAGGAGTGACTCTTTAGAGCGTTCGTCTTCAGGCGATAGGTAATCTGTACGACCATCTGCATTACGCAATGCAATGCAGATAGGAGAGAGTGTTTCAAACGTCATCTCTTCTTCAAAGTGTGGTGGGGGAAGCACTTCAATGCTTTGCACACGAAATTGTACTCTGTTCCTTTGATTACCCAACTGAAAGGTTTGATTCATGAAAACTCCCTGAATAAACTTCTCGGTCGACTCTTCGGGAAGAAAGGAAACATACCATTCTACAGTATCACTATTAATAAGGAGAAGGGCATGTTGCTTGTCGATGGTATATTGCGGAATAAAGAGTCTGGAGTAGGTGAAGAGTTTAAACTGTTTAGAGTCGGTTGTAAAACCATTGTTATGCAGCCATGTTGCATAGTCTGCGCTTGCATAAGACAAGATTTTGTATACAACTGCCGATTGCTCGTATTGATGATTTAGCGGTAGGGCATTGCCTAAGGCGTGTTTTTCGATGTTTAGTATAATTTTGAATCTCACGGATGATTTGTCTTTTATAATTTCGCTAAAATTATAAAATAAGATTTGATTTATCACCAAATAGTGACAGGAAATATATGTTAAATCTGCGTGTCCAAGCAACCTAATATGATTTCAGATTAATTCAACCTATGTCAGGGTTCTTTGGAATTTATTATAATTTACAAACGAACTTATTTTTAGATATCATATAAGTTCACCGTGGTTAACTAACTAGTTAACCGCGGTTAACTAGTTAATTCACCACGGTGAACTAGTTAGTTAACCAAACCCCTCTTAGAAGGCCTGTAGGGGCACATCGGTAATATTTGCATTTTGGCTGTAGAGATTGCTCTATTTGATCAAAGAAGTGACTGCTGTAACCTTTCGATAAATTGTGCAACGTGATAGCCATCCATCAACGCATGATGGACGGTAACGGAGAGGGGAAGTAGTATGCGCCCTTCGGCTGTGTAGTATTTGCCGACGGAAATCTTCGGCACGCAGTCATTGATACCAAAACTGGTGGCATGCTTCAGGTCAGTAAAGCTTATCCATGGCACAGACGAGAAATGAATCACATCTGTTCTCCGGGCTGCGTCATTAAAGTTTAGTCCGCTGGTTTCTTTAAGAAAAGCTATTTCTGTGGTGGCACTTGCCACAAAGGTGTCTAAAGAAGGATAATACGGGAAAAAACTAAAACCAAAAGTGCCATCACTTCGTCCTACGGTAGAAGATACATGAATCACATCATAGCACACCACAGTGCCATCTTCTATCCTGTAACGAAACGGTTCGGTGGCATTGACTGCATTCATCACCTTGTGCAACGATAACAAGAAGAATGAAACACCTTCTTCTTTCGACTGCTGATAGGTGGCTGTGCAATCGACGTTCACTGTTATGCCAAAGAAGGGATCATCAAATTTACTAAAGAACTGAAAATGCTCTTTTCTATTCCAATGTTCTATATCTACAGTGTGTTTCATTTCAATACTTCTTTTAATTCTTCTAAGGAGGCCGATCTTATCATTCTTGTGTGAGAAATCTCTTCAATCTTTTCATGCTGCCAAACAGTATGAAAAGGAATGTAAGCACCGTAACCGCCGATATTAAGCACTGGTTGTATGTCCGATTTCAAAGAATTGCCAATCATCAAAAATTCATCGGGCATGAACTCTAGCTTTGAAAGCAGCTTCATGTAGTCATCTTCTGTTTTATCACTCATAATTTCCACATGGCTGAAATACTCTTCCAGACCCGAACGCTTTAATTTACTCTGCTGGTCGAGTAAATCTCCTTTTGTGGCCATAATCACTTCAAACTTACCATTCAAGGATTTAAGGAGTGGTTCCACACCATCAAGCAACTGGATAGGAATGGTCAGTAGTGATTTCCCCATTTCGATGATTTGAGCAATTTGATCAGTCGGTATGGTGTTTTTGCTTATTCTTAAAGCTGTCTCTAGCAATGAAAGTGTAAAACCTTTGGCACCATATCCGTAGATTTCAAGGTTTTGCATTTCCGTACGAAACAGCTCTTTAGATATTTCCTTTTGTGTGCCGTATTCTTGCAGTAGTTCGCAAAAGCTTTTCTCTATTTCTTGAAAAAAGGGCTCATTCACCCAAAGTGTGTCGTCAGCATCGAATGCTATGACTTTAATTCCATCTAACATGATTATAAATTTATCTTCAAAAGCTTTCGCTTCATACTCAAGGCGCAAATATAGTGAATTATTTGTAGTGGTTTTATCCTTTTTTATATATCTTGCCAACGTTTATCAATTAAGTAGATCAAGCAATAAAAAGAAAATTAAACAAGCATGATAGATCAGGAAAAATATATTATTGTATTCAGAAAAAAGCTTGAATCATATTCATTTATTAGTCAGGAATCCTGGATATTACTAGAGTCATTATTAGGATTTAAAATTTTGGAAAGAAACGAATTCTTAGTTAGAAATGGGGATTATTCTAAAAATCTGCATTTTGTTTGTGAAGGAGCACTCAGGGCTTATTTCACTGATAGCGCCGGAAATGTATATACTAAAAATCTATTTCTTGAAAATGATCTTGCAGGATCTGTCGTATCTTCCATTCTTGATAGGCCGTCCGAGTTTACGCTTGAAGCCTTAGAATATACTGTTTTAATTTCATTCAATTATAAGAAATTCCGCCAGTTAGCTAATCAATGTATTGATCTAAAAGATTTCTATATTGCGTACCTTGAAAGAAACTGGGTAATTGAAAAAGAACCAATAGAGGTTTCTCTAGCAATAGAGAATGCAACGGAAAGATATTTAAAGCTTCGTATAGCTCATCCTAATATTGATAAAAGAATATCTCAACAGCATATTGCTTCACATTTGGGAATTACTCCCACTCAATTAAGCAGAATCAGAAAAAGTTTAAAAGATAATTCCTAAACCAATAGAATAGATGTAAATGTGGCTAAAATATTAGTACTTCTTTGTCTGGTCATTGAAAAAGTCTTCGAGTTTGTGTGTCCCGTATTGAGGCGCTTGCATGTCCATAACCATGGTTGTCATAAAGAATTCAATAGGGCCATAAGTTTTCGAACTGGTAAAGGTTCTAGCTATCCAAAGTACTGATTTTCTAATCCAATCGGGTAAATGTATAATCTTAGCTGGTTTCGAATAAGCTTTAAAAGCCAGTTCCGCAATCACATTCTGAGATAACAAATCAGGACCGCCTACATTTATTTCTTTCTTATCCGAATTAATAGCATCAATACATACTTGTGCTAAATCTTCTCCATGAATGGGGTTTAAACTTAGTTTTCCATCACCGAACAAATACACAGTTCCGCTCTTAGCCATTTTGAGGAAATCACCCATATCCGAAAAGAATCCATTAGGGCGAATGATGCAATAGTCAAGTCCCGATAATTTTAAGTAATCAACTAACTTCTCTTTGGCTTCACATATCTTCAGTTGACGGAGCTTATCACCGTTTAAAACAGAAACATAAATAAACTTCTTTACCCCGCTTGCTTTGGCCTCATTGATTAAATTTACGTTTGCCTGATAATCAACATCCATATAAGTCAGCCCATCTTTTTGACGGGTAATGCCCACGCTGCTGATAACCACATCAACCCCGTCGAACAGATGCGTGAGAGTCTCTGCCTTGGTCACTTCTGCTTCAACGACTTCAATGTTCGGATCGTTCGATTTCACCTTGTATTTGTTGCGGACAATGATTTTTGTATTGAAATCTTCCAAGGATGCTAATTCTTGCGTGATATATCCTCCAAGATAGCCGGTTGCCCCTGCCACTAAAACCTTTTGCTTACTCATAATTAATTCTTTTTGTTTTTGTACAAAGATAAATCTATTGAATCTTATTACTCTTGACGATCGTCAAGAATCCTTTTTGGTAAAGACCCTTTTCTTTATTCTGCTCAAAGTTTCGGGCGAGACGCCTAAAAAAGAGGCAATATATTGTTGTGGCACCCGTTGAAATAGTTCGCCGTTTGTTTCCAGTAGTTCAACATATCTTTCTTCGGCCGACTTAGTAACAAAGGAAGCGATTATATTCTGGCAAACAATCAGTTCATTCTCCACTGCAATCCGGGCAATTAATTCAAATTTAGAAGAAATATCTAATAATTCATCAATACTCGATTTGCTAAAGACATAGAGCTCAGTTCCTTCTATTGCTTGATAGCTCTCTTTTGCGGGAACATGGAAGGTGAAGCTCTCACCGGCACAAATGAACTGTCCTTCGGTATAGAAAAAGGCAGTTCGATCTCTCCCCTCTACATTGTAAAACAAGCGTACACAACCTTTTGTTACAAAATAGATTTCATTAGAAACTTTGCCTTCCATAAAAATAATTTCATTCTTTTCGAAGTGTTGCTTTTTGACTAAATGAGTAAGAACAGCCACTTCGCTGTCATTCAAAGAGGTATAGTGTGCTATATATTCTACTAAACTTTCTGTCATTGTCTTTATACGTTTGATATTTCTGTAAGCGAATGTATTCTTTTTGAACTTGGCATCCAAACAGTTGATAGCTTTTCTCCTATATTTATCGCTCAAGTTTGTTTTAATCATCTCCAAAATCAACATATGTAAATGTGGATTAAATATTGATTGCATACATTTGCAGCATGGATAAGAAAATCGTAAATAACTTATATGAGTTTTGGACTTATATAGGTGAAACAATGGGATTGCTCATTGATACAGAAGATTACAGAGCTGTATCTGTTTCAAATTCAGATTGGCCCAATCGAGTATTTGCTGTTTCTGACAAAGCCGATCTGATCACTGAGATTATTAAATTAAGTGGCATTGAAGCTCTGCCGGACAGGATCACACTGCTCAGCCCGAATGAGTTGAAGAATAACGCAAGTTTGGAATTGGCTTTATTGCAAAAGAATATGGCAATAGATCTAACAACCGTGGATAATGATTTTGATCAAGATGAGAATATTTTTCAGGTTAGATCAAGAGCAGATGCTTTGAGTTTTGCTAATACGGCAACAACATCATTCGGATATAAAGTCGATGCTGAGATCGTTTTCAAAATAAGTCAGGACGCTTCAAGAGTGCGCATGTTTACTTATATAAAGAATCAGGAGCCTTTAGGTTGTGGGTTGGTCTATTTTGATTCTTTCAATAATGCAGGTCTGCACATGATTGGGACAGTTCCAAATGGCAGAGGCCTTGGAATAGGAACACGAATGACTAAAAAACTATTGTCGGAAGCTGTTAATAGTAAGAAAGATCTTGCTGTTCTTATGGCCTCTGCGATGGGAGAGCCAATCTATAATAAATTGGGATTCATTGGTTATGGAGAACTTGAAACGTATAAAATAAAAAGAGAATGCTGTTAAGGTAGAAGAAACAAATAATGTGATACTAATCATCAATGTATAAGCTGCTTTGTTTTTTTTGCTAATTTTGTTGCTTCGAATTAATATAGAAGCAAATGATCCCCAATAAAAGACTACATCCCATCATGTTTGCCGGTACGGGTAGCGATGTAGGCAAAAGTATTATTGCCGCTGCCTTCTGCCGCATCTTTCGTCAGGATGGCTATCAACCGGCACCGTTCAAGGCACAAAATATGGCGCTGAACTCGTATGTCACTCCTGAAGGATTGGAAATAGGACGGGCGCAGGCCGTACAGGCCGAAGCGGCAGGGGTTGCCTGCCATACAGATATGAATCCTTTGCTGTTGAAACCGTCGTCTGATCATACTTCACAAGTGGTGCTTCATGGCAAGCCCATAGGCAATCGGAGTGCTTACGAATATTTCCGAAAGGAGGGACGAGAAGAACTTCGGAAGGAAGTTTGCGGGGCTTTCGATCGTCTTGCCGGACAATATAATCCTGTAGTGATGGAGGGTGCCGGAAGTATTTCGGAAATAAATCTGCGTGAGAGTGATCTGGTAAATCTGCCGATGGCCATGCATGCCGGGGCGGATGTTATTCTGGTTGCGGATATTGATCGTGGAGGGGTATTTGCGAGTGTATATGGCTCTATCATGCTGCAACGTGAAGAGGAACGAAAACACATCAAAGGTATTCTAATCAATAAATTCAGGGGAGATATCCGTCTCTTCGAACCGGGAGTGAAGATGCTCGAAGAACTTTGTGGCATTCCGGTGGTGGGGGTTGTTCCATATTATAAGGACATTCACATTGAGGAGGAGGATTCTGTGGCGTTGCAGACTAAGAATATGCAGGCTGAGCAGGGGAAGGTGAATGTGGCCGTGGTGTTGCTGCGGCATCTGTCCAATTTCACCGACTTCAACGTATTGGAGCGCGATCCTCGCGTACATTTGTTCTACACCAACAATACGGATGAGATTATGAAAGCTGATATCATTCTGATTCCCGGTAGTAAGAGTACGTTGGCCGATTTGTATGAGTTGCGCCGCAATGGAGTAGCTCAGGCTATCATCCGGGCACATCGTGAAGGTGCTACGGTGATGGGCATCTGTGGAGGATATCAGATAATGGGGCAGGAGGTGTGTGACCCGGAACATGTGGAAGGCGATATAGAACGACTTCCGGGCCTGGGATTATTGCCTACATCTACCAGTATGCAAGGCGAAAAGGTGACACGGCAAGTAACTTTTACTTTTCGTGGCAATGACACCGCTTGTCAGGGATACGAGATTCACATGGGCTTTACTTCTCTCGTAGGGGACGCACCGCTATCACCACTCAACACATTGTCCGACGGACGTGCTGATGGTTACTATGTTGATGCCGCCTGTATGGGTACTTACATCCATGGTATACTCGATAACGCTGCATTCATCGACTTTTTGTTGCAACCTTATGCTGCCAGAATACAAAAAACGGCTTTTGATTATCAGGCTTTTAAAGAAGAACAATATGATAAATTAGCGGATCATGTGCGCAAGCATGTCAACCTGCCACTTATCTACCAAATAATGCAAGGAAATGATTAACGGACACGGCGACGATTCATTCAGCTACGAACGGGAGATTGTGAGCAATTTCAGTTCTAACACTTATTATGGGGTCGATCTATCAGGTCTAAAGGCTTACTTATCCCAGCGTATGGAGGTTATTTCGTCATACCCCGAACCGGAGCCACGCTCTTTGGAAGGGTTGTTGGCAAAAATCTATGATTTACAGGCTGATGAGGTTTGTGTTACTAACGGTGCTACGGAAGCCATCTACCTCATTGCACAGGCTTTTGCCGGTTGTCGTTCGGGAATACTCATGCCTACCTTTAGCGAATATGCCGACGCATGTAGAATGCATGGTCATCGGATTTCGTCTCTCTATGATTTGGAGCAATGGGACGACACCTTGCAACTGATATGGTTGTGCAACCCAAACAATCCTACAGGAGAGGTGCACGACAAGGAGAAGCTCTCAGCATTGATTCGCCAACACCCTCAGGTCTGTTTTGTGATAGACCAGTCGTATGAGGATTTTACTCTCCAACCACTCTTCACTGCCGCCGAAGCTGTGGCTTTTCCGAATGTAATTTTGCTGCATTCCATGACTAAACGTTTCTCCATACCCGGACTGAGGTTGGGGTATATCACTGCTTCGGTTGATTTCCTTACTAATATCAAAGCGCAACGCATGCCTTGGTCTGTCAATGCTTTGGCGATAGAAGCAGGTCATTATCTGTTGCAACATACTGCTGACTATACACTGGATGTTTCTGCTTATCTGGCTGAAACAGCACGGCTTGCCGCAGCGCTTAGCTCACTGGGCTGTCTCGATGTATGGCCTACCCGTACGCACTACATGCTGGTTCGGCTACGTATAGGCAAGGCTGCTGCGCTGAAAGATTATCTAGCCAATGAACATGGCCTTTTGATACGTGATGCTTCGAACTTCGAAGGACTGAATGATGGTTTTTTCCGCATTGCCACGCAAACACCTACGGAGAATGATGCGTTGGTCAGAGCCATTGGGCAATGGTTTGAGGAAGTCGTTTGATGGGCGATAAATTGCATAAAGAGAGTTTATACATAGATTTTCATCTTTTATAGAAAAGAAATATTAAAAATCACATTATATTTGTATCGTTGGTAATATAAAAAAATGGAACCTTCTGCATTTTATCTTTTTCTGTATGTCTCATGGGGAAGCTTGTTTGCTGTCTCCACAGGATGGCTTCTCGATAAACTATTGGGTGATCCGGGCTTTTTGCCCCATCCGGTAGTGGCTTTCGGCAAATTGATAGCATGGGGAGAGAAAACATTCAACAAAGGCCCTCGACGGATATTAAAAGGTGGATTGCTGGCCATAACATTGGTTCTTCTTACCTATTTTCTAGTTTATCTACTTATGAAGGTGGCGATGAACATCAATGTGTATTTGGCATGGGGCGTAGCTGCCGTATCAGTGTTCTATTGCTTGGCAGGTACTACGCTTATTAAAGAGGTCAGACTGGTATTTGTAGCGTTAGATCACTCATTGGATGAAGGTAGAAAGCAAGTTGCCCGCATTGTAGGGCGCAACACTGAGGAGCTGACAGAGCAGGAAGTGCGTACTGCTGCGCTCGAAACGCTGGCCGAAAATCTGAGTGACGGGGTGATAGCACCTTTGTTTTGGTATTTATTGTTGGGAGTGCCCGGTATGTTTGCTTATAAAATGATAAATACCCTCGATTCAATGATAGGATACAGGAATGAGCGATACCACTTGTTTGGTCGGATAGCGGCACGTATGGACGACGTGGCCAACTACATTCCCGCTCGCATCACAGCTTTCCTCATGATTTTGGTGAGTGGACATTTTCCGATACTACCTCTATTGGCATTTGTGAAGCAACACGGATCAAGTCATGCCAGTCCAAACTCAGGCTATCCGGAAGCTGCTTTGGCAGGTATATTAAACTGTCGGTTTGGTGGCTCGCATTACTATTTCGGAAAGCTAATGTACAAACCGTATATCGGTACGAATGATCGCCTCCTCACAACAGCCGACATGAGAAAGGCCGTGCTTATCAATAATTTAGCTGAGCTGTTGATGGTGGTGGTTGTACAAATTCTGATCCTTTACACCTTCCGATAATCACAAATAGAATCCTACATATTTGTTTGTTCATTTCATTTTTATAGGTAAAAGAGGACTAACCTTATAGATGTTGCATCTGTTCGGGTAGTCCTCTTTCTTTTTCATGGTAGACAACTTATAATCACATTAAATTCACGTTTTTTTTCTAGAGATCATTTAGATAGATTCAAAGTAAATATCGTTAGACTGTTTCTTTCGCTTCAATTCTTTTGGCAATAAAATCGGATATCAACACAAGCCCTTTAATTATTTCGCGCAGTTCTTCGTTGGTAGGGATGATGTAGCCTTTGTCATCCAGCGAACAAATGGATTCGTGCGATGCGATGAGTTTGGCTGTCAGCTTCATCTCATCTGTCAGCCCGTTATCTATATCACGGGCTTCTTTGAACAATGCCAGTGGAGTGTGATTCAGTGCTTCAACCTCATAATAAGCCAATAAGGCTACAAACATCTTCTCAAAACTCAAAACAGAGAGATTAAAGAGCAGGACATTATCAAAGCGACTCTTTTTTATTAAATGCCCTTTTAACGGTTTCATAAACCCTTTTGCTTCCGCAAAGATGCCTCTGGCATGGTCTTCCCAATAAGAATCATTCATACGTTTACTAATTTAAAGTTGTTTTGTCCAAAAAAACATCGGTGTATCTCCTTCTTCGAAGCCTTCGGAATGGTAAAGGCTTTGAGCCATTTCATTGTCCGTACGCACTTCAAGGGTTATCTTTCCGCAACCATTGTTGCTGGCTATTTCAGCTATGCCCTGTATTAACTTTCGGCCAAGTCCTTTGCCTCGATAATCCTTGCCTACAAACACATCGTGAATATTAATCATCGGTTTGCACTTGAAGGTGGAAAAGTTCATAAAAGCATTTATCACCCCGGCAATGCAACCTTCGCTAAGCACAAACAAGACAATGGCGCACGGGTGTGATTCCAGCCCATCCAATAAATAAAGCTTTTGTTTTTCAGTGAGTGTAGAACCGCCGCCCATAGGATCGGCTATGTATTCATTGATCAGATTGCATAAAGCTGTGCAATGCTGAGGATTGGTAAAATCGCATATCTCTAAATCTGGTTGTTCAATCTTGACTTGCATTATTAGTATATTTAAATCGTTTAGGCTCAATGTTATATTTACGTATTCTGAGCCCCATTATTCTTTCTGTAATGCCCAATTGCGTGGCAGCTTTCACCAGATTACCGTTGGTGGAAAGCAAAGTGTCTTGTATGACTTGTTTTTCTATCTTACCCAAAATCGTATCGAGCGTGCCATGAGACTTTGTTTGGCTCGATATGGCATTTTGTAAACTAGGTGGCAGATTGTTGGTGTGCACCACATCATCCGTACTCAAGATGCAGGCTCGTTCTATACAGTTCTCCAACTCACGAATATTTCCCGGCCAGTGATACACCATAAGGCAATCGATGGCCGATGCAGTGAGTCGCTTTACGTTTCGCCCGTTCTTTTCGTTGAACTTGGCGATAAAATGATCGGCCAAGGCCGGTATGTCGTGTAGGCGTTCGCGCAGTGGCGGTATGTAAACCGGAAATACATTGATGCGGTAATATAGATCTTCGCGGAATTTTCCGTCTTCAATCAGTTTTTCCAGATTTTTATTGGTAGCGCAGATTATTCTCACATCAATCTTGATCGGTCTGGTACTTCCCAATCGCTCTATTTCACGTTGCTGAATAACCCTGAGCAACTTCACTTGTACATTGGGCGGTATATCACCAAACTCATCCAGAAAGATGGTACCACCATGTGCAGCTTCGAAACGACCTATTCGTTGAGAATCAGCACCGGTGAAGGCACCCTTCTCATGACCGAAAAGCTCACTTTCGATCAGTCCTTCGGGCAAAGCGGCACAGTTTACTTTAATATATGCTCTGCTTTTGCGTGTACTATTATAATGTATAGCGTCGGCAATCAATTCTTTACCCACACCGCTTTCTCCACGAATCAACACCGTGGTGTTGGTAGGCGAAACACTTTGAATGAGCGAGAAGACTTCTTTTAGTTTACTTGAATTTCCTTCGATGTTGGGGTAAGACTGTTCGCTGATCGCTTTCCTCAATTGACTATTTTCCTTTTTGAGAGAATCAATTTCTTCGCGCGATTCATATCTTCTGCGAGCTGTACGGGCTATCATTGAACTGATGATGGTGAGCAACTGCACATTATTCTTAAAATCGGGCGCACCAAAATAGATTTTGTGTACGCTCAGAGCACCAATGACTTTTCCTTTCTCTTTCACCGGAATACAAATGAAAGAGATGTCTTTATCATTTGCCTTTAATGGAAAGTGTAGCTTGTTCAGAAATTCTTTCGATTCAGCTATGCTGCGGATTATTTTCGGTTCACCACTTTGCACTACTCGTCCGATGATTCCCTCGCCAAGTTCATACGTCAGTTTACTGAAGTCCTGATCAAGGGGCCCATAAGATTCTTCCACAAACAACTTGTTTGTATTATGATTAATTAGAGTAAGGATAACACAGGTTGCATTTAATTGTTTTTTGAGAAGCCTGATGGTGCTGTTAAGATCTATACTGCCTTTTGATAGTTCATTTCCTATCTGCATAAGGAAATCCAACTCCTGTTTAGCTTCGCAATCTTGTTCGCACATCGGGCATGTTCGAAGCATAGCCATAACATTAAGTTTTTTACATTACAGTAACGATACAAAGATAACGTTTATTTTTGATTATTGCATCAAATAGACACTAAAATGTTAATAAAATAATTATATTGATTAATATTATAATTTAATAGAATCCTTATGAGTGTTATCAAACAACACAAAAGTAATGAAAACGCGCTGAAAATACATAATTGTAAGATTTGACTTTGTCAGATCATATTCAACTCTCTATAAATCAATACTTTATGTTTTTTGGCACACTCATTGATAGTATGTAGCGTCAGCTTGTGGTAAAAATATTCAGAAACAGCTTATGAGGAATAAACAAACATTCGACATAAAAGGAGCATTCGCAATTTATAAAGACGATGAGTTGTTTTTCGGACATACGCAATATCTGTTGCTAAAAGCTTTGATTGCCGAGGGTTCCATTAATGCGGCGGCAAAAAAGTGCAAGATTTCCTATCAACAAGCATGGACGGTGGCCGACAGAATGAATCGTTTGTCACCCATACCTATCTTGATTCGCAAAAAAGGAGGGAAAGATGGAGGTGGATGCAGCGTAGGAGCCTACGGAGAAGAATTGATACGTCTCTATGAAAATAAGATGCAGCAATTCGCTGAAGAAATGAGTATCTTAAACCAGAATTTAGATTCTTGTTTACTCTAATTACAGAGTAATTGGCAAAGTACAACGAACACAAAGGAGTGGAATAGCCGGATACAGTTAACCGGTTTTTTTAATAAAACACGTTATCTGTTATTAAGATAACGAAGTAGATATCTTAGTAACAGTTTATTAATTTAAAAAAGTAGGTATGAAATTGTTTATCAAAGGTAAAACGAACAAAATGGTTGGCGCAATGGCGTTATTGCTTTTCACAACAACGTCAACAGTAGCACAGGAATTGAGTATTAATGCAGAGCTCAGACCAAGAGCGGAATATCGGAGTGGATATGGTTCACCTATCACAGATTCATCGAGTCCGGCCGGCTTTATGCTGCAACGTAGCAGACTTGGTTTTGGTTTTAAAAATGCTTATTTGAAAACGAACTTCACCATTCAGGATTCACGCACATATGGCGAAGCAGGTGTAAACTCGGAAGCGGTGTCGTCTTCAGGCTCATTATCTGTTTACGAAGCATGGGCGGACATTCTACTTATTCCGGGAGGATCGGTCGCCATTGGGCGCCAAGCATTGAAATACGACGATAACCGTATATTCTCAGCTTCTAACTGGAGCAACACCGGAACTGCTCACGATGTGGTGGTGTTTAAGTATGAACTGGAAAATAGCTTTACCGGTAATCTGGGATTTGCCTATAACAATGATAAAGCTATTTCTAAAGAGACTATGTACTCGGCTGCGACTAAGTATCGGTATATGGGTTACTTATGGATTTCAAAGCCGCTTACTTCCGGTTTGCTTCTTACTGCTTTAGCACTCGACGAAGGAATTCAAAAAACAACGACCGACGCCAGCGGAACCACCACTTATAGTTCCAAAGTAGACATGTATCATAGATATACAGCGGGAGGTAATCTGAAGTATCAGAATCCCTCTTGTCCTTTCGATTTTCTTGCCACTGCTTATTTCCAATTTGGAAAAACAACAGCGACCAAGAATTTGAATGCTTCGTTACTGGCTCTGAAAATGAACTATAAATTGACAACTGCTTTCATCGGTACGCTAGGGGCTGATCTATATTCGGGTGACGATGGTAAAGACACTTCTAAAAGCAAGACTTTCAATTGGCTTTATGGCGCACCACATAGCTTTAACGGATATATGGACTATTGGACTGCATCACTTCCTACGCAAGGATTGGTAGACTATTATGGTCAAGTAGCAGGAAATCTGACTAAAAAGTTTTCGTATGAGGTAGGTTACCATCTCTTCGATACAGCAAAAGAGGTGGAGTATAGTAGTGCGAAGCATGGAAAGTCACTCGGATCGGAATTAGACATCAAACTATCGTATAAGATGAATAGTTGTGTGTTTGTAGAAGGTGGCTGGGGTGCTTATTTCCTCTCCGACAACAGCCGCTATCTAAAACTGAAAGCAGCGGATGCCAAAAGTCGTACTCCTAACTGGGCTTATATTTCATTGACCATCAAACCCGATGTTTTTAAAATCAAGCTAAATTAAATTGATTATAGAGCAAAAGAATAAAATAGAGATTAATAAGTATAAGTATGAGAAAGAGTTTTTTGTTGATCGCTCTTCTGCTGATAAGCATGACGATCTGTGCACAAAAGAGTGTAAAAGTGGCTGCTGCAGCCAATCTACGGAGTGTATTCATGGAGATAAAAGATAAATATGAGAAAGAAAATCCGGGAGTTAAACTTGATGTAACATTTGGCAGTTCCGGTAATTTTGTTCAGCAGATCATGAATGGAGCTTCTTTCGATTTCTTCATGGCCGCTGACAAAAGCTTTCCACTGAAGTTGCAGAGCCAGGGAATGACATACGGCAAAGTGTCTACTTATATATATGGCAAACTGGCTATGTGGAGCAATTCTATTGATGTGAATAAGGGTGTAAGCGTGTTAAAACTGGATGCTGTGAAGCGTATTGCTATTGCCAAACCGGAAACGGCACCTTATGGTGAACGTGCTGTGGAACTTTTGAAAAAACAAGGTCTGTTTAATGATCTGCAAACGAAGATTATCTATGGAGACAATATCTCTGCTGCTGCACAATATGCCTTTACAGGTAATGCCGAAGTTGGTTTCATTGCTCTCTCCTTGGCTATGGCTCCCGAAATGGTGGGTAAGGGGAAATGCTATGTGATTCCACAAAACCTATATTCTCCTATTGAGCAAGCGTGTGTGCTTATAAAGAAACCTGCGCGCAATCTGGCTGCTGAGAAATTCATGAAATACATACTTGGCAACAGTTGCGATAAGTTGTGGGAAAAGTATGGTTACTCCAAGTAAATTTTGAACTACATAATTGTAAGTATACTACATTTTTGTTACCTAAATGAAGTTGTTTGTGTTCCTCCTAGATTATCAAAAAGCTTTATAATAGGTATTTTATATTTCTTAATGTGCTGAAAAACAAAGGGTTTAGTCTCTTTTTGTTTTTAATTGAAAGAGAAAAGTATGCTTTATGGCATACTTTTCTCTTTATGTATATCGAATGGTAATATAAGAACCATTTTTTTAAGGTACAAAATTAAGATTATGACATTATGAAACAGATTAGGAAAATTGCTATTTACGGCAAAGGGGGTATTGGTAAAAGTACAACTACTCAAAACACAGTGGCTGGTTTGGCCGAAATGGGTAAAAAAGTAATGGTAGTGGGTTGCGATCCAAAAGCAGACTCCACTCGTTTACTACTGCATGGTTTGGCTCAGAAAACAGTTCTCGACACGTTGCGTGATGAAGGTGAAGATGTAGATCTGGATGACGTAATGAAATTAGGATTCAATAATACTAGTTGCGTTGAATCAGGTGGTCCGGAACCGGGTGTAGGATGCGCTGGTCGTGGTATTATTACTTCTATCAACTTGCTTGAGCAGTTGGGAGCTTATGATGACGACAAGCAATTGGACTATGTGTTTTATGATGTATTGGGCGACGTTGTTTGTGGTGGTTTTGCCATGCCAATTCGTGATGGTAAGGCACAAGAGGTGTACATTGTTTGCTCTGGCGAGATGATGGCAATGTATGCAGCAAATAATATTTGCAAATCCATTTCTAAATTTGGTAAAGTAGGTACCGTTCGTTTAGGGGGAATTATTTGTAATTCTCGTAAGGTGGACAACGAAGCAAATATGATTGAAGAATTTGCTAGGAAGTTAGGCACACAGATGATCCATTTTGTTCCTCGCGAAAACATGGTTCAGCACGCAGAAATTAACCGTAAAACGGTGATTGATCATGCTCCTCAACATCCGCAAGCTGATGAATATCGTTCTTTAGCCAAGAAAATTGACGAAAATAAAATGTTCGTCATTCCTACACCGCTAACAATGCCGGAATTGGAAGAGATGTTGGTAAGCTTCGGAATCATGAATTAATATAAAATAGGAGGAACACATTATGTATTTATTAAGAGCCATTGTACGCCCCGAGAAATCACCCATCGTGATGAATGCGCTACTAAACGCCGGATTTCCCGCAGTAACTAAACTATCTGTTTTCGGACGTGGTAAACAACGCGGTCTGAAAGTAGGAAACGTTACCTACGACGAATTGCCGAAAGATCTGTTGATGATTGTTATTCCCGAGAAAGACAAAGACTTTGTTATTGAAACAATCATTGAATCAGCTCGCTCAGGAGATAAAGGACAATTTGGCGATGGTAAGATCTTCGTAACTCCGGTTACCGAAACATATACCATCTCTAGCGGAAAGAAAGAAATCTGATAAAACGAACATTTATGAAACTGATACTTGCAATTATCCGCATTGCCAAAATGCAGGAAACCAAGATGGCGCTTCAAGATGCCGGACTCCCTTCTTTCACCGCTATGCCGGTGCTGGGAAGAGGAAAAGGACATGGCGATTTGGAGAGGGCTGCCAAGTACGCTCCTGAGCACGTAGAACTGATTTCTTCTGTGCCTCGTCTGAAGTCGAAACGTATGATTACTCTGATGGTGACAGATGATAAGAAAGATCTCGCTGTGGAAACGATCCTTAAGATGAACCAAACAGGCGAAAGTGGAGACGGTAAAATATTTGTGATTGATTCTTCTGATTCTGTTCATATTCGTACAGGAGAAAAGGGAGATATAACGCTTGACTGAAAGGAGAAATGAACAATGGAAAATAAAGTTTTAAATGTAGATTTAAGCACTGCCAGGGAAGAACTAATCGAAATCTATCCTAAGAAAGTAGGTAAGAAGAGGAGCAAGAGCATTGTGGTTGCTGATCCGAATAATATTCCTGAAATTCAGGCAAACGTACGCACAATCCCAGGTATTATCACTCAAAGAGGGTGTACATATGCAGGATGTAAGGGTGTGGTTTTGGGGCCTACGCGAGATATCGTTAATATTACTCATGGCCCTATAGGCTGCGGATATTATTCTTGGTTGACACGCCGCAACCAGACTCGTCCCGGAGAGAGCGAAGAAAATTTCATAACTTATTCGTTTTCGACTGACATGCAGGATTCAAACATTGTGTTTGGTGGCGAAGAGAAATTGAAACAAGCCATCCGCGAAGCATATGAACTGTTTCACCCAAAAGCTATTGCTATCTTCTCTACTTGTCCGGTTGGTCTGATTGGCGATGATGTTCATCGGGTAGCTATTCAAATGAAAGAAGAGATAGGCAATGGTATCAATATCTTTGGTTTCTCTTGCGAAGGCTATAGAGGTGTTTCACAATCTGCCGGACACCACATTGCTAATAATCAGTTGTTCCGCCATCTCATTGGCAATGACGACACGGTAAAGGCCACTCACAAATTCCGCATCAATGTACTTGGCGAATATAACATCGGTGGTGATGCTTTTGCTATTGACACTTTGTTCGAGAAGTGTGGCATTCAGATCGTAGCTACGATGTCGGGTAACTCTACCATAGAACAATTTGAAACAGCACATACGGCCGATCTTAGTTTGGTGATGTGTCACCGTTCTATTAACTATGTAGCGGAAATGTTGGAGACTTCTTTCGGTATTCCATGGATGAAAGCAAACTTTATTGGTGCTGAAGCTTGTGCCAAGTCTCTCCGTAAAGTAGGTAAATATTTTGGTGATGCTGAACTAATTGCCAGAATAGAAGCTGTTATAGCCGAAGAAATGGTGCCGGTTATTGCCGCCCGTGAACAGGCAAAACTGAAAACAAACGGTAAAACTGCCATGCTCTTTGTAGGAGGTTCTCGCGCACACCACTATCAGGAGTTGTTTGACGAACTAGGAATAACAACCGTTTGTGCAGGTTATGAGTTCGGACACCGTGATGACTATGAAGGTCGCCGCGTGATACCAAGCATCCAGATTGATGCCGATAGCCGTAACATCGAACAGATTTCGGTAAAGAGGGATGTTGAACGCTACAATCCTCGCAAAACAGAAGAAGAACTGAAAGCACTCGAAGCTGAAGGATTAGAGTTTAATCAATATGACGGTATGATGGCAGAAATGAAAAAAGGATCACTTGTAATAGATGACCTTAGCCATTATGAAATGGAGAAACTTATCGAGAAATATCATCCGGATGTATTCTGTGCAGGAGTGAAAGAGAAATATTGTGTTCAGAAAATGGGAATACCATTGAAACAGCTCCACAATTATGATTCAGGCGGACCTTATGCATCATTCGAAGGAGCAGTAAACTTCTACAAAGATATTGAGCAAATAGTTTGTTGCAGTATCTGGAAAGAGATGAAGGCTCCTTGGGAGAGTGAGGAATACGTAGAAGCAGTATATGCTGCCGTTTGATTTTGATAACCCTTTAATTTTTAGAACAAATGTTACTAAGACATACTACTGCTAAAGAGATTGATAGAAAGGCTTTGACCATCAATCCGGCAAAGACTTGCCAACCTGTTGGCGCCATGTATGCGGCTTTCGGTATCCACGGATGCTTGCCTCACAGCCATGGCTCACAAGGGTGCTGTGCTTATCACAGAAGCGCTTTGACTCGTCATTTCAAAGAGCCGATAGTGGCTTCTACCAGTTCGTTCTCCGAAGGTTCTTCAGTTTTTGGAGGTTCGGCCAACTTGCTACAATCCATCGAAACAATTTTCTCGGTTTATGATCCGGAAGTGATAGCGGTGCACACCACTTGTCTTTCAGAGACCATTGGTGATGACTTGACGCAGATCGTATCGAAAGCTGATGAAGATGGTAAAATACCGGCTGGCAAAAAAGTAATCTATTGCAATACACCATCTTACGTGGGTAGTCACATCACGGGATATGCCAATCAGGTTGCTGCCATGGTGAAATTCTTCTCAACAGCTACACCGAAAAAGCGAAATGTAGTAAACCTTGTTGCGGGTTGGATGGAACCTTCGGATATGGGAGAAATTAAGCGTTTGGCTTCTGTCATGGAAGCTCGTACACTGATGTTTCCTGATATGACCGGCGTGCTCGACACCCCACTTACGGGTAAATACGAAATGTATCCAAAAGGAGGATGTACCACGGAACATCTCAAGACAACAGGTGATAGCAAATTTACAATTGGCCTTGGTGAATATAGTACCAATGTTGCATGTATTGCTTTGGAAAATAAGTGTAAGGTGAAGTTTGAAATGACCGATATTCCAATCGGTTTGAAAGCAACAGATCGTTTCATCACTGCTTTGAGCCGTCATGCCAATGTGCCTGTACCCGAAAGTATTACTGAAGAACGCGGTCGTTTAATTGATCTTATTGCCGATAATCAGAAATATTTTTATGGAAAGCGTGTCGCTTTATTTGGAGATCCTGATACATTGATTCCACTTTGCGAATTTCTTGTAAGCATGGATATGCGCCCTGTTTATGTAGTTTCAGGAACACCTGGCAAACCATTTGAAGAGCGTTTGAAAACCATTTTGAAAGATATTCCTGAAGCAAAATTTAAGGGAGGTGAATTGGCCGATATGTTCCAAATGCACCAATGGATTAAACAAGAACCGGTTGACTTGCTGATTGGAAACACGTATGGCAAATATATTGCTCGCGATGAAAACATTCCGTTTGTACGTTACGGATTTCCTATCGCTGACCGAGCCGGACATAATTTCTTTCCTAAAACAGGCTACGTAGGAGCCACTAATTTGGCTATTCAAATTCTGAATGTACTCTTTGACCACATGGATCGCACTTGTGCAGAAGAGAAATTCGAGTTTCAGCTTTAATAGCGTGAACTCTCGCAACGCTGCATGGCTATGTGTAGCGTTGCTTTTATTGATATAAATAGGTAAAGTTATGAGCATCATATTAGAAGAAAGAAAAAACCAAGTAGGCAGAGCCGGTAGCTCAGGAGAAGCTATTGCTTGTGGCAAGGCCAGCCTGGCAGGTTCAGTAAGCCAGAGGGCTTGTGTGTTCTGTGGTTCTAGGGTGGTGCTTTATCCCATTGCAGATGCACTGCATCTCATCCATGGACCCATCGGTTGTGCGGCATATACATGGGATATTCGCGGTTCGCTATCTTCGGGACCGGAACTTCACCGGCTTAGTTTCTCTACCGATTTGCGTGAGAAAGATGTTATTTTTGGAGGAGCAGTAAAACTCAGTGCTTCGCTTGATGAATTGATTGAATTGCATCATCCCAAAGCTGCTTTCGTCTACAGCACTTGCATTGTAGGTGTCATTGGCGACGATGTGGAAGCTGTTTGCAAAGAGATGGGTGCCAAGAAAGGTATTCCGGTCATTCCTGTTCAGGCACCCGGATTTCAGGGTTCAAAAAAAGACGGTTATCGCATAGCGTGCGAATCGTTATTTCAGTTGGTAGGTACACAGAATAGATCTACTCCGAAGTTTTCCATCAATATCCTGGGTGATTTCAACTTAGCCGGAGAGTTATGGATTTTACTGGAGTATTACAAACGGATGGGTATCTACGTGAATGCCACTATTACAGGTGACGGCAGAGTAGATGATATCTGCAATGCACACAATGCATCGCTGAATGTAGTGCAATGTTCCGGCTCAATGATGCATCTGGCCAAGATGATGAAAGAGAAATACAATGTGCCTTTTATGCGTGTTTCCTATTTCGGCATTGAGGATATGAGTGATGCACTATACGAGGTTGCCAACTTCTTCAAGAGTGAAGAGTTGCTCAATAATGCCCGACAGATAGTGAAAGAAGAACTCGCTCGTTTGCTGCCTGCGTTGGCTCCTTATAAAGAAGCACTTACCGGTAAAAAAGCTGCCATTTACGTAGGAGGTGCTTTCAAAGCGATTTCCCTGATTAAAGCCTTGAGATTGATTGGCATTAAAACGGTAATAGTTGGTTCACAAACGGGAGATAAAGAGGACTATCAGCTCATTCAACAGCTTTGCGATGAGGATACTATCATCGTAGATGACTCTAACCCTGTGGAACTTTCGGCCTTTGTGAAAGAGAAAAAAGCAGATCTCTTTATTGGTGGTGTGAAAGAGCGTCCGATAGCGTATAAAATCGGTCTTGGTTTTTGTGACCATAACCATGAGCGAAAAGAGGCATTGGCCGGATATGAAGGTATGCTCAATTTTGCCAAAGAGGTATATGGAACCATTATGAGTCCCGTTTGGAAATTTGTCAGATAAAACAAAGAAATTATGCAATCGACAACAGAAAACAAAAAGACAACGCCGACATATACCTCTTCGCGCAATGCCTGTAAGCTCTGCGCACCGTTGGGGGCTTCGGTGGTATTTAAAGGGATTGAAGGATGTGTGCCCATCATCCATGGTTCGCAAGGATGTGCTACGTACATTCGCCGCTACATGATCAGCCACTACAAAGAACCGGTAGATATTGCTTCGTCTAACTTTAGCGAAACGACAACGATCTATGGTGGCAACCGAAACTTTGTGGAGGGCATCAATAACGTTATCAAACAATATAACCCTAAAGTGATAGGGATTGCTACTACCTGTCTGGCCGAAACAATAGGAGAGGATGTGCCGGGACTCATTGCTGAATACAAACAAGCGAATGCTGATAATGCGGAACTTCCGGTGTTCATACACGCCTCTACACCTAGTTATCAGGGTACACATATGGATGGTTTTCACGAAGCGGTTTGTTCAGCAGTAGTGGCACTAGCTAATAAAAGCGAACATACAGGAGCTCACATCAATTTGTTTCCGGGTTTTGTGTCTCCGGCTGATTTACGCAACCTGAAAGAGATGCTTAGCGATGCAGGTATTGAATATGTACTATTGCCTGATTATTCGGCTTCGCTTGATAATCCTTTCTGGAAAGACTATCATTTGGTTCCCGAAGGAGGAACACCTGTCGATCATATTCGCCTAACGGGTAGCGCGAGGGGTAGTATCGAATTTGGAACGGTGTTAAACAAAGGGGCACTAGCCGGACGTATACGCAACACAAACGCTATAACAACTGCCGGAGAATGGCTTGAAATTCATTGTGATGTCCCCAATAGTCGCTTGCTCATGCCGATTGGCATCGATGGTACAGATCGTTTTGTGGAAACCTTAGAAAAGATTACGGGCAAGAAGCTCAGTGAAAAATATAGTTTGCAACGCGGACGATTGGTAGACTCGTATATTGATGGACACAAATATGTGTTTGGTAAACGAGCTATCGTGTTTGGCGACGAAGATATGGTATTGGGTATTACTTCTTTTTTGCGGGAGATTGGTATTATTCCCGTTCTGATTGCTTCTGGCGGAGAGAGTGGATTCATGAAAAAAGAACTGAAAGAACATATAGGGGATACCGGCGCAGACACGATAGTGATGAATGGCACGGACTTTGAGACGGTGCGTGAGTTGGCCGAAACATTGAAACCGGATATCATTATAGGAAACAGCAAGGGATATTACATTGCCCGCGAATTGGGCATCCCTTTAATACGGGCAGGTTTCCCGATTCACGACAGAGTAGGAGGTCCCCGTATAGAACATCTTTTCTATACAGGCGCACAACAGTTGTTCGATCGGATTGTAAATGCTCTCCTCGAATATAAACAAGAACATTCGCCCATTGGCTACAAATACATGTAAGTGATAATCATAAAAAACGAAAGATGATGGCTAAAGTAATTACAGAAGAACATATAGCAAAACACCCTTGTTTTGATGAAGAAGCCAGGCACACACATGCTCGTGTGCACATGCCGGTAGCACCTAGGTGTAACATACAATGCAACTATTGCAATCGCAAGTATGACTGCGTAAACGAAAGTCGGCCGGGCGTAACTTCCTCTGTGCTCGAACCTTATCAAGCAGTGCGTTACCTGCAGGAATTAGACAAACACATCGATAATATATCAGTTATTGGCATTGCTGGTCCGGGAGACCCCTTTGCCAATCCGGAAGAGGTGATGAAGACCCTCCGTGCGGTGAAAGCGG
The DNA here is from genome assembly GCF_963666545.1 of uncultured Bacteroides sp. Lineage (NCBI taxonomy): Bacteria > Pseudomonadati > Bacteroidota > Bacteroidia > Bacteroidales > Bacteroidaceae > Bacteroides > uncultured Bacteroides sp. The sequence goes on along the minus strand of NZ_OY762899.1, from coordinate 495,565 downwards.
AATTTCCAAACCGGATATTCTGTCTTTCTACCAACGGGCTCAATCTGGAGCCATACATTGACGAAATTGCTGCATTAGACGTAACACACGTCACCATTACTATCAATGGAGTAGACACTGCTATTACTTCTCAGATCTATCGTTGGGTACGCTTTAATAAGAAGATGTATCGGGGCGAAGAAGCAGCACGTTTGCTCATGGAACGCCAACTAGCCTGCATCCCTTTGCTAAAAGCGAAAGGAATTACCGTGAAGATTAATTTTATCATTATACCGGGCATTAATGATCATCATATCGACGAAACGGCAAAGGTTGTAAAGGCTTTGGGAGCTGACCTGATAAACTGCATGCCATTGATACCCACGGGAGGTTCAAACTTTGAAGAGATGCCTAAACCCGATCAAAAGATGATATTTCGTGTGCGGGCTGAGGCTAAACATCATCTGCCATTGATGACACACTGCGCCCGTTGTCGGGCTGACGCAGCAGGGTTGTTGGGACAAGATTTGAAAGAGGCGTACACCATCTTGCAACAAATATCTTCCAGTCCGGCTGATGATGAAGCAAAACGTCCTTATGTCGCCGTGGCAACGTACGAAGGTCATCTGGTAAACATGCATTTAGGCGAAGCAAAAAGTCTGTATATCTTTCGTGAAACGCCCAATGGATTTCAGTTTGTTGAAGAGCGTTTCATGCCCGATAAAGGTGGTGGCGATCAGCGATGGATTGACGTAGCACGTATGCTCATTGACTGTAGAGCCTTATTGGTATCCGGAGTGGGAGATAACCCCTCATCTATACTAAAAGAGTGTGGCATCAAAGTAGTCCAGATGACGGGAATGATAGACGAGGGATTGGATGGTATCTATAACAATAGGCCTATTCGCAGTATAAAGAAAGCAGATGCTTTTCGTTGTGGCAGCGAGTGTAAAGGGAATGCACAAGGTTGTGCTTGAGAAATAAACTTAGATGTTTCTAGTACTAAAAATAAAATTCTGACGAAATGAAAAAACCGAGCTATCACATTTTAGTTTGCAACTCTTTCCGCCTGAATGGCGATGCGCAAGGAGCTTGCACAAAGAAAGGAGCACCTTCGCTTCTGCAATACATCATGGAAGAGTGTAATGACCGTGGTCTGGATGTGGCTGTATCTACCACAGGATGTTTAAATTTATGTTCTCAAGGGCCCATAATAGTAGTGCATCCCCATAATTATTGGTATGGCTGCGTTGAAACAGAAGATGCTATCGACGAGATACTCGATGCACTCGAAGAGGGAGAGCCTTGTGAGAAATATCTCATATCCGAATGACAGAGAAGAAAGTACATATTATTGATACTACTCTTCGCGACGGCGAACAAGCGGCAGGAGTGGTGTTTTCTTTAGAGGAGAAGATGCAAATTGCAGCTTTACTTGATAAGGCAGGCGTTCCGGAACTCGAAATCGGAATGCCAGCCATTTCTCTCCAAGATAAAGAAGACATCACTACTTTGGTGCGCGCAGGTTTCTCCTTCGATTGCCTGGCATGGTGCAGAGCCGTATGCAGTGATGTAGACGAAGCTGCTGCTACCGGTGCACAAGGCGTACACATCTCCTTTCCGGTTTCGTCTATTCATTTAAGCGCATTAGGTAAGAATGAATTATGGGTAATGAAAAAGTTGGGAGAAGTATTGAGGTACGCTTCCGGCCGTTTTCGTTATATCACTGTCGGAGCACAAGATGCTTCGCGGGCCGGTTTCCCATTCCTAGTAGATTTTATAGGACAGGCAGTTTGTTGCGGCGCTTCTCGGGTCCGTATAGCCGACACGGTAGGTATTATGAATCCGTTTACCGTATCAAAGTTATTTGCAAGACTCAAAAAAGAATATCCTCATGTTCCTTTTGAGTTTCACGGGCACAATGATTTGGGTATGGCTACGGCAAATACTTTCACTGCACTGTGTTCGGGAGCCGAGGCGGCCAGTGTAACAGTGAATGGGTTGGGAGAGCGGTCGGGTAATGCTGTGCTCGAAGAACTCGTAATGGCTCTTTCTCTGAGTGGGAATGGGCAAAGCGGTATTCATACGGAATATTTAACCGAACTCTCCGCTTTAGTTGAACGAGCCTCCGGTCGGGTATTATCAGATATGAAACCTATCACAGGGAAGTTTGCCATCAGCCACGAATCGGGTATACATACACAATGCTTACTAACCGATCGCACCACCTATCAGATTATTGATGCAGCGGGCGTAGGGAGGAGTGAAGAACCATTCGTTTTCGGAAAACATAGCGGACGAGCGGCTATTTGTGGTTTCTTCTCTTCTAAAGGTTACGAGCTCAGTGCTGAAGAAAGTAGCAACCTACTTCGAGAGGTGAAACAAGAAGCGGTAAAATTGAAACGTTCATTATCCGAAGCAGAGTTGTTCAGACTTTATAAGCATTACTTGTAGTTTTATCTGTCGATATCTTTTAACTTTATAACGCCAACAGAATATGAATAGTGACTTCATGCAAACGCTTATAACAACGGGTAAACTAGCCTTTTGGACAACACTGATCTTGTTCATTCTAGGTCTGCCTATAGCTTATTTTCTGGCTTACTCCAGATTTCGTCTGAAAGCAATAATAGAAGCGCTGATATCCATGCCCATGGTGCTTCCGCCTACTGTGTTAGGTTTTTATATTCTAGTGGCCTATAGCCCGCAGAATTGGTTTGGGCAGATGATGGAGCAATGGTTTGATGTTCGTTTGGCTTTTAGTTTTGGTGGGGTACTTATTGCCAGTATCATCTGTTCGTTGCCTTTTATGGTTCAGCCGTTGCAAAATGGACTTGCATCGTTACCTTCAAGTTTGAAAGAAGCTTCCTATACTATGGGGAAATCATCGTTGACTACCTTTTTCAGAGTATTGCTCCCTAATATTCGAGGTAGTATTATCATTGCTGTTGCCATGACCTTTGCCCATTGTGTAGGCGAATTTGGTATTGTGCTTATGGTAGGAGGTAATATGCCCGGGACAACAAGAGTGGCTTCTATTGCGCTCTATGATGAAGTACAGGCACTCAACTACAAAGCAGCCAATCAGTATGCTTTGGTGCTATTTCTCGCTTCGTTTGTAGTGCTCACCATTATTTATAGTATTAACAAGAAAATAATATAGTATATGATTCCTTCTATTTACATCGACGTGAAACGAAAGATGACTACCTCCGAAGGAGAAAAGATGTTGCATATCGAAAAAGAAATCTCAGGAGGTGATTTTATCTGTTTGGTAGGACATTCCGGGTCAGGTAAAACCACTTTGCTACGTATGCTGTCGGGCTTAGTCACTCCAACCGAAGGAATCATTAAAGTGGGAGATGAAGTGTGGTTTGATTCTCAACGAAAAGTGAATCTTAAACCCCAACAACGTAGCATTGCTTATATGTTTCAGGACTTTGCACTCTTTCCTAATATGAGTGTGGAGGAGAATATTAGTTTTGCTCAGAAGGAAAAAGATAAAACAAAAGTTAATGAGTTACTTGGCATTTTTGGTATGCACAAACTGGCCAAGCAAAAACCTGCGAAGCTATCCGGGGGACAGAAACAACGGGTAGCACTAGCGCGTGCACTAGCTTCATCTCCTAAAATTCTCTTGCTCGACGAGCCTCTCTCTTCTATTGATCATGAGATGCGCGAAAGACTTCAATGTGAGATATTAAGAGCACATGAATATCTGGCTGCAACTAGTATCATGGTGACGCACGACATGTCTGAAGCTCACCGCATGGCCACAGAAATAATCAAGATTAAAAACGGATTAATAGTAGAAAACGATGAAAGTAATTGTTCCTGTTTACGATAATAGTAGGATAGCCGAAGGGTTTAATAGAACTCCTGATGTTTGCATCTTTGATCCTATGGCTTCGGAAGCTGAAGCAGTTTGCACGTTTGTGCCATGGCGCACTATCATCCCTCCGGGAAGTAAGATTACCAAACGAATGAGAGAGATGGGTATAGATGCCGTTCTTACCTCTCAAATTCAGCTACTTGCATTAAACTTGTTTGTAGAAAACGGTATTAACGTGTACAAAAGCGATGGAAATGATTTAGAGCATAACCTTTCTCTGTATAGCGACCGGAAGCTAACGCCGTTTACTACCATAGAAGCTCTTGAAAATCGTGCCATTTGCTCCGGTTCGTGTGATAGCTGTTCCTCGGATGATAAGTGCGAAAAATAGTTTTCTGCATTAATTCAACGCTAAAGTTGAATTTTGATTATTCCGCCATAAGGAGTAATCGAGCTAAAAGCATCCTCTAAAGCAACGGCACCGGCATATACCTGTGCGCATATAAGTACCCCGCCGTGGGCAAAGATTCCCACGCGGTTGAAGGACTGAGCTCGCAATTCGTTAAAAAACTCAGAGACCCTACGGAACTGATCTTTAAATGACTCTCCACCCGGAACACTTACTTTCATGAAATCTTTGTACCACTCTTGCAGACGAGGATCACGTATTTCATCATAATGTTTCATTTCCCATTCTCCAAAATCCATCTCCATGATGCGAGCATCCCGTTCAGCGTGAGCATATCCACAGTAATTAGCCAAATGCACACACCTACTTAGTGGACTGGTGAAGACTTTATCGAAAGCTACTCCTTCTAAATTTTGAGCTACTTTCTTTGCTTCTTCCTGAAAACTCTCTTTAAGCGGCACATCCGTTTGCCCGTAACAAGTTTGGGGAGGCACATCTACCGAAGTATGTCGTATAAGGTATATTTCCATCTGTCTTTAGTTTATATAAGTTTGATACACTATGTTTATTCCAAGATAAAAAGTAAGTTCGCTGAGCAAGAAAACTGCTCCACAACAATCGCCTGTATAACCTTGCAATCGTTTCTTCATGAGCAAAATGAGGAACGCAGTGGTAACCAAAGGCATTATTCCTGCTAACCAAAACATGCTGAAAGGCAAGAATACGACTGCCGGAACAACGCCCGAAACAAAAGCAAAAACGAAAGCCCCCGGAGACATTCTGTTATATACTACTTTTGCTTTGCTCTCTTCTTCTTTACGAGCATAGGGCAAGAAGTTTATTTGTTGCCCTGCACAAAATTTAGACCACGCATCACCCGCTAATATAGCTGTACATGCCAGAGCAAGTGGCAATGTACTAAGCAGCGACCACATCAAGCTAAAATATGTAATGAGGCCAATCACTCCATAACTGCCAATATGAGAATCTTTCATGATGGCAAGCGTTCGTTCCCGATTCGTTCCTCCGCCAAAACCATCAAAAAAGTCGGCTAATCCGTCTTCGTGAAGACATCCCGTAAGAAGAAGTCTTGCAAAAAGAGCCAGTAAGACGGCAACAGATAATGGCAATATTTGTGCGGAGATCCATAGTGTTGCAGCCATCGTCCCCCCGGTGAGCCATCCCGCAAATGGCCAGTAATTAACCACATGTTTAAAGCACTCGGCAGGTACTTCACGAATGCGCCAAAGAGGCAGCCGTGTGAAGAAAACAAATGCAGCTAACAAACGGTTCGTCATTTTAGAAATATTTTGTTATTGCCGCATGAGCAAAGGTGTCCATTTCATTCATCATGCGTATGGCCGAATCAATAATCGGATAAGCACAGATAGCTCCTGTACCTTCTCCTAATCGTAATCCTAAGTCTAATAATGGTTTAGCACCCATTGCATTGAGTACCAATTTATGTCCTGTCTCATCTCCTTGATGTCCAAAAATAGCATAATTCAGCACCTCAGGATAAAGCTTTGAAGCTGCCAAAATGCAGTTAGTCATGATAAAACCATCTACCAGAATAGTCATTTTTAGCTCTGCTGCCTGTAGCATGCCACCAATAGCCATAACCATCTCCAATCCTCCAAAATAGCGAATAATATCTTCTGTAGAATGATCTCCTTGGTAATTATCTAAAGCCTGTTGTAATACCTTATATTTGTGTCGCACGCCTGTGCTGTCCAATCCGCTACCTGCACCCACGCATTTCTCTAGTGAAATACCCGTAAAGCAAGTCATCCACATAGATGAAGAAGAGGTGTTAGCTATCCCCATCTCACCAAAACTGATCACATTACAACCTTCTGCGCGACTTTGTCTCACTACCTCAGCCCCCCGCTCAATGCACAAATTCATTTCCTCTACAGTCATAGCCGCCTCATGCAGATAGTTGCGAGTGCTTTTACGAACTTTCATATCTATAATACCCTTGCCTTGCGGAAAGTCATAATCAACCCCTGCATCTACAATCTTCAGAACAAAGCCATGTTGCCGACAAAGAAAGTTGATTCCGGCCCCTCCATGTAGAAAGTTGCTGATTTGTTGCCATGTAATCTCTTTGGGAGAGAGACTGACACCTTCATCTACAATGCCATGATCAGCAGCAAAAAGAATGTTTTGCGGGTGTTGTAGTTCGGGAGTAAGTGTTTGTTGGATGAGTCCTATCTGCAAAGCCAATTCTTCCAGTCGGCCTAGCGATCCCTTGGGTTTAGTAAGATTATTAATTTTGTCGATAAGTGCTTGTTGGATGGCTTCATCCGGTTTTGTGATGTGAAATGTCTTCATGCTTTATTCTTATATGTAGTATTGATATTATTCTTTGATAATGAGTGGTATGCCCGAAGTCATGAGCACCACCTTGTCTGCTTTAGCTGCAATATACTGGTTTACCCAGCCTTGCAAATCGGTAAACTTTCGTTGAATTAAGTTTTCAGAAGTAGCACCCATACCAATTTCGTTGGTTACAAAGATAAATGTACCCTCCTGAGCTACAAAGCGATCAAACTCTTGTTTGACAGCCTCTAAAGCCTTGTCAGTATCAGCTTCGAGATCAAAGAAGAAGTTCGTGCACCACAACGTTACGCAATCAATTAATATTACCCGGCCTTCGAGTAAATGGCGACTCAGCTCTTTGTTCTCTTCTATATTCGTCCACTCCGGTCCACGGTCTGTCTGATGACGAACCACCCTTTGGCGAAATTCCTCATCCCAAATGCGGGAAGTAGCCAAATAAACGGGAGTAGGAGACAACGTAAGTGCCAATCGCTCAGCGTATTTACTCTTTCCGGAGCGCGCACCTCCGGTGATCAGGATGATTTGCTTCATGTGCATTTTCTCTTTCTTGCCAACAAAGATAGTACTTTTTAGCTTCTTTTTTTGCTCTAAAACTAGTATTATTTCAAATAAGTAATTACCTTTGTGACCGCTTTAAGAAAGCATGTGCGGCAGTAGCTCAGTTGGTAGAGCATCAGCTTCCCAAGCTGAGGGTCGTGAGTTCGAGCCTCATTTGCCGCTCAAGTTCTGAAAGTCTTTTATAGAAGCAAAAAGCCCATATACAGGGACTTGCAGAAGGGTACGAAGCCATAGGTCAGAAGTGATTTATGGCTTTTCTTTTTGCTAATTTTGATGGAAAATTCTACTTTTGCATGCAAATGTTCTACTATAGTTCTACAAAAAAAAGATAGTTATGGCAACCTTCAAAGCTGAGATTTATAAGCATCAAAAAAAAGCAAATGGCACATGGAACGTAAAAATACGCATTACCCACAATAGAGAAAAGAAATATCTCTCTACTTCCATATATGCGACTAAGGATGATTTGACCAGAACGTTTAAGCTTAAAAGTCAGGATATAATAGAGGAAGCCGAGGCGATAATCTCTTCTTACCGGGATGCGTGCAATAAATTAGGAACCCGTGCGGATTCGATGACCGTGGAAGATATCGTAGACTATGTTACGGGAATATCCGACGAGAAACAGAGAGAGATAGACTTCATATCCTTTTCCAATACCTACATAGAAAGTATCAAATCCACCGGAACAGCAAGAAATTATAAATCGGCCATAAACTCATTAACGAAGTTCACCAAAAGAGATAGACTGAATATTTCCGAAATAACAGCTAAATTCCTGTCGAATTATGCCGACTTCATCAACCTTGAGAAATCCAAGAGAAATATAGAGGCTATAAAGAACGATGAGAGGATTACTTCAAACAGAGCCTTAACTTTGTATATGGGATGTATCAGACATCTTTATAACGAAGCTAAGAGGGTTTATAATGACGAAGATGGAGGAAAGATATTAATCCCTTGGTCTCCTTTCTCCAAATATAAAATCCCACGAGACGAGGCAACCAGAAAACGTGCCATTGAAGCCGAGGCCATAAAAAAGATATATGAGCTGCCTTATAAGATGAGGAAGAATGCAAGAACAAGATCCGAGCAGAATTGCCGGTATAACTTGGCTAAAGATATGTTCTTACTCTCTTTCGGACTTATAGGGATGAACTCAGCCGACTTGTATACATGTTCTAACCTTTCTAATGGAACTATCATCTATAACAGAGAAAAGACAAAAAACAGGAGAGCTGACGAGGCGGAGATACATGTAGACATAACACCCGCTATTTCTGCTCTGGTGGAAAAATACAGAGATAGGACAGGGAAGAGGGTTTTCAATTTCTACCAGATGTACCGGGATACCAACACCTTTAATCAGGCCATCAATAAAGGATTGAAAGAGATAGGAAAGGAGCTAGAGATAGAAGACTTGGAGTTCTACGCTGCACGCCATTCTTGGGCTACCATAGCCATTAACGATGTGAAGATAGACAAGTATACCGTCCATGCTGCGCTTAATCATGTGGACGAATCTATGAAAGTCACCGATATCTACATTAAGAAGGACTTCACAGCCATAAATGATGCAAATCGTAAAGTCCTTGATTTGGTCTTTGGAGAGAATGTCGGAGATTAATGAAACAATAGGAGGCCTTTCTTTTAATCCAAATATTAATGTTAAATGTGTTGCAGAATTGATTAGAATGAAATAAAATCAGTTACTTTGCAACAACAAAGAAAGAATCTTTTTTGTTATAGTCATAAAATCCTGAAAACATCAAATTATGAAAACGATTGTTAGTGATAATATTAAAAGCTTTAGAGAAGCTTGGAATTACACTCAAAGTAAAGTCGCTGCATTTTTAGGAATCGACCGAGGCGCTTATGCGAATTATGAATCAGGTAATCGTGAGATGCCCTATGAACTCATGACTAAGATTTGTGAATTATATGGCATTGATTTATCAGTCCTCTTTGAAGAGGATTGTTCCATCTTGAAAGATGAATTGGTTTGTGCGTTCCGTTTGGAAAATCCTTGCGATGAAGATATAAAAGAAATATCCCATTTTAAACAGGTTGTTAGAAACTACCTTAAAATGTACTCATACTAATATGGCAAAGATCTATCCAGAATCAATAGTGCTAGATGCTTACAACTTTAGAGAAATGAATTCTTTAAATGATACGGAACCCGTAAATTATAAGAGCCTTCTTCTGAAGCTGAATGTTCAGACCCTGTATAGACCTTTGTCGGATAGCTTTTCGGGGATGTGCTTGAAAAGAGGTGATAAGAAATTTATTTTAATAAATTCGAATCATTCACGTGGGCGGCAACATTTTACAATGGCTCATGAGTTTTATCACTTATTCATTCAAGAGGATTTTACTCCTCATTGTTGCAATCCCGGGCAAGCCTCGGAAAGTCCAGTAGAAAGGCTTGCCGATGCATTCTCTTCTTGTTTTCTGATGCCTGAAATGGGTATTAAAAAAATGATGCCCGCAAATGAACTGAGAGAAAAGAAGGTCTCTATAGCCACTTTGCTCAAATTGGAGCATTATTTTTCTGTGTCGCATTTAGCGCTACTAACACGCTTAAAAGGTCTTGGCCTGATTTCCGCATCCGAATATGATCACTATTCGAAAATTCCCATAAAGAGAACTGCTTCAGAATATGGTTACGATTTATCCTTGTATGAAAAGGGCAATGAAGGTGTCGTAATTGGCGATTATGGAGTAAGAGCTCGTGATCTATTTGACAAAGGGAAGATATCAGAAAGTCACTATTTAGAGTTGATGGAAGCAATAGGAGTAGATTTAACGGCAGAAATCAATGAGCAAGAATAAAACTAAAATAGTCATTGATTCTGATGTTATTATTCACTTCATAAAGGGAGGATATTTGCCTATACTACATAAGATATTTCCTGCTTATCAGTATATCATTTTGGATATTGTGCTCAATGATGAATTGCGTAAACAAAAAGCCACACGTGATTATTTAGATAAATATCTATCTCTTTTTGATTGCATCAAAGTTGAAAAGTGGCAACCTGACTATTTATTAATGAAAGAGTATGCTGCTTTGCATAAAAGGTACGGTCTTGGAGAAAGTGCTTCTATGGCATATTGCAAATTTCACAATGATGTAATAGCTAGTAGTAATATTACGGAGATTACAGAGTATTGTGATGATAATGATATCGTTTATGTGACTACTATGGATTTCCTTTGGCGGGCATATAAAACCCAAATAATGACGTGTGAAGAATGTGATGATTTTATTTCTAAAGTGAAACAAGGAGGAAGTAAACTTCCTGTTGATTCTATTTTAGAGTTTACTCCTCGAGATTTATTTTTATAGGGAATTAGTGTCATAAAATTGGGGCCCCTTACGAGAAAGGATGGGTACTCACTTCGCATTTAACCTCTAACCCTTTCTGCTCTGCGGCTTTCTCAAAGATCTCTATTCCTCTAGCCTTTGGAGCAAAAATAACCTTTTCCAAATGCTCATCTGTTATCGGCTGATATTCAATATACATTTGGGCGTAATCAGGCGTAAACTTCACCTCTCTATCTTCCTTCAGTTTAAACTTTTCTTCTTGTAAATCTTTTATATCAAAGATCCGGCATTCTTGTTCTTCCTTAAATGCTACGTGCTTAACTAGGTAACGTAATGGAAGAAGTAGTTCACAAATAATATTTTTATCTAAATCTTTATCAGCTTTGATTTCTGTAGATAATTTGTTGAAATATTCTTCAACTTTTTTCAGTGTGTTATCAATCTCTTTTTTATACTCATCAATAATTTCTTCAGGAATTTCTTCTTTTTCTCTGTAAAAAGAATAGTCTTCTTTATGTCCTAATGAGACTATTTTGTGTGTCACAGGATCAATGTAGATACATCTAAATATGGCATATCTTTGCAGTTTATCGCCTTCAATAACAACTTTTTCTTTCTTATCTTTTATCAAATAACAGTTTGACAATAAACCAATACCCATCTTGTCATTAAAGAATTTTTTATTTAAAACAAGACTTACACCTGTCGCCTCTTTGTCAGCTTCTTTACCATAAAGTCTAAATTGATTTAAACTCTCATGATTAAAGGTAAAACATCCAATAAAAGCTTGATAATCATGGTTTAGTTTATTTCTATTGGTTTCTTTTTCATCTAAGCTTTTTTTTCCGAATAGGTATTCAATAAGCGTTTTACCTTCTTGTGGGTCATTGGCTGTTATTATCGAATTAAGTCTAAATTTAGAGTTTTCAAAAAGTAAGAATGTTGCTGTTGACCTCTTTGTATAATGTGCAAATGATATTTCATTCTTACTTTTTACGTGTAGTAAATAAATAATCTGCAACACAATGATATATATAGATTTATATTGCCTTATTTTTCCATTCCCGTTTATTGTCTTGTTGAAAAAATCTTCTTTGTTAAGATCTAACATATATGAAACGACTTTTTCAACTTGTTTGGTTTCATTAAACATGGTTAGAACGCCTAATACATCTTCTTTTGCATTATTAAAAGTAAATGCTGCTTTTTTCCACTTTTTTTGAAGGAAATAAATTTTTCCTATCATAAGAATCGCTTTTGTATTCTCAGGGTCTAGTTTAATGATTTTGTTAAAGTCATTTATTGCTTCTTTGTATTGTTCTTGGCTACTTAAAGCCATGCCTCTAAAATAGTATGCGGCTACGTTGTCTGGATCTAATTCAATCGCTTTATTATAATCCAAAATCGCTTCTTCGTATCGTTTCAAATTACCTAAGGTAATCCCTCTAAAATAATATGCTATTGTGTTCGCAGGGTCTAGTTCAATATTTCTATCAAAAGCCATTACTGCCTTTTCGTATTGTTCTTGGCTACCTAAAGCCATGCCTCTAAAATAATATACGCCTGCGTTGTTTGGATCTAATTCAATCACTTTATTGTAATCTAAAATCGCTTCTTCGTATTGTTCTTGGCTATCTAAAGCCATGCCTCTAAAATAATATGCGCTTGCGTTGTTTGGATCTAATTCAATCGCTTTATTATAATCCAAAATCGCTTCTTCGTATCGTTTCAAATTACCTAAAGTATTTCCTTTATTAATATATGCGCTTGCGTTGTTTGGATCTGATTCAATCACTTTATTGTAATCTAAAATTGCTTCTTCGTATCGTTCTTGTCTATCTAAAGTATGTCCTTTATTAATATATGCGTCTGCGTTGTTTGGATCTAATTCAATCACTTTATTGTAATCCCTTATCGCTTCTTCGTATCGTTCTTGTCTATCTAAGACCATGCCTCTAAGAAAAAATGCATCTGCGTTGTTTGGATCTAATTCAATCACTTTATTGTAATCCCTTATCGCTTCTTCGTATCGTTCTTGTCTATCTAAGACCATGCCTCTAAGAACAAATGCGCTTGCGTTGTTTGGATCTAATTCAATCGCTTTATTATAATCCAAAATCGATTCTTCGTATCGTTTTAGTAATTGAAAAGCGCCAGCTTTACTTATATAGATATTCGTATTCTCCGGATCTAGTTCTATCGCTTTATCGTAATCCCTTATCGCTTCTTCGTATTGTTTCTGGCTATCTAAAACAATGCCTCTAAGAAAAAATGCGCTAGAATCCTCGGGGTTTTCCTCAATGATTTTAGTTAATCTTTCAATTTCTTTTTCCGATTCCGATTTATTTTCCATAATAGTCATGTTTTTTATTAGTAGCCAACCTTGATTAATACAACGTTCTATACTTACAAACTTAAAGGAGTAATTCTCGTTTTATCTTGTCCTGATTGATGTAATGTCTTATTTAATCGTAAATGCATAAAAATATGTATCACATTCAGGTATTTCTCCCTTAAACTTAAAAGTGTATTCTCCCTGTTCTAAAGGTTTTTCCAAAGTTACCTTGAATGTGAAATCATTAATAGCAGACTCTTTAAATGGTATAAGATCTTCATCGGTTAAGATAATTCCTTTCCCTGCTTCATAACGATCTATCCGTACGCCTCTATATCCTTCCTGTTTATACAATTTTACGAGTTCAAAATCCGATGCCTTTTTAGCATGAGCAAAGGGGATATTTTTAATCACTTTCGCTTCAGCTTTTGATTCTATACTATCTTGCTTTGTAATTAGTCGAAATATAAAATCCGGCTTGTTATTGCTGAGTTGGATATTTGATGACTCCCCTTTGACAGGAACAACTGGTTTTCCTTCAATAAGAGGAATTATTATTTCGTTATCGTTGAGAATTGGATTAGGAAGCAATACAGTGCTTTTCCCGTTACTTTCTATCGCTGTTATACCGATACTGTTTTGTGCACTCATGAATCCACAAAGTGATAAGAATAAGATGATAAATGTTTTTTTCATAGTCTATTTATTAAATTTAATTATTATAGCCATTTAGCAACCCCGCCATGATGCGAGCATGTGCCTCTTCGGCTTTGGCTAAAGCTGTATGTCCCGTCTCTGCATAAAGCTGTTGCTCCTGTTGGTGCAGATTCATAGCGAGTAGGGGATTGTACTCTGTTCCCTTTGGAATTGGTGTAATGCTTTACAGAAGTCCTCTCTATGTTGCTTGAATAGCTAACCTTATGCTTTGTGAGGTATTTGGTCGATACATACCCGATTTGTCCATTGTACTGAATCGGAATCCATTTGCAGTCACAATCTTCATCAATGGTGACGGAGGTACCTTGAGGAATAATCAAGATTATTTCTGATGAAGTATTTGCTTGGGAACGCATGTTCAGATTAGTAGTTACATATCTGATATTGTCTTGAGCATTTAAGCTTAGGACAAAAGCAAGTTGAAGTAATATGAATAGAATCTTTTTCATTTGTGCCGAAATTATATTACGCCACTCGAGCGCAAACAGACTATGTATATTGTGTTGTGATTTATTGCAATACTACAGGCTGTCAATATAAGATTTTGCAATGTCAGCATCTGTTGAAGTGAAACTTTGATATTCTTTTATTGCCTGTTCTATAAACCCTTTTCTTTTCAGAACCTTTAATTTACTTATTAGTCTATCAAATGTCTCTTTATTGATAAGTTGTCTTTTATTATACGTGTCTAGAACATATTCTACAGCGTCATTATAATCTACACCAGTCTTGTCTTTATAGTATTTACAGGCTTCTGGGATCTTGTTTAGGCTGATGAATTGAGAAATAATTGATTCTATAGAATCACTCCCTGTATAAGATATTTTGCTATAATCAGCTACTTCTATTTGAAAAGTAGTTGTTGCTCTAATGGAATCTTCAGAGCAAGGCAATCTTATCTCTAGGCTTTTTTTAGCACTTTCTATTTTATCGTTAAATTTTATTTGTTTTATTCTTTCTTTTTCTTTTTCTTCTTTTATAATCTTACTTTCATCTGTGATTGAACTGCTATAATTTGCAATAATTCTTTTCTTTTCACAATCATATTCCTCTTCTGAAAAAAGCCCTTTTTTCCAATAATCGTAAATGTCGTTAAGTAATCGGTACATGCTATATCTATCTTCAAGTGTCTTTTCTAATAAAACAGCAGTACCTGATGCTGAAACCATAAACATGGATTTCCCCCCACCAGAAACTTCATCAAAATCTAGGTGCAATCCTAACACGGCATTAGCATTTAGATTATTGGCTTTTTCTTCTAATTCGTTTATAACTTTCTTATAAATAAGGTTAAGCTTATTCTGGTAAGTAATAGAGCGGCTACCAAAAATGTCGGTAAGAGATGCTGCAAAATCTGAAAATAGATTAGCACCAATTACTACATTTGCATTGACTACACCTAAATAGGATTTTATAGAGTAGTTTTCTATATTATTAGTTGTTGTAATAGTCATAGCGCATTATATTACATTTGTGTTCTTGCTAACTTCCCTACTACTTTGTATAAGTGAAGTATCCGACTTCCTTCGATTTCCATATCTGGATATTTTCTTCTTCCATCAGGATTGCATATTGGATTGAAAGATACTAATTTCAACCCTCCCGATTCGATGTATACCATTTTTAGCAATCTGTCTTCTTGTGTGATTACCACATACGGTTGACCGTTATCAATCAACGTTTTGTCTTTTATTTCACGTACGAAAATTGTATCTCCAGACATATACATATCATACATGGAATCGCCATAAACTGTTATTCCATAACACCCTGTAAACTCTGGTATATTAACGTAGCCTATAACCTTGTTTTCGTCTCCGTCAAATCCGATGCCATGTCCTGCACAGACACGTATATCGAGAATCTTAATATCTTTATTGGAGGTTGGAGAATCGGTTATTACTGTTTGGTTTTCGATGAACATTTCACCTTTTCCAGTAATAAGCCAGATGAGATTGATTTCGGGAAAAGTATTAGATATTTTTTCCAAATTTGGTGAACTGATACCTATTTTTATATTGTTTATAGTACCATTTCCCATACCGCACAGTTCTTCGAATTTTCCTTGTCCAATTTCGAGCTTTAAAAGTAACTCCTTAAAGCGATCTTTTAGATTAGTATTCATAATTTTAAAATGTTATTCATTATACAGAAATAATTCTGTATATTTGTGCCGTATCAAGTTGCGGATGACACCGACTAAATTATTATTAACTGACTTTACTTCAAACCGCAACTTTGGAGTTGGTCGCTTTATTATTATTGTTATGTTTAAATATCTATATTACAAGTATGTACTTTGGAAGAATCGAAGATTCTTTTTAAAGTTACATCAGATGTATGTGAAAGAGCATTACTCAAATCCGTTGAATTGTGCAATAGATGCTTATAATTCTATTAAACATGATTTTAGTATAAAACGCCTTAATGAGTATTTAAAGGGAGAATCTAACCTCTAATAAAAGCATCAGCTACGGTTATATGTTTTCCATCCCTTGATATATATGGAAATACAACTGTTACAGAGAATTCTACACTCGTAACTGATTGAATTTCTGTGTCTTTTTTACTTTCTGCTCCGGCTGATATCTTCCCTAAAAATACGCCTATCCCTTTCTTGGCTCCAGTAGAATCTGATTCCGTTAAGCCTACTTTGAAATTAACACTAGTGGCTGGATAGTATTTACTTCTTATCTCAAATTTTTCTTCATTAGATATAGGCGTTTCTAGCATAGGATTGACCAATCCCCCTAAATCTTTGCACTCATTTTGTGCTTCTTTTACTCCCTCGGTAATCTGTACTAAGGTTTCTTTAACAAAGTCTTTTAAATCCACAGCCGCTATATATTATATAATAAGGTATAATTCTTCTGAATCAGGTCTAATGGTTAAATAATGCTATAATGCAGAAATAATTCTGTATTATATTTGATTCACAGAATTATCTCTGTATATTTGCATCACGATAACGATATGATGATGCGCAACAAAGATAATAGTTGCTAATCATAAAAACAAGTTTAACACATAAAAACAAAAAGATGAAAAAGAATTTTAGACACGATGTCATGAGTTTGGCTCATCGGATTTTCAGTCTTGCGCAAATGAGCTGGTCAATTGCTCTTAAGAAAGCTTGGTTAATCGTGAAACTGGTAACGAAGATGCGTAAAGGCGTTGCAAGCTTTCAATATCAAAAAACAGACGGTTCTATAAGGACTGCGCAAGGCACTCTCTTGAAAAGCATCACAGATATGCTGATAAATGGCAATGGCAAAGGCAATGATAAGACAATAGCCTACTTCGATATTGAGAAACAGGCTTTCAGGTGCTTCAAGATTGAAAACATCCTCACAATAGCCTAAAGCAATAGAGCGGGCAAACGTAGTGAATATTTTACCCGCTCACTTAAAACTAAGCCCTTTGACGTAATTATACCTCGTAACAGCTAATGGTGCTGTACCCCTGTAATGAGTAATCAACAGTTTACCCCTGAAAAGGTAGTGGTTTAGCGAGTAATGCAATGAGAATTTAAGCAATTCGGTGGACTTAATATCCATTTTATGAAATAGCCCGTGAAAGAGCATGAGCAGTTGAATCGAATTAACTCACGGGCACAATTATATTTAATACATACAATTATGAAAGCAAGGCATATTGTAATGATCTGGGTTGTAAGCTTTGTAATAATGCTTATAACTTCTTCTAATTGGGCAATAATGGTTTTCCCAACAATCGTATTTTTAATCGCTTCGCTATACATATCAAAGAATAGCGAACGCATGTTGAACGAACTTGAAATGGAGGATAAAGATGACACATTTAGATGATTTATACAGAGAGCTTGAGAGAGTGTCTTCTATGACAGAAGCAGAAGTTAAGAGAGCCTATAATGCCGATTCTAAGTCTGAGATATTAGCTCTTATCAATGCGGATATTGAATTTACTCTCAAAGAACAGTACGAAGATGAAGATTGTGATGACGGAATGGACTATGACGCTCTGTGCAGAGTACAGGGATTAAGCAGATTTTGTTAACAAAGCCAGTCACGCAGTAGCCTTCATCCGTGTAAAATGGTGCTTAGTCAGGCATGACGAAGCGAAACTTCACGGGACTGGTTTTTAATACTTATAGTTATGAATAAAGGTGATAAAGTAAAGACGTGGACATCTGATAAGGTGGGCACGGTAGTATCTTACAACTCTTCAACAAAAGAGGTGACTGTGAAATACAGGAACAGTAATGCAGTTGATGTACTGCCTGTTTCAATGTGTAGCAAGGTTTAACTAGTGTTTTTATGTGTTCGGGTGCGTTGCTTGTGAAAGCTGTGCACCCTTTTTTATTCGACGACAATTAAAAAAACAGATATATGGAGAAAGTAATTGAAATTACAGATGAATACACCACGGTAGGGATATTCAATCAAATGAGGGTAGGGGATCTTTTGAAAGTGCCATACGATGACAGTAGGTATTCAGGGATAAAAAGTGAGGCCGCAAGGCGGAACAGGGATGCAAGACTTAAGAAAGAGCTTAAGAACAGGCTTGATATTAAATATAGAGTATCAAAGGTTGAGCATCCCGGGTATATATCAATAATCAAACTGAAATGATTGTACTTGAAATTTATGAGCTCAAAAATATCTGCATGGATATGGCAGAGTTGGGCGCAGCAGCAAATCAGAAAATGGTAGAGCCGAAAGCGGATCGTATAAAACAAAGAGAAGTTTATCGGTGGTTTAAATCCATTGGTCAAAAACCATGTCTTTTAGAAAAGCTGGTATCCGATGGGTTAGTACACAAAAAGCGTATGGGAAAGGCTATAAACTCACCTGTGTGCTACTCGAAATTAGAAATTCAGGCGGCCTTAAACGCCTTGAAAATGGATGAATACATTAACAAATAACCCTTTAATAAAATAATCATGTCACTAATAAGAAATTCAAACGAGTTAGTATTACCATCAAATATAAAGATGATGGTGTATGGCCAACCTGGCATGGGTAAAAGTACTTATGCGTTGAGTACCCCAAAGCCTTTGTTATTCGACTTCGATAATGGAGTTAAGCGTATCAACGGAGCAAATCTTGTAGGTGTAGATACTGTGCAGATATCCAAATGGCAAGATGTATTAGATGTTCTCAAAGAAAATTTATCAGGATATCAAACAATTGTCGTGGATACCATTGGTAAGATGATGGACTACATTATCACTCACAAGTGTGGTAATAGAGTGCCAATAATAAAAGACTGGAACGGCATAAATCAAGAGTTCTCGAATTTCATGAGAAACCTGTCTGATCTAAATAAACATGTTGTGTTTGTCGCTCACAGGGATACAAGAAAAGAGGGTGATGATACGGTATTTATCCCATCCCTGAGAGAAAAATCATATAATTCAATTGTGACAGAGCTTGATCTACTCGGATATATAGAAGCACGAACAGAAAACGGCAGGACTAAAAGAACTATCACGTTTGATCCAACAACCAGAAACGACGGGAAAAACACCTGTAATTTACCCTCAGTAATGGAAATACCTACAATTATTGATGCAAATGGCAATCTTATTCGTAAGAATACCGCTATTCAGGATTATGTGATTAACCCGTATTTAGGCATGTTAGCAGCAAAAAAGGCTGAGACAGAACAATATGTTAAAGTCATGGCAGAGATAAAAGAGCAGATAGAGTTAATCACCGATGCTTCATCTGCTAATGATTTTGCTTCACGTGTCAAGGCTTTCGATCATGTAGGCAGCTCTCTGGATATGACTAGAGCTTTATTCTCTGCAAAAGTAAAGTCTCTTAATCTTATTATGGATAAAGAGACTAACAAGTACATTCAAAAAGAACTTCAACCCAGCTTATTATGAAAGAGCTAAATATTCAAGAGAAAGACCTTGAATTGGTCGTGTCAGAAAAGACATTAGGAAGCTTGACTACCAACGTCAAACAAATAAAGGCGCTGGTTGAAGCTTCGCTTCCAAACTATGATATTTCAAATTACAATGAATCAAACATAGACCTAGCAAAAAAAGACAAGGCTATGTTGAATAAAGCTTCAAAGGCTTTAAACGCTAAAAGGCTTGAATTTGAGAAAGAGTTTATGAAGCCTTTCTCTGAATTTAAAGAGATAGTAAGTGATACCGTTAAGCTCATAGCTGAATGTTCTTTAAAGATTGACGTTGTGGTTAAACAGAGCGAGCAAAAGTATAAGGATGATAAGAAGAACACTATTCAAAAGCTTTATGATGGGAAAGGCTTTACTCTTGTGCCTTTCAGTAAGATCTTCGATGAAAAATGGCTGAATAAAACTACTAAAGAAAAGGATATCAATTTGGATATTGATTCAAGGATAGCCAAGATAAAGGATGATATTGTAACTCTCGAAGCTATTGGCGAAGATGTGGACTTATTAAAGTCCCTGTATCTCGACACGCTTAATATCAACTCAACAATACAGTATGCCAACACCCTGAAAGCCAATAGAGAGAAAGTTGAATCTGAATCGGAAAAGGCCGTTTCCCCGGTTGTACAAACTCAAACAGCGCCTGAACCTAAAAAAGAAACAGTGATTTCTCAGACTGACGTATATGTCAGAGCCTTCAAAGTTTCCGGCACACGTGAGGACATCATTGCTCTTTCAGAATTTATGAACGGCAGGGGTATTAAGTTTGAAAAGATAGAGTTATGAAACCGTCTTATAGATTCTATGCAACACTTTTGGATGCTTTCAATGATTATCTGAACAGTGATGCAATATGGAACAAATATTGGGAATTCAGTGAGAATCCGCCACATGATCCGGAAGAGTTTCACGAACAGCAATTCAAGGAATTAATTGACAGGATTAATCGGCAACCTTTTGATAGTGAAGCGGCAGACAGAGGGACAGCCTTTAATGAGGTTATTGATTGCATGATTGAGAACAGGAAGAGTGATACCGTAATAGTTGAAAGGGTTTATAGCAGTGAAGTTGATTTTTGTCAGGATGATGTTAATGCTCCTGATATTGATTCTATGCCTCAGTACAAATCAAAAGAAGTAAAAGGTAAACTGCTTGGTTTAAATGCCACATTAAAGAATAGAACTTTCTTTTTCCCTATCGCTCTATGCAGAGAGTTTGCCGATTATTTCAAAGGGGCACTAACCCAACAAAGGGTAGAAGCCATTCTTCCAACCTGTTTTGGTGATGTGCTTGTTTACGGTTTGATTGATGAACTAATGCCAACTTCTGTACACGATATCAAGACCACAGGTAGATATTTTACTTTTAAGTTCAAAAACCATTTTCAGCATCTTGTATATCCCTATGCTTTGATGCAGAACGGTAGTGATGTGAGGCTTTTTGAGTACAATATTACAGACTTTAAAGAAACTTATACAGAGAGCTACACTTTTGTGCCCGAAAGGGATATACCGATTCTTACTACACACTGTGAAGAGTTCATTCGGTTTTTGGAAGATAATAGAGACTTAATAACTGATAGGAAAATCTTTGGTTTGGAATGATCTATAACACAGTCAACGAATATGAAGCTCAAAAACTGAGAGAAGATACAGAGCGGGCGATAAAGAACCAAGATGTCGTTGAGCAGACAAAGAAACGGCTCAGCAGGACATTGAAGCAAAATGCATATTTGCATCTTATCATCGGATGGTTCGCATGTGAATATGGCTGTTCTATTGATGAGGTAAAAGTTGATTTCTACAAACGAACGTGCAACAAAGCCATTTACGAGCGCACAAGGGTAAATAAGCAGGGTAAGGAAGTAACGTACCTCAGAAGTTCCAAAGACCTTGACACAGAAGAGATGGCTTTATCAATAACGAGATTTAGAAATTGGAGTTCTGCAATAGCAAGCATTTATCTACCGTCAGCAGATGAAAGGGAATTTTTGCTTCATGTTAAGCAAGTGATTGAATACAATAAAGAATTTATTTAAAGATTTAACTTATGGACAATTTTTTAGGTCAGGAAGTCCAAGAAAAGGACAGATGGCAATTTTTACAGGACAATGCCGATGCAATTGAGGAAATCGGTTATACTCACCGGTTCACTCCCGATGAGTTAGCACAGAAAAAAGAATCTCTCGCTGAAACTTCTATTTCAATCAATGACATTGAGATAGAAAAGAAAGAGGTAATGGAAGGATATAAGGAGCAGCTTAAGCCCCTGAATGTAATAAAGCAGACTCTTCTTGAAAATATCAAGAAAGGTTCTGAATATGTAGAAGATCAGGAATGCGCCAAAATCCTTTATCATGAAGAAAAAATGGTGGGGTACTATAATAAGCTTGGCGAACTTGTTTATTCACGCCCGATTATGCCACAGGAGATGCAAAAGACAATTTTTAGTATTGACCGTAAAACAGGAACAAAATCATGAGTGAAAACAAATTAAACTTGGTGTTACCGAAAGATTACAACGGTACACCTATTGAAGTAGTATTGAGAGAAGGCGAAGCAGCTTGCCAATTAGAACCTAAAGAGCCTGAAAAGATAGATATTCGTGGCACAATCGAATCGCCCTTGAGATGGCTGGAAAAGCGTATTGGGCTTATCAATCAGAAATCAGCTAATATCAAGGTAAACAGGGATAATATGATTATTACCTTGACAATTGATGAAACCAATTACTATCAAGCAAGTATATCAGGTAGACTTGAGCTTTCAAAAGAGATGAAGGAGTTCGGCATCAATACCGATAATACTTGGGAACCAAACAAGCTTTCGCTATTCATCAAGATGCACCGGGCATTCTTTACTGACAAATCCCAAAATATGCAGCTTGTGTCCATCCTCAAAAACTTCAAAGCAAAAGTGAATCAGGATATTGAAAGAAGCAAAGAAGAAAATGGCAGTAAGGTAGATAACTATTCTCAAGTGGTTGATTCCAATTTGCCGAAATCTTTCAAACTATTTATTCCGCTTTTCAAGGGTTTTGCAAATGAAGAAATCGAAGTCGAGATCTACGCTGATGTGGATGGGCGGGATGTTTCTCTATCTCTTGTTTCTGCTGGTGCTAACGAAGCAATCGAAGAATACAAGAATAGTGTCATTGACGATCAATTGGAGGCAATCAAGGCTATTGCACCCGATATCGTGATTATTGAACAATAATAATAAAGTCCTACGCCATTATTTATTGGCGTAGGCATAAATGGAATAATGGAGTGTACGGTATTAAAGCTCAGTGAACGGAATGCCAAAGTGCGCATATGGCAGGATGTCACCAAGACCGGGCTATTAGTAGTTGAAAGTAGGTTCGATGAGAGCGGATAACCAAGGCTTGAGAAAACGAAATAACGAAAATAGACGATACTTGTGCAGGTTCGAACCCTGCTTATTCCACAAACCATTAGAGGGTGCGGTTAGCAATAACTAAAAGACTTTTATCGTTTATGGGTTACTGTTGAGAAAGACGGTTGACACGACTGAAAGAAGCCGAAAAATTATAGAAGTGTTATTACAAGTCGCACAGTGAATTATGTTGTTTTGCCTCTGACAATTCCGTCGGGGGCTTTTAATTGGAAAGCTATATGGAAAGGTTTGTACAAGTAATTCGATGCAGATGTGGTAAAACGTTTGCGGCTCATATTGCTGATACTATATATGAAGATAAAGATTGGCAAAGAATTGTTCTAAAATACCTCGAAAAGGGATGTACGGTTGAGATTATGAATGTGAAAAAATTCAATTTAGAATGGTGCATATGTAATAATGAAGAGCATGATATATAGATACAAGAAAAAGAAAAAAGATAAACCTTTACCATTATTCGATAAGGCGGGGGTTAAAATCAAAAAGAAACCGAATTTAAAAGCGAAGCTCGATAAGGTGTTCTCAATGTATATAAGAATGAGAGACAGTAAAAGGTTTGACTTTAATCAATTTTGTTGCATAAGCTGTGGTAGGATACTTCCTTTTGAACAAGCCGATTGTGGTCATTACATTAATCGTCAACACATGAGTACTCGTTTCGATGAAACAAATTGCAACGCCCAATGCCGCCATTGTAATAGATTTCAAGAAGGCAATATGCAAGGGTATAGGCGGGGGCTTATACAAAAATACGGTGAAAGAAAAATTCTACTACTTGAAATGAAGAAGAAGAGTATTTGTAAATACTCTGATTTTGAATATGAGCAATTGATTAAATACTACTCTGCATTAATTGAACAGATGAAACAAGAACGATTTGAAGTGATTGCTGAAAAAGATAAAATTACAATTGGAGACGACGTTTTTTATCTCAATGATTTGAAAATAATTGATTAAGAAAGGATTATGGAATTAACTGATGAAAGTCTCATGCCTTTTGGAAAATATAAAGGCAAAAAAATGGCAAATGTGCCTGCATCATATCTAATGTGGCTTTATGATGAATGGACATTACCGAACCCTCGTTTTGGCTCTATCAACAAAGAAGTTAAAGAGTATATCGAAGATAACCTTGATGTTATTCAAGAAGAAATAAAAAGAGATAGTCATGTATAAGCTTCGAGATTACCAAAAGGCTGCATCCGACAAGGCTGTAGCTTTTTTTATGGATAAAAAGTCAGACAAGAACGCTATTATGGTGCTTCCTACAGGGAGTGGAAAGAGTTTGGTGATTGCCGACATAGCAAGTAAGTTAGATGGCCATACTTTAGTCTTTCAACCATCAAAAGAGATACTTGAGCAGAACTACAAAAAGCTATGCTCTTATGACATATTGGATTGTTCTATTTATTCAGCTTCATTCAATTCTAAAGAGATAAACAGGATAACCTTTGCCACAATAGGCAGTGTAAGGTCTCATCCTGAACTATTCACTCACTTTAAAAATATCATTGTAGATGAAGCTCATTTGGTAAACCCTAAAGAGGGGATGTATAAGACATTCTTTGAGACGGTAAAGTGCAAGGTATTAGGACTAACCGCAACCCCTTACAGATTGTCATCCAACCAGGAGTTTGGAGCAATGCTAAAGTTCATCACAAGGACAAGGCCGAGAATCTTTTCAGATGTTATCTATCAGGTTCAAATATCAACGTTGCTTGATCAGGGCTTTCTTTCTAAATTGAACTACTATGATCTACGACCGACTGGATGGGACAGCGGTAATCTACGGGTGAATACAACTGGTGCGGATTATACCGATAAATCGGTTGTGAAAGAATATGAAAGAATAGACTTTTATAGTTTTCTGGTTAGTATCGTTCAGCGTCTTATGAATCCAATAGAAGGAGGGAAGCGCAAAGGTATACTCGTATTTACCCGTTTCTTAAAAGAAGCCGAACGATTAACGTATTCAATTCCCGGATGTGCCATTGTCTCAGGAGAAACACCCAAAGCCACACGTGAGGTGATATTAAAGCATTTCAAATCCGGCGAAATTCCTGTAGTGGCAAATGTCGGGGTTCTCACTACGGGTTTTGATTATCCTGAACTTGATACTATCGTGATAGCAAGGCCTACTATGTCACTTGCTCTTTATTATCAGATAGTGGGGCGTGCTATCAGGCCGCACAAAGACAAGGTATGTGGTTGGATAGTTGACCTCGCTGGAAATATAAAACGCTTTGGCAAAGTTGAGGAACTAAAACTGGTCGATCCGTCGGGTAGGGGACTTTGGCAGGTTGAATCTAAAGGAAAGCAACTAACAAATGTATATTTCTAGTATAGACTATAAACCATAAATAATATGGCAGGAAGACCAGCAAAACAGGGAATTGACTATTTCCCGATAGATGTAGGTTTCTTTACTGATGTTAAGGTGAGAAAGATTTCACGTGCATGTGGTGCAAGTTCAACTTCGATACTTATTTGCCTGCTGTGTAATATCTACAAAGATGATGGGTATTATATTTTGTGGGACGAAGATTTGCCTTTTGTTATTGCCGATACAGTCGGGGTTTCCGAGGGTGCAGTAAAAGAAGTATTGCTAAAGGCATTGCAAGTTGAATTCTTCTCAAGAGATATGTATGAAAAATACAATATATTAACATCAAATGGAATACAAAAAAGGTTTTTTCTTGCTACTTACCAAAGAAAAGAAACTTTCATTATCAAGGATTATTTAATTAATTGTGCAAATAATCCAATTGATTGCACAAACAATTCAATTAATCATGCCGATAATGAACAAAGTAAAGTAAAAGTAAATAGAAAGAATATTAAACCTAAAGAAAACTCTACTAACGTAGAGCAAAAGAAAGCCGAACAAGCCAAGAAACTAGCCGCAGCTAAAGCTGCTACTCTCTCACGTAAAAAAGACTTTGGGAAAAATCTTGTTCCATACATGGAAAAATATGGTAAAGAGATGATCCGGGCCTTTTTCGACTATTGGTCAGAGATGAACAAAAGTGAAACTAAGATGCGATTTGAAAAACAGCCCACTTGGGAAGTCGCAAAAAGACTGGCCACATGGGCAAATAAAGAGAAATTCAATGGAAGAAACAAAAATGCTGATACTTCCTTCTCAGGTCCGTTCAATACAACAAACGAAGAAGATGGAACTAACGCCGATTCAGCAGGAATTAAAGAACTCATTAACGTCGTCCGAATTGGTTGAACAATGGGGCGGTGCCATTGCACAAATAAAATCCGTTACCGACATACAGCTCATCGCAGCCAACAGGCAGATACCAACTCTGGCCGACGTGTCGGTCGTTTTTGGGAACGATACGGTGATAAAAATCATATCAGAACACTTGCGCAGTTTGTGCAAGAATGCAGATACAGGACTTACCACATACCAGTTTGCGGATACTTCACTACTTATCGCCACAGAGTACTACTACCTGAATCTGGCTGAACTGTCATACTTCTTTCGGGGCTGCAAGATCGGCAGGTACGGACAACTCGTATGGGGAAGTTCTCTGAATATTCAGCAGATGATGACGGCGGCAAGACGCTTCCTGACAGAGAGAAACGAAGCTATCGACAGAAATGAAAAAAGGTTGATCGAGCAGCGAAAAGAGAAAGGATTCATGAAAATCAATATGGCAGCACAATGCATTGTCTCCGGAACCGATTACATACGGGATATTAACGAAAAAGCGAAGAACGATTTTAATGCATTTTGCGGGCTTTTCCCAAATCTCCCGAAGAGTTATTCCCCTCAGACATGGTGGAATGCATGGAAAGGAGAAAATGAGGCCTTGAAGCTGATCTATAACGGCGAATGCCCTTCCCCGTATATTGCGGAGCGGGATATAGGAGAATATCTATGTGAGTATAATATTAGCCTGAAGAAATGAAACTAACAATTTATTGGATAACAGAAGATGCGGAAAGTATCCGGCGCATAAGGGAGAAATTCAATCTGCCACCCGACATAACTGTCAATGGAGAAACTCCGGCAGAAATACGAGAGGAAGATCTTCCGCTACTTAAAGAAACAGAGAAAAGAGGATTTCTTCGAATCAGGAATAAGCAGTAGTAAGGGTAACTACATTTTGCTCTTAAATTTTTTCACGATACCCCAGACAAGGATTACCGCTCCCAGGCCTAGGGCAACCCCTTGAAAGAATTTAATGGGATGCGATGGATATTGGTTTGATAAGAAGTTTAGTATGTTCGATATACATATCAGAGCAGCACCTAAGATCATTATTGTATTCGCACTAAGTTTTTTCATAATTCGATGTTTTATAAACTTAGTCTTGGAAAACGATAGAAAATCACACTTTGATGACCTATAGGCATAAAATAAAAAAAGGAGTCACGCCTGACTCCAACCTTTGTTAACCTTAAATCTAATACTATGAAAAACACACTGCAAAGGTATCGAAATTCGGGCTCCCACCAAATATTCAGTGCATTATGGCCTCATTTATAACATGGTTTAATATATCGAAAGGTTTAGTTAACTGATTAACGTAATATGGATGCGTATTAACTTAAATAGACCTTGTGATATGTTAGATTCTTACCCAATTCAAATTCGCTAAACGTATGAAGCAAATTATAAAATTCATCTTCTGCATGATTGCATTCTTTGCGGCCATGCAGATAATAAGCTATGTATTATGATAATAAAAGAAGCAAAATTAATCGCTGATGATAATTCCCATATAATCATCAATGGGCCGATAGAAACGGCTGATCTCGAGAGAACAAGAAAAGAGTTACACGCAATCTACAGGTGTGACCGTATATTATTCACTTTTGAAGAGGAGGAAAAGAAATGAAAAAGAGGGTAATACAGATAAGGCTTGATATGGTCCAGTCCCGTAGTGTTTGCAATAAGAGTACAGAATACCATGACAGGATAGTAGGATTGGTAAAGAAAAATATTGGTGTTATTCGGCAAAGAATCGCTGTTTAATGCTTGTTTAAAAATTAGTCAGAAATTAAAATAACAGAATCCTTTATTCTAGTTTTTGGCACAAAACTAGAATAAGGCATAATTCAAAATTCAAAATTAAATAGAGAGGAATATTATGGCTTACAATATACTGGCGAGGAAATAAAGTGTTAATTATTTTGATATGCTATTTAGTTCTTTTACGTCTTTCCAAAAAACTACAAAGTATTCTGCTAAAGAATTAACGGTTTGAGGTTGGCTGAACATTACCCTATTAAAGGCATCATCAGTAGATGAAAAAATCATGTTCTTGAACTTTGAGTTCTTTACGTTATTTAAAAGAATTATTTGTTCTTCAGAAAGATAATCTGAATAGTTGCTAACTGTTTCTTCAATAGCTTTGTCAATTACCTGTAATGACTGTTTTACAGTGAAAAAAATTGTAGTATTTGCTTGTGGAAGAATTTGTCTTGCAACATTTGAAATATCAAAAACTGTTGATCTTTTAAAAAGATTCAATAGCTCTTCTTCATTAATTCTGTCCAAATCTATCTTTTCTATTTGTTCAAGCGTAAAATTGATTGATGATGGATCATAAGCAAATATGATTGTTTGTGTACTTGCTGAAATAATATTTAGCCTGTCTTTAATGACAATATTTATTTTCTTTCTTCTCAAATAAAAAGGTATGGTTGTAACCAAAAAGTAAAAAATGGCACCAGCTATATAGCTATATGATAAATTAATTAAAATGCTATTTATGCCTTGAGCATTTGCAGAAGAGCCCCATTTAAGGTTTTGTACATCCAAACCAATAACCACAATAATGATTAAAGCTAAGATAGTTATTAGAATAATAACAATGTTTACGATTAGTTTCATATTATAGATTTTTTTTGCAAAGAAATATAAAAATAATGATATGTCCAAATGATAAAGTTAGGAAATAAATTGTATTAACTGTTTTGAAAGGGGCTTTTATCAAGCTCCTTTTTTTTTGGGTGCTATCTATTCTGCAATGGTGCGGAGTAGGGGCATTAATGAAAAAAATAAGACTATTCAAGAAAGGGATAGGCCGATAAATGAAAAAGGAGAACCAAGCGCACCACCACTGAATCCTCCCTTACACGATTACAATACAAAAATACTATTTTATTTTAAAATTAATCGTGTTATGGAACTCAAATTTGATAAAATTATTCGACTTAAAAAGATCAGAATCGAAAAGTCAGAACTTTCAGAAGAAGAAAACGCCCTAGCTACTCCAATATTGACAGATAGAAGCATTATTGGCGAAATCTACAAGGTGTTTGTTGAGACGTTAAATGAAATGAACTGTCCACCGGATGTTGACAGTGTAACTCAAAGGAAGAAATTTATCTTTATCATTTTGTACTTGTTTTCACCCAGTACGTTAGCCGGTGGAAAAACCGCCTGTGGATTGCGGGAAGAGATGTCTAAAGTTCTAGGTGTCCATTCTAAAAGCACTATATCCGACAATTGCGCCGATGTCGTGTTCTTGTATCAAAACTATGCTGATTTTAGTAGGGATATAGAATACCTTTACACCGAAATTGTTAGTCGATTGAAAGTTAAAGGGTTAGTTTTATGATAGGAGAGTGGATTTGCTCTCCTATCATTTTTTAGAATAGTGGTATCTCATTGAGAATAATTCGCTGTTTCCTCTAATATTCGAGGGCTATCTTGGCTTGTTCAAGCAGTTTTATTTCCATAGGCCGTCAATATCTACAGATGTTCCGCCATCATTTTCCATTTCTTCATCACCTTTTCGGATGATATCCATCATGGTAGGGGATTTCATAATGTATTCGGTTTCTTTAATGGAATTGTATTCTTCCAAAGAAATAACGACTACGCTTTCATTCCCCGAACGGTGAACAATTAGCGGTTCACTATCATTTATAACCCCATCAAGATAACTCTTGAGGTTATTTCTTAGTTCTGAATAATTAGCTATTTTCATACTAGTGTCTTTTTATCGGTACTCGATATTGTATTTGCAAACATTTGGGAGATTATTTATCAAATTAGAATAAAACTGGGGTTTAGCACCCCCAATTTATTCTAATATCTAATTTTTTATATAATGCCTCAAGGTCTTTTATCAATGATTCGTCAAAAAGCCTTCCAATATATTCCAATCTAAAAAGGTCTTCTCTATTGGTATTATCGTAATATGACTTATATAAGTCATCTCCCTTGCCAACATAAACTGGCGGATATTTAGTATTGTCATCATCAAATTGGTCACTTGTAATATCCATGTCGTAACCTTTCCAATGCACCCAAACATGATGATAATTTTTTATAAAAGAATCTTGTTTTCTAAATTCTACACCTAATATCCCCTTTGACTTGAGATAATCATATATCCATATTGAAGACATTCCACAACATCCATCTGGGAATTTTTTAAAGTATCCATCTTTTTTACATTGTTCTATGGCGTTTCTGACTGCTTCGCAATATTTATAAAGAGCCTTTTCTATATCTTCCATATCGTTCTTGTTTGATAATGTCGATATTCATTGATAGTATTCCTTTCCACGTATGTTTTCATGGTGTGGAATGTGTGACTCCTCCATCTTAAAACGCTTTCCACAGTTGGGGCAAATGATAACACCTTCCTCTTTCTCTTCCACAATTAGATCAAGGACAGATATACCCAAAGCAGAGGCAATTTTCTGTAACTGGGACAATGGGTTTTTATCTCCTTGCTTTATATAGTAATAGACTGTTTGTCTATTTACTCCAAGGCGTTCGGCTAACTCGGTAACACCTACGCCTTTCTCTTTCATTGCATCTTCTAATTTTAGCATATCACTGATTTTTAGTGTAATGCAAATATAGGAGTAAAATACATATACTACAATACTGGAGCTTTATGTAATGTATTTGTATAACATTATTTAACTGTATAGAGATTGAATTGTGCTATGATTGTATTACTTTTACATCTAATAAAGACATATAAATGTGTAACTGATTAAATGCATACGATTATGAAGTACTTAGAAATATTATTAGAAGAGAAGAATATTAGTTCAGAAACAAACCTTTTAGAGAATGAAGGCAATTTCGGCTTAACGATTCAAATGCTGATCGACTTCATCTATTCAATGCCTGCAAACATTAGAAAGCAAGTAGAGAATACATTTAGAAAGATAGACTTTATGAATGGTGATGTTATGAACTACATTAATTTTCTGGCTAAAGGTATGGTAAAGAGTTCAGGCTATTAATAATGACGATAAATGTACGACAATGGCTTTGTTGTCGTACATAGCAATTTAGATAATTTCTCTAACTTAGTGCGTGTTAGTACCTTTGAGGTATTATCAGCGGGTTAGAGAAGTATAGTCATCTCGCTACTTTAACTTGGTAGAGATCGCAGGGGCAGAGCCTGCACCCGCAACTAGAATATTAACTTTTTAAATTGACACGATTGTGAAAATACTAACTTTACAGATAACGAAAGATAATTTCGTGAAAATCCTTAAAGGTGAGCAGAAGGTCGAAACAAGAGCTGTTTTGCCCAATACGGCTAAAAGGTATGTGGATATAACCGAAAATCCAGATGAAAGCATTGACGTTGCTGTCATCGAGTACGAAGCTCTTCTTTTGATTAATGGCAGACAGAAGGATTCTCCCCGATTAACAGTCGAAGTTATAGAATCAAAGATCGTATACCCATTAGACGAAGATGGGAAGAACATAACTTATGAAGAGAATGGCGAAGAGTATGTTTCATGTTGGATGGAATATAAATTGGGCCATATTCTAAGTGAGCTGAATACAGAGAAGTTTAAATAATTGTTTAATCATTAAAATGTTTTGCTGAGTTAGAAACAGAATCAATAAAACAACAGGTGTCACCTCTACCGTGAATGGTGCAAGAGGGTCTTTTCGTGTAAATGCTGGTAAGTCAGCCCAAGGTACATCAAGAGGGTTTGGTAATAGAGAACAGAAGCGTGGAGATTTGAGAGCTGCGTTTGGTGGTGGTGGTTAGTTATGAGTAAGATTAGCCATACACGGGAAATTATTAGCTCGGTCAGGAAAGAAACTGATCGAGCTGTACTGTTTTATTCGGTCAACGGGAAAGATAGCATTGTTCTTCTTGATATGCTTTCTAGAGAGTTCAAAGAGGTGATCTGTTACTTTATGTATTTTGTTAAGGGATTGGATCACATTGAAAGTCGGATAGAATCCAATTTAAAAAAATACCCCAATGTGACTATAAAACAGATACCTCACTTTCTTTTGTCAAATGTCAGAAGATCTGGCGTTTTTTGCGAACCAGATCCTAATACGAAAATAGTCAAGATGAAAGAGATTGAGACTATGATTAGAGAAGAGACAGGTGAAAAATACATTTTCTCTGGAATGAAAGGTGTTGACGGGTTTATGAAGCGCATGAGATTAAAAATGTTTGGCGATAATTTCACTACTGAAACAGGAAACGTTTACCCACTTGCCTTATGGACAAATGCCGAGGTATTAAAGTATATTCAAGTGAACGGTCTGCCAAAACCAGTTGATTATTCTATACCAGAGCACGTAACCTACGATAAGAGTGGCAGAGTGAGGAGTAAAGTGAGCAATGGGATTACCTTTGATCTAGATGTATTCCTCTTTCTTAGAAAGTATTATCCCAATGATTTAAAAAAGATTTTGAAGGAGTTTCCTCTTTCAGAGCAAATACTATTCAGGTATGACAACAAAAAATAAGATATTACAGCCGGAGACGAGAATAGTCATGCGGAGTTCTATAAGATTGGCTACATACAACCCTCGAACAATTTCGGATGAAGCAAAAAAGAAATTGAAAGCCAATATAAAACGGGTAGGTATGTTGGGTGGTATTGTTTGGAACGAAGATACCCGAAACCTTGTATCTGGGCATCAGCGGATCTCTGTTATGGATGAAGTGAACAGATACGAGCCTGAGTCAAAAGAGAATGACTACGAGATAAAGGTGGAGGTGGTTCACATGACCGAAAAACAAGAGAAAGAGCAAAACCTATTCATGAATAACCGTAGTGTTCAGGGAGATTTTGATAACGAGATGCTGAAAGACTTGTTGTCTGATATTGACTTTGATAGTGCAGGATTTAATGAGTTCGATTTGGAGTCTCTCGGATTGGATATCCCTTCATTACAGGATATCGAAGGGGTGGTTGATAACACTCCAGCATGGAGCGAAGATACCGAAGTAAATCAGCTTAAAAGAAAAGTAGACACTGCTTTCAACAAAGATAGAGTGGTTAAAGAAAAGGATGAAGACGATAGAGGTGCTGAAAGTTATGTGTGTTTGACATTCTCCAATAGAAAGGCGAAAGAATCGTTTATGATAAAGTTCGGATTCGACATTGGAGAACAGTTCATTGATGGTGAAGAGTTTTCTCAAATAATTGAAAGGATAGACTGATGGATAAGAGTGAACCCAAGAAGAAAGTAGGTCGGAAACCAACGTATGACTACAAGAGTGAAGAGTTCTTGAAGTCGGTAGAGCAATATGCTAAAAAGGGATTCACGGATAAAGAAATTGCCTATACTATTGGTTTGAATCCTACTCATTTTTGTGAGATAAAAAATAAATATCCAGAATTGTCCGAAGTGCTATCGCGCGGGCGTAGGACTATAACTGCTGCCGTACGAGCCAAGTTTTTTGCTATGGCTATGGGAGGTGTCAAAGTCAAAAATAAAAGCGTTACCACTAGAAAAATAAGATTATCGGATGGTACTGTCACGGATGATGAAGAAATACAAACTACCGAAACGGAGAATGAGCTTCCGCCAAGTTTACATGCCCAATCTGTTATCTTGTACCATTATGATGAAGAGTGGAGAAAGGTAGAACGCAAACAAGATGAAGATGCGAGCGATATCCCTTCAGAGATCAATCAAGGTGTTAATATTGAATCTTGGATTAAGAAGGAGGTAGGCAAATGATTGTCCCGCAGACTATTTACCATCCGTTATACACCGATAAGGAGAAGTTTATTATCCTTATCACTGGTGGGCGTGGGTGTGAAACACCTACACAAGAGATCATTATGGCTGATTTGACAATAAAGCAAATTAAGGATATTAAAGTCGGAGATTACGTTATGGGAGATAATGGTACTCCTCGTAAAGTACTCGCTACAATGTATGGCCAAAGTGAGATGTTTCGTGTTCGGCAAACAAGTGCAAAAGATTACTTCGTAAATGATGCGCACATCCTTAGTTTAAAGAAAAGTCAAGCATCTATAAATGAAGGAAGATATAATAATTTTGGAGAATACACCGACATGAAAGTGACTGATTTCATGAATCAGAGTAATAGGTTTAAAGAACATTTTAGAGGTTATAAAACAAACTCTATTCCCTATAAACATAAATCCGTAAAATTAGATCCTTATTTGCTTGGAATATGGCTTGGAGATGGTACTAGTATATTTCCTCAAATTACGACTCCAGACATAGAAATAAAGCAATATATTCAAGATTATGTAAATAGGCATAACTTACTACTTACGGTTAATGGAGTTAGGGGAAAAGCTGAAACATTACGGCTTGCTAAGAGAGGTGGCTTAACTAATCCGATTATGGATATTTTGCGTGAGTATGATTTGGTAAATAACAAACACGTTCCACAAGATTATATATCAAATAGTGAGCAAGTGAGGCTTGAAGTACTAGCTGGTTTGCTCGATACCGATGGATACATGAGTAAAAACGGATACGAGATAATACAAAAGAATGAGGGTTTGGCAAAACAAATAAAATTCATTGCTGATACGCTTGGCTTTAGAACGAGCATTAATAGCAAGGATGCATATTGTAATAAAAAATATTGCGGCCTTGTATATCGAGTTTTCATAAACGGAGATGTGTGGAAGATTCCATGTAAGGTAGCGAGAAAACAAGTTCATGAATCACAAGTACATAAAAACAAAGATTGGCATCTATCTCAGCTTGCAATAGAGCCTGCTGGCATAGGTGACTGGTGTGGAATTTGTCTCGATGGAAATCAACATTATTTACATTCAGACGGTACAGTAACGCATAATTCCGGGAAGTCTTTCAATGCAGCCACCTTCATAGAACGATTA
This sequence comes from uncultured Bacteroides sp., assembly GCF_963666545.1. Taxonomy (NCBI): domain Bacteria; kingdom Pseudomonadati; phylum Bacteroidota; class Bacteroidia; order Bacteroidales; family Bacteroidaceae; genus Bacteroides; species uncultured Bacteroides sp. The sequence goes on along the minus strand of NZ_OY762899.1, from coordinate 460,645 downwards.
ACTTTTGAACTCACTCCGGCCGAAAGGATTGTTCATCAGGTACTCTACACCCGCTATACAATGGTTTCCGCTAACATGTCTATCATTCCCGAAATGATGGAGAAGATAGAACTAGACGGTACCGACAAATACTTCTCCAGCACTAAGACGGATGTGATAAACAAGATGACGGGCAGTCATATCATGTTCCGGGGAATAAAAATTTCATCTGGGAACCAGACGGCAAAGCTAAAATCCATTCACGGGATAACGACTTTTGTCTGTGATGAAGCGGAAGAGTGGACAAGCGAGCAGGACTTTGAAAAGATCATGCTCTCTATCCGTCAGAAAGGAATCCAGAACCGGATCATCATTATCATGAATCCGACGGATTCCAATCACTTCATCTACAAGCGATACATAGAAAATACTCATAAGCTTGTCAACATTGACGGTGTGGATGTTCAGATCTCCACTCATCCCAATGTGCTGCATATCCATACGACCTATCTGGACAATGTAGACAACCTTTCTCCGCAGTTTATTGATGAAGTTCAAAGGATGAAGGTAGAAAATCCAGAGAAGTATGGCCATACGGTTATCGGTCGTTGGGCGGATGTGGCTGAAGGAGCTGTATTCAAGAAATGGGGCATAGTGAAGGAGTTCCCGGCATGGGCAAAGAAAATAGCTCTGGGGCAAGACTTCGGATATAGTAACGACGTTTCTGCAACTGTAAGATGTGGTATTATTGATAACGCTCTTTACGTGGATGAACTGTGTTATCAAGCGGGGATGCTTACCAATGACTTAGCCAACACACTAAGGCCGTGGGGATTAAAAGTCTTTTCCGAATCTGCCGATCCTCGTTTAATTCAGGAGATAAAGAACAGAGGCGTAAACATCTATCCAGTAGATAAGAGTTCCATTGATGGCAAAGGTTCTATTATTGCAGGTATTGAAAAAATCAAAGACATGGAACTGTTTGTCACAGAACGGTCATATAATCTCATTAAAGAGCTTCGGAATTACGTTTGGGATAAAGATAAGGACGGTAACTATATCAACACTCCCGTTGACAAGGATAATCATCTGTGCGATTCAATTAGGTACTATGTGCTTGGATGCCTATTGGGACGTATTTTGAAGCCGAAAGATTTAACAGGAGTATTTACGCATTAAGATATTTGGCTATGATAAGTTTACAAGAAATATTAGCATTAGAGGATATTGATCAGAAGATTCAATACCTCAAGAAAGGGAGAAAGACAGAGCTTCCCGACCGTAGAAAATTGTGGGAAGACTGGAACCCTGATCTTCACGAGATAATGACGGATAAGAAAAAGTATCCTGATCGCAAGGTACTCAAAGAGGAGGCAAAGAAGATCTTTGATGAGAAGGCGGGTAAAACGTATGAGGTGGAAGCAAAGTACGAGACGGAAGAAGTAAACCGTATTACCATACCCTTGGAACAGGATATTGTGAATATTCAAACGGCTTTCACCGTTGGTACCGAGCCGTCAATGGATTGCACACCTTCCGATGATAACGAAAAAGGATTATTGGCTGCTTTGAAGTCAGTGCTGCAAAAGAATAAGATCAAATACCAGAATAAGAGAGTTGTGCGTTCTTGGTTATCCGAGCAGGAAGTAGCCGAATATTGGTATGTGACTGATGATGACTCTTTCTGGACTAAGTTTTGGGCAAAGGTGAAGACTGCTTTCGGAGGTAAGGCTAAACCCACAAAGAAGCTTCGTAGTGTGCTGTGGTCTCCATTCAGGGGTGATAAACTTTACCCGTTCTTTGATGATTACGGGGATTTAGTCGCCATCTCCCGTGAGTTTAAAAAGAAAGATTTGGATGATACAGAAATAAGTGTGTTTATGACAGTGACAAAGGATTCTGTTTATCAGTGGGAGTTGAACAAAACATGGTCCACCCCGGAAGGTAAGTCGTTCAAACATGGATTCCCAAAACTTCCTGTTCTTTATGCCTACCGTCCTGAGACGTATTGCCACAAGATTAAGACTTTCCGTGTACGGTTGGAGAAGTTGCTTTCCAGTTATGCAGACTGTATAGATTACCATTTCTTCCCCATACTGCAATTAGTTGGTGATGTAGAGGGATTCACAGGCAAGAAGAAAGATCGTATTGTAAAGCTGATGGGAGAGGGTGCAGGAGCTTCGTACCTGACTTGGGATCAAGTGCCAACAACAATAGAACTCGAATTGAAAACTTTGTTTGAGAAAGCCTATTCCATGACTAATACTCCTCAGATCAGCTTTGAGAGTTTGAAAGGATCTGGTAACGCTTTATCCGGTGTAGCTTTTGATTATGTATTCTTATCCACTCATTTACAAGTTGAGAACCATGCGGAAGTCATAGGTGATTTTATGCAAAGGCGTGTGAACTTCCTTGTGTCCGCTTTGGGCACCATTAATCCTTATGAGTTTGACAAAGCCTCACAAACGATTGATATTGATGTGGATATCGTTCCCTATAGGCTTGATAATATCGCTGATAAAGTTACTACTGCGGTAACTGCTGTTGATGGGCAGATTTGGTCACGAAGGGAAGGTATTATGTTTGCCGGTAATGCGGATCGCATAGAGAGTGAGTTAAAGGAAATCGAAGAGGAGCAGGCTGCAATGAATAATAAAATCGGATAAAAAGAACAGAAAATAGCTTCTTAGTCAGAAAAATTACGGGGTTTATAATTTCAATACAAGACAAATAGAACATATAGTGGTGATTCTTCGGAGTTGCCGCTATTTTTTTTTATAAAAAAATTCGTCTATAAGTTGCATAATTGTGTAACTTGTGCTATTTTTGTGATATGAAACGCAAGATAATCACATATGGCGGTTACTTTGAGAGCTTTATAGCAACTCTTTCAGCTAAAGAACTTATAAAATTGAACTATATAATTTCTTTGCTTGAAACTGAAGAAAGAATGCCTGTCAAATTCATTAAGTTCATACGTGATGGATTGTATGAACTTCGTATGGAATACAATAGTAATGTTTACCGTGTCTTTTTTATTTTTGACGAAGGGCAGATTGTTGTTCTATTTAATGGATTCCAAAAGAAGACACAAAAAACTCCATCTGGAGAGGTTGAAAAGGCACTAAAAATAAAGGAGGCTTATTATGGAGACAAATGATCACAAAATCAGAGATTACAGTGCAGCGCTTGATGCACAATATGGAGCACCGGGTACTCCTGAACGTGCAAAGTTTGATGAAGAAGCCTATGCTTTCTACACCAGTCAGATTTTGCTTGATGCAAGGAAGAATGCAAGATTGACTCAAGAGGAACTGGCAAAGCGTATCGGGGCTAATAAATCATATATTTCCCGTATTGAAAAAGGCACCACCGTTCCCAGTGTTGCGACCTTCTATCGGATTGTTAATGCTTTGGGGTTAACAGTTGATTTAAATCCAGCTATGTAATAGCTGAACAATTTATGTCAGATACAGTAATTAGGAACATTTAAGCGGTGATTCATTGGAGTTGCCGCTATTTTTTATAAAATAGAGTCATCGTAAAGTTCTATAATTATACAATTTATACTATTTTTGCTTCTGCGTTGATGGTCTTTTCATAGAGATACACATTAATACAAAATCATAAAGAAGAAAAAATTATGACTCCAAAAGAAGTTCTAAAAAAATGGATTGACTGTTTTAATGCTGCGGATGCAGCTAGCATTACAGACTTATATGCCCAAGATGCTATAAATCATCAAGTAGCCAATAAACGGCTCAGTTTATCTTCTTGGGGATTTAACATTTGATTAGGCATATAGTTTAGCTATTCTAAACAAGAAAAACTTCATATCTGTTACCCCTCTGAAGTCTGCTCTGAATGCTTTTAGCTTAGCATTGAATGATTCTGCTGCTGCGTTGGTTTGTCTGCCTACGAAGAAGTTTAGAATTCTTTCATAGTGCTGTTGAAAAGTTCTTATGACTGTATTAAACTGTGGATATTCCCATTCTTCCACCTTGTTGAACCACAATGCCAATTTAGGACGTGCCACATCCTTGTCATAGCTTGTAGAATAGATTTTGCCTAAATGCAAAGCTAGGTAATAGAACTGTTTGAGGTCATCATACTGTTTGAAGAGTATATCGGCTCTAATCTCTTGTGATTGGCTCCATTTATCAGGAGATTTGAATAACAAGTACCTACTTCTTACCAATAATTGTCTTAACGTATCCCCATTGTCAAATCTTTCAGGAACGTGTTCTTCTTTATTTTCCTTAGCTTTCTTCATGGCCTTATTTTCTTCGTCCATAGCTTGCCAACGATATTGTATTCTGAGATCTTGTAAAGCCTCATGCATTAGTTTCTGGACATGAAATCGGTCTATTATCTGCAATGCTTTGGGGAAGCTTTGACGCGCTATGGAGTACATACTGTTAGCCATATCCAAGGTAATGTTTTCAACCATATCCCGTAGCTCTTGCGGGATTTTCTTCAGACACTTCACGATATTTTCTGATTTGGTACCTTTTATTATGGCTACAAGAGTACCCCTTTTGCCATGCCCGGACTTGTTAATCACATTCGTGACCAATTCCCCATTACTCAATGCAGTCTCGTCAATACAAAGGTTAGCTCCCATATTTTCAGGAAAAAGGATATAATCTTCTGCGTGGGAGAGTTGATCCCAAGAAAGGAAGTCACTTAAATGGTTCTTGTAATAGTCGGTCAAAACCGAAGGCTTTAAATAACTGAAATCGGCCACACTTTTGATACTTACTTCATGAGTTTCCAAGTAATTCTTTTAAAAAAGCACCGAACTCTGCGGTAATGCGAGTGCCGGTGGCTACTAAATTCCAATCGCGACTATAGCATCTCCCGGTTGTTTTATCCTCCCAACGACGACGCTTAATATGGAGATAAACAGCTTTGCCACGGGCGGGGAAATCTTGGATCTCTATTTCGGCATGGAAGCCTTTAGAGACCAGACTAAGGCCAACATATTCCGAAGGTATTAGGTTCTTCTCTTCTAAACTAATGATATAACAAGTATCCATGTTGCTGTAGTCCGTGACATCAAAATAATCAAGGCAGCCTGATGGAAGAAATAAGGATAAAACCTCGAGTGAGTTAGGCAGGGTATTTGATTTCATGTGACAAAGATAAGCTTTTTAATCAAATGTTAAATCCCCAAGAAGATAAAGTGACCCCAATAAACCTGTAGTAGGCAAAATGGCTATTGGCGAAATGTTTGTATATGAATTTGCAACAGCAAAAATGATTTGCATAGTAGAAAATATATTTGAAGATGGAGAATGGGCTATACTAGAATGGAAAGATCCTCTTGGGCTTCGTGGATGTGGATTCTTTCACATACAAAACGATAAAATCATCTTTCAAAGAGGATATTGGGATAAGCTTAGTTTTCTGAAACAGCATGGATTGCCAATTGAGTAAGTCTTATATTTCCCGTGTAGAAACGGGAAAGGCAGAACCCAAGGTTTCTACTTTTTATCGCATTGCTTCTGCTTTAGGAATGATAGTTGATTTAACTCCGACTATATAATGGCTAAAGTGACTAAGCAACAATACGAATCTGCATTGGCGAGAGTAGAAGAGCTTTTACCATTAGTTGATGACAACACTCCTGCAAACGATAAGAATGCAGTGGAACTTATCGATGTGTCTAATATCGTAATCGCTTACGAAGAAGAACATTATCCGATAGGGAAAGAATGACTATATTTTCAGGCGTTCAGAACTTGCTTTGAAAACAGTCAGGTTGTTGTGTAGAGTACTAAATATACCTCCAGCTTCAATGTTGGAATTTTAAATGATACAATTATGATAGACGTTAGAGAATTGAGAATAGGAAACAATGTTTTATATCAAGGTAACCAAGTTGAAGTTACTGGAATATCAATTGGGTATATCAATGTACGAACATTTTCTAAAGAATCTGTCACTCCGACACGTCTTGAAAATGATCAATTAAATGCGAAAGACTGCACTCCTATTCCTATTACAGAAGAATTACTTGAGAAATGCAAATTTGAGAAGATTAGAAACAGGATAACCTTTCGGGTGGTTCCTAGAATTGCATATGAGTTTAAATATCAGCCTGAAGGGCTAATGGACTACTGCTATTTGGTTATCGTTAAAGATAATAATACATTTAATCATGTTGTACCCGCTGATAATGATAAGGAATGCTGTTTCATTCCTATAAAATCATTTCACCAGCTTCAGAACTTATATTTTGATTTGACTGGAAAAGAAATTGAGATAAGGTTATGAAATTAGAAGATAAAAAACGACAAGCAAAAAGTATAAAAGAGCTTCTTGCTGAAACTGATAATCCATTACGCGAAAAAACAGAAGAAATAATATATTCAGACTTCCTAAAACTAGTAGAAGACGCCCCAGTAAATGAAGATATCTCTGATTTTATAGATATTGACAGAGAAGATTTCGAATCTTTACTTCCAAATAAATAGCGAAATTTTCTCTATTACGAGCTGTTACTCTAAAAAGTGACGGCTTTTTTTTATGCTCATTCCTTTTGATTTCACGACAATAATCCCATTGTCGTATATCCCACCTTTTAAAATTTCCCACTCACATACTTCCTAGTTACTTTTATACCACGAACTTTTAATTAAAATTCATACGGTATGAAAGAAAAGATTTTAGCAGCATTAAGAACGAAATTTAGCGGTATTGATGATGCTATCTTAACCCGAATAGCTGAAAAGAGAGCTGAGGGTGTAACGGACGAAAGCCAAATACCTGCCATTGTGGAGGGAGTTAGTTTTTCGGACGTGCTAACTAGTTATGGCGATTTCCGTGCCGGGGATGCCTCTAACTCCGCAGTCAGAAACTACGAGAAGAAGCATAACCTTAAAGAGGGTAAGCCAGTTGAGAATCCCGATCCGAAACCAGAACCTATTCAGGTGCCTAAAACAGATGACATGGCTACTTTGATAGCTAATGCAGTTAGTGCAGCCGTTAAGCCTCTTTCGGATAAACTCGCAGGCTTTGAGCAGAAAGAATCACAGGTTACACGCCAAACGCAGGTTCTTGCAAAAGCCAAAGAGTACGGTATTCCCGAATCATTCGCTAAAAAAGTCTCTATTGCTGAGGATGCTGATTTGGATACTTATTTCAAGGAGCTAAAACAGGATTTCGCTAATGTAGGCTTTGAAGGCGTGAAAAGCCCGGAATCATCCGAGCAGAAATTTGAGAAAGAAAGTACCGAGATAGCGAAAGCGATCAATGCCGGTACAAAAGAGATTGTAGAACAAAGTAACAAGTAAAAAATGAGTGCAGGATTTACTTACAATTTAACGCCCGAACCATCTGTTGAAGAAAGATATGATGTGCAGTCGGGTGTACGCCGTAGAGGAGCTTATAAGCTCGATACGACGAATTTGAATGTAGGCGATTATCTACCTTCGTTCACTCCCATAGCTGCAAATCTTAAAACAAAGGTTTGTGTCCCGGTGAGAAACGTAAAGGTGATAGAAGCTTACGCAACCGGGGCAGAGGCTTTGGCTATCAAGATAGCAAAGAATTCTCTCGCCTATGCAGGAATGTTCATCGGGAACGGATCAAAGGGTGCGCAGGTCAGTGCGATAGACAAGTCTAACGCTGGTTATGATGTGTTGACCATTGCAGCCGCTTTCGGTGCTAATATCGCTAAAGACGCAGTTCTTTTTGAGGCTGCTGCCGTTAGTGGTACAACTCCTAAGAATGTAGCCAATTCCGCTTTATTCGAGCGGAAAAAGATTGAGAGTGGCATAAATCTGATTGCTCTTTTAATGAGAGCTTTTGAGATTGAGCCTGATAAATTAGTGATTCCTTTCTCCGATAAGGATAAAGCGAACTTACCTCATTTCCAATTTAACGAATAAAACCCGATAGATTATGATGTTAACTATTGATACGTTATTTAATGATCCCAATATAGTATCGGCGGTCATTAACCGTGTTACTCAAACACGTAAAGATATGATCTATTGGACGCAGTATTTGGACTTCCGTAGAACGACTACCCGTGTGTTCAAGGATTATATCGGTACTGTTACCGGTGTTATGGCAGGTTCTGTCAATTCCCGTTATGGAGAGAAACCTATTCGTGAGCGTCGGAATATCGGTTCAGGCTATGGCGAAATCGCCTATTTAGGTGATGCTTATCAAATGTCTATTGACCGTCTTTCCGAGTTACAGGATCTGATTGATAAATACAACGCTGCTAAGACATCTGACCAAACCACAGCTCTTAATGAGATTGTGGGCTTTATCTATGATGATTATCGCCAAGTATTGTTGGCCGCTCATAAGAGAATGGATTTAGTTGTAGGCTCATTGCTGATGACTGGTAGCGCAGAAGTGAAGAACAAAGATAACAACCCTGACGGAACAGACTTGTTGAAGATTGATCTTCCGCTTAAGTTTATCACTCCCGAGGCTGCTACTAAGAATGTTTTCATTACTTATCTGCAAGCTCAAATTAATGCTTTGGCGGCTGATTACGGAGCGTTCTCTAAAATGATCATGACACGCTCAACGTTCATTAAGAACATTGTGGGTTCTTCTGAATTCGGGGATAAGTTCAAGATGACACTAGGTTCCAATCAGTTCTATATGGCTGGTGGACTTATCACTTCGCAAATGGCTTCTGAGGTATTCACAGGTATCGGTCTTCCCGCTATCGAAATCAAAAACGATTACGTAAAAGACCAAACCGGGGTAAACAAGGCTGTATATGCCGATGATCGTATTACTCTCTTACCGCAGGATAAGATTGGCTATATGAGATTCCATACTCCGTATGAAGCAACTGACCCTATTCAGGGACGTACTTATACAGGAGCGGACGGTAATATGCTTATCTCCCAATACAGAGATAAGAACGGTCGTTATCTTGAGTACGCTGCCGAGTGGATTCCTCAAATCAGTAATCCTACGCAGATTGTGAACTTCGATTTATCAGCTCTGAACGCATGATAATAGGTGACTACATAAAACTAAAGTTTCAGACCTTCGGCATTCGATTGTCGGAGGCTGACCTTTTGGATATCTCTCTTGGATTGGATGAAGAGGTGACTACTGATAACAAGCTCAAAGTAGATGTTGCCATTGCGAGGTTCGTCCCTTCTCTCTTACTTCGTGCGCAATCAATTTCAGAAAGTGGGTTTTCAATGTCTTGGAACATTCAGGGCATTAAGGACTACTATTCATGGGCTTGCAAGCAGTACGGATTAAAGGATGAGTTAAGTAATAGACCTAAAGTAACATTTCTATGATTTTCACCCCTCATATATTGCAAGTTAAAGTTACCACCGAGCCGGATCATAACGAATACGGGCAACCAATTCCCGGTACAGGCGGTGAGAGCTGGCAAACAGTATGCGGATGCCGTTGTGATGATAACACAACCAAAGAGTTTACTTCTGAGAACGGTTCTGTGCACAGACCTAACTACCATGTAGTGTGTGAGAAGAAAGTCTATCTTAAAGTAGATGATGAAGTCAGATGTATGGATGGGGATATGGTGAGAGGAAAAGGAACGGTTTACACTGTCAAGTCAACTAACTATTTTAACTACTCAGAGCTATGGATGTAGGTTTCGACTTTTCCGATGTGGATTCCTTCTTTCAGGAGGAAGAAGCCAGAGTACTTGCCAAAGAGCATGAGATAGGAGAAGAAGCCATTCAATACGCTAAAGAGCAGGGTAACTATAAAGACCATACAGGGCATTTGAGGGCATCGAATGATTACGAGGTAGACAAGGAGGGGTTAACTCTGAAAAACGAAGCGGAATACGCTTCATTTGTAGAATCCAAGAAGTTTGATGTTTTAAGTAGTACAGCCTTACATGCTGAAAAACGGTTAAAAGAAGAATTTGAATAATGATAGTAAGTAGTGACATAGCAAACATCCTTTATCGTGACTGCCAAGCTTTCGGTATTAAAATCTATCCCGATGGTGAAACGCCTACGGGTGAGGTTACGGAAGAACGAGTTGTCATTCATGCCAAAGCCCAAACTTCGGGAACTTACTGGAAGAAAGGTTTTGTAGAAGTAAATATTTGCGTTCCAGACTCAAGCGAGAACTCCGCTAATTCCGTTCGTCTCGGCGAGCTTGAAAGAGAGGCTCAAACGATATTGGATGATGTCGTAAGTTCTTATGATGGAAGTTGTTATCGCTATTCAATTAATTCTATAGGTCGGGAAGCGGACACAGCTTTAAAGTGTCATTATGTGAATTGCAGATTATTATTTGAAGTATTAAATGTGAAATAATTATGATTACAGCAGCAGGTATTAAAAGAATTTTATACGCTGAGACAAGCGTAATTGCGGTTGACCTTACGGGCACAGCTTTGAAAGCGATCATAGATGCCGCAGCCACCGCAAAGCATGAAATTTCTAACGTACATGGTGACACATGGAGTTTGGAGGAATCCGAGCCAAGCACCACTCGTTATAAGAACGCTTTGACAGGGCAGAATTACCGACAGGATACCGAAATGGGGGATATTCAGGCATCCTTTACCATCGGGCAATATGACTATCAAACAAAGGCCGATTTAATGGGCGGTGATGTTATCAAGAACGGGGATAAGGTTGTGGGTTGGAAACGTGCCAGTGGCATTGTTGAAACATACAAATGCCTTATCTTCCAAACGAAAGATAATCAATGGTGTGTATTCCCTAAAGGAGCCGTGACAACTCGTGAGGCTAATACGGATAAGGCTATTGGTTTAGCTCTCTCAGGGGTAGCATTGGAACCGGGAGTTGATGGTGTTCGCTCCGAATATTGGTTTGATGATTCGGAAGTGGTAACAAAGGGATAAGATTGATTTTTAGGATAACAAACGGGTGGAGTGGCTAGACCACCTCACCCGTTTTAAATTTGAAGAAGTATGAATGAAGCAGCTAAATTAGTGTCAGATAGTCTACTAGGTGAGGACTTCGCCACAATACACATAAAAGATAAGTATTATACAGTTTATCCACCAACAATAAAAGTTATCTGCCGGGCATGCTCGGCTTTTTCCAAGATAGGTTTGGATGGTAATTATAGTAAATTGACTGTCATCGGGGAGATCCCTGAAAACATACCACACATCATTAAGGGGCTTTCGGCATTGATCGTTGGTGACACACGCAATTGGAGATGGAAAGCTCACAAAGTAGGTAAAGCCTTCCAATCAGCCACGAATAGCGATATAAAAGACGCATGGGAAACAATTCTTCCTTTAATGGATGGCGGGAGTTTTTTCGAATATGCGCTTTCCATGAAGAGCGCCGCAAAGATAGTAGCAAAGGAGAAGCTGTAGGAAACGATACGATGTTAGGACAAATTGCTTCATTCATGGAAAATCTTCATTTGTCTTACAAAGAAGTTTTTGAGGTGATCCCTTACCGTAATTTGATAATCATGCAAAAAGATAAATTACACGAAGTAACAGGCGAATTAGTACAAGAAAGTTCAGGCAAAGATATGGCATCAAGAAGGAGGCAAAAGTAATGGCAAAATTATACTTTAAAGTCAGTAGCGATTACCAAGAAGTTATAAGGCTACGTAACGAGATAGCGAAATTAGAGACACAGATAAAGTCTATGGACGTTAATAAGGCTCCACAGGCTGTTGCTGTACTCAACAATCAGATGCAACAAGCCAAACAGCAAATGCGGGGAATGGTCGAAGAAGCCGCTAAGGCAGGAGCTGTTATGGGCAATGACTTCAAAAATAAAATCTATCAAGGTTCTCAGGCTGTAAATGACTTTACTCAAAAGATTATCAATCAGAAGACTGTAATCCGGGATATTGAAGCTGATGTTAGAAATTTATCTGATGCTTACAAGAAAGTTCGTAATAACCCATTGCAGGCAAATTCAGCCTTGGGTGAATTGAATGCTGCAAAGAAGGCACTTCAAGAAGAAAAATCAACTCTCTTTGGATTACAAACAGAACAGTCAAATGCTCGTTTATCAGTTAAGAAACTCCGTGATGAATACTCACTGTATAAAGATGACGCAAAGAATGTAGTAAATGCTAATGGTGGTATGTCGATGTCTTTCGGCAAGATGCTTGGAGTAATAGGTGGAGTTGCTGCATTAAAACAGTTAGGATCAGAACTCATTCATGTCAAAGGTCAGTTTGAATCGATAGAAATTGCATTAGACACAATGCTTGGCAGTAAGGAAAAGGCTGATACCTTGCTCGCAGAAGTAAAAAGCTATGCAACGGTTTCTCCTTTAACGCTAACCGATATCTCTTCCGCCACACAAATGATGCTTGGCTTCAATATTGAGGCAGAGAAAGTTCCGATTTACTTTAAAGCCATCGGTGATATATCAATGGGAGACACTCAGAAGTTTAACTCTTTAACTCTGGCATTCTCTCAAATGTCTTCTGCAGGCAAGCTTATGGGGCAGGACTTAAACCAAATGATTAATGCTGGTTTCAATCCATTACAGGTTATTGCCCAAAAGACAGGTAAGAGCATAGCAGAGCTCAAAGATGAGATGTCCAAAGGTGCGGTTTCTTCTGAAATGGTTCAGCAGGCCTTTATTGATGCAACAAGTGCCGGTGGCAAGTTCTACAAGATGTCAGAAAACGCCTCTAAAACTATCAATGGGCAACTTTCCATGATGCAAGATGCTTTGGACAGAGTCTTTAATGAGATTGGAACAGACGGGGAAGGCGCAATCATGGGAGCTATTAAGGGTACTACATCTTTGATCCAGAACTATGAGACTGTAGGGAAAGTTCTCACTGGATTAATAGCAACCTATGGGGCCTACAGAGTTGCTTTAGCTCTCACTGTTCTGGAAGATGGAAAGTACGTTATTTCACTGGCCCGACTAGGTACTGTTTTAAAATCAAGTGCTGTTGCGCAATCGTTGCTAAATTCGGCTATCTTGAAGAATCCTTATGTGGCAGCCGCAGTATTAATCGGAACACTTGTTACCGCCATATGGGCTTTTCATGATGCTACGACCGCACAGGAAAAAGAACTTAAACGCATATCCGAAGGAACAGAACAGTACAATCAGTATTTGGAAGATGAGAAAAACAGAATTGACGAACTTATCGCTAAGTTACAAGATGAAACACTTACAAGAGAGGATAAGTTAAAGGCATTTAAAGAATTACAAACAAAATACCCTGAAGTTTTCAGCTCCTATAAAACTGAAAAAGATCTAATTGATCATATCACAGAAGCTAGAAAAAAAGAGAACGAGCAGATCCTAATTCGTCAGAAGCTGATGACTTCTTACAACATGAATCAGGATGTCAAACGAGTTAAGGAGCTCAATAGATTACAGGAACTTGATAAAGTAGGTGGAGCTGGTCGTGTAAGGCAAGGAACACAAGCTGAATACGAGTCTCTATATGCTCAATTCAACATCAAAAAGGACAAAGGATGGACTGATACAGATGCTGAAGTCATAGAAGGTAAGATAAAAGCATTATCTTCTTCCATAGGTAATGCGCAGAAAGACATGAGGGTAAACCAGCAGAACTCATGGGAATTGACGCTTGATAGCATGAGTAAATCCACGGCTAAGGCTCAGAAGACCATGTATGAAGGTTATCGTATTATCTTGAGAGATTCTGGTAAACAATGGATAAAGATACAAGGAGAAGAGGCCCCTATTGATCAGGAAACGATTATCAACCGAATGACGCTTCTAGATCAAAAGGTTTTAAGTGTAGAGGAAAAGAATGCGAACCAATTCAGAAATGAGGCAAAAAAAGCATGGGAAGATGCTAAAAAAGAAGTGGATAGTGTAAAAACATCATCTACATCTTACAAAAGTGCAGCTCAATATGAAAAGGCATTAAAAGAAGCACAAGATAAAGAAAAAGCTTCTGAACAAAATTATAAAAACTTAGGTGGATCAACAGGTGGGACACTATCAAAAGAAGAGTCCAAAGCAGAGAAGTTAAGGAAAGAAACAGATAAATATAATGTTCTTCTTTCTAAGCAGGCTTTAGAGGAGCAACGTACTTCCGAAGATTTGCAAATGAAAACGGATGAAGCTCGTATTAAATCTATGGACGATGGGAGTAAAAAGACCATAGATGAAATGGAGCTTAACTTTGAGAAAGAGATGCAGGCTATTGATCGACAAAAAGAAAATCGTCTTAGGGAGAAAATAGATAATGCCCGTTCTGCTTTCGAATCTAATCCTCAAAATAAAGGCAAGTCATTTGGTGCTTCAGGCATCTCTTTGTCGGATGCTGAAATAAAAGACTTCAACGAACAATATAAGGCGGCCATTGCCGAGTATGGAAAGGAGGTAGACAAGCAGAATGCAACAGGCATACAGGTCATGAATGACTACCTGAAAGAATATGGGACTTTCCAACAAAAGAAACTTGCTATAGCTCAAGAATATGATGAGAAAATAGCTAAGTCAACCAACGAATGGCAGAGAAAGTCTTTAGAGGAACAGAAAACTTCCGCAATTGGTAAGGTAGACATAGAGTCCATAAAGGCGGATATTGATTGGGTATCCGTGTTTAGCGAATTCGGTGGGATGTTTAAAAGTGTAACAGAGCCTATCCTTGAAAAGGCTAAAGAATACACCAAAACAAAGGAGTTCAAGCAATCGGGAGCATCAGATCAGAAAACGCTGGTTGACGCTATAAATAAGATGGAAGAGTCAATGGGCGTTGGTGGCTCTCTTAATTTTAAGAAGCTTGGTACTGATATGGCGGCCTATCAGATAGCTATCAACTCGCTAAAAAATGCTAAGATTGAAGAATATGAATCTATAAAACGCTTAAAGAAGGCACAGGAAGACTATAATAAAGCATTAAAGGATGGCTCTGATCAGGAGAAAAAAACGACGAAGGACACTCTTGACCTAGCGCAACAAAATGCGGATGCATCATCCACTAATGTTAAGTCTCAAGAAGAAGCCGCTAATAGTGCTCAACAGACTGTTACCAATACGGCATCTAATTTGCAGAAATCAATGAGTTCAGTCGTTGAAGGGCTTTCGCAATTATCATCAGGGGGGCTTAACGATGCTTATCAGGGGCTTATTAAGATGGGTAATGGAATGGGTGGGGCAATGGGAGATATTGCCAATAAGCTTAAAAATGCACCTGTAGTAGGATGGATAGCCTCTATAATCGATGTTCTAAAAGATGGGCTAAGCAATTTCTTTGGATCTATTCTTGATGGCATTGGAGATGCTATCGTAAATGGGACAAAGGATGTATTTTCCGGGGATGTGTTCAAAACTATAGTCAAGTCCGTTACATCAAGTTCTAGCGAGATGATAAACTTGATGTCTTTAGGGCTTAATAACAAGATACTTGGTTTTCTAGGAGTAGGAGGAAACGCTAAGGAGGTTAATGAGCTAGTAGATAAATTAACAAATAGCAATAAATACCTAACAAATGCGATAGATAAGTTAACCACAGAAATGGAGAAATCGGGTGGTGAAAGTGCCACCGAACTATATACGGATGCTTATCAAAAGCAAATACAAAAGATAGATAATGATCGTCAAATGTTAGAGGCTAAGATGGGGTATCACGGGGCCCATCATTCTAACGATTACTATATAAATGACGCCTTTAATGCCTCCGATTGGGAAAAAGCATCTGACTATGTAGGTAAAAAACTATCATCTGCCGGGGATTTATGGAAGTTAAGTTCGGAAGATTTGGCCAAATTACAAGAACTCCCAGATATTTGGGAAAAGATAAATAGTGGCAAATATGATCAGTCAGAATGGCTTGATGCGTATATAGATGACGCTGAAGCTTTGCAGGAGCTAACCGAGCAATGGCAGGAAACTATGGCTCAGACATCTTTCGATGATTTCTATAGTAGTTTCCTTGATACCTTATCCGATATGAGTTCTGATGCGGAAGATTTTGCCGATGATTTCGAGTCCTATCTTCAAAAATCAATTCTTAATGCAATGCTTGCGGACAATTTTAAAAGCCGAATACAAGCTTTGTATGACAGTTGGACGGATGCCTACAAAGATGATAATAAAATAACTCCAGATGAAGCGGAGGAGCTTAAGAAACAGCAACAGGATATCACTGACGACATGATCGCTCAAAGACAATCCCTTATCGACGCATTTGGTTGGGATACATCTTCTTCTTCTTCTTCTCAGAGTTCCACATCGGGAGGATATGAGACTATAAGCCAAGACACAGGAGAGGAAGTTAGCGGTAGGCTTGCTGCTGTGCAGATAACAGGTGAAGAGCTAAAAGCTCAAAGCGTATTACAATCTCAATCACTTAACATGTTGACTGTGAAGGCAGAAGAATACCTGACTGTAAGCAAGGATTCAAAAGATATAGCGGATGAAACACGAACCATTCTTGCTAATTCTTATCTCGAATTGCAGGAGATTAGAGAGAATACAGGGTCTACGGTTAAAGAATTGAAGAGTGTTAACGAGAGACTCGGAAAGATAGAAAGTAATACTAAAGGGCTTGTGTCAAGATAGGAGGTAGGGATACAGATTCCTTGCCATTAACAAAAGGCGGAATTCCCCGTCTTTTGTTAAAATATAGCTGCGATCTGCTTGATCTTATTTATTTTTTCAATAATCGTATTGTTTTTTCTGGCTATTTGTAGATTATATTCAGTTTGCATCTTCACAAGCAAATCGGCGTTTATGCCTAACGCAGCTTCTAAAAGTAGCGCAAATTCTGTAGTAATAGGACGCTTTGAATTTAGAATCTCATTGAGGGCAGTATAAGACAACTCGAATTTTCTGGCGAAATCCTTTTGCTTTATATTCCTGCATTCCAATTCTTCTTTTACCAATTCTCCCGGATGGTACGGGCGGAATGACTGTAGATTGTTTGCTGATGTTCCCATAATTTCGTATAACTTTGCCAAATACTCTTTCTCAAATTCAACATTCATATACCGTTCTTTGGTGATACAAATATAGCAACCTAATTTGTGAAATTCACATATTTAGCGGATTTTTTTATGGGAAACAAAATTCGATAAAGTCAAAATAGAAGTCCTTTTTTGGTATATATTCTTAGTATTTGTTGCTGGTTATCGAGTGCCTTGGAATATCCCCGCTAAACAGTTCTGAAATATGTTTGTGTTGAATTTACGATGATAGAGGGATTGTCGTGTATCGAGTGGAATAAAATTCTCTTTTTATTTGGTATAAGGTAGTTTTGCAAACAGAAATGGCATAGCTATCCTAACGCTTGTTGTGGTTTGCTTTTAAATTAGTGCCATTTAAGAAACAGTGAATAATCATAATTATGGCAGATTTGATAATTAACAATAAAGATGCTTTCCAAACATGGGGCGTTAAAATAGGTGAGGGGTTCATAGATGCTATTTTCGCTCCCTCTCCTTTAAAAGAGTTTATTGAGAATAAATCCCGTCTTGAAAACGGCAAACGGGTGATATACAATGATCCAAAAGTGGATGAAAGGGATGTAACACTGGTGTTCAACCTTGAGGGCATTTCTCAGGCTGATTATCTTTTAAAGTACAAGGCATTTAAGACTGAATTGGAAAAAGGTAAAGTTGAAATTCAGGTTCCTTCTTTGGGAGAAGAAATATATCGGCTTACTTATCAAAAATCCACTTCCTTTGCAATGAATACGCTTCGTACCTTTTCTAAATTATCGGTGAAATTTCAAGAAGCAAATCCAGCCGATAGAACCTAATTTACGACAATATTTTCATTGTCGTGTTTGGAAGTCCTGAGTTTTAGGGCTTCTTTTTTTTATCCCCGAACTTTGGGGGTATGATAGACATTAAAGACATATCTGGCAATATACGCCTCTCTACATCCATAAATGGAGGATCAAAGAGAAAATTCACTTTGATGAAGGAGGATTACATCACTCTGAAATTTTCACTTGATAACCCTTTGTACTTCAAACTAGGTGATGGAATAGATAATAGTGAGATAGGCTTATTTGAGTTAATTGACTTATACAAGCCAACTCGAAACGATTCTACAGGAGGGTATGATTACGAGCTTCGCCTAGATGCCTATTACTGGAAGTGGAAGAATAAAAAGTTCTTCTATACTCCTGATACTGGAGGAAGCGAAGCGAGCTGGAACCTGACAGCCACCCTTGCCGTTCATCTTAACGTGTTTTTGAAAAACCTTTCCACTCTGGGATATACTTACAAAGGAACAGCTTTCGAGTTTTCAATAGACAGTACTGTAGAGAACTCGGCGAAGCTTGTATCTTATGATAATGCCAATCTCATTGATGCTCTTACTAACCTTGCCGATACTTGGGACTGTGAATGGTGGATAACGGATAACATCATCCATTTTGGACGTTGCGAGTATGGAGATCCTGTAGATTTTGAATATGGGGTGAATGTTTCTTCAATGACCAGAAGTGACAGCCAATCCAGTTATGCAACCCGTATATATGCTTTCGGTTCAACTAGAAATCTTCCTACTAATTACAGGCCGATAGATGAAAATCTTGTGGTAAACGGTGTTGTGCAGAAACGCTTAATGTTACCGTCAGGTACACCCTACATAGATGCTTACGAGAACATGTCGACCGAAGAAGCGGTTGAGGATATAGTTGTTTTTGATGATGTCTATCCTAGAAGAATGGGCACCATATCGGAAATATCTACCAAAGAATATACCGATACTACCGAAAACGCAGATGGCAGTACTACTAAAGAAAAGTGGAATGCGTACAGGTTCAAAGATTCAGGTTTGACCTTTTCCAAAGACTATGTTCTTTCTGGGGTAGAATTAAGGATTGTGTTTTCCAGTGGATCACTTAACGGAATGGACTTTGCCGTCACTTTCAATCCCGATGCAAAGAGTTCCGAAGAGCAGTTGTTTGAGATTGTAAGAAACGATGATTACGGCATCAATTTACCTAACGATACGTTAAAACCCCAAATAGGAGATACTTACGTTCTTTATGGCTTTGACACATCTTTAGTATCTGACACGATGGCTCCTGCCGCCGAACAGGAATTAAAAGAGAAAGCTCTGGCTTATGTTGAGAAGACAAAGATTGATCCTTCTACATACGACTGCAAAATGTCTTCTGAGTACATGTACAATGGCGGTACCCAAAGAATTTTTGCTGTGGGTGATAAAGTAAATCTTATTAATCCCGCATACTTTGAAGCAGGTAGAGTATCACGTATTATAGGCTTTGAGTATAACCTTGATTACCCTCATAACAACCCAACTTATACAGTCGGGGAAACGGCTTCTTACTCCCGTCTGTCTGAGATAGAACAGAAAGTGGATGCTGTCACCTACAAGGGGCAGACTTATACTGGTTCTGATGGAAGCGGAGTGTACGTAATCGGTCGTAATGATAGTACGGTTTTTAGTGATAGAAATACGCTTTCTTCTTTGCGTACTTTAGCTGAAATGGCTGATAGAGCATTAAGCAGGCTAAAAGATGACACAGCAGAAGGATTAGTCACTTTCAAGAAAGGTCTAAAATCGGAAGATGATATAACGGTTAGCAAGAAAATCACTACGCTGAACTTACTCGTTCAAAAGCTTGCAGAGACATACAACCTGAACGTATCCAATGTAGCGACCTTGTTCCAAACGATTGTGAAGGATTATGTAAGCTCTGAATCTTTTGTTCCCGGCATAACGGGCGAAGGAATGAAGCTTTATAAAGCCCTGAACGGTGATTGGAATTTGGAAGTAGATAATGTTACCATTCGCAAAGCCATGACCATCTTTGAACTGATTGTTTCCAAGGTTCGCTCTGTTAATGGCGGTTTGGTTGTCTCTTCTGCAAATGGGCGTATCAAGTCTGTAACAGAAACAACAAGCTCACCAACTTATTACGTGTTGAGTATTGAAGGCGATATGACTTTTGCTACCGATGATTTGGTACGCTGCCAAGTGTTCAGCAGTACAGGGGCAAAATACTACTGGGTGCCCGTTGATTCGGTGAACGGTGAAACAATCCTGATTCTTAAATCAGAGTTCCCGGAAAATGTTGTTCCGGCCGTTGGTGATGATCTTGTGCAGATGGGTAACAAAACGAACACGGCCCGACAAGGTGTATTGTATCTCACCGCATCCGAAGATGGTAAGCCCCGCTTCTCCGTATTGGATGGTGTCAGCTCAACCGATCTGACAGGTAAATCCAAAGTAATACTAGGTTGCCTGGACGGGATTATCGATTCTGATTTTCCCTCTGATCTACAACCTAACGGTTACGGCCTGTATGCTCAGAATGTCTTTCTCAAAGGGCTGTTTGTCTTACGTAACGGTAAATCGGTAGAGGATGAACTAAGTGCCGTTAAAACGGAGCTTTCCGTCATACCGGGACAGATCAGTTCGGCGATCACCGAAACTAAGTCATATACGGATACTCATGTGGCGTACCGTATTGAGGTAAGCAGTTCCAACGGTACGGCCTTCCGCAATGACGTGATAGATTCAACGCTCACGGCGAGGGTTTACAAAGGCAACACGGACATAACGGACACGATCAATCAGTCCTGTTTTAAATGGAAAAGGAAAAGCAACAATTCCGGGAAGGACACTTCTTGGAATCTCAAATATTCAACCTATGGCTCGAACATCATCAATATCACAAGCGAGGATGTGGACAGCAAGGCTGTTTTTTCATGCGATGTTACAATTGATAATTAACTAATAAATTAAAATTATGGGAGCTTTAGTATCCACCGGTCAAATAACCATCGTAGACAACAACGATGCGAGGCCTATCACAGCATTTATCACCGCTTCAAACGGTGTGCAACAAATTTATTCGAAAGATGAGAGCACTATCACCTCCGTGCCCAACTGGGCCACGGCGAACAATATTCTGACTGCCAAGGTCTATGTCGGCGGCACGAGCGAAGCCACCGACGTGACGGATCAGCTAACCGGTAAGAAATGGTCCAACGACCTGAACACGTCCATCGGTTCAAACAAAACCTATACGATCAACACCAACTTAGATCCTGCCACAACTCCACAACGTATTTACTATTTCGAAGGAGACTATACTGATCCTATCACTGGTCTGGTTTCTCATATCATTGCGCAGATTTCCATATCCGTGGTAAAGACGGGAACCAACGCCGTGTATCTTCTTCCACGTGGGACAAGCGTGATAGAGGAATCCGCAACGGCGACCAAGAATGCGGCGGTTATCTGTGTTGATTTGATGCGTGCGGCGGGCGTTGACACGTCCGGCGTCACTTATAAATTCTATGAGGCGAACGGCACGGCTCAGATCATCAATTCGATGACTGCCAAATACGGACTAAAAACGACCGCATCCACGGCCGCACCCGCAGGGACAGCCTCTGATATCGGCAAGAACCTTCCGGCCACCGGCGCATGGTCGACTTTTAACACGTTGGTGGTCAGCGAGGCGGCCGTGGCGGATATTGCGGTTCTCAGGGCGGAGGCCAAGGACAGCGACGGCAACATTTATCAGTGCTATTTTACGGTGTACGATGTTTCCGACCCCTACGACATAAAGCTTATATCCACGGCGGGCGAGAAGCTTCAAAACGGTGTGGGTTCTACAAACCTGTATCCGCAGGTTTATAGCGGTTCGTCTTTGTTGAGCGTTGCCGACACGGCGGCATGGGCTTTTTTGTGGGCATTTTACGACGGTGCGGCCCCCGGAAACAGAGCCGGTTTCATCGACACTACCAGAACAGCGTCGGCCGGCGGTCGTGACATCACAGCCAACACGGCGGGCCCCGGAGCTGTCATTTCCTATTCTGGTGCGGCTATCACTTTTGCTGCCGGGGACATGGTTAAAATAGTGAATAAGAGCGGAGTTCCCAAGTTCTACGAAGTTGCCTCCGGAACGACCGTTTCCAATCTTACTTTGAGAACCGCAACCGTTTCCACCTTCCTGAACGCCCCTTGGCCCGCCGCCTCTATTGTGGCGAGCGAATTTGTCGGGGGCAAACTCTATGTTTGTTCGGGTACGGGCAGCACTGCCGGAACGAAGAGTACCACAGGCACGGGAGCGGCTAATTATATCACTGTTACCGGAGATGAGATAGACGGAAAAGGAAGTATTATTTGTGAAGCTTACCGACCATAATGAGACACGTAGCCACCGGACAAATAACGCTATTGGATAGCAATGATTACCTTTCCACGGGTTTGACGGCACCGTCGAACCCTGTGGCTGGTGTCACGTTGTGGGTGGATACATCCGTTACGCCCAACCAATTAAAGAAATGGAGCGGTACGGTTTGGGAGATTGTGAGCGATGCGCAGGCTGCCATTGAGAAAGCCAAGCAGGACGCCATTAATGACGCCGCCGGAAAGTATGTGGCTAATTCCACATTCAGTTCGAATGTCACTCAACTATCGGACCGTATTAACGCCAAGGTTTCGCAAACAGATTTCAATGCCCTCGGAACCCGTGTGGGGAGTGCGGAGAGCAAGATCACCCAACAATCCGCTTTGATATCCGCCAAGGCCGAGAAAACGGATTTGAACGCTTTGAGCACAAGGGTTTCGAGTGCCGAAGCGAAGATAACTTCCGATGCTATTAACCTGACGGTTAAAAGTCAGATTACAACGGCAGTGGATGGTGTGCAGGTTGGCGGACGAAACTTGCTAAAAGGTACAAAAGATTTTAGTGGAAGTTCGAGCATCGGATGGCTGACATCGGATACATACAACGGGTTCAGTATTATTCATGGCAGTTATTCAGGAGATATGTATGCGGATATTTGCGTATGGTATGGTGCTATAACACCTGAATCAAATACGGAATACACTTTATCTTTTTGGTGCAAAGGTACTGGTGGTTTCGTTAGTTATTTTTATCCCTCCTGTGCCGTTTCCGGATATAATTCGGCAGGAAATTCAACTACAGCTGGCGACGGATCAATAGCCACAACGTTAACATCTGATTGGAAGCGTGTCTGGATTGCATGGAAAACCGGGACAATAACCGAAGTAAAAAATGTATTGGTCTGTAGAATTCTTAATGGCAATGAAGCGTATGTCTGTGGAGTAAAGTTTGAAAAAGGCAACAAGGCTACCGATTGGACACCCGCTCCTGAAGATGTGGATGCAAGCATCGCTCTTCGCCCGACAACAAGCGAAATAAAAGCAGGCATTAGTATCACATCTGGCGGCATATCCGTGTTCGGTCAAGCACTTAGTTTTGCCGGGAAAGTGACTTTCAGCTCATTGGATAGTGATTCACAGGGGCGAATAACTACCGCTCAGTCAACGGCAAGCAGTGCAGCCTCTGCCGCTAACACGGCACAGGGTACGGCCAATACGGCAAACTCGACGGCAAACAGTGCTTTGTCTAGTGCCGATACAGCCAATAGCGGATTAAGCACTTTAAAAAACTCTTTGGGTGGTTTGGCTTACCTCAGTGCCGTTTCGTTGGCCAAGCTTGACAGTACAATTGTTGAAGGCGGTTATATCAAAACATCTCTGATTGATGCGGACACTATAATGACCACATCGCTTTTAGCCACTAAGATAGCCGCCACGGATATTTCTACTAGTAAACTTACTGTAAATGATGGTGCAAGAATAGGTGATTTATATATATACAGTGGCGGACTGTGTACTAGTCCACAGGGTTTAATCCTTACGGCAACACCTTTCTTATATCTGAATAAAAATGGTTTGATTGTTAACTCCACTAATTTACAACCCAGCTATTCATATATTAATAGAACAGAGGTTTCCGCAGGTCAAATTACAATTAAATGCGCAACAACGGGTACTTGGAATGTCACAAATCCCGGTTTACAGATTGAAGTAAGTGGAAACAGTGATAATACCGCAATAAATATTTTAGCAGGATATATATCAGGATTGCGGCTAAGAACACTTACGGTTAGGACTTCTCAAACATTGTCTGTATCAGATGGCATCATCATATCAGAAGCAGATAGTGAAATAACTCTAACTCTTCCATCTAACCCCGGCATCGGCAAAATGTATTTTATAAGAAAAAACGGAGGCGGCAGAATATGGGTAAATGGCAGTTATATAATCAATGATGGAGACTGGTATCGTGAAAGGTCTACAAGCGTACAACTAAATAGGGGTTGTTTTGCCATATTCATGTATAATGGCACTTATTGGACATACAATACTTTTAATGGTTAATACTAAATAGAATGAAAAAGATTGATTTTAGAAAGATTGAAGTAAAGAACATCGAGGGAAAGACGAGTACCCTTGATTTGAGTAAGGAACTAGGCAATGCGATCTATCAAAAGACGGCTGATTTGGGCGAATTGGAACTGGCCCGCAGTATTTATAAAGATGGTGAGATTGAAGTCGATGCGGGACATGCGGCTATCCTTAACAGATACATCCGTGAGGGCTTTCTTGCTTTCGTGCAGGAATCAGTATGCCCGGTACTAGATGAAATTATTAATCCTAAAAAATAAAGATCATGTTTACAGAAGAATCAAGAAGTACCGCAGTAGTGGGTTCAACCGAAAGCGGAGAGTACAAGTACAAAGTCGATTATAATGTCGATAACGGAAATCTCATCAAAATGCATTGCAATGTATATAAGAAGACAGGTGAAGAAGTTACGACCTCTACCGGCAAGCAGACAGTTGAGAGAGAAGAGTATGCCGGGCTTATGTTTCAGGAATCTGGGAACAAACAATTTTCTTTCCCGCAAGATACGGATATTACCCCGCATGTTACTGTGTTTGAAGCTGTACTTACAGAAATTAAAGCAAGTCTAACGACTGATAGTAAAGAATAATATCAGACTAATAAATGATTTCTGGAGGGATAAGTAAAAATAGCATCTCTCTCGGCACGTAGATTGCCGGGAGAGAAAAATACACGTTTAATTCCTGATTGGATAAACCTCTTCATGAATCATATTTCTATTTCACCAGACAAATACAATTTGCATTGTCCACTGATTTCAACTCTATCATCCAGATATTTACAATTCAAAAAACCTGTCCGTTCAGACAACTGTATGGCTGTCAGCTCTTTTTTATTGAGAATCTTGGCCCAAAAAGGAGTTAAGGTAGTATGGGCAGAGCCTGTTACCGGATCTTCATTTATCCCTGATTGGGGAGCAAAAAATCTTGAAACGAAGTCGACTTTATCTCCTTTAGCCGAAACAATAACACCTCTTCCCACTAGTTTTGAGATTATCTCTAAGTTAGGGGAAAGATGTTTTATTTCATCCTCAGTATCATATATTAGTAAATAGTCTGTCTTACCTTTGAATGCCAAACGGGGCTTGATATTAAATCCTGCTGTTATATTTTCAGTCAGTTCAATACTTTCGTATATATCACGGGGGAAATTCATTGTCAGATGTTCATCATTCCTTGTTACAGTCAGAGAGCCACTTCTATGTGAGTGAAAATGGATTGTATCCCCCAAATGGTCTTCATAATTGAATAGAACAAATGCACTTGCAAGCGTTGCGTGTCCGCATAAATCAACCTCGACAGTAGGTGTAAACCATCTGATTTCATATTGCTCGCCTTTCTTAACGTAAAAAGCTGTTTCAGCAAGGTTGTTTTCCATTGCTATTTTCTGCATAATTTCATCGCTAAGCCATTGTCCTAACGGGCATATTGCAGCAGGATTTCCACCAAAGATCCTGTTGGTAAAAGCATCTACCTGATATATTCTTTGTTTCATATCTATGTGATTTGTATTAAGAATTTTGAAGCTCAAATATATAATTTTATTGTGTGTTTATAATCGTGGTCTATATCTTTTTTATGGTATTGAATTTATTTGAATCAGTGGAGCATTATGGCTCTCTTTTCTTTTTTGCGACAATCAAAGTAATGTCGTGTATCAACTGAAATATAAAAGGTACCCCTCAGTGATCTATCCTAACTTTGTTTCTGGATTTGCTGTAAGGCGTTGTATCAGTTGTTTTTGCTAAAATGACAACTCTTTGTATTAAAACGACAACATGCAACAATTCCCTACTTTCTATATTTGCCAATATAAAAATAACATTAGAATGATTGTAGAATGGGAGAGAAGGAGGAAAACTTAGAAAAGAAGATGGACAGATTGGCCGAAGGTATGAATGACCTGAGAAAGGATTTATCAGAAGTCAAACTAGTACTTGAAGGCAGCCCGCTTGGAGCACAGGGTATGGCTAAGAGATTCTCCGAACTGGAGAGAAAGGTTACCAGGATTGAAGTCCTGTCTTGGAAAGCAATAGGCATTGCAAGCGTCGTACTTCCTATCTTGATGTATTTAATTCAAAAATATTTATGAGATGAAAAAGATTATTGCTTTTATCAAAGATCTACCACGTCGTTGGAAGGCCGAAACGCCAAGAGTGGCAAAGATTATCAGAAATTCAGCGGCCACAATTGCGGCCGTTGTACCGGGTGCATGGTTTACTTTCCAGGGAATGAACATTGCTCTTCCTCTATGCATCGTTAATAATGTAGGGTATATAACACTTGCGGCACTTATTATTACGGGTGTTGCCGGTCTTAAAGAGAAGAAAGGAAGCGAAAATGGCTAATGTGGAAAAACTCATCCCTCATTTAATAAGATGGGAAGCCGGGTGTATTGCCAAGGTGGGGGAATTGAACGAATCTCTATTTGAGAGGGCTAAAAAAACAGGGTTCTCCAATGATCCTGTTGATACGGGAGGTGCCACCATGATAGGTGTTACACTGGCAACTTATGAAATGTATTGCAGAAAAAAAGGTTATCCCAGACCAACGGTATTATCACTTAGGAACATTTCATATCCTCATTGGCGGGATATCGTTAAATCAATCTTCTGGGACAGATGGCAGGCAGACAAAATCAACAATCAGTCAATCGCTGATATCTTAGTGGATTGGGTGTGGGCTTCCGGATCGTACGGCATTACAATACCTCAGAGAGTATTAGAGGTTCAATCGGATGGAACTGTCGGGCTTAAAACGCTGGAAGCTGTCAACTCCTCCAATCAGGAAGCTTTGTTTAATCAGATCATAACTGCCCGTAAAAAGTATATTGATGACATTATCAGGAACCGCCCTGCAAATGCCAGGTTTAAAACAGGTTGGCTTAATCGGATTAATTCATTCAAATACGTATGAAAGAGATCCGGTTAGTGATATGGACAGACAGTTACGGGGCTACGGGAGGTTGGAGCGATGTGGAAAATTTCACTCCGCAAAGTCTTCTTGTTAAAAGTATAGGGTTTGTCATTTATGAGGATGATAAGCTCATCTCGTTATCAGGGAGCTATGCGGAGGAAACTAATAATACCTTGGAACAGGCAAACGGAATAATAACTATTCCCAAGTGTTGCATAAAGCACTCTATTTGCCTTTCTTCTTGTCAGGAGCTTGTGTCAGCGCAGAAGCAGCGACCGACTTAGCATTCTTGGGCATCGATGGGTTGGAGAGTATCTCTCCGGCTTTCGATGCTACTTTCTTAGATGTCTTTTCATTTTTACTCATGATATCAATCTTTAAAAATAACATGCGAATATATGTATTAAAATGATCGGGTGTTATTTGGAGTATTTATTTTATCAAAAAATAATAGAAGATGAAGAAGTGTATAAAGTTCAGCAGACTATTTACAGGTATACTGCTGTTATTGATTATAAGTTTAATGTGTTCTTGCAGAACGGCAAAGCAAACGTCCACTAGTACAGAAACAAAATATGATTCTATTGTGGTTGAAAAGCTAATCCCTTACGCTTTGCCCGAAGATAGCGCAAAAATCAGGGCATTGCTTGAATGCGACAAGAACGGGAAAGTCGTACTCAAATGGTTTGATGAAGAACATTCTAAGCGCATGAGCTTACAGTTCTCGTTAGATAGTCTGGGTAACCTGCTGACTACTGCTAAGACTGAATCTGATACTGTGTATTTACCTCAAACTACTATCAATGTTGGCAAGAAAAGTGTTTCGCAATCTGTTTTTACCGTGCCTGTGGAAAAGAAATTAAACTGGTGGCAAAATACATTGATTTGGACTGGTGGTATTGCTTGGTTGGCTGGAATTGTTGCTTTAGTAGTTTGGGTAAACAAAAAAACGGGATGGTTGGCATTATTGTGGAAGTTGATTAGGGAGACGAGATTATGAACATTAGTGTTAATGTCCATAATCTTAACCGTTATTTTATCGACCCTATTGACCTGTTTATCATATTTGACAAAATTATGGATTATTATTTATATAAATATGTAGACAGTGTCAAGAATAGCTATTCTGACAGATCGAATGACTCATACTTTAAGTTAAATCCATTAGTATTCCTAACTCTCTTATAAATGTAGTCTTTAATTAAATTTCCCACGTTATCAATTGAATCATCATTCATCTCTATAATTTGAGTATCACGCTTTCCTAGGCTACTTAATGAACTTAGCATAATTCCGGCATTTACATCATCAGCAATCCACCATCTATCATGAAAAGGACATTTGTTATCAGAAGAATTCCATACAATACTGATTGAAGTTAAAGGTGGTTCTTCTGCTGATACTTTTTTCCACGCTAGACGATATATTTCTTTATTATTATCATCATTATTACCATTTAATTTACTTGTTAGAATATTTATCGTAATAGCTTTATTAACTTCTTTAATCATCATCAACCATTGCAATTCATTTTTAGTAAAATAGGGATCAATAATTGTCAATTCTTTCTTTACATTATTGTAAACCCAACGTTTTATGAAGCTTTTAGCTTTTTCAACTTCTCCAAAACGTATAATGGGATTATTCGCATTTCCATTTATTCCAAAATTATATATTTTCTTCATTTTAGAGATTGTGTCAACAGATAAAATACCGACTAATCTAACGTTTTGACATGCTGCTTGAAATATTGACTTTAATATGTTTGTATAAGACTTATTGATTTCCTGCTTCTTTATTACATTTTCAATAAAATAAGATGCTAGTGAATATGCGTCAGACAAAGGTAAAGAAGAAATTTTTTCTAAAATAGGATAGGTCTCATCTATCTGCCTTGATGTGATTTCTCCATTTTCTAATTGAATAATACATTTATTACATAATGAATCTACTTCATCGGTACTTAAAGATTCAATTTTTTTTAAATTATTTTTTGCTAATTCAATTCTATTATATTTATCAATCCTATCTAATATTGGTGCTTTATATCTTCTTCTAGCGGGATCATTATCTAACATAGCAACCAAATCTTCGGCTAATTTTTTATCATTTTGTTGCGCAACATCAATTAGATTTTTGATATTATTTAAACTTCCGTCTTTATTTTGCATTAATTCAACATATGCAGCTTTTAGATGCAGAGAAAACAGGCTTTTGTCAATGCTCAGCCATTCAGACAAACTAACATCAAATCTGTTAGATTTATCATAATTTGACGAGATACTTTTAGTTAATGAAAATCCTTTTTCCAATAAAGAAACCTTTAGGCTTTTCTTATTCATTTTTATTTCTGAAGATAGCAAAATATACACAAAGGCTTTATCTGAAATATTTGGTATATTATCAACTTCAGCAATTAATAGATCCCATTCTTTCTTTTTACTCTGATAAGGTTCAAGACTTAACAAAGAAGCTTTACATGCGATTAGATATCCATCATGAACAATACATTTTGCATTCGGAAGCTTATAATTTATAGTAGCTAGAATCTTATCAATCAATATTTTTCGTTGATTAAAACTAATACTTCGACCTTTATTGTAATCTAAGCTTTTTGCTGTTTTTCTAACGAGAGTAAATAATAATAAATCTTCATTTGCCATTTGCATTAGATTTATAATGTCTAAAAATTCATCATAGCGCAAATCGTATCCATCAATAGGTTCTTCTAGTGTTTCTTCATAACAATATTTTGTACAAATATAATCATAAATATTACTAATGCATGAATCTTTAAAATCATCATCCATTTCAATGATTAAGTCTTTAAACATCGTTTGATTATACAGAAAAATACTTGGTGATATTTGGAACACTATATGTTCATAAAAAGCTTTATCTTTTTTATCAAGCCTTTGAATCAAAATTAAAATATAATCTCGCAAGACACAATCGAATTTGTCTTTTTCCCCGCTCGAATAATAATGAAGGGCCACTTTGTTCCATAGTTTTAATTCTTCTCCATACGAATTGATATTACCAATAATCTGGTCAATAAAACCCAATTGTTCTTTAGTGTCAGCTTTTGCTTTAATTAATCCACCAAAAGCCCTTAAACACAGCTTTGTGCTTAACATATAGGTATTGACTGCCGAAGAGGACGAAAGCTTTTCTTCTTGTTTGAGTTTAGTAGAAAGTTCCAAGAATTCCATAGCCTCGTTTTTGAGTGATGATGATAAATGCTTTGCAATAGTAAATCCTATTTCAATTTTTCTCCATGGAACATCGATTATATCCCATGCTTCATGAAGCTTACTTACTATACTGTCTATGCAGTTTTGCTGATTTTGTTCATCAAACAAAAGAATCTTTATTATTTTGGTAAAGGCAAGGCATCTCTCTTCTAAAACGGACAAAAATAAAATTTGTGGAAAGTAAACTTTGAGCTGAGTAAGATAATTAATAGCACTATTTTTTTCAGAACAGAAACGATCTATAAGTACCAATATTACGCTTTCTTTTTCTTTGTCTATCGTGATCGAATCATATAATTCTTTAATTAAAATAAAGTCAAAACTATCAAATTTTTTCTCTTTAATATATTTAATTAATGCTAGTTTGTATGCCTTATTTCTCCGTTCCTGAGTATTTAATAATAATATTATATTCTTAACAAACATAGGTCTATCACAGATCAATACTTCTATTACAGACTCTGTCATTCTAAAATGATAAGCGGTTTCATGTAATAGTTCTTCTATTTTTTCTTTTAATATTTTTTCAAGCGTAGAATTACTTGTAATACAACATTCTATCTCTCCATCCTTATCTATTTGAGTTAACTCATATAACAACAAAGCTAGGCAGCCTGTTTTTATCGATAAATCAGAAATTTCATCTATATATAAATACACATCAAATATACGTTCTGAAGCCAAATTCATTTGATATCTGGAAAGAGAAACTGCTATTGATAATTGTAACTTGACATAATCATAAGTAGGAGTTGTAATTATATCTTTTTGACTATCTAATAATCTAATCAATTCATAAACCTTATCTTTATCTTTAATATATGGAAGCGGTGAGGCTATATCAGATAATACTGTCGCATTTGGAGTATCTTTGTCTGAATCACTAATTAATAAATTAAGAGCAAAAGTCATCACCACATATATGTCATCTCGTGTCTTGTTTTCTTCAATCCAATTCCTTAATAATAATAATTTCTTTGCATTTGAATTCAATTTTTCGACTTGATCTAATAAAGATTTAGCATCATATTTAGATGATAAAAGTTTTAAAACATTTGTCATTTTTTTTAGTTCGTCATTCTTTATTTTTGAGCTTATTATATCAAAATTGCCGATTGATGCTTCATCTTTTTGTCCTTCTTCCAATGCAAATAATGAAAAGTATGCATAGATTTGATCAGCCGAAGTGTTCATGTTATTTGTTAATTTGTCTACCAAATCTAATGAAAGTTCAAAACTTGTATACATCAAAAGTTGAGCAATTTCCAAACCTTTCTCTTTTTCCTGAGAGAAATCTATCTGCTTATATAAACTATTGATTATATCTAAGAGCTCAGTATTTATAGGTAAGTTATTTTTTTTTCTTTGTTTAGCTATTGCTGCAAATAATCTTAATTGATCTTCCTTTAAAAGTACGCTGTGAGCTAAGGCATAAGCTCTCTCATACTCCCCTAAAGCTATTCGAGCTTCAACCTCACTATCCCATAGTTCAGCCTTCTCTAATTCTTTCATTGACGATTTATGGAGAGCAAATCTTAGATATTCTCCGTTAAAATTATTCTCAGAGATATGTTTTGAGGCATCATAGCCATATTCAAACTGTTTTTTTATATTTCCTATAGATTGTGACTTTTCTACCATCTGAATAAACATATCAATAGTCAAAAAGGATGTCAGTTGTCCCCAAGCTCTTGCATTTTGATATAGATTTGGCAAATTAAAAATAGAATCAGTTTCTAACGGATTTTTTTCATAATATTCGATTAATTTATTTAACATATAATCTTTGTGAATAGCTAATCTACTTTTGGCAAATTCTTTATGTGCTTCAGATATAAAATCAATGAAACCATTATTTTCTTCTATAAATGCATTTAGTATATCTTTAATTTTAAGCGTTTTTTCTATGGAAAAATCTAATATAATTGATATTTTTTGTAAGGTCAATTGTATGTCAGAAAAAGATAATAAAGACATAAGATCTATAGCCTCTTTATCTTCTTCTTTTATACATTTATTCCAGTCAAATTTAAATAAATCAGTATTTTTATCTATATCTATATTTAGAAAATTTTCTATATTCCCTAGTTCTTTGCACTTCCTTTTTATATGAGATAATCTAGCAGGGAATCCATTATTAGATATTTTAAAAATTTTCTTCATATTTTCTTGCGTATTTCCTGATACGTCCATAAAAAAAGAAGTCGCTTCTAAAAGGCTAAATTTCACCAAATCACCTAATGATTTTACATTTAATTTTAAATCTAATATGGATAAAAGTTTCTCTGTATCACCTGAAAATATAAATTTTGCTTTTTTCCATGGAAAATTAGAAAATACAGGCTTTAATAATTCCAGATCGTTGTCAGAAATATCAGCAAAGCCATCAAGAACAAAATACAATTTATTTCCTTCCTTAAAATTCTTATTTATTTTTCTTAAAAATGGTAATGCAATGCTATCTAAATTTATTTGGATAGCATCTTCTAATTGTTTTTCATAGCAATAAAAATAAATTTGATTCAATATATTATATTCTACACATTGAGGATTATAAGTCATTCGAATACTAGGTTTGACAAAATGTGAAATACATTTATATGGATTCATTTTACAGAACTGAGCTAATAATGTGGTTTTACCATATCCGCTTTTTCCATTAATAAATATCATATCATACTCTTCTAATTCAGAGATGATGGCATCAATATATCCTTCTCTCTCTATTAGGTCGTCTGATAAGTTTGGAAAAGTATCATTTAAATGTGGCAAAGTAATAATCACTGATTCCATTGTTTTGTATTTTTAAGGTTACCTTACAAAGGTAACCTATTTTTGCTATTTTAAATAAATGGAATAAAATAATTTAGTTCAAATTGTCAAATTCCCCTTTTGGCCAGAGTTGAATTAGATTACTAAAGCAACTCTACTTTTGTATTCATAGGGATACATCCCCTCTCTCCCTCTCAAAAAAAATGGAATTATCGGAGAGTATTAGGAATCTTCTAATCTTTTTCATCTTCTGCCCGATAATATCAGTCCAATAATATATATTTATAGTATCTTCTCATCATCATGATCCTGCCTTATTTTCTGGATTTTGCTATTCTTTAGTTTTCTATTTGAATATTTAGTCTTATTTTTGCCGCAAAAAACTCAAATGACGTTTGACGAAGCTGTATCCATGATAGAACGGATAAAAGACATTACAGTTAGTGTTCCTATAAAAGGGCGCTTCATCCAATCTTTTTTCATAGGCCCTACTGATTGGAAGCTGATGGCAACCTTTATGACTATTCGAGTGCAAAGAGGAGAGGATGCTGCAATAAGTGAATTTCTTGGTAAAAGCTTCTCCGTATATGGGGTTTCCGAAACTAATACGGAAGGAGGTATTCCAAGATCGGATATGAGTGTATTAGATGATTTTGAGAAGATTATAGGTAATTGATCTCTCAGATGGCAGTGTGATTTAAAGGTATTCGTTCTCTTGCTCATTCCAGATATTTTTCCCATATTTGCATTATACAAGTGAGCGGGCACTTTAAAAATTCGCCAATCTTGCAAAAGTTCTACTATAGTTCTACAAATATGATTTTTGATAACTTGTAACTACCTAATAATTAGATCGTTAATACTAAATACGGCAGAGCTTCCCAAGCTGAGGGTCGTGAGTTCGAGCCTCATTTGCCGCTCAAGTTTTGAAAGTCTTTTATAGAAGCGAAAAAACTATATTTAGGGACTTGCAGAAAGGTACGAAGCCATAGGTCAGAAGTGATTTATGGCTTTTCTTTTTGCTAATTTTGAAGATAAATCCTACCTTTTTTAAAGAGAATAGAATCTATAGCAATTATACTTAAAAGTTGCCACTATTTATTTACATATAACGTAGCCGAAATAGATCTTACTACTTCAGCGTGGTGAACTAACTAGTTAAGTGCGGTGAACTAACTACTTCACTGCGCTTAACTAGTTAGTTCACCAGACCCCTCTCACAACGCTTGTAGAGGTGTATTGGACTTTTTCGTAAAAAATTACAGATAGTTTACTAAGAGCTTCTTTATATTCATCTCAATTGTGCTGCGTTAACTAAAAGATATTGAATGTCTCGTTATAAATAGTAGAATCTAATTTTAGAAAATAGAATCTTGTATTTATTTTTGTCGCCTGACAATTGAGTGAATAATGAGAATCTTTACAGAACAAGCTCTACGAGATTATGCAGAAAGTCATCCGGATGTAAAAGTGGCTTTGCAGGAATAGACTACAATAGTCAAACACAATAAGTGGACCTGTTTTGCCAATGTGAAGAAGTTTACAATTAAGTTCGTATATATTCGCTTTATTAGTACTCATAAAGAGTATGATGAAATAGATTGTTCAACTATTTAAAATTAAACTTATGACAAAGATAGAGAAATAGTTTTTCTATGCTAGTAAGAAGATGCGCCTCCTATCTTGTGATTTGAGGCACATCTTCTTACTAGCATAGAAGTACATCTGAAAAGACATCTCTCACTAATTTTAAGACTTTTTCCAAAAACGGTATCCTATACGAATCACAGGAGATAGATCAACATTCGGGATATTGTATTTTTCTCCATTAAAATCTAATGATTTACTCTTTCGATAATACACATGGAATGCCGGCTGAATATAAAATGACTTACCAATAAAGAATTGATATCCAATACCTCCTCCCACATCGGTACTATGCAAGTCTTTCTTTAGCCCTGTGGCTTTTTGTTCTATTTCAAACGTATGAAACTCAGTATAGGCATATACTTCGAGGTTTTTCCATACATTGTAACCTAAGAAGATGCCCGGTGAGGTTTTGTAATAACGTTTAAAATCTGAAGAAGAGTTGTTTATTCCGGCTTCTTCTGCATTATACTTACCTCCATTAATTACGCTAACTCTTACCCTGAACTTATCATACCGATATCCTAATGCAGCATGAAATCCTCCTGTGATAAACATTGGAAACAGACTCTCCACTTCTAATGCTTGCTTTACATCGTAGCTATGTTCCTTCTGAGTGGTTTCTTGTGAATACAAATTAGATACGGACAAGGAAAGTGTGAGAATGCAACAAATTAAAATCTTATTCATTTTGATACTTGTTTGATTAATATATTGTGCAAATATCAGAATAGATGGTCATTCAATTGCTCCGCATTTGTTACCAAATCATTTTTTAGAGAAAATAGTATTGCGAATGCGGCTTAATGATTTGGGGGCAACACCTAAATAATTCGCGATGTGGTGGAGCGGAACTCTTTGGAATATTTCAGGATAGCTTTGTAACAGTTTGCTATACCTGTCTTTTGCGGATAATGTTTGCAAGTCAACACTTAATTCTACTAGTTTTACGTATGCTTGTTCCATTAGGAGGCGGCCAAAGCGTTCCAATCTCGGAATTTTATTATAGAGGTTTAATAAGTCTTTTTGCTGTATGACTAAAAGTTCGGAATCTTCAATAGCTTTAATATTAAGTAGGGAGGGAGTGGCGTTTAAACGGCTATGATTATTTGTTACCCATTCATTGTCAAAAGCAAAATCGGTTGTAACCTCATTCGCATTATCAAGAGTCTTATAATAAATTAAGACCCCTTTATCTACAAATGCAATGGAAGTACAAATTTGCTTTTCTTGCAAAAAGAAATCATTCTTCTTAATAAACTTTGTTTCTAGTACAGTGGCTACTGCCAACCATTCTTCTTGATTAAGAGTTATGATTGAGCTAATATTCTCCTGTATTTTTTCTAGATTAGCCATACTCTACTGTTTTTTGATTAAACACAAAGATAAGAGATTTGCGCTGTTTTACATTGGTTGGCGTTGTCTATTTGCAAAAGAGAGGTGGGGAGTAGGCTTTTTATTTTGTTGGATCTATGAAAGAATAGCATGTTTGTCTATATTTAAGACAACCCTCTACAGGCCTTCTGGAGGGGATTTGTTGAATGTACTAGTTTTACGTGTTGAACGTACGATATCAGCGTGTTGAATGTCCTACTTCAACACGTAGATCTAGTATCATATCTGGAAAGAAGGACATTTGTAAAGAAGAAGAAACAAAAAATCCTCCCCGGCAATCGGAGAGGATTTTATAAGATTTAATCCTTTTTCTTTATCGAGAATAACCCGAAAAGCCGGATTATTCAGCTTTAGCTTCAGCAGCTGGTGCTTCTTCAGTAGCAACTTCTGCAACTGGAGCTGTTTCTTCTACTGGTGCAACAGTTTCTTCCGCAGGAGCAACTTTTTCTACAGGCGCTTCTTCAACTACTACTGGAGCAGGAGCGTTAGCAGCTTCTTCTGCAGCTTTTTTCTCTGCAAGAACTTTTGCTTTAGCTTCGTTTACTTTCTTTTCAGCTTCAAAACGTGCTTTTGCATCAGCTTTTGCATCAGCTTCTTGTTTAGCTTTCAAAGCAGACAGACCTGTTTGCTTGTTGGCTTTCCATGCTTCAAATTTAGCTTCTGCTTCTGCTTCGCCAAATGCGCCTTTTGTAACACCACCAAGGAGGTGTTTTTTCATGTAAATTCCTTCGTTAGAAAGAATAGTACGAACTGTGTCCGTAGGTTGTGCACCTTTCAAAACCCATGATAATGCACTGTCGAAATTCAAATCTACTGTAGCAGGATTGGTGTTTGGGTTGTATGTACCAAGCTTCTCTGTAAATTTACCATCACGTGGTGCTCTGCTGTCTGCAATTACAATTGAATAGAACGCGTAACTTTTACGTCCGTGTCTTTGCAATCTGATTTTAGTTGCCATTTTAAATAAATGTTATTAATTAATGATTTGAATAATGCTATTATCTCGTAATAGCGGCTGCAAAGATAGATGTTTTATTTTGATTGACAAAAAGTTCTATTCTTTTTGTGCTTCTCGTCTGTTACGAATATCGTCTGGGATAGCGGAATAGAATGGCCATAATGGCAAATAATCCCATAGCAAAAGGGTAATACAAATTACCGATGATGCTGATAGGGGAGATGTTTGCCAATCCGGCAGCAATAAGCATTTGTGCGCCATAAGGGATGATTCCTTGAATAAAGCAGGAAAAGGTATCGAGTATGCTGGCTGTTTTACGACGATCTAAGTGAAACTTTATGGCTATATCTTTGGCGATGGGGCCTGTGGTGATAATGGCGATGGTGTTGTTGGCTGTGCACAGATTGGCAATGCTCACCAGTGCGGCAATGCTGAACTCGGCACCACGTTTGCCTTTTACGTGTTTGGTTAGGGCGGCAATGATATAGTCGATTCCTCCGTTGTAGCGAATGGTCTCGAGCATACCACCTGCTAGTAGGGTAACAATAATCAATTCACCCATACCGATAATTCCGCTTCCCATGGAACCAAACCAATCGAAAAAGCCGAAGCTACCAGTTGTTAAGCCTACGATACCTGTAGAAATTATACCGATGAGGAGTACTAACATCACGTTCATTCCGGCTACGGCGGTACCCAGTACGATAAGGTAAGGTAATACTTTCAGCCATTCAATGTCCTGAGTTTGTGGAGGCGCAGTTACGGATAGACCTTGAAAAACATAAATGCCCAGAACGATAATAGCAGCCGGGACAACGATCATAGAGTTGACACGAAACTTATCACGCATTACACATTCTTGAGTTTTGGTTGCTGCAATGGTAGTGTCGGAGATAAACGAAAGGTTATCGCCAAAGAAAGATCCGCCCACAACGATGCCCACTATGAAAGACAGATCAATGCCTGTTTTCTCTGCCAGTCCAATGGCTACTGGTGTTAGTGCTACGATAGTGCCTACACTTGTGCCGATGGAAAGGGAGATGAAGCACGATGCAATGGAGATACCGGCCAACAGAAGGTTATCCGGCAGTATATATAGTGTCAGGTTGACTGCTGCATCAATGGCACCCATCTGTTTGGCACTTTGGGCGAAAGCTCCTGCCAAGACGAATATCCATATCATGAGCATGATGTTCTTGTTGGATGCGCCAACGGAAAACTGATAGATACGATGCTCTAAACTTAACCCCTTGGTAATGGCAATGGCATAGCACGAGGAAGCCAAAAAAGCGACTGTGATGGGGACTTTATAGAAGTCGTTTACAACGATAGATGTGACTAGGTAAAGACACAGAAAAACAAATAGGGGACTTAGGGCCCATAAACCTGATTTGCGGTGCACCGTTTTTTCTTCGCTCATATTTCTAAGAAGTTGCTATTTTGTTGGCAAAGATAAATAAAAAAGGGACACCTATTAGTATAATCGGTGCCCCCACATATGAATGTTATAAAGGTTTTTATAGTGTAACGCCTGTTTTGAAGATCGCTATTTCGCGGAATCCTTTCTTCTCGTTATTTACTAATTCGCCACTGGCTACTTTGACAATGTAATCAATGAAGCGTTCGCACGTTTTTTCCATCGGCTCGCTGTCTACAATGATCCCCGCATTAAAGTCAATCCATCCCGGTTTTCTTTGTGAAAGGCCGGTGTTGGTGGATATCTTCATTGTAGGTACATAGGTTCCGAATGGCGTACCACGTCCGGTAGTGAATAGCACCATGTGGCAACCGCAAGAGGCTAGGGCGGTAGAGGCTACCAAGTCATTGCCGGGTGCTGAAAGTAATGTAAGGCCTTTCACTTTGAGGCGTTCACCGTAAGGCAATACCCCTGATACATAGCTTTTCCCGCATTTTTGTGTGCAACCCAGTGCTTTTTCTTCCAGCGTAGAGATACCTCCCGCTTTGTTTCCCGGAGAAGGATTCTCACCTACCGGTTCGCCATGCGAAAGGAAGTATTCTTTAAAGTCATTAATGAGGTGTACCGTTTGATTGAATAAATCTTTATTTTCACAACGATTCATTAAGATCGTCTCGGCACCAAACATTTCAGGAACTTCTGTCAATACGCTTGTTCCTCCTTGTGCAATAAGGAAGTCAGAGAACATGCCCAATAAAGGATTTGCTGTGATACCCGAAAATCCGTCTGAACCACCACATTTCAGTCCTACACGCAGCTCTGATAAGGGAACATCGACACGTCTGTCTGTAGATGCTTTGGCGTATAATTCACGCAGAAGTGCCATTCCCTCTTCGTATTCATCGCCTACTTTTTGTGTAACCAAGAATGAAACCCTGTCTGTGTCATAATCGCCAAGAAATTCGCGGAAAGCATCCGGTTGATTATTCTCGCATCCCAAACCTACCACTAACACTGCACCTGCATTGGGGTGTAACACCATGTCGCGCAGAATCTTACGGGTGTTTTCGTGGTCGTCTCCTAGTTGTGAGCAACCGTAGTTGTGTGGATAAGCCACGATAGCATCCACTCCTTTACCTTCCGTTTCACGACGCATGCTTTCAGCAAGCTGAGCGATGGTGCCGTTTACACAACCCACAGTAGGGATGATCCATATCTCGTTACGAATACCAACATCACCATTCTTGCGACGATATCCTTTAAAGGTTAGGTCTTTTTTAGGAATGTCAAGAGATACTTGCGCAGGGTTATAGGTATAATCCAGTAATCCGGCAAGGTTCGTTTTTATGCTGTTTTCATTCATCCAGTCCCCTTGACTCTTTGCTGTAATGGCATGTCCGATGGGATAACCGTATTTAATAATGTCTTCTCCTTCTGCGAAATCTTTCAAGGCAAATTTATGTCCGGCTGGAATGTCTTCATGTAGGGTGACTTGCGTTCCGTTTATCGAGAGGTTTTCTCCTGCCGATAGGTTAACGATTGCCACAGCCACATTGTCGGCCGGATTAATCTGTAAGTACTTTGTTTCCATTCTATTTTTCGTTTTTTAAAATTGTTTTTTATCTGGGTAATTTCAAGTAGAAATCGATGGTCTCTACCGTTAAAAGATCAATTGGCATGTAATTAACGCAAGGCACTTCTTTTTTAAAGATAAGATGGTCGCACAATGCTTTAATTCCGTTTAATCCCTGTAATTCAGGTTGTTGAGCGATGAGGAATGCAATGCTGTTTTGTTTTAAACACGACACATTCCGTTCCAATAAGTCGTAGCCCACTAAATTAAACGAGGTCTTTCTGTTTTGTAGATACTCACCTATGATATAAGCTTTTGAGTTAAAGGTGATACCATTACGTACTGTGGGATATTTCTGGAAAAAATCATCAAGCATGGTGTTATCTGCATCCGGTTTATTTGCATGCAAGTTAAGCTCAAGGATGTTACATGTAGGATGGTGTTCCTTCATGTATTGTATAAATCCTACCTCACGATTTTCTTGTTGATTAGACCCCACTATACCTTCATTTATCTTGCGGAAAATAACAATTTCTTTCTCATTGCCGGCTAGCAACATCAGTACGCGTGCAGCAAAATATCCGCTTTGATGGGAATGTTGTCCGAAGAATGCCAAAGGAGGTATTTCTTTTATATACGAATCTATATATATATAAGGTATATTGTGTTCGGTGAGCGCATCTGTGAGCTCTTTGGTGTATTGTGGCGCAGTAGGAGCAAGCAAAACTCCGTCCGGTTGTGCTTCGAGAATGGCTTTGCCGGCATCTACAAATGAATGATAATTATAAGGATCATAGTAGAACATGTGTGCCGAGGTGTTGAAATCGGAATAATTGGCCAAAGCCTCACTTATGCCTGTTTCCACAGCTGTCCAATATTCACCTTTGAGGTGTTGAGGCAGCAAGCAACAGAAGACGTATTTTTTGTTGGATGCGAGTGCGCTGGCATACATATTAGGTTGGTAATCTAATTGTTTTAGTATTTCTTCCACACGTTGGCGACTAATTTCTGACACACCGCTTCGACCATGTATAACACGGTCTACGGTACCAACCGACACGTCCGCTAGGCGAGCAATATCTTTAATTCTGATTCTATCCGGCAGCTTATTCATCTTAGATTGCTTGTTATTTCGGCTTTGTGCTCGCACACAATAATAATCTTATTATTTTCGACACAAATATATAACAATTTTTGTAATTACGAAAATTATTGTATCTTTGTGCCCGCACACGGAGGTGATAAAAGAGGGTTTTATTGATGAGATTATATCTGTAAATCTGTCTGTTTATAGGTCTTCCGCACATACGATGATAAATTGAAACTTAACGATATTAATAACTTATTAGATTAAAAACAGAATTATGGGAAAGAAAGTTGTTACTTTTGGGGAAATAATGCTTCGTTTGGCTACTCCGGGCTACCTTAGATTTTCACAAGCTAAAGAATTCACGGCTACATTTGGTGGTGGCGAAGCAAATGTTGCTGTGTCATTGGCCAACTATGGTTTAGACACAGAATTCGTAACTCGTCTTCCTAAAAATGACATAGCTCAATCTTGCATCATGGATCTTCGTTCACACAATGTGGGTACGAAAGAAATTATCTTTGGTGGCGACCGTGTAGGGATCTATTTCTTGGAAACAGGTGCTGTAGCTCGTGCTTCAAAGGTGGTTTATGATCGTGCAAACTCTTCTATCTCTACTATTGAACCAGGAATGGTGAATTGGAAAGAGGTTCTCAAAGACGCTCAATGGTTTCACTGGACCGGTATCACGCCTGCTTTGTCTCAAGGTGCTGCTGATGCTTGTTTGGAAGCGATCAAAGTTGCCAATGAAATGGGTGTGCCTGTTTCTTGCGACATTAACTTCCGCAAGAATCTTTGGAAATATGGTAAGACAGCTGATGAGGTAATGCCTGCATTGGTTGAAGGCTGCGATGTAATTCTTGGTAATGAAGAAGATTGTGAAAAAGTCTTTGGTATCAAACCCGAAGGTTTCGATGTAACTGCTACCAACGGAGAAGTTAACTCCGCAGAATTCGAATCAGTATGTACTCAGATGATGACAAAATTCCCACGTTGCAAAAAGATGATTGTGACTCTACGTGGTGCGATCAATGCGAACCATAATACTTGGGGGGGCGTTCTTTATTCAGAAGGTTCATTGAAAATTT
This sequence comes from uncultured Bacteroides sp., assembly GCF_963666545.1. Taxonomy (NCBI): domain Bacteria; kingdom Pseudomonadati; phylum Bacteroidota; class Bacteroidia; order Bacteroidales; family Bacteroidaceae; genus Bacteroides; species uncultured Bacteroides sp. Next base: position 418,420 of record NZ_OY762899.1, on the reverse strand, counting down.
CTAATAGATATGACATTACTCATATCGTAGACCGTGTAGGTGGTGGTGACTCATTCATGGGCGGACTTATCTATGGTTTGATCAGTTATCCATCTGATGATCAGAAAGCACTGGAGTTTGCGGTTGCTGCTTCGTGTCTGAAACACACCGTCTATGGTGACTTTAACTTGGTTACTGTTGCTGAAGTAGAAAACTTGATGAAGGGTGACGGTTCAGGTCGTGTAAGCAGATAAGTAGATTACATATTATTTTAATTGAAAAAAAATGGCAAGATTTAATAAAATACAAGTGCTCAATGCTATGGCAAGCACAGGGATGGTTCCCGTTTTCTATAACAAAGATGTAGTGGTTGCTAAGAATGTAGTAAAGGCATGCTATGATGGTGGTGTTCGCGCATTCGAATTTACCAACCGTGGTGATTTCGCTCAGGATGTATTTGCTGAATTAGTGAAATGGGCTGCAAAAGAATGCCCTGAAATGATTATGGGTATTGGTTCAATTGTTGATCCGGCTACTGCAGCTATGTACATCCAATTGGGTGCTAACTTCATCGTTGGTCCGTTGTTCAATCCTGAGATTGCTAAGATTTGTAATCGTCGCTTGATTCCTTATACTCCCGGTTGTGGGTCGGTATCTGAGGTAGGCTTTGCCCAGGAGGTTGGATGCGATCTATGCAAGGTGTTTCCTGCCGGAAACGTAGGTGGACCTTCATTCGTGAAGAACGTAAAAGCTCCGATGCCATGGTCTATGTTAATGGTGACAGGCGGTGTAGAACCAACTAAAGAAAACCTTACTGCATGGATCAAAGCGGGCGTTACTTGTGTAGGAATGGGGTCTAACCTTTTCCCGGGTGATGTGGTTGCTGCTCAAGACTGGGCTTGGATTGTTGCTAAGTGTAAAGAAGCTTTCGGATATATTGCCGAAGCTAGAAAATAAAGATATTAATTAGGCGACTCATTTACTTCTTGAGTTTCTCAATGTAAATGGTCGCCTAGTCAATAGGATATGTCTCTAAAAAGGGTTAGTTAGTTATAAATAGAGGCATATTCTCTCATTTTGTTTAAAGGTGTTTAAGGGGACAGCCATCGGAATGATCTTTGTTAGTGAATCATTTCGGTGGCTTGTTTTTTATTTATTTGTCACCTTCTTCAAACGGGTAGAACTAAATGATTGCCTATGAAAGAGGAATATCGGTATGGCAACGCCCACGACCAAAGCAAATAAAACAAAAATAGTTGTTATTCCATTTCTGAAAAATTGCTCGATATACTGAAAAGAAGCTGTTTGGTCTTTGCTTTGCAAGAATTTTGTAAGAAACAAAATACTTTTATAAGCAAACATTCCCGGAATCATAGGTAGCAAAGCCGGAAAAGAGAAAACTTCTGCCGGACAATGAACGTATCTGGCAAAAGGTATGGACAACAACCCTATTGCTATCGCGGCAAAGAAAGAAGCTGTGGCAATATCTACGTTGAATAAATCGGAATGCAAAAGATAATAGCGAAGTCCGTGACCTACGGCAGCTAAGAATGCTGCAATAGCCAGCGCCTTTCGAGGTGGATTTGAAATGATGGCAAATCCGATAGCTGCCACAGCGGCAAACAATCCATCATAAATGATGGCCTGAACAAATTCGTAATCTATCATAAAGTACTAATTCCTGTTATTAAAAGTGTGATCGAAAGTCCTATCGCTATACATATTATAAGTAGACACGCATTGATCAAACGAGAGGTTCCGGCTAATACGTGTCCGTCAATAACATCCATAATCGAATTAATAAGAGGTACTCCCGGAATAAGATATAGAACGCTGGTACCTAATGCCATGTCTGGTGTATTTCCCCAATGAAAAAGATACCCCGTGCTTCCGATAAGCGACGCTATAAATGAGGATATGATAAATATGGCCAAGTGATTCCAATGCCTTTCCATGAGAAGCTGGCGGATAAAGAAACCTACCAGTGTGGCTACAAACACAATGCCCATTGATGTAGGATCTCCTTGGAACAACCGACAGAATGAAGCGTTGGCGCAAGCCACCAGAAACAATACCAGCCACTTGCTTTCGCGAGGCTTGTTAACAATCTCGTGGTATCTTGCTTTTAACTCCTCCAAAGGGATATGTTCGTCATAAGCTTCCCAACTAAGCGTACTTAGTTTAGAGTTAATGGCAAAGTTCAAACCTAGAGGTTTAATTTTGTTTACAGTACTATAAGAGTGAGAGTTGTCCGCATCTCTTAATGTCATGATGATTGTCTTCTGAAAGATAGTCATGTCCACATAGAAACCATAAGATTCGGCTATACGAGATGTGTTGCGTACAATACGGGATGTTTGCACACCTACTGCCATTAGACTGGTAGAATAATCGGACAGGAATTTAGATAATTCCTTAAGTTCTTGATGAATATCCATAAGATTAGGGTAAAATCTCTATTTTTGCCGCAAAGGTATAAAAAAAACAGGAGTAATATACATCGTTGTAGGTATTTGATTAATGCAAAGATAAACTTATCTTTGTGTGATCAACAAAATCCGGATAGAATGGAACATTCAAAACACCATGCTCACGATCATCACCATGCACTCGAAATTACGGGACTGAACAAATCGTTTATTATTGGTATCGGACTAAATATACTATTTGTCATTACGGAATTTGGCGTTGGTTTCTATTATGATTCATTAGGACTAATTTCAGACGCCGGACACAATTTGGGTGATGTAGCTAGTCTTATTTTAGCTATGTTGGCTTTTCGTTTGGCCCGAATGTCTGCTACTTCTAAGTATACGTATGGCTATAAAAAGAGTACAATATTAGTTTCTTTGCTCAATGCTATCATTTTATTAATAGCTGTGGGCATCATCTTTGCTGAAAGCATAGATAAACTATTCCATCCTTCTCCTGTGGAGGGAGGTGCTATAGCTTGGACAGCGGGAGTAGGGGTCTTTATTAATGGACTTACAGCTTGGCTGTTTATGAAAGATAAGGAGAAGGACTTGAATGTGAAAGGAGCTTATCTGCACATGGCCGCTGATGCATTGGTATCTGTAGGTGTGGTCATCTCGGGTATTGTTATTTCCTATACCGGTTGGTCGGTGATTGACCCTATTCTTGGTCTGCTCATTGCTTGTGTTATCGTTTATTCTACATGGGGACTTTTGCATGATAGTATTCGTCTCTCGCTTGATGGTGTACCTACCGGAACGGACAGTAAGCAGATAGAAACTCTTATTCTCTCTGTGCCCGAAGTAGCCGATTGTCATCATTTGCATATTTGGGCACTTAGTACTACCGAAACGGCTTTGACAGCGCATATCGTTATTTGTGATCTATCTCAACTTGAGAAAGTGAAACGAGAGGTGAAGCGTGCTCTACTTGTGGTTGGAATTCAACATGCTACGCTTGAATTTGAGCATAATAGCGATTGTTGTGGCGATGCCGGTTGCCAAAACTTTGGTCATATAGATTAGATTTCCGATGTCAATAAGTTGACCCTACTTTTAAAAAAAAGGTGTGTTAATTAGCTCTGAATCGTATTGATTATTCAGACCTTTCATTATATTTGCAACCAAGAATGGTTTATTACAACTTTTCAGATGTGATAATTAAAAGGGAATCGGGTGTAAATCCCGGACAGTCCCGCTGCTGTAAAGCTTCATCACAAACATTTCGATGAGATACTCCTTAACCACTGGCTTTGGCCGGGAAGGTATTCGAAATGGAAGCTAAGTCAGAAGACCTGCCATCTTTTTATGTCTTTATTCCTCGTGGGTTGGGAGTGATGCGCAAAATCAAATCATCTAAATTAGTAGCGTATGGAATATATCAGACCTCCGTTTAGGATAGATGTCGCTGGCGCCTTTCTTCTCCCTCAGGAGTTAAGGAACGCACAAATGCAATATCGAAATGAACAGATTAGTATGGTAGCGTTGCGTGCCATAGAAGATGCCGAAATTCGTAATTTAGTAGATAAATTGAAAGCAGTAGGGCTAAAGGTGGTAACCGACGGGCGCTTTCGTAATGTTTCCTGGCCACTGGATTTTATGTGCAACCTAGAAGGTATACAGTCTCGTGGTGAGCGTAATAATGGTATTAAGCTTATTGGAAGAATAGATCTTCATCATCATCCTGTTTTGGATGATTTCATGTATCTTACCGGAGTGACGGGAGGTGATGTGATTGCCAAGCAAGTATTGCCGGCACCTTCTCTGTTACTTAGCGAATTATTGAAAGAAGGTAGTCGTGATCAGTTATCAACCATTTATCCTGATGAAGAGGATTTGTTGGCAGATATCGCCCGTACATATCAAAAACTCATTCAAGAATTATATGAATCCGGTTGTCGGTATTTGCAGTTTGATGATATTACCCGAGTAGTTACTTCTACCGCTGTTCGAGTAAATAACATGGCTTTACAAGAACATCCGGAAGATCTATTTATAGCTTTTCATGCACCTGCGGAGATGCTTTACTCTGTTGAAGGAGCTAATTCATTCTTGCTCGATTATGACGACGAGAGTTGCGGCAAAACCTCTCTTCTGTGGTTCATCCGTGAGCAGAAAGCAACATTTGGCTTCATTCCGTCCCACTATCCATTGCCTAGTGAACTGGATGAGATATATGAAGCGATAGATGAAGTAACTCCTTATATCTCATTGGATCGTCTTAGTCTTTGTGTTCCTAATGCGCAAGTGTTGCCCAACGAAGATTATGATATTGCTTTAAAAAAGCAGTGGAGAACTTTAGATATGGCAATGGTAGCGGCCAAAGATCTTTGGCCTGATCAGTAAGTAATTTCTTTATAACTAGTATATTTTCGAGGAATAAACTCTGCCAAGTTTATTTATGGAAGCCCGGGCGAAGTGATTTGACCGGGCTTTATTTCTCAATTAACTGATGAAGGTTTCCTCTTGTTTATGGCAAACAGAAAAACATTCTGTACCTTTGCAAAACGTTTTAACTAGTAGATGAAATAATGATAGATTTTACCCAATTTCCTTCGCCATGCTATATCATGGAAGAAGAACTCTTGAGAAAGAACCTAAGCTTGATTCGTACTGTCAAAGAGAGGGCAGGAGTAGAAATTATACTTGCCTTTAAGTCGTTTGCCATGTGGCGTTCGTTTCCCATTTTCAGAGAATACACTGATCATTCTACAGCCAGCTCGGTGTACGAGGCACGGTTGGCATTCGAGGAATTTGGAAGTAAGGCGCATACCTATTCACCGGCATATACAGAACAGGACTTTCCTGAAATCATGCGTTGCAGTAGTCACATCTCTTTCAACTCATTGGCACAATTCAATCGTTTTTATTCGATGACCGAAGGGCAAGGTATTTCGTGCGGTATCCGCATTAATCCTGAGTATTCAGAAGTGGAGACAGATCTTTATAATCCATGCGCTCCGGGAACACGGTTTGGTATAACGGCAGATTTGCTACCTGAACTTTTGCCTCAAGGCATTGAAGGTTTTCACTGCCACTCCCATTGCGAGTCATCGTCTTATGAATTGGAAAAAACACTGGTTCACATTGAAGAAAAGTTTTCGAGTTGGTTTTCGCAGATAAAATGGCTGAATTTGGGGGGAGGGCATTTGATGACGCGGGCCGACTATGATATAGAACATCTTATCGGATTGTTGCGTGGGCTCAAGATGCGTTATCCGCACTTGCAAATTATCCTTGAACCCGGATCGGCCTTTACTTGGCAAACAGGAGTGTTGACCTCGGAAGTAGTAGATGTGGTAGAGAACAGGGGTATTAAAACAGCCATACTCGATGTGAGCTTTACCTGTCACATGCCTGATTGCTTAGAGATGCCTTATCAGCCGGCTGTAAGTGGTGCGGAGATAGGAGATAAGGGCGCTTTTGTTTATCGTTTGGGAGGTAGTTCTTGTTTGAGTGGTGATTATATGGGCAGTTGGAGTTTTAATCACGAACTTAAGATTGGTGAGCGCATTGTGTTTGAAGACATGATTCATTATACCATGGTGAAAACAAACATGTTTAATGGCATTCATCATCCGGCCATCGGCTTGTGGACAAAAGAAGGGAAAGCCGAAATCTACAAACAATTTAGTTATGAGGATTACCGGGACCGAATGAGTTGATAATCAAAAGAATCGCATCTCTCAGGAATGTTTTAGGTGATTGTTGAACAAAAAAAACAGGCGGATTATTTGCAAGTTTGCGAGAAATATCTACCTTTGCATCCGCAATTGCGAAAGTAGCTCAGTTGGTAGAGCACAACCTTGCCAAGGTTGGGGTCGCGGGTTCGAGTCCCGTCTTTCGCTCAAAAGTGTTTTATACCTTGCCCAGGTGGCGGAATGGTAGACGCGCTAGTTTCAGGTACTAGTGTTAGCAATGACGTGCAAGTTCGAGTCTTGTTCTGGGCACTAGGTGATAAAATATTTTGTTTGATATACTGGAGGGATGGCGGAATTGGTAGACGCGCTACTTTGAGGGGGTAGTGACAGTTATGTCGTGTGAGTTCGAGTCTCATTCTCTTCACCAGTATGATGTTTGCGAAAGTAGCTCAGTTGGTAGAGCACAACCTTGCCAAGGTTGGGGTCGCGGGTTCGAGTCCCGTCTTTCGCTCGAAATACAATAAAAAAAGCTTGTTCTTCGATGAACAGGCTTTTTTTGTGACTTTATAGAGGGTGACTTTACTCTCGTATAATCATCAATGAGAAATAGGGGTAACCCTTTTCTATCAATTCCTCTCTGTTCTGAGTATAATATTCCTTCTCAGTGCCCACATTCTCGAAATAGTGATAGGCATAATCGGGATGAAGAGTAATGCATTGATGGACCGCTTCCTTACACTGTGAAAGCTTCATAATAACAATAACAAATCCTTCTTTTAAATGACTTTCCAGTTCAATTGTCGTTATATTGCCCGGAATCACCATTAATTTCTCTTCCTGGCTCACGATGTGCATGCCGGCCATGGCTCCTGAAGCGATGAATGCGGGAATTCCGGCTATTTGCTCTACTGAAATGTTGGCAGTTACAAGCTTGTCATATATATAATGTACAGAAGAGTAAAATCCGGCGTCACCTTCGGCCACAATGACCACTTTTTTACCTTGTATTTGTGAATCTACAGCAGTAATATAAACGCTATCATAGGCTTGATGAGCTTGTGAGCGGTCTTTGCTCATAGGCAAAAGAAAGGGATGTATATGGGGCGCTTCAATATTGAGCGCTTGCAATATATTTGCAGAACGAGATGTCTGCTTGCCCGTGGAGGTTGTGGTGGCGGGACAAAAGATAATATCAGCTTGCTGCAACGCTTTAAGTCCTTTTAGAGTAATCAATTCCGGATCGCCCGGACCGAGAGAAACGAATATAATGGGAGTGCTCATGCGATGATTCTTTAATTTTTTGAGATGCAAAAGTGCCTAAAATATCCGTAGGAAACAAGAATAATAAACTATCTTTGTTGACTATAAACGAGTAGAAACGCATTTATTGAAGGAATGGGAAAAAAAATATTGGTAGGCTATTGTCTCTTAGCTTGCCTACTGTGTGTAAGTTGCCGACAGAAATCGGATAATAAAGGAGCTTTTTCAAACGGGGCAGAGACGAGTACAGATACTTCTACCACAAGAATCACTCCGATGTATGCTAAAGGATTTAAGGTGAGATATACACCCACATGCCGTCTGGTAGATATTCAAGATCCTCAGAAGAAGGGAAGCCGCTCTTTTCATTATGCATTGGTAGCTAGAGGAGAAAAGCCAAAGGATATTCCAGAAGGATACACTGTTATTGAAACGCCTGTGCGTAGCGTAATTTGTATGACATCTCTACAACTATCTAACTTCATCAAACTTGATGCGCTGAAATATGTAGTGGGCATTACCAGCACGAGGCATCTGTTCAATAAAGAAATGAATGAACGACTGAAAAGTGGGGCCACACAAAAGATTGGCATTGAGGGAAACTTCGACAATGAGGTAATAATGGGAGTAAATCCGGATGTGATTTTTATTTCGCCTTTTAAGCGGGGAGGATATGATGCTATTCGTGAGGTGAATATTCCGTTGGTACCTCATTTGGGTTATAAGGAAATGACTCCTTTGGGACAAGCGGAATGGATCAAGTTCATTGCATTATTTACCGGATTGGAAGCGGAAGCTAACCGGAAATTCAGTGCCATAGAAAAACGATATAACGAACTAAAGAAACTGACGAGTGAGGTGAAAAAACGTCCGGTAGTGTTTAGTGGTGAATTGCGTGGAGGGAATTGGTATGCCGTAGGAGGGAAAAGTTTTCTGGCTCAGTTGTTCCGTGACGCCGGAGCTGATTACTTCTTAAAAGATGATTCAACTTCGGGAGGTGTGACACTCGACTTCGAGACAGTGTACAGTCAAGCTGAAGGTGCCGATTACTGGCGTATTGTGAATAGCTTTAACGGAACGTTCTCTTATGATGCATTGAAAGCGGAAGATCCTCGGTATGTGGACTTTCGTGCTTTCCGAAATAAAGGCGTCCTCTATTGTAATATGCGCGAGAAACCATTCTATGAAAGCATGCCTACCGAACCGGAGGTTGTTTTGGCAGATCTGATTAAAGTGTTTCACCCTTCGTTGCTGAAAGATCATACTTCTACCTATTATGAACTGCTAAAGTAGAAAGAACGCATGAAACGGCACACTACGTTTATTATGTTACTAATTGTGGCATCCATTTTTTTCTTTTTCCTACTGAACTTGTTGTTGGGTTCGGTGCGTATTCCGTTACAATCGGTTTGTAATATTCTGATGGGTGGGAGCGAAGAATCGGTGATTTGGGAGAACATTATCCTCAAGTCCCGTGTGCCCCAAGCGCTTACGGCTTTAGTTGCCGGTGCGGGTTTAGCGATTAGTGGTTTGCAGATGCAGACGGTCTTTCGCAATCCATTGGCAGGACCTTCAGTGCTGGGCATTAGTTCAGGTGCCAGTTTGGGTGTTGCGTTCGTGGTGTTGCTATCGGGTAGTTTGGGCGGAGTAGCTTTGAGTAGTCTGGGCTATTTTGGTGAGGTAGCACTTTCTATAGCTGCTATTGCGGGGGCGCTTTCGGTGATGGCACTGATCGTTTATGTATCACAGAAAGTAAAAGGAAATGTGACGTTACTAATTATCGGGGTGATGATAGGTTATGTGGCAAGTGCCATCATTGGTGTGCTGAAGTATTTCAGTGTAGAGGAAGATATTCGGGCTTATGTCATTTGGGGATTAGGCAGCTTCTCTCGAGTATCCGGAGACCAGATGATGCTGTTTGTCTGCATCATGACTATTCTTGTTCCACTTTCTTTCTTGTTGATAAAAACATTGAATTTACTCCTTCTAGGTGATGGATATGCGCGTAATTTGGGATTAAATATAAAACGGGCACGTCTGCTGGTCATTACCTGTTCGGGTGTGCTGGTGGCCATCGTAACGGCCTATTGTGGCCCGATTATGTTTCTTGGGCTGGCAGTACCTCACTTGTGTAGGGCTATTTTTCATACATCCGATCACCGAATACTGATGCCTGCTGTTCTTTTTACAGGTGCGTCCTTGGCATTGATCTGCAACCTGATAGCTCGTATGCCCGGCCTTGAAGGGGCGTTACCGGTAAACTCAGTGACGGCTTTGGTCGGTGCACCGATAGTGGCCTCGGTATTGTTCCGCAAAAGAAAAAATGAATTGAACGAATAAACGGATATGAAAAACGAAACCATTCATCTATCTTCCCTTTCCATTGGTTACGCAGGGAAAAGTAACACAAAAGTGGTGGCCACAGGCATTGAAGCAGGCATCAACAGTGGAGAACTGACTTGTTTGTTGGGAGCCAATGGCGTGGGGAAATCGACATTGCTACGTACGCTTTCGGCTTTTCAACCCAAACTGAGCGGCAAGATTCTTATTCAAGGGAAAGATATTACCGACTATACGGACAGCGAATTGTCTACCATAATTAGTGTAGTTCTAACAGAGAAATGTGATGTTCGCAACATGACTGTAGATGAACTCGTGGGATTGGGCCGTAGTCCGTATACCGGATTCTGGGGAAGTCTTGGTGTTGAAGACCGGGAAATAGTAAAGCATTCTATTGAGATGGTGAAGGCAGAAGGTTTGACGCATCGGATGGTGCATACGCTAAGCGATGGCGAACGACAAAAGGTGATGATTGCTAAGGCATTGGCACAAGAGACACCTGTGATTTTTCTCGATGAGCCAACCGCTTTTCTTGATTTTCCGAGTAAGGTAGAAATGATGCAATTACTCCATAGACTTAGCAGGGAAACGGGAAAGACTATTTTTCTTTCTACGCACGATTTGGAGCTGGCTTTACAGATAGCTGACAAAATATGGTTGATGGACAAGACAAACGGGTTGATGATAGGTACTCCGGAGGATTTATCGCTCAATGGTAGTCTCAGTAATTTCTTTGCTCGCAAAGGTATTGTCTTTGATAGAGAGACGGGGCTATTTCGAGTGGATAACACTCATACGTCTGAATTACGACTTGTGGGGCACGGACAGAAGTATTCTATGGCTCGAAAGGCATTGCAGCGCAATGGTATTTTAGCCGGTAGGTCTGTAGAATCATCATTTTTTATTGAAACAGGAGAACTGAAGAACACGGAATACATCATTCATCCTTCTGAAGATGAATCAATTAATGTTGCTTCTATAGAGGAAATGCTAGAAGTCATAGAAAAGTATTTTAAGACTTTTGGGGAGAATAATAATGTTGGTGACAATGATCTTTAGTGCTATTTAGGCGGAGCATATATATAGTGTCAAGACCAACAAAAGTCCAATTAAAAATAGACTGGTAAAAATCTGCTTGTTATATTTGGCTAGCCAATTAGGTAAGAATATGTCGAAGTTATCTTTTAGCCACCCATGTATATCGATTAATCTGGTTTGTTATTCCACTGTACAAGGTGAAAAATATCATAAAAACAAAGAATACCCAAATGATTGTATGACCTAGCTTGAGTAATAAGAGTTTAAGCTTCATAATTATTGCTCTTTTTGATAAGTTAAAGGTGTCACCCCAGTCATTTTCTTAAAGAACTTGGAGAAAAAAGAAGGATTCGGGAAATTGAGTTTATCCGAAACCTGATAGACGAGTAAGTCGCTGTGTTTTAATAATATCTTAGCTTCCATCATTACTGACTGATTGATCCATTCCATCACTGTTTGATGGCTCGTTTGCTTGATGAGAGTATTCAGATAACGGGGAGTTAGGCAAAGCTTATCTGCATAGAAAGATACATTTCGCTCCATTATGCTATATTCATTGACCAACTTAATGAAACGATGAAAGAGTTCTTCTTGATGAGATAGTTGGGTGTTGACCGTATGCAGGTTGTCTTTGTGAATGTAGGTAATGTTGAATAATAATGCGGCAACTAGATTTTGCACGACTTCTCTCCTGAAAATACTCTCTTGAATGGTTTCCCATATCAGTGAAAAATAAGCCTTCGTCTGTTTGATCTCTTTTTCATCGAGCATTATGGGATAATCATATTGTTGTCCACTATATTGCTCAATTATCTCATTTCTCCTTAGAAAAGGTAGGAAGTTACTTTCTACAACAATAACCTGCATGTCGAAATCAGACGTATACTCTAGCACTTCAACAATAGAATTTGGTGGTAGAATGCTTAAGTGTCCGGCTTTTAGTGTATACTCAATCAAGTTGATAGACATGCGTATTTCCCCCTCAACAATCAGTGTTACTCTGCCTTCTTTTAGTCGATAGGGAATGCCTGGTCCAAAGATTCTACTTTCCATTCGCCTAAAACTATAAACAATGGCAAATTCACTCGTAACAAAACGATATTCGTTATTTAATACGATTTTCCCTTCTTTCACTTGTTTGAGAGTGATATCAAGTGGTTCACTATTCGACATCTGCTTTTTTATGCAAACATAGACAAAATTCTATTTACTCCCTATGTTTGTAATTGAAAAGTAATTCTTTGTGCTACAATGTATTTTTGATGCGACTACCTCCTTCACCTGTCGTTTTATTAAGCATATTGCCATTATTTATTTACATATAATGTAGCTCAAATAGATCTTACTACTTCAGCGTGGTGAACTAACTAGTTAAGCGCGGTGAACTAACTACTTCACCGCGCTTAACTAGTTAGTTCACCAGACCCCTCTCACAACGCTTGTAGAGGGGTATTGGCTAATTTCTCAAACATTTACAAAAGACTTGCTAAAAGCTTTTTTTTGTTCATTTCAATTATACTGCGCTTAACTAAACGACATTGGATAGAAAAATTGAATTCAAATGCTACCTAAATATGCTTGTATGAAATAAAAAAGTATATTTGCTTTTAATGAAAAAGGTAATAAATAAAAGGAATATCACAAGGGATAGAACAATGATCGAACTAATGGAACAGAAGTGAAAACTTATGGAACATTTTAAGTTTTCTTATTGCCTTATCTTTGCAGTCGAGATTAAATGATAATCAATAGATCAATTTTTAAACGGTAGAAGTTATGAAACGAGTCGTTTTTGGGATTCTTTTTCTTTTAGCAACAGTACTTGCGCAGGCTCAAATTTCTCTGGAAGTGTGCCAAAAGAAAACGCACGAAAATTATCCACTGGTGAGACAGTATGGCTTAATTGAAAAAACAAAGGAGTATAACCTTAGCAATGCTTCTAAAGGAAATCTACCTCAGTTCTCGCTTTCTGGTAAGGGTACGTATCAGAGTGAGGTAACCAAAATGGGGATACAGATTCCCGGGGTGGAGATGAAGTCGCTGTCTAAAGACCAATATCAAGTGATGTTGGAGATGCAACAGAATATTTGGGACGGTGGCAACATTCGTACGCAGAGAGAACTGGCTAAAACCACTTCGGATGTGGACAGGGAGAAGTTGAGTGTGGACATGTATGCGCTTACTGAGCGAGTGAATGACCTCTTCTTTGGCATTCTGATGCTGGATGAGCAGTTAAAACAAAATGTTTTGCTACAAGAAGAATTAGAGAGGACGTTTGGTCAGGTATCGGCTTATGTAGAGAATGGAGTAGGTAATTCGGCCGACTTGGATGCCGTACGGGTGGAGCAGTTGAATACTACTCAGAAGCGGACGGAGCTACTGGCTTCTCGCACTGCTTATGTGAAGATGCTTTCTCTCTTTACAGGCGAAGCCATTGCAGACGATGCCATGTTTGCCAAACCGGAGGGAGAAACGCCTGTCCCATCAGTTACAGCCGGCATTTATCGGCCGGAAATGTTATGGTTTGAAGCACAAGATGGAAAATTGAAGGTGAACGAAGAAGCTTTAAAAGTGCGTAATCGTCCTCGTTTAAGTCTCTTTGCACAGGGAGCTTACGGTAATCCGGGACTGAATATGCTGAAGAATGAATTTACACCTTATTACGTGGCAGGAGTCCGTCTGGCGTGGAATTTTGGTGGACTATATACTTTGCGTAACGATAAGAAATTGATTGAGGCGAGCAGGCAACAGTTGTTTAGCAATCGGGATGTGTTTCTTTTCAATACCGAGTTACAGGCTACACAACAAAACAGCTCCATACAGTCTGTACGTACGTTGATGCAGAAAGATGATGAAATCATCTCACTGCGCATCAACATTCGTAAGGCGGCAGAAGCTAAGGTAGCCAATGGAACACTGACGGTAACAGACATGCTCCGTGAGATCACATCTGAAAGCCTTGCGAAACAGACTAAAGCACTGCATGAGGTGCAACTGCTCATGACTATTTATCAACTGAAATATACCACGAATAATTAACGATATGAAATCAATTCAATTTATAGGAACTTTGTTTTCTGTTGCCTTGTTGGCTGCTTGCGGACGTGGCGGAGATGAGTATGATGCAACCGGAGCGTTTGAAGCTACTGAAGTGACTGTCTCGGCTGAGGCAGCAGGTCGTTTGCTGAACTTTAACGCTGAAGAGGGAACCGTATTGCAAGCAGGTAATCAGATAGGCCTTATTGATACGGTGCAGTTAAATCTGAAGAAGTTGCAACTCGAAGCCAGCATGAAATCGGTACAAAGTCAGCGTCCGGACTTGAACAAGCAGGTGGCTGCAACCAAACAACAGATAGCCACAGCAGAGCGTGAAAAGAAGAGAGTGGAGAATCTCTTAAAGGCAGGTGCTGCGAACCAGAAACAATTGGATGACCGGAATTCGGAGTTGGCCGTGCTGCGCAAGCAACTTAGTGCACAAACTTCTTCTTTGCAAAATAGCATGCAAAGCCTCACGGAACAAGGTTCTTCTGTGGGCATACAAGTAGCACAGGTAATTGATCAGTTGGAGAAATGCCACATTGTGTCGCCCATCGACGGTACGGTGCTTGCTAAGTACACCGAAGCCGGTGAATTGGCCACTATTGGCAAACCCCTATTTAAAATAGCAGATATGGAGCACATCTATTTGCGGGCTTATATTACTTCGGCCCAACTGGCAGAAGTGAAGCTGGGCAACAAGGTGACTGTCTTTTCTGACTATGGAGAGGATATACGCAAAGAATATCAGGGAACAATAACCTGGATTTCTTCGCGTTCTGAATTTACCCCAAAAACGATTCAGACCAAAGATGAACGTGCCAACTTAGTCTATGCTGTGAAGGTGGCGGTGAAAAATGACGGAAATCTGAAAATAGGAATGTATGGAGGTTTGAAGTTGAAATGATGAATGCTATTGAAGTAGAAAATATCACGAAGAGCTATGGAAAGGGAAAGATAAAGGCGTTGCGAGGAGTCTCTTTCAATGTGAAGCCGGGAGAACTGTTTGGCATTATCGGCCCGGACGGGGCAGGAAAGACGACTCTTTTTCGCTTGCTGACTACCTTGTTGCTTCCCGATAGCGGCACCGCTACGGTGGATGGGCTGGATGTGGTAAAAGACTACAAGGCTATCCGTCAGCGAGTAGGTTATATGCCGGGGCGCTTTTCTCTTTATCAAGATCTGTCAGTAGAAGAGAATCTTGATTTTTTTGCAACGGTTTTTCAAACTACCGTGAAAGAGAATTATCACCTCATCGAAGATATTTACAAGCAGATAGAACCTTTTAAAACTCGTAAGGCCGGCGCTTTGTCGGGTGGAATGAAGCAAAAATTAGCTTTGTGCTGTGCGTTGGTTCATAAACCGAGCGTACTGTTTCTCGATGAGCCTACTACAGGGGTTGATCCTGTGTCGCGCAAGGAGTTCTGGGAAATGTTGAAACGCCTGAAATTGCAAGGCATCACAATTCTGGTTTCTACTCCTTACATGGATGAAGCAACTTTGTGTGATCGTATCACCCTGATTCAGCAGGGGCAACTTTTGCAGATTGACACGCCGCAGCAGATCATCAATGGATATGGACAACCTTTGTGGGCTGTGCATGCCAAGAACATGTATCGTCTGCTCAACGACTTGAGGCAACACCCACAAATAACGAGTTGCTTTGGTTTTGGAGACGTGCACCACATCACGATGAAAGAGGGTGGGGACAAGGATAAATTGCTTGTTGACCTTGCTGAACGAGGGCATGAGGAAGTAGAAATGCACCCCATAGAGGCAACTATTGAAGATTGTTACATGAAACTAGCGGTATCCAACAATGAATGAGAATGATATAGTAATACGAACGGAGCAGCTGACAAAGCGTTTCGGAGCTTTCACGGCGGTAGATCACATCTCGTTCGAAGTGCATCGCGGAGAAATATTCGGTTTTCTGGGTGCCAACGGAGCGGGAAAAACTACAGCTATGCGTATGCTTTGCGGATTGAGTAAACCGACTTCGGGAAAAGGCTTGGTGGCAGGTTTTGATATACACAAAGAGTCAGAACAAGTGAAGCGGAACATTGGCTACATGAGTCAGAAATTCTCACTTTACGAAGACTTGAAAGTGTGGGAGAATATCCGCTTATTTGCCGGAATTTATGGGATGAAAGAGAAAGAGATAGAAGAGAAAACAGACGCATTGCTTCAACGGTTGGAATTCAGTGAAGAACGAGAAACACTGGTGAAGCGCCTTCCGTTGGGCTGGAAGCAAAAGTTAGCTTTCTCCGTTTCTATCTTTCACGAACCAAAGATCGTTTTTCTGGATGAACCCACAGGGGGAGTAGATCCCGCAACAAGGCGACAGTTCTGGGAATTGATCTATCAGGCTGCCGATAGAGGAATTACCGTTTTTGTCACCACGCACTACATGGATGAAGCAGAATATTGCAACCGCGTGTCCATTATGGTAGATGGACGCATTGATGCGCTCGACACGCCACGCAACCTGAAGCAACAGTTTCAGACTGATAATATGGATGAGGTATTTCAGCAATTGGCCCGAAAGGCTGTACGTAAAGCAGATTAAACAATGAAACAGTTTAGAATATTTGTTAAGAAAGAGTTTTTTCATATTTTCCGCGATAAGCGTACGATGATGATTCTGCTTGGTATGCCTATCATTGAGATCATTCTTTTTGGTTTTGCCATCAGCACTGAAGTGAAGAATGTGAGGGTTGCTGTGCTCGATCCGTCGGGTGATGTCATCACTCGTAAGATTATTGACAGGATTGATGCCAGCGAATATTTTATTTTAACCACGAAACTTCATACTCCCCAAGAAGTAGAACAGGCCTTTCGCAAAGGAGAAATAGATTTGGCGGTCGTTTTTAGTCACCGTTTTCTTGATAACCTTTACACCGGTGATGCAAAGATACAGCTTATAGCCGATGCTACGGATCCGAATATGGCGGTTACTCAATCGGGGTATGCATCGGGCATCATTAGTGCTGCACAGCAAGAATTGCTTCCTGCGGGAGCGTCACCGGCAACGATTGTTCCAGATGTCAGATTACTCTATAATCCACAGATGAAGAGTGCTTATAACTTTGTGCCGGGTGTGATGGGATTAATCTTGATGTTGATTTGTGCAATGATGACCTCTATCTCCATTGTGCGCGAAAAAGAGATTGGCACGATGGAAGTTTTATTAGTGTCACCTATGAAGCCGTTGCTCATCATCTTGTCGAAAGCCGTTCCCTATTTCGTCCTTTCTTTCGTCAACCTGAGCACCATCCTATTACTCTCCGTCTACGTGCTCCATGTACCCATAGCCGGAAGTTTACTGGCACTTGTAAGTGTTTCTTTGCTGTTTATTTTCGTTTCGCTTTCGTTGGGACTTCTTATCTCAACCATTACTCAAACCCAGATTGCCGCCATGTTGGTATCCGGATTGATGTTGATGATGCCTACGATGTTACTATCAGGTATGATTTTTCCGGTAGATGGCATGCCAACTATATTGCAGGTTATTTCGACCATTATTCCCGCCCGGTGGTACATCGATGTGGTGAGAAAGATTATGATAGAAGGAGTGAGCATCACGCTGGTTGCCAAAGAAATAGGGATTCTTTCGTTGATGGCATTTGTGCTGATTGCAGTGAGTTTAAAGAAGTTCAAAACCCGATTGGAGTAATAGATTAAGAATATGATAAAGTTTCTTATTGAAAAAGAATTTAAGCAGTTGCTACGCAACTCTTTTTTGCCAAGACTCATCATCGGTTACCCATGTATGATTATGATTCTCATGCCTTGGGCAGCCAACTTGGAAATAAAGAATCTCTCGGTGAATGTGGTGGATAATGATCATTCAACAATTTCGCAAAATCTGGTTCGTAAAATAGAAGCTTCTACCTACTTTCAGTTGAATGGGATATCTTCGTCTTATGATGAGGGTTTACAAGCTGTTGAGGTAGGGAAGGCGGATATTATAGTAGAGATCCCGAGATACTTTGAGCGCAACTGGAAGCGGGGAGACCAAGCGCATGTGCTCATTGCTGCTAATGCCGTAAATGGGACGAAAGGTGGCTTGGGTAGTTCTTATCTCACATCAATAATGAATGAATATGCCGCCGGCTTGCGAGCTGAACATCCTTCGATTGCGGTTGAGGCTGCTGCCGTTCCGTCAATAGGTGTCACAACTCAAAATCTGTATAACCCCCACTTGAATTATAAGTTATTTATGGTGCCTGCACTAATGGTGATGTTGCTCACCATTCTTTGTGGCTTTTTGCCTGCGCTGAATATTGTAGGTGAGAAAGAAGTAGGTACTATCGAACAAATGAATGTTACTCCGGTAAGTAAGTTTACGTTCATCCTAGCCAAACTCATTCCTTATTGGACAATAGGGTTTACCGTACTTACCATCTGCTTTGGTTTGGCATGGCTACTCTATGGATTGATTCCCGTGGGGCATTTTTACGTGATCTATCTTTTTGCTGCACTTTTTGTACTCGTCATGTCGGGTTTTGGACTGGTCATCTCTAATCATTCGGCCACCATGCAACAAGCCATGTTTGTGATGTTCTTCTTTATGATCATCCTCATGTTGATGAGCGGACTCTTTACTCCAGTCAAAAGTATGCCGGATTGGGCAAGAATAATCACCCTGTTCAATCCTTTGAGGTATTTTGTAGAGATGATGCGTATGGTTTATCTGAAAGGTAGTAATCTAAGCGACATGCTTTTGCAACTGGGTGCATTGAGTGCTTTTGCCGCTTTCTTTAATATTTGGGCTGTACGAAGCTACAGGAAGAATTCGTAGTATTTCAAATCTATACAAAAAAGAGTGTTGCCATCGTTGCGGCAACACTCTCGTGCAAATTTTCAAGATAAATACAGCTATTGTTTTGAGCTAAGCTGCTTAAATAGCTAATCCCTTATTTTACTTCTATGAGTTTTTGAGCTTTCTTCGTTTCTGCTTCCGATAACTTAGGAAGATCAATACTGAGAACTCCGTCTTCTACTTTAGCTGTGATTTTTTCTTTGTCTACATTGTCGGGCAGAACCATTGTTTGCTGGAATTTAGCGTATGAGAATTCGCGGCGTAGATATCGACCATCTTTCTTCTCTTCCTTATTCTCGCTTTTCTTTTCCATGGAAATCACCAAATTTTCATCTTCGTCAATGCGAACATTGAAATCATCCCTTGTCATACCCGGTGCGGCAACTTCAACTTTAAAGTCATTTTCCGATTCAATTACATTAATTGCCGGAGCGGTAGTGTTTACTCTTTCCAACCATTCGTTATCAAAGAAATCATTAAAGATACTTGGTAACCAATTTTGAGATCTTCTTACAGGCATCATAATTATAGTCTCCTATCTTTAAGTTAAACATTAAATTGATTCTGAATTCCGGATTTCATCTTTTACTTCCAAAATTCACAAAAAGAACGGCAAACTATATGCCAGTACTTTATATTGTCAATATGACATATTATCAGATGCTTTTTGGGAAATAAATGACAAATTTGTTTAGGTCGTTTCCTTTGAGATTTGAAGGAGGTGACATTTTGTCTTTTTTTTGCTTAAATTAAGGTACAGCTTATAGCATTGTTATTGCATAAGAGGATTTTGTCTATTTCGCTAAATAATTCATTTAGACTTAGTTCATTAGTGTTTAACCCTTTGCTATTATTGTTATATGGAGTGTATTTAAGTACCTTGGTAATTGAAAACAAACCAATAGTGGGCGTTTTCACGGAACTCGCCAAATGCATGATGCCACTGTCTGCTCCAATAAAAATAGCGGTATTTGCGATAACAGCACCAATTTCTCTAATGTTTTTGCTGTAAAAGGAAGGTTCCTTAAATGCAATTTGCGATACGTTCTCCATTGGTAATACTTCAATGATGTTGTAGTGCGTGTATTGTGATTTTAGGCATTCATGGAATTCAATCCACCATTTTTGAGAATAGCATTTATCGCCTGTTGCGTATGTAAACACGCAAATAGTTTTTTGCTCTTTATTTTTAATAAGCCCGTCGAGTATTTCTTTTCCTTTTGCAATCTCTTCGGCAGATAACTGAAGATCTAATGAAGGGATAGCCTTGCCGATAAATGATGTTCCACCTTTTTCTAGATAAGAGCGGAAGCAACAAACCGGTGATTTGGCTATATGTTGATTATCTGCGTTTTTAATAAGGAAGTCATTCTCATCATCACTGTAGATTTTATACTTTGCATTGGATAACTTGGTAAGCAGTCTACCCGATGATGAACCGCTGACGACGTTTATAACCATATCGTAATGCTGTTTTCTCACATTTATCCAGCATAAACAGTATTGATATAAGTTTTTGAAAGGTTTGCGGGGCAGTGAGATTATTTTTTCTATATTCTTATGGTTACAGAAAACGATAGAGGCTATACCTCCTTTTGCCAGCAAATCTATTTTGCAATTGGGGAATGTATCTATAACATCCTGAACGATTGGAGTAACGAGCAACTGATTCCCTAATCTGTGATTGGGCCTGATTATCAGAATCCTTCTCACGTTTTCTTTATCCAATAGAGTGAAAGGGCATATATTGCCCGAGTTACCGATATTTTTAGTAAGGTTTCCTAAAATAAATCGTTTTACATTGTTTACGTTTTTCAATAGAGCCATATACTTGCTGCTAAAATTTAATGTATCATACAGCAAATATAATTATAATCCTGTCTTTTGCAACAGCTTGAATATAAATGCATCGCAATAATGAAGAATATCGGTAAAAAGGCTTCATTATTGTTACAAAAGGCGGATATTTTGGGATTAACTTCTGAAAATGGTTTTTAAATGCTTTAATTGATTTGCAAAGAAATCTCTAAAGAATTAACTTAAATCGGATTCTTAAATTGCCTTCGGCATAATCGGTGCTGATTATTTTGAATCTGCCAATCTCAGAAGTGTTCTCTACATGTGTGCCAATGCATGCGCAAGCGTCATAATCTCCCACTTTTATTATTCGGAGTATAGGACTGGCATCTTCAGGCAGTTTGGTCAGATCGACAATTGTCGCCGCTTCCTCGCGCGGCATAAAATCGATGGTCACGGGGAGATGTTGTGCAATGACTTCATTTACCTTATCTTCAATAGCTTGTATTTGTTCTACTGTAGGGCAGGACGAAAGCAGGTAGTCACACTTGCTCTTTTTTCTTTCTATATGAGCATTCTTTGAACGTGGGCAACCAAACATTCTCACCATCGTCTGATTTAAAATATGCTCAGTGGTGTGCATCGGAGGATACTCCTGTTTATTATGTTCGTTTAATATTGGTTCTTCCATAATATTGAAAATATTTATTAGGGGTTAATAGTCTAATTATTAAGTGGTATTCCAAACCAAGAGACTTTGCCCATCAACATCATTTTCCGTTTAAGCTTCCCTTTGCTAAAATATGTTTTTAGCCATTCTTGTTGCTCTGTTATGTGAGTTATTGCATCATCAATTGCTTTTGTAAATTGTATTACCATGTTGGTTGTGTTTGCATCTGTCGAGTTAATTTGTGCTAGTTTGGCCTTTGTTAGTTTAGCTTTTGCCTCTTTGAGCTTATTACCTGCAGCATCGATTAATTGTTGAATGTCCGAATCTGCTCTTTGGGGAGTAAACTGTTTATTTCTGAAATCGACAAATTCATTGAACTTGTTGATACCGTCATTGTAATCTGCAGACGCGGCATTGTATAGACTGACTATTTTATTCTGCCTATCATTCTCTATTTCTACTTTTAGATACTGTAGCATGTTGTAAGTCAATGAATTTTTCACACCATTTTTTTCTATGCGGTTAGCCGATGAAGTCAATTGGTCAATGTGATTCTGGCTTTCGTAAGCTCTAATTGAGTCAATGTAATTGAAATAAGGTTTGGTCTTGTTGATTTCTGTCTTGCCTTCCTGAAATTCTTGACTGGTTATCGGATAATATAGGTATTGCCATAAGTAATCAAATGGAATGTGAGATTTAATAAATACTAATGGCTCTGCCATATAATAAACATTGTTAATCTTCTTATAATACTTTCCTCCATTAACATAACCTGAGCCCCAAGTCGGATCGAACAGATACCAATCTCCTTCAATTAACGCGGCACACCATGCATGAGGAAGATTATTTATAGCTCCATTTTGCTTTGTATATCCCTCAATAACATATGATTTAATACCTGATTTAGCACAAATATCGTTGAATAATGCCGCATAATTTTCACAGATTCCTTTTCTTGTTTTAAGTGGCTTTGCGATTTTATCTTCATATTTTTCTTGAGGATTGATTGCAAACATATTTTCAACGTCATATTGAATATTTGTAGCTATCCAGATAAATATAGCTCTTGATTTCTCCTTGTCAGTGTTGAAATTAGCTTTTATGTAATCAGAGATCTTACTCGTTGTTGTTGCTTGAGACTCTGGGAGTTGAAGAGCCTTTTTGTCTATTGCAGCAAATTCATTGATAGTCTTTTTTTGAGCAAATAGTACTTGGGAAAATATCAATAGAATTGAGCAAAATATTGCTTGTTTTATTCTGTTCATGATGCTGTATCGAATTGTATTCATTTATATATAATCAATGTAATCGCTTCTGTTACCACCTCCGTATCATCCATTTTTGGTTATATCTCCTCGTCTGACTTATTAAAGTAATACGTTACATAATTACTTTTGATTCAAGGGAAGTTCTTTGATATAAGCTTGTTTATATTTGATTGGTTGAATCGCATATTGGCTAGGCAATTCTATTAAAATCTCATCTGCTTCTTTCAACATGGGAAAACGAATTAATCCTTCCGTTTCTCCATTGGGTAAGAGTGCTGTCGGTTTCAATGCTTTATTTCGAAAAAAGTCAAGTTCACTATTGACTTCTCTTATACGCATCATCTGTTTTTCATACCACCCGCTTTCATCATCTTTTCTTTGAGCTTCTAAGTCTTCCACTTTTTGTCCCAATAGAAGAGCGACGGTTCCGGTAATAATTCCTTCTCTAGCAATCGTTTTTGTATCCTTGTGTCTTAAGGAATAAGGATTATTTTCTTTTGGTAAACTGTCTCTTTCATGTTGTAAATTAGTGATAGCTTTTTGAGGATCAATGCATTGAATACCAGTACGATGCAATGAATCGGTTATAACACTCTTCTTATGGTAGACAGGGATATAGCGGAATGAAGAAGGATCGACCTGCATTGTATCAGTTGAATTGTTTTTTATTGATATGAAAAATTCGAGTTGGTCATTACTAACGCCTTGAAACAGAAGCTTCATAGAACATCGGTTATTTGTAGTTAGAGGTTCTGGCTGGTTCATGCTCAGAAGTTTAAATGTAGGTTGACGAACTGTTCCGCAAGCAGATAGAAATAGGGGTAATAATAAAATTAGAATGTATTTCATGATAGTTCATTAACTAGTTTGATGGCAAAGTTAAGATAAAAATAAATATTTACTTCTCTATGGGGCAAAATGGGGCAAAAAAAAGGAGTCACGCCTGACTCCAACCTTTGTTAACCTTAAATCTAATACTATGAAAAACACATTGCAAAGATACGCACTTTCGGAATATCTCCAAATAAAACAATGAAAAAGATGTGTTTTATAACATGATTTAATATTTTGATTCCTTAATTGTTTAATTATGTAATAGATCGAGTCTATTTGGTCCATTTTTCTTTTAGAAGATCTTCCAATTTTAACAACTCATCACGATATTGAGCAGCTTCTATGAAATCCAACTTCTTGGCAGCTTCCTGCATTAGCTTGCGAGTACGCTCAATGCTTTTTTCCATTTGGTTTTTATTCATATATTGAATGACCGGATCAGCAGCAATATTAAGAGTTTCGGGTTCTATGTATGCTTTTGCCATACCAGCAGATACTTCTGCATGATTGTTACCAAAGACAGACAGGTTGCGGGCTTTTATAATTTGCTGAGGAGTAATGCCGTTTGCTTCGTTGTACGCCAACTGTTTTTCGCGGCGTCTATTGGTTTCGTCGATGGTCCGTCGCATGCTCTCAGTTATTCTGTCGGCATACATAATCACTTTGCCGTTAATATTTCGGGCAGCGCGTCCTGCTGTTTGAGTTAGTGAGCGGTGAGAGCGCAGAAAACCTTCTTTGTCAGCATCGAGTATGGCTACAAGAGAAACTTCGGGGAGATCGAGTCCTTCGCGAAGTAGATTTACTCCAACAAGTACGTCGTAGATACCTTGACGGAGATCATCCATTATCTTCACACGATCCAATGTATCTACATCGCTATGGATATAGTTGCAGCGTACGTTGTTGTTCAAAAGATATTCAGTGAGTTCTTCGGCCATGCGTTTGGTCAGCGTGGTGATGAGTACACGTTCATGTTGTTCGATACGTAGCTGTATCTCTTCCATGAGGTCATCTATTTGGTTGAGACTGGGGCGCACTTCAATAATAGGGTCGAGTAAGCCTGTGGGACGGATCACTTGTTCTACTACCACACCTTCAGATTTGATTAATTCATAGTCTGCCGGAGTGGCACTGACGTAGATGACTTGTTTAGCTAGCGTCTCGAACTCTTCAAATTGCAAGGGACGGTTGTCCATCGCTGCCGGCAGTCGAAAGCCATATTGAACCAAGTTAATCTTTCGGGCACGGTCTCCTCCATACATGGCACGTACTTGCGGCACACTGACGTGGCTTTCGTCTATTACAATCAAGAAATCTTCAGGAAAGAAATCGAGCAGGCAGTAGGGGCGGGTACCTGGCTCACGGCCATCGAAATATCTGGAATAATTCTCGATGCCCGAACAATGACCCAATTCGCGAATCATCTCCATGTCATACGTCACACGTTCATAAATACGCTTTGCTTCATAAGGTTGGTCCATCGATTCAAAATACGCTACCTGTTTCGTAAGGTCATCTTCTATCATGTGGATGGCTCTCTGGGTAGCTTCTTTGGTAGTCATAAAGAGATTAGCCGGATAGATCTTGTATGAATCAAATGCGGCAGTTGTAGCGCCTGATAGAGAATCGACCTCCTCAATGCCATCTATGTCATCTCCCCAAAAAATGATTCTTAAGATATTATCCGAATAGGCTAGCGAAATGTCTACGGTATCTCCCTTGACGCGGAAATTACCCCGACTCAGGTCAATGTCGTTTCGGACATAAAGACTATCTACCAGACGACGCAGAAAGACATTGCGATTTATAGCCTTTCCCTTTTCAACCTCTATCACATTGCTATAGAAATCAGCGGGATTGCCCATACCATAGATACATGATACAGAAGAGACAACAAGAACATCCCTGCGGCCGGATAGCAAAGACGATGTGGCAGCCAATCTGAGCTTATCTATTTCATCATTGATGACAAGGTCTTTTTCAATGTAAGTATCACTGCCGGGTAAATAAGCTTCGGGCTGATAATAATCGTAATAAGACACGTAGTACTCTACAGCATTGTTTGGAAAAAATCCCTTGAATTCTCCGTATAATTGTGCAGCCAATGTTTTATTATGACTTAATATTAGCGTCGGCTTATTGATGTTTTTAATGACGTTGGCAATAGTAAATGTTTTTCCTGATCCCGTAACCCCAAGCAATGTTTGTGCCGGAACTCCCTGAAGAAGTCCTTCAGTGAGTTGTGCGATGGCCTCGGGTTGGTCGCCTGTAGGTTTATAAGCAGAAGTTAGTTCAAAATCCATTATCCGATAATTAGTTTGAGTATAAATAGCACGGACAAGATATATAAAGTTATTGAGATTTTCTTATATTCTCCGGTGAATATTTTAATTAGTACATAGCTGAGCATCCCAAGGATGATCCCGTCTGCAATGGAATAGGTAAGTACCATCATCATCATAGTAACAAAGGCCGGTAAGGCTTCGGATATATCACTGAGATCTATCTTGGGAATGTTACTAATCATGAGTACACCAACAATGAATAGCGCTCCGGTAGTAGCTGCACTGGGGATAAGTAAAAACAACGGAGCAAAAAATAAAGAAAGTAAAAAGAGTCCGGCAACGGTAAGTGATGTTAATCCCGTGCGACCTCCTTCACTAATGCCTGAAGCACTTTCCACATACGATCCTACAGTAGAAGTTCCACACATTGCACCAAAAGTAGTACCGATAGCATCTGCGAGGAGTGCTTCTTTGATGTGTGGAATATTGCCATTTTTATCCATTAATCCGGCTTTAGAAGTTACTCCGATTAATGTGCCGATCGTGTCAAATAGATCCATGAATATAAGCACAAAGACAATGATAAGCATATCCATTGTAAAGAAATGGCTAAAATCAAACTGCATGAAGGTCGGAGCCATAGAGTGGGGCATAGATATTGGCGAGAAGTTATCCGGCATTTGTGTAACTCCCATAGGTATGCCGATTAGTGTACAAGCCATAATGCTGTAGAATAAAGCTCCTTTTACATTCTTTTTCATTAAAATGCCGCTTAAGATAATACCGATAATAGCAAGTATTGCTGCGGGAGTAAACTTGCCTAGCATAACAAAAGTGGCTTCGTTGGATACGATAATGCCTGCATTTTTTAGACCGATAAATGAGATAAACATACCTATACCTGCCGAAATTGCATATCGTAAACTCATTGGAATACTATTGACTATAGCCTCACGAATATTAAATAAAGTGATCAAAATAAATAGAACCCCTTCTACGAGCACTGCAGCTAGTGCCGTTTGCCAACTGAGTCCCATGCCTTGAACGAGAGTAAAAGCAAAAAAAGCATTTACTCCCATAGCAGGAGCGAGGGCAACAGGTAGTTTGGCCAGAAAAGCCATGCAGATGGTGGCAAATGCCGAAGCGAGTGCTGTAGCTGTGAAAACGGATTCTTTGCTCATGCCTGCTTGCGATAGAATGTCAGGATTCACAGCCAGAATATATGACATGGTTAGGAAAGTGGTAAGCCCGGCTACACACTCTGTTCGAATACTAGTCTGTCCATGATAACCCAGTAGTTGCAAAAATTTCATCTTGAGAATTTTGTTTTTGAATATTTATTAATAAAAAATAGATGGCGCTTGCTGATCGCAAAATAGTCGGCAATATTCGGCAAAATAGTTGAGATAAACAAATTGTTTTTCCAAATAAATCCTTTACTTTGCGTCAATATAACACGTAAATACTGATACTACTAATAAAAAACCGCAAGAAAAACATGATTTGGAACGAAAACATCGAATGCATGGATCGAGACAATCTTCGTAAGATTCAGAGCATCAGATTGAAGAAAATAGTCGAATACGTTTATCACAACACGCCTTTCTATCGAAAAAAGATGCAAGAGTTAGGACTCACCCCTGACGATATTAATGACCTTGATGATATTGCTAAATTACCGTTTACTACGAAGTTAGATTTAAGAGATAATTATCCATTTGGTTTGTGTGCGGTGCCTATGAGCCAAATTGTACGTATACATGCTTCATCAGGTACAACAGGAAAACCAACAGTCGTGGGCTATACTCGCAAAGATCTTTCTATCTGGACAGAATGTTTGTCTCGTTGCTTCACTGCCTATGGTGCAGGAAGTTCAGATATATTTCAGATTGCCTATGGATATGGACTTTTTACCGGTGGATTAGGCGCACATTATGGTGCTGAAAATATCGGTGCTTCGGTTATTCCAATGTCAAGTGGAAATACCGAAAAACAAATAACGTTGATGCACGATTTCGGGTCAACCGTGTTGTGCTGTACTCCTTCTTATTCTCTTTTTATAGCGGATGCCATTAAGGATTCCGGATTGCCTCGTGAGGATTTCAAACTGAAAGTTGGTGTTTTTGGTGCTGAACCATGGACGGAGAGTATGCGTAAAGAGATTGAGGAAAAACTGGCCATCAAGGCTTACGATATCTATGGCTTGAGCGAAATAGCAGGTCCCGGTGTGGGCTATGAATGCGAATGTCAGAATGGAACACATTTGAATGAAGACCACTTTTTTCCGGAAATTATTGATCCGAAAACATTGCAGCCTGTTGCTCCGGGGGGGATGGGAGAACTCGTGTTCACTCATTTAACGAAGGAGGGGATGCCTTTGCTTCGTTATCGAACAAAAGATTTAACCGCTTTGCATTACGAGAAATGTAGCTGTGGTCGCACATTGGTTCGTATGGATAGAATATTGGGAAGAAGTGACGATATGTTGATTATTCGTGGAGTCAATGTTTTTCCTACCCAAATAGAATCGGTTATTCTTGAAATGTCGGAGTTTGAACCACACTACCTGTTGACTGTAGACAGAGTAAATAATACGGATATGATGGAGTTGAAAGTTGAAGTTCGTCCTGATTTTTATTCGGACGAGATCAATAAAATGATTACTTTGAAAAAGAAATTGGTTGCTCGTCTTCATAGCGTTTTAGGCCTTGGTGTAGAGGTGAAATTGGTAGAACCCAGAAGCATAGAACGCAGTGTGGGGAAAGCCAAACGAGTGATTGATAATCGGAAACTATAACCATCTAAATTTATTATTATATGGTCGCAAAACAGCTCTCTATTTTTCTAGAAAACAAACAAGGACGTCTGACGGAAGTGACTAGGGTATTGGCCGAGGAAGGTATTAATCTTTCTGCCTTGTGCATCGCCGAGAATGCTGATTTTGGTATCTTGCGTGGCATCGTGTCCGATCCGGATAAAGCGTATAAGGTACTCAAAGACAAGCATTTTGCAGTGAGCATAACGGACGTTGTAGGTATTAATTGTCCTAATGTGCCGGGAGCATTGGCCAAAGTGCTTGATTATCTTTCCGAATCAGGTGTATTTATTGAATACATGTATTCGTTTGCCAATAATGGCTCTGCCAACGTGATTATTCGCCCCAACGATATGGAGAACTGCATTCGCATACTTACAGAGAAAAAAGTCGATTTGCTGGCAGCGAGTGATTTGTATAAACTCTAGATGGACTGATGGACATATATTTCATCTGTTTAAACTCTTTTTTAGTATTAAAAAACATTGATTAATTGATTTATTCGATGCGAATAAGTAACTTTGCACAATTATTTTAGATTAGGATGAAGAAAAATACCATTGTATATTTGCTTGCAGTTATCGTTTTCTCCTCGTGTGGAGAATATAACGCACTGCTAAAGAGTACCGATTATGAGTATAAGTACGAGGCAGCTAAGAACTACTTTGCTAAAGGTCAGTACAGCAAATCGGCTACATTGCTTAATGAGTTGATAACCATACTTAAAGGTACCGATAAAGCCGAAGAGTCTGTTTATATGTTAGGAATGAGTTATTACAATCAGGCTGATTATCAAACAGCAGCTCAAACTTTCATCACCTACTATAATACCTATCCAAGAGGGACTTTTGCTGAGTTGGCTCGTTTTCATGCCGGTAAAGCGCTCTACTTAGATACGCCTGAAGCTCGTCTTGATCAATCGGGAACTTACAGCGCTGTTCAGCAATTACAACTATTTTTGGAATACTATCCAAAGAGTGCGAAAAAACAAGAAGCTCAGGATATGGTTTTCGAATTGCAGGATAAATTGGTGTTTAAAGAATTTCTCTCAGCCAAATTATATTATAACTTGGGAAACTATTTGGGCAACAACTACTTGTCTTGTGTAGTAACAGCTCAAAACGCATTGAAAGATTATCCTTATACCCATTATCGTGAAGACCTGTCTATCTTGGTGTTGAAATCAAAATACGAGATGGCCATCTATAGTGTGGAAGATAAAAAGACGGAACGTTATCGCGAAGCAATTGATGAATATTATGCTTTTGTGAATGAATTTCCCGAAAGTAAGTATCTGAAAGACGCTGAAAAGATATTTAAAGAATCAAGTGAAGTAATTAAAGACTAAATTATAAATAGATTTATGGATTACAAAAAATCAAATGCTCCGGGGAGTACTATTACTCGTGATATGATGGAATTGTGTGCTGATACCGGCAATATTTATGAAACGGTTTCTATCATCGGTAAACGTGCTAATCAGATTAGTGTGGAGATTAAGAGCGATTTATCGAAGAAACTGCAAGAATTTGCTTCGTATACAGACAACTTGGAAGAGGTTTTTGAGAATAGAGAGCAGATTGAAATTTCACGTTATTATGAGAAATTGCCTAAACCTAATCTTATAGCTGCTCAAGAGTATCTGGAAGGAAAGGTGTATTACAGAAATCCAGCTAAAGAAAAAGAAAAATTGCAGTAATAATTTGCAATATTTAATCAATTGAGTAGTCAGGTAGTAAGAAGTGGAAGAGGTTCTCTGTCATTTTGCTACTTGACTATTTTTGTTTTATAGCTTGTGTGACATACCTTTGTTTCGGGTTATTGCCGATTAATGTTAACTTGATAATGATATAGATTTATGATTCAACGAATTCAAACGATTTTTTTATTGCTGGTAACAGGTTTACTGGTCGCTAGTATGTGTTTACCTGTTGGCTATTTTATGGGAGCTGATGCTGCTCAATATACATTTTTCCCTGCCGGAATTGCTGTAAAGGAACAATTCCATTCCACATGGGGGGTGTTGACTATTTTACTGCTTAGTATGATCATATCATTTGCAACCATCTTTATGTACAGAAATAGAATGCTGCAAATCAGAATGACCATTTTCTGTAGCGTTTTGTTGGTAGGATACTATCTGGCTTTTTTGGCTTTCATGTTTATGCTTAAGAGTGATTTGGAAGCTTCTTTCCGTATCTCGTGGGCATTGTGCCTTCCTCTAGTTGCAATTATCTTGAACTACTTGGCTATTCGTGCTATTGGGCGCGACGAAGTGATGGTAAAGGCTGCCGATAGATTGAGGTAGGAACGTACACGAAACACTTTATAAACGTGCACGAAGCTTCTCGAGAATGTGCACGAAACTAAAAGCTCAAATGGGGAAAAGTTGATAAGCTATTTATCGCTTTTCCCCATTTGAGCTTTTAGTTGTTTTGCTTGAACTAATAACTACTTCGTAATGTCAAATAGATAGGTCACTTTGGCTGATAGTATAGAATGAGCAGCTCTCGAAAAATAATCTTTCTTAGTGGTTTTATAAAAGTCGGATAAGGCGAAATAATATCGACCTTCTACTAAAAAGTTACCGGCTTTGGTCTTTAATTCTAATCCTCCGCCACCTGCAATTCCATAATCAAATTTATTATCGGCCATTTTGTTATATTGTTTACTGGTACGGCTTATTGGACTAAATGACTCACTCTTATTTTCTTTTTCGTTAAGCAGAAATGCAATCTGAGGACCCATATTCAAGAAGAATTGTACTCCGTTGTCCTTTCCGAAAGCTAAATGAGCCAAGAATGGGATTTCCAGATAATTCATGTTACGGCTATATGTATCAGTATTTTCTTCTATAACTTCATTCCATCCACGCTGTGAATAATTGAGTTCTAACTGAATGCCGCAGATCATGGCGAAATATTTTTCGGTGATGTAGCGGGCGGTAAACCCACCGGCGAAAGCCGATAAATTCTTTTGTTTTATAGTGGGAGAGAAGGATACACTACTAAAGTTTGCTCCTCCATTAACTCCGACGGCGAAGTTACTGCGCATCTCACCAACTTGTGCTGCCATAGGAAGACTGATCGCCGCACATAGTATTGCAGCACATAATTTAATATTCTTTTTTATCATCTGATAAGTCGTATATCGGGTTTATGTTATTCAAAATCGAGTTTGACTAATTCGAAGTCTTTGGTAAATCGAACAAAGAACACTTTCTTATTGACAAAACCTCCCCATGTATTTACTCGCTCAAACTTGAATCCTGTCTGTATGGGTGTAGGTTTTATTCTCGAAAGGTTTTGCTCTAACCCTGATCCATAGTCGGCTAATCCTTTGAGGAAAAAGAAACCTGTGTCAAATCCCAACATGCCATATTTAGGATAGGTATTGGCCATGTCTTTGCTGTACCACTTGCGATATGAATTAGTGAATCTGATGGCGGCAGACAATAGATTATTGGTATAGAATGAAGAATAAAAATAAGTATCCAGTTCAAAGAAATCGTCCAGGTGATCTTTCGTATAGGTTTGCCATTCGGGATATCCAAACAAATGAATACTTGCTTCCGGACTCTCTTTTATCAGCATTTTAAGTTGTGGAATAAGCTTGATAAGTGTTACATTGCTTCCCGATGTAGGGACGAATACGTTCTCTTTCCCCACACGAAGAGCTCCTTTAAGGGTTGTTGGTGTAGCGTTGCGCAACGTCTGCACGCTGATTGACTTGTTCTTTAGTTCCTGTTTGAGCCCTTTTATGAAATCCGCTTTATCTTGATCAGTACTTCCGGTCTCTAATATAATGACATTGGCATTGGCAAACTGACGTGTAAAATGTTCATATACCTCAGAGTATAGATAGGATTGCGGGGTGTTTATTTGATAGATTGCAGGGTTTTGAAACACCTCACTATCTTTTGATGTAAATGGTATGACCAAGCGAATATTGTTCTTTTTGGCAAACGAGGCCAATGGGTCAATGTGCTCTTGGTGGAGCGGACCAAAGATTATATCCATATCTTTCATTTCGCTCTTGGCCAAAATGGAGTTGATAGACGCACTGCCATCTTTAGAATCATAGGCATATAAGTCAATGGAAACCCCTTTACGTTTTAAGCTATCCACAGCTAAAAGAAATCCTTCATAGTATTCCATCATACGAGATGATTCACTTTTTTTATCCTCATCGAGCATGAATGGAAGAATTACAGCAGCTTTAATTGTCGTTATTCTCTTTTGCGATTTGCTTTTGTTGGCACTGAACAAGTCATTATCACTCGGTGTCACGCTTAGTTTATTTTGCAATACTGCGTTCCCTTGTGTAGAGTATGGAATGCATAAAAAATGTCCTTTTTCTAATTTATTTTTTCTTAGTTCAGGGTTGGCACTAATCAGTTCTTCTTCGGTAATGCCATAGTCGTGACTAATGCTGTAAATGGTCTCTTTTCGCTCTATTTTGTGCATGTCTCTGCATTTCGATTGTCCTGTCGGTACTATGACGGGCTTGGATGGGGCACTATTTTCTCTTTCTTGGTTAGCTTGAGAATTTGTACCGAGTGGTATGCGAATGACTGTTCCTATTTGAAAGTTTTGGGAACTAAGCCCCGGATTGGCATCGCATATTGCATCGGCGGAAACTTTGTATATTACAGTCAACCGATATAACGTTTCACCATTTTTAATTGTATGAAAGATATCCTTTCTCTGGATCGATTTGTTTTGAGGTATTTTCAGCGCTTGTCCCAGATATATTTTTTCCTCGCAGCCGGGGTTTAATTTGATAATTTCCGCTTTATTCACTCCATACATGCTGGAGATTGAATAAAGGCTTTGCCCTTTTTCAATAGTATGAAAAAAATAAGAACTGTTCTCTTGCGCAGAAACTACTGAAAAGTAGAAGTTTAAAACGAACAATAGAATGGTTATTTTGCTTATGAACTTCATTAGTGATTATTTTACGTTATACTAATACTAGTAGGCAAAGGTACAAATAATGTCATATTATTGCACAATATATTGAGTTAAGAAAATAATAATGCGTTTTTGAAACCATTTTTCGTGCGGAAACACTAATTTTGCTTTTTATTATCAAGATAAGAATTAAGATATGCAGGAAACAGAATATATAAATGTATATGGTGCGCGTGTACATAATCTGAAAGACATTGATGCGGAGATACCTCGTGACAGTTTGACGGTGATAACAGGATTGAGTGGGAGCGGGAAATCTTCTTTGGCTTTTGATACCATATTTGCCGAGGGCCAACGCAGGTATATTGAGACCTTTTCTGCTTATGCCCGTAACTTTCTGGGAAATCTGGAACGGCCGGATGTAGATAAGATTACGGGATTAAGTCCGGTGATCTCCATCGAGCAAAAAACAACAAATAAGAATCCGCGTTCTACGGTTGGTACTACCACGGAGATATACGACTATTTACGTTTGCTTTATGCGCGTGCCGGTGAAGCCTATTCTTATCTTTCGGGTGAAAAGATGGTGAAATATACCGAAGAGCAGATTCTTGATCTTATTTTGAAAGATTATAAGGGAAAGAAGATTTATATACTTGCACCTCTTGTACGGGCACGTAAAGGGCACTACAAAGAACTGTTCGATCAAGTACGCAAGAAAGGTTATTTGCATGTACGTATTGATGGAGATATCCGTGAGTTGACTTATGGAATGAAACTAGATAGATACAAGAATCATGATATAGAGGTTGTTGTTGACAAACTCATAGTAGGAGAGAAGGATGACAAACGCCTGAAACAAAGTGTTGCAACAGCTATGCATCAGGGCGAAGGTTTATTAATTATTCCTGATGCGCAAACAGAGAATATCCGCCATTATAGCAAACAACTGATGTGTCCTGTTACCGGACTGTCATACAGAGAACCGGCTCCTCATAACTTCTCGTTTAACTCACCTCAAGGTGCTTGTCCTAAATGCAAGGGGCTGGGCATGATTAATCAGATTGATATAGATAAAATAATCCCTGACAGAACACTCTCTATTCATGATGGCGCTATTGCAGCTCTGGGGAAATATAAGAACGCCATGATCTTCTGGCAAATTGCAGCTTTACTCGAAAAGCATGATTCGGATTTGAAAACTCCCATATCGGAATTGCCGGACGATGCCATTGATGAAATACTCTATGGCAGTGACGATCGGATAAAAATAAGAAGTTCATTGATTGGTACTTCTTCTGATTATTTTGTGACTTACGAGGGTGTGGTGAAATACATCCAGATGCTTCAGGAGAAAGATTCCTCCGCCACTGCTCAGAAGTGGGCTGAGCAATTTGCCCGTACAATGGTATGCCCCGATTGCAAAGGTGCCAGGCTGAATAAAGAGGCGTTGCACTTCCGCATACACGATAAGAATATCAATGAATTATCCAATATGGATATCTCTGAGCTTTATGAGTGGCTGCAACATGTGGAAGAACATCTCTCGGATCAACAGAAAAAAATAGCAGTTGAGATTTTGAAGGAGATTCGTACTCGATTGAAATTTCTTTTGGATGTAGGATTGAATTATCTTTCACTCAATCGTAGTTCGGTTAGTCTGTCGGGTGGTGAAAGTCAACGTATTCGTCTGGCTACACAGATAGGTTCGCAACTAGTGAATGTGCTTTATATCCTTGATGAACCCAGCATCGGACTTCACCAGAGAGACAACCTTCGTTTAATCAATTCATTGAAAGAGTTGCGTGATATGGGCAACTCTGTCATCGTGGTGGAGCATGACAAAGATATGATGCTTGCTGCCGATTATGTAATTGATATGGGACCTAAAGCCGGACGTTTGGGTGGCGAAGTCGTCTTTTCAGGAACACCTCAAGAGATGCTTAAGACGGATACACTTACTTCTAAATACCTGAATGGGCAAACAAAAATAGAAATTCCTCTAAAACGACGTCCGGGTACAGGGAAGTCTCTTTGGCTGAAAGGAGCGAAGGGTAACAATTTAAAGAATGTGGATGTGGAGTTCCCTCTGGGCAAACTCATTTGTGTTACGGGAGTTTCGGGTAGCGGCAAGTCTACGCTGATTAATGAGACACTCCAACCAATCCTTTCCCAAAAGTTCTATCGTTCGTTGCAAGATCCTTTGTCTTTTGAGTCTATAGAAGGTTTGGAGTATATTGATAAAGTAGTCAATGTCGATCAATCACCTCTGGGACGCACGCCACGTTCCAATCCTGCTACTTATACGGGCGTATTCTCCGATATACGTAGTTTGTTTGTAGGACTTCCCGAAGCAAAGATACGAGGCTACAAGCCGGGACGCTTTTCTTTCAATGTAGCGGGAGGGCGCTGTGAGGCTTGTTCGGGCAATGGCTACAAAACCATTGAAATGAATTTTCTACCCGATGTGTATGTGCCTTGTGAGGTGTGCCATGGCAAACGATATAATCGTGAGACGCTTGAAGTTCGTTTTAAAGGAAAATCGATAGCTGACGTATTGGATATGACCATCAACCGTGCGGTAGAGTTTTTTGAGAATGTACCTCAAATACTGAATAAGATTAAGACGATTCAAGAAGTCGGTTTGGGATATATTAAGCTGGGGCAATCGTCTACAACACTTTCCGGGGGTGAAAGCCAGCGTGTGAAATTGGCTACAGAACTGTCAAAGCGCGACACCGGAAAGACGATGTACATACTCGATGAACCTACCACGGGGCTTCACTTTGAAGATATCCGTGTGCTGATGGGCGTTCTTAATAAACTAGTAGATAAAGGGAATACCGTCATTGTCATAGAGCATAATCTGGACGTGATCAAAACGGCCGATTATATCATAGATATGGGACCGGATGGAGGAAAAGGAGGAGGAGAATTGCTGAGTGTCGGAACTCCCGAAGAAGTAGCTAAAAGTTCGAAAGGATATACACCTCATTTCTTAATGGAAGAATTGGGATTATAAAATCGGAAAACAATGAAAGTGAGTAAAACCAATGCAGCCAGACTGCTGGATAAAGAAAAGGTCTCTTATGAATTGATTCCTTATGAGGTGGACGAAAGTGACCTGAGTGCTGTTCATGTGGCGGCCAATCTGGGAGAAGATATTAATCAAGTCTTTAAAACCTTAGTGTTGCATGGTGATAAGACAGGCTATTTCGTTTGCGTTATTCCCGGAGATAAAGAGGTAAACTTGAAGCTAGCCGCCAAAGTATCCGGCAACAAAAATTGTGAACTGATTCCCATGAAAGAACTCCTGCCTACCACCGGTTATATTCGTGGTGCCTGTTCTCCTATTGGCATGAAAAAACATTTCCCTACATTCATTCATCAAACTTGTTCGGACTATCCGTATATTTATGTAAGTGCCGGCCAACGGGGATTACAAATAAAAATCGAACCAAAAGAATTAATAAAGCTCGTTAGTGCAGAAGTTTGTATGCTTTTTGAGCAATAAATATAGCAAAAAGTATATATTTGCATAAAATATGATTTAAGTGCTCTTTTTGATAGTATGTATTAATTCAAAAAATAATAGTTTATGTTTGAGAAACATCCCAAAGGATTAGTGTCTGCTGCCTTGGCGAATCTTGGTGAGCGGTTTGGTTTTTATACCATGATGGCGATTCTGGTATTATTTCTTCAGGCCAAATTTGGCTTGAATGGAAAAGATGCCGGACTTATTTATTCTGTTTTTTATTTTTCAATTTACATCCTTGCTTTCGTCGGTGGTGTGATAGCCGATAAAACACGCAACTATAAAGGTACCATTTTAGCCGGATTAATTATCATGGCATTGGGATATCTAATGCTGGCTATTCCTACTCCAACTCCGGTAGTAGATAAGACTCTTTTCCTCACTATCACTTGTGTTGGCCTGTTAGTCATCGCTTTTGGTAACGGACTTTTCAAAGGCAACCTTCAAGCACTTGTGGGTCAGATGTATGACAATAAGGAATACTCTAGCATGAGAGATTCAGGTTTCTCACTTTTCTACATGTTCATTAATGTTGGAGCCATTTTTGCTCCTCTCGCTGCTATAGGTATTCGTGGTTGGTGGCTTTCCACTCACGGGTATACTTATAATGCTGATCTACCTGCACTTTGTCATAGCCAACTTGCCGGTACGCTATCTCCTGAAGCATCTACGTTGTTTACTGATCTTGCAGGAAAAGTTTCTGCTTCTCCTGTTTCAGACCTTTCGGTTTTTGCTGCCGATTACCTGAACGTGTTTACTACCGGATTTCACTATGCATTTGGTATTGCTATCTTGGCTATGCTTCTTTCATTGCTTATTTATCTTAAGAACAAAAAAACGTTTCCCGACCCCAAGAATAAAGTTGCTGCGAATGCAGAGGGAGCTGTGGCTGAAATGGATATAAAAGAAGTAAAGCAACGTATATACGCACTTTTTGCAGTGTTTGGAATCATTATCTTCTTTTGGTTCTCGTTCCATCAAAACGGTTTGACGCTGACTTACTTTGCCAAGGAATATACTGATCTTAACCTTTTTGGAACCGCTATTGCGGCTGAATTATTCCAATCGCTCAATCCTTTCTTTGTGGTCTTTCTTACTCCTGTAATTATGGCTATATTTGCTTGGCAGCGTGCTCGCGGAAAAGAACCTTCAACGCCCAAGAAGATAGCTATTGGTATGGGAATTGCAGCATCCGCTTTTGTTATTATGGCGGTAGGTTCTTATTTTTCCAATCTGCCATTACATAAAGAAATTCTTGTATTGGGCTCTTCACCGGTTAAAGTTACGCCATTCTTGCTGATGTTTACTTATCTGATCCTTACGGTTGCTGAACTGTATATTTCCCCATTGGGCATTTCTTTTGTGTCTAAGGTTGCTCCTCCCAAGTATCAGGGAACCATGCAAGGTGGATGGCTGGGTGCTACCGCTGTAGGTAATCAACTATTATTTATTGGTGCGGTTTTTTATGAATCAGTGCCTATCTGGCTTACGTGGACAGTCTTCGTTGTAGCTTGTAGCATTTCAATGATTACAATGCTATTCATGTTGAAATGGCTTGAAAAAGTAGCCAAATAACGAATATACAAATGGTAAAATAGAAAAGGGCCGGGTGGTTGGTTAACTACTTGGCCCTTTTTTCTATTTTAAGTACAATGTCGTTTAGTTAAGCTCATTACCACTATTTATTTACATATAACATCGTCCAAATGGATCTTACTAGTTCACCTCGGTTAATTAACTAGTTCACCTCGGTTAATTAACTAGTTCAGCACGGTTAATTAACTAGTTAACCGTGCTGAACTAACTAGTTAACCAGCCCCCTCTCACAAGGTCTGTGGAGGGGTATTGAATGATTTCTTAAAAGTTAACAAACAACTTACTGAATGCTTCTTTTTTATTCATTCTAATGGTACACCGCACTTAACTAAACGACATTGATTTTAAGTATTTCAATCTTCATTAATGTGGATTGTGTATGACGATTAAAAGTTGTACTTTTGGGAGTTAAAATAAAGAGATGGATAGAAATGTAGATGTGATAATCTTTGGTGCAGGCATCACCGGCCTGACTACTGCTTTTTTGCTATTGGAAAAAGGGATAGATGTTCTTTTAATTGAAAAAGGTGACAGGGTAGGCGGACAGATGTGCACCGTGTCCGACGAGGGTTTTGTTTTTGAATCAGGACCTAACACTGGAGTGGTTTCCAATATTGAGGTGGTAGAATTATTCAAAAAGCTGAATAATGATTGCACATTCGAGATAGCTCGCAAAGAATCCAAAGTGCGACTTATCTGGAAGAAAGGAATGTTTCACCCTTTGCCGGGCAGTTTGGGTGAAGCTGTTCATACACCGCTATTCACGTGGTATGACAAAGCAAGAGTCTTATTCGAGCCATTCCGAAAGAAAGGAAACGATCCTTTGGAGAGCATTGCTTCTCTGACCCGTCGCCGGTTAGGGAAATCCTATCTTGACTATGCTGTCGATCCTTTTATATCAGGTATTTATGCCGGAGATCCGGACAATCTGGTTACTCGTTTTGCCATGCCCAAACTCTATCATTTAGAGCAAAACTACGGCAGTTTCATTCGTGGAGCAATCAAAAGGCATCCTGTTTTAGCTGAAGAAAAGAAGCAAGGAGTGTCCAAAGAAGTATTCTCCGTAAAAGGTGGATTTGAGAATCTGGCAACCACTCTTCGTACTAAAATAACTGATGAACGCATTCTTCTTTCAGCCGGTAACCTCAAAGTGTATCCGTCCGGTGATGGCTGGACTACTGAAGTTCCGTCGACCGGAGAACACATTCACTCCAAACAAGTGATATCTACTGTTCCCGCCTATGCATTGCCTCTACTATTTTCATTTATCGACTTTGAATGGATGGGACCTATCGCTTCACTGCGTTATGCACCCGTAGTGCAAATCGGTGTAGGCATGAAAGACGCCTCCTGCGTGCCGCTAGCTTTTGGCGGACTGATTCCTTCGAAAGAAAAAGAGCGGCTACTGGGCATCTTGTTCAATTCTTCATGTTACGCTAACAGAGCTCCCGAGGGAGGTGCTTCACTTTCCTTTTTTGCCGGGGGGATGAAGCATCCGGAGCTGTTGCAGCTTAGTGATGCAGAGTTAAAAGAACTGGTTGTCGATGCACTTCATCGCATGCTAGGTTATCCTGTTGGCACAGAGCCTGATAAGATGCATATCTTTCGTCATGAATGGGCCATTCCTCAGTATGGGGTAGATAGTGAACAGAGGCTTAATTGCATTGCTCATCTTCAAAAAATCTATCCCGGTTTGACTCTGGCCGGAAGTATTCGTGATGGTATTGGAATGGCCGATCGTATAAAGCAAGCCACCTGCATTGCTGAAGAGGTGGGCGCTTTTGCTAAATAAAGTGGGAGAGATGATGATATGTAGTCTCATTGAAGGTAAAAGACCTAAGTGTTTTCTCAAACGCTTAAGTCTTTTTTGAGCTCATTTAAAGTGGAAGCAAAGATGCAATGCTGCCAATTGAGTTGATAGCGTTATATTTGATATTTATAAGAAATCCTTTGATATCTTTTAATCCGATCTTCCAATAACAACTTACCTTTGCTATATATCAAAATCAAAGAACAATAGAGTTATGAAGTACAAAAGATTAGGAACAACCGGTGAGCAGCTATCTGCAATAGGTCTGGGATGCATGGGGATGTCTCATGCTTATGGAGAAGGTAATGAAGAAGAAAGTATCGCAACCTTGCACAAAGCTTTGGACTTAGGCATTAACTTTTGGGATACAGCCGATTTTTATGGTGGAGGGAAAAATGAAGAGTTACTGTCCAAGGTATTAAAAGAAAATCGAGATAAGGTTTTTATAGCTACCAAATTTGGCTTTAAATACACGGGCGAAAATCTTTTGGCTAGTGTATTCGATGGTTCTCCCCAATACATGAGACAGGCTGTGGAGTTAAGTCTTAAGCGATTGAATATAGATTGCATCGATCTTTACTATGCTCATCGTGTAGACCCGAATGTGCCGATAGAAGAAACGGTAGGTGCGATGGCCGAACTAGTGAAAGAAGGCAAAGTAAAGTATCTGGGACTTTCGGAAGCTTCTGTGGCCAATATTAAGAAAGCAAATGCAGTTCATCCCATTTCTGCTTTGCAGAGCGAATATTCGCTTTTAACAAGAGATGTGGAAACCGAAATTCTGCCGGCGATAACTGAGATGGGAATGACTTTTGTGCCGTTCTCTCCGCTAGGGCGTGGGATGTTTACCGAGAACTTTGACATGAACCGGATAGGAGCGAGCGACGCCAGAATGCAATTGCCCCGTTTTCAAGGCGAACATCTCATTAACAACCAGAACCTGATGAAAGAGCTAACTGAATTTGCCTATGGTAAAGATATTAATGCAG
The DNA here is from genome assembly GCF_963666545.1 of uncultured Bacteroides sp. Classification (NCBI taxonomy): domain Bacteria; kingdom Pseudomonadati; phylum Bacteroidota; class Bacteroidia; order Bacteroidales; family Bacteroidaceae; genus Bacteroides; species uncultured Bacteroides sp. Next base: position 377,318 of record NZ_OY762899.1, on the reverse strand, counting down.
CACAATTAGCATTGGCATGGATTCTAGCAAAAGGTTCGAATATCATCCCTATTCCCGGAACTAAGAGACGAAAATATCTAGAATTAAATGCGAAAGCGGTTGAGATTGAGTTAAACGAAGGCGATATTACAGAAATAGAAAGCATCATTGCTAAATATCCGAATACGGGTAATCGATATCCTGCTTCAAGTATGGCGTTAGTCGATAAAAGTAAATAATAGCACATTTATAATCAAAGGCTTAGTCTCTCTTAGATAAATTAGGCCTTTGATTTAAACGGATTTATTGCTGTTGTAAACTCCCTACAAGGCGAGTTTTAGTGAAACAATCAGGATATTTACTATTTATAAAATCAATTAGCTTTTCTCGTATATCTACCCGTAAGTCCCAGTTAAGAGAGGAGTTTTGACTACTCACCAATATCCTTAATTCTTTATATTGTTCTTTCGTGTCAGTAACCTGAATGTTAGCCACCCGCTTGTCCCATAGCGAATGATTTTCAAGCAATCGTAAGAGTTCAGTTCTGAGTGCATCCACGGGTAGAGAGTAATCTACATATAAAAAGATAGTACCAAGTATCTTCGATGTATGCCGTGTCCAGTTCTGAAACGGATGTTCAATAAAATAGGTTACGGGAAGCACCAGTCTCCTTTCATCCCAGATTTTTACCACCACATACGTTAACGTGATCTCCTCAATACGTCCCCATTCACCTTCAACCACTACCACATCATCCAGTCTGATAGGTTGAGTAATAGCTATCTGTATACCTGCAAGCACAGTCGCTAGGCTCTTTTGAGCGGCAAAACCAACAATAACACCTGCTATTCCGGCTGAAGTCAAAAGGCTGATGCCTATAGATCGAACCTCATCAAACGTCATTAAACAAAAAGCTATAATAATAATGGAGATGATTGCTACAATGATATTCTCGAATATCTTCATTTTAGTAAAGTTCCTGCGAGCATTCAGATTGTCGGCCACCGTCATGTCTTGTCTATTCAGATAATAGTAAAACAGGGTTTTGACTAACTTTATAAGTACCCAACCAATGGTGAGTATCAATAAAACATTATTGACCTTCATCAGCAGATCAAAAATTGTAGTTTGAGAGAGAAATGAGTGGCTAAAGATCTTAAATAGAATCCAAACTAAAAGCCATAGAATAGGTATTTTTAGAATATCAATTGCAAAGTCGTCAACTCTGGTTTTGGTTTTTAATGCTTTTTTCCGAAGCATACTGATTACCCACCTATAAATAATAAATGTGATAACAATGGAAATGAGGAATAGAGCAGTCCCAAACAAGATATGGTAGCTAGCTTCGGACATTAACTTTTCGATAATATTCATAGGATATTTTGATTCATTGATAGTGATGTATAGAATCATCACTATTCAGATATGGTTCTCTTTTAAAACAGACTCCTCTACTAATTAGTTCAAAACAAAAAAAGAGCTATTACTCCTATTTAGGTATTTAATACTCAATATAACTTAATAATACATATAGTATGTGACAGATATACCTAATTATGGGTATTGTGTTGGCGCTTCAATGTCGGTAAATTTGCATTTGTAAAAAATCACAAATGATGCGACTCGGAATTATTGTTGTATACCTATTGTTTTTCGCTCTCTTAGTGAATGTGCAGGCACAGGGTCAAAAGGGAAATAAGACAGTCTCTGTCTCTGGAACCGTGCGGGATTTTCAGTCTCGTGAAGTACTTAGTTTTGCTACGATTCAGCTACTATCGGAGAAAGGTACCTCTTATGGAAGTATATCCGATAGTAACGGACGGTTTCATTTTGCCGGTATGCATGCTGGTGCTTACCGAATCATTATTTCATATTTAGGCTACGATAAGTTAGAGCAGAGAATACAGTTACCTGTCGGAAATACGTTCTCGTTTTTTCTTCATTCTTCAGCTACTTCGCTCAATGAAGTGATTGTTACTGCCTCTGAATCAAAAGGGATAACCAGTTCGTCGAAGATAGATCACACAGCCATGGAGCATCTGCAACCCACTAGCTTTACTGATTTATTGGAATTATTGCCTGGAGGTAAGTCGGTAGACCCCAAAATGGGCGTGACCAATCTTATCAGTTTGCGCGAGGCGGGACCTACGGGAGAATCTATCTCTTCGCTTGGCGTAGCTTTTATGGTAGATGGCGTACCAATGAATACGGATGGTAATCTTCAATATGTACCCGGTGAAAGTTCCGATAAAGTATCTGTGTCTAAAGGGATAGATATGCGAATGATCTCTACGGATAATATTGAAAGCGTGGAGGTAGTCCGTGGTATACCTTCTGTGGAATACGGTAACCTGACGAGCGGACTGGTGAAAATAAAAAGGAGAAAGGAGGAAACTCCTCTGCAAGCCCGTTTCAAGGCTGATCAATACAGTAAGCTCTTTTCTGTGGGAAAAGGCTTCGAACTTTCCGGGGGAAAGTACATACTCAATACTGATCTTGGGTATCTGGACTCTAAGGTAGATCCACGCAATAAATTGGAAAACTATAAACGTGTCAGTGCGTCAGCTCGCCTGCACAGTGTTGGTGAGAATTCGGCTTTTCGGTATGAATGGGATGCGAATGCGGATTATACCGGATCGTTTGACAATTCTAAATCTGATCCAGACATCACACTCGAAGGAGATGTGTACGATTCTTCTTATGATAAATTCAGTCTGGGTGGAACGTTTACCATTGATTTTCTTCATAATAAATTCCTTCGTAAACTCGAGGCGACGGCTTCCCTTACTCAGGAGTTCAATCAGTTGAAGCGAACCAAAACAGTATCGATAGACCGGCCAACAGCAGTGCCTAATAGCTTGGAGACGGGCGAACATGATGGTGAATACCTGCCTTATACCTATACCGCTAATTTCCTGGCAGATGGCAAACCGATGAATGCTTACGCCAAACTCGCTACTACTTCTGAGTTCAAATGGTTGTCTGCTTCGCATACGCTTAAAACAGGAGTACAGTGGACTTATAATAAAAACTTCGGAGACGGACAGGTTTATGATGTTACCCGTCCGCTATTTTATTCCTCTTCCAGTCGCCCACGCAATTATAAAGATATTCCGGCAACGGAAGAAATTGTTTTTTATGTCGAAGATGCATTAAAATTTTCTGTTGGCCAACATCAGTTTGACTTTGTAGGCGGTGTGCGTGCTATTTCTCTGCTCAACCTCTCGGATGCTTACAAGATGAGTGGAAAGGTGTATCTTGACCCTCGTATCAATGCAAAATGGACACTTCCTACATTTGGTGACGGGTGGGAAATAGATTTAACAGCTGGTTTGGGTTGGCATACTAAAACGCCGACGGTGGATCACCTTTATCCGGATGCATATTATCAGGATATTGTGCAGTTGAATTATTATCATAACAATGCGGATTATCGGCGGATCAACATGATGACGTATAAGTGGGATAACACGAACTATAATCTGGAACCGGCACAAAACCGTAAATGGGAAGTGAGACTAGGAGCTTCTTACCGTGGAAACAGTTTTTCGGTGACTTACTTCGATGAACGCATGAAGAATGCTTTCCGCGATATCTCATATTATAAAGCATTGGCATATAAAAATTATGATGCTACTTCTATTGATGCTTCTACTTTAACAGGGTCTCCGGCGTTAGAAAATATGGCTTACACACAGGATACATTGCTCAATACTTACAGTATGGTGGGTAATGGAACACGATTGTATAAACAAGGGATAGAGTTTCAGTATTCATCCAAACGAATAGAATCGCTTAGCACCAAGATAACGATTAATGGTGCATGGTTTCGTACCATATACAGCAATAGTATGCCTTTTTATAAATCCTCCTCCATTCTGCTCGATAATGAACAATTGCAATATATTGGTCTATATGAGTGGGAAAGTGGTTATGAGAAACAAATGTTCAACACCAACTTCATGTTTGATACTTATATAAAGGAGTTAGGACTCATCTTTTCCACTTCGGCCCAATGCACATGGTTTACCAGAAGCCAGCCCTTGTGGAACGATGGTACACCTACTAAATATATTGATAAATCGGGTACAGAACATGTCTTTACTGAGGCTGATAAAACGGATACGCAGTTGCAGCACCTCGTAGAAAGCTATGCTTCTTCTTATTTTGATAAAAAAACGGTTCCACTTGCCATGGATATCAATCTGAAAGCAACCAAAGAGTTCGGCAAAAATATCAATTTAGCCTTCTTTGTCAATAGAATATTGACTGTCTATCCGGATTATCATTCGGGTACGCAGTTGATAAGGCGACAGTCTTCTCCTTATTTTGGAATGGAGATGAGCGTAAAGCTTTAGAATTAATAACTCAAATATAAAAATTAAAGATGAGAATCAAGTATGCAGTTTTTTTATTGTTTGCAGTTGCTGCAATTAGTTTTACAGCGTGTAGTGATGATGAGGTGAAGACCTCTGAAGTATCTTTGGGCTTGAGCTTACCCGGTACGATTGAAAACCTATCGGTTAATTCGGGTTCTTTTACTTTCACTAATGTAACCACAGCTACAGAGGTTTCTGTTGACTATGCTGCAGTAGCGGTTACACAGTTACCCGATGGATTGTACAATGTCTCGTTTACCGGAAAGGCTTCTTACACGTATACGAAAGAAACTCTTGTTGATGGTGAAACGATTGTTAGCGATACGCTGGTAACCAAATCTTTGCAAGGTTCGCAGCAGAATGTTCAAATTACAGGAGGCAGCTATTCACTCAACCTGAGTGTATATTTGGTGAACGACAAAGCCGATTTTGTAATTGCTGAAATCTATGGAGTGGGTACTTATACACCCGGAACTAGTAGCCAATACAATGGTGATCAATACTTCCGTGTTTATAACAACTCTGATCAAACACTTTATGCGGATGGATTGCTGCTTCTAGAATCAAAATTTACTACTACGCAAAAATATGCCTATAATCCTGATAAAATGGATGAAGCGATGACAGTGCAGGTGGTAGCCATGATACCTGGAAGTGGCAAGGAACATCCGGTGGAGCCGGGAAAATCAATCATTATTTGCGATAATGCCATGAATCATTTGGAAGCAAATGCTAGTTCTTTTGATTTGAGTGGTGCGGATTTCGAATGGTACACCCAATCTACCAGCACGACGAATCCCGATTCTGATAATCCTTCTGTGCCTAATTTGGAAATGCTATACAACTACACAAAGACTATTTGGATACTTAATAAACAAGGCGTTAAAGCGTATGCGTTGGCCCGATTAGGAGTTACTAAAGAGAAATATCTTGCTGATTACACATACACGTACAATTATGTAATGTCTACCGGAGCAACCAGTAAAGACTATACTGAATATTATATTCCTAATGATTGGATCATCGATGCGGTGAACTTAAGCCCGAAAAGTGCTTATGTGTGGAATGTAACTTCTGCCTCTTTGGATATGGGCTTTACCTATTTTGGTTTAAACAATACCATTAAAGAAAATCTCGGTAAAGGAGTGAATCGGAAGGTATCATACACCACTACGGATGGTCGTGAGGTGCTGCAGGATACAAACAACTCTTCGGTTGACTTTACACCTGCAAGTGCAGCATCTCTGGCAACTAATTAAATAGGAATACTAAAGCAAAAAGATGAAATTACGTTGTTTCATATTCGGTTTGTTATGCACTATGGTAAGAATATCTGTTGTTCAAGCAGCAGATACGCTAACTGTGGAGCGGAAAATTATTCAGACTCAATCTCCCGTTCAAAAGTTCAGAAGCCAGGTGTGGGTTAATCCGGCTTTAAAATACTATTTGCAAGATTTTTCCCTTTCCACAATGGCTTTAAATGCTACTCTTAATAACAGAGGAAAGGCTGCGCTGGATGAAGAGGGGAATGAAAAGAACGTTTTCGGAGTTCAAGCGGAATCATTCGTTCGCCTTTCCGATCATGTGCGTGTATTTGGCAGAGCCGGTTATAATGATGAGCATATAAAGAATGTACTTTGGAATGAGACGTCCGACTTCAACATTATCTATCCTTATGTCACGGCTGATTCTATTGGTGGTGACATGGATGGAGAAGAATATTCGTTTATGGGTGGTTATGCTCGTACACTTGGGAAGTGGACCATCGGTGCTTCTTTAGATTATCGTGCAGCCATTTACTATCGACAAAAAGATCCGCGACCAAAGAATGTAATTTCGGATTTACATGTTACTATTGGTGTATCAAGAGCATTGACGGATGCTTATTATCTGGGACTGGCTCTGCATGCGCGGAAGTATGATCAGAAAAGTGAAATTACTTATTTGAGTGACTTGGGTTCTACTTCTGTCTACCACATGCTGGGCATGGCGATGAACTATGCCCGTTTTGCCGGCAACCAGTTTAATTCTAATTATAAAGGAAAAGGAGTTGGGCTGAGTATCGACTTGATGCCACAACTACGAAATGGGTTGTCAGCTTCTGTTAAAGCTGATCACTTTGAGTTTATTAAGCAACTAATCAGCATTAATTATGCTCCTATTGCAGAGGTGGATGAAAACAGTATTGCGCTAGAACTGGCGTGGCTTCAACCGAAGAAAGTATTTATCTATGGTGTGAAATTGGTTGCACTTGGTAAGTTCAGAACAGGAACTGAAAACATATTTGGTGATCCTACAGGTAATGTTTATCCCATCATCAGCAGCTTGAAGCAATACTCGAACAATCTGTTGGAGGCTACGCTGAGTGGTATCTTAGCTGATGATACGGAGAGATGTAAAATGACTTGGTCCGTGTTGCCGTTTGCTGGTATTCGTTGGGAAAAGTCTAAGTACACAAATCCACAACGATATATGGAATGGACGACACTGAAAGCAGGGGTGCAATCGAGTACAACTTTTAGGATGAAGCGTGCCCTGTTGACGACGGGAGTCACGGCCGACTATCATGCAAATCTAAAGGCCGAGAAACTGTTGACGGGGCTAGATATACAAAGTTCTGTGGGGAAGAATCTGCTGAATAGTTATGCTTATCAGTCAGATAGTTTTGTACATGTGTCACTATCGTGTAGATATGATTATTTACTGGCAGGTAACAAAACTGCTTTTGCTTCTATAAACTGGGAGCATGGAGCATACAAGGAATATGGGGCAACAAACCAATGGATGGCCTCTGTTGGGATTACGTTTTAAAGAAAATATTTATCTAATAATTAAATAATGAAGAAGAATTACATGTTATTGGCTACAGCGCTTGTTGTAGCAATCGTCTTTGCCTCATGTGGCAGTAAATCTCAGAAAACAGCTTCGGGAAATGGAACCGAGCAGGAACAATCTTCTGCTCTGGAAGTTGATTCGCTTCTTGCAAATGCTGACTCCTTGTCTGGGAAAGAGGTTACAGTAGAGGGTGTTTGTACTCATATCTGCAAGCATGGCGGTCGAAAGATTTTTTTGATGGGTAGTGACGATACGCAAACCATCCGCATTGAAAGTGGCAAACTAGAGAAATTCGATCAAAAATGCGTGAACAGCATCGTTCGTGTAACAGGCAAGCTTGTTGAGGAACGTATTGATGAAGTATACCTGCAAAATTGGGAAGGACAGATCAAGGCACAGGCTGCAGAAAAACATGGAGATGGTGAAGCTGGATGCAGTACTGAGAAAAAGGCTCGTGGTGAAACTGATAATACACCGGAAGGTAGAATCGCCAATTTTCGTGCTAAGATAGCTAAACGTAAGGCGAAAAGCGGCAAAGAATATCTGTCTTTCTATTACATAGAGGCTTCAGCTTATGAAATTCAGCAGTAATCTGCTACGTATATGGAGCAGAGCAATACACCGTGATTTGTCTTTTTTCTTTTCGGGTATGTTACTTATTTATGCCATATCGGGTATTGTGATGAACCATAGAGATAGTATTAATCCTAATTATACGATTGAGCGAAAGGAATATACGATAGATCGGCCTTTGCCACTTAAAGAATCCATCACTCGCCAAACAGTACTGGAATTGCTGCGTCCGTTGGGTGAGACAGAGAACTACACCAAGCATTACTTTCCGGAACAGGAGGTAATGAAGGTGTTTTTGAAAGGAGGTTCTAATTTGCTGGTAAACCTGAAAACAGGAGAGGCTGTGTACGAGGGTGTACATCGACGTTATGTGATAGGAGCGATGGCTCGTCTGCACTACAATCCCGGCAGTTGGTGGACATTCTTTGCTGATGCTTTTGCCATCGGACTTATTGTGATAACAATAACCGGTATGGTGATGCTTAAAGGTAATAAAGGTATTTGGGGCAGAGGAGGTGTGGAGCTTTTGGCAGGTATCATCGTACCACTGCTTTTTCTCTTTTTCTTTTGAAGATTGATGAATTAAACGATTTTATGAATTAAGGAACAATGGAAAATATCATTGAATGTAAAGGCTTGACGCATTATTATGGCAAAAGGCTTATTTATGAAGATCTCAGTTTTAGTGTGCCCAAAGGAAGAATACTGGGACTCTTAGGCAAAAATGGTACGGGAAAAACGACGACCATCAATATTTTGAGTGGCTACTTGAAACCGAGGGCAGGAGAGTGTTTTATTTTCGGGCAGGAAATACAGCACATGGATCCGGCTTTACGAAGCAATATCGGTTTGCTCATTGAGGGGCATGTTCAGTATCAGTTTATGACGATTAAAGAAATTGAGAAATTCTATGCTTCGTTTTACCCTCAATGGAAAAAGGAAGCGTATTATGAATTGATGAATAAATTAAAGGTGGCACCGGGCCAGCGTATTTCTCGCATGTCATGCGGGCAACGTTCGCAAGTGGCATTGGGACTTATTCTCGCTCAAAACCCAGAGTTGCTGGTCTTGGATGATTTCTCACTTGGCTTAGATCCAGGCTATCGCCGCTTGTTTGTCGATTATCTGCGCGACTATGCCTTGTCGGAGAACAAAACAGTCTTCCTGACTTCTCACATCATTCAAGACATGGAGCGGCTTATAGATGATTGTATTATCATGGATTATGGAAAGATACTGATTCAACAACCGATAAACAAGTTGCTGAATGAAGTGAGAAAGTACACGCTTACTGTGCCCGAAGGATATGCTCTGCCATCAATAGATGATTTTTATCATCCTACGTTGATTAGAAATACGTTAGAGACATTCTCTTTTTTGCCGGCTGACGAAGTCGAAACTCGTCTTAATACAATGGGGGTGCCTTATAGTGCGTTGAATAGTGAAAAGGTGAATCTGGAAGATGTCTTCATCGGATTAACAGGAAAGTATTAATGATATAAATGAAATAAGTATGTTTAAAGCTATATTTTATAAAGAATGGATCAAGACCAGATGGTACCTGCTATTGGCAGTTGCCACTACACTTGGTTTTGCGGGGTACAGTATGCTTCGTATTAGTCGTGTAGTCGATTTAAAAGGAGCAGAACATGTGTGGGAGGTTATGTTGTCTCGTGATGCTATTTTCATCGACGTACTGCAATATATACCTTTGTTAGTGGGAATGCTTCTTGCTGTGGTACAATTTGTACCCGAAATGCAGCGCAAATGCCTCAAATTAACTTTGCATCTGCCATATTCGCAGTTACGAATGGTTGGAGCAATGCTACTTTATGGATTATTGGTGCTTTCGCTTTGCTTTGCAGCCAACTTTTTTTTGATGGGCCTCTACCTACAGGGAGTGATGGCACCTGAACTGGAACAACACATTTTGCTAACTGCCGCACCCTGGTATCTGGCCGGCATCACAGCTTATTTACTTGTATCATGGATTTGTTTGGAACCTACATGGAAACGGAGAATCATTAATTTGGTGATGAGCGTGCTTTTGTTGCGCATCTTTTTTCTCTCGGTTACCCCGGAAGCATACAATCAGTTTCTTCCTTGGTTGCTGATCTATACACTGCTTACGGCTTCATTGTCATGGCTCTCCGTATCACGCTTCAAAATAGGAAAGCAAGATTGAGTTTAATTTTCTAGTAATTCATTCGTAAATTGTAATAAACCATGTTACGTTTTAGCAAAATATTATTTTATTTCACGGTCATTCTTCTCTTGCTTTGGCAATTACCGTGGTGCTACAACTTCTTTACCGCCAAATCGTCTAAGTCGGGCTTTGTACTTTATAGTTCGGTGATTGGTGACTTTGTGATAATCGGTCAACAGGAAGGAAAAGATGGGAAAGAAGGCAAAATTGTTGTCAGGCGTGATTTGTCGGGGAATAAGTATACACAAGATGAAGTAGATAGCATTCTTCCGATGTTTTATTGTCGGCAGTTGATGTCCGACGAGCGATTTCCAGATTCTATCAATGGGATAGAAGTCACTCCTCGATTGGTTCAGACCGAAAATTTTGTTTTTAAAATTACTCCTACCGATTTGAATACACCACATATAGGGCTTTATCCGTTACTCGAATCCATGTCCGGTCGTGTAGAATTGGAAATGCCGAAAGATGTGTTTCGCATTACAGACAAAGGCATTGAGTTTGTGGATATGGCAACAAACAGCATTGAACTGGCAAAAAGTGCTCTATTCACAGAAGCATTGACAAAGAAAGGCTTTCATTTTCCTGCTATAGAAATAGCAGGAAACCCTACTACCCGTAAGGAATATGATGAAGGATATGTACTATTGGATGCCAATAAGCAACTATTTCATTTAAAGCAAATGAAAGGTCGTCCTTATGTTCGTGCAGTTGATGTTCCACACGGTGTAGAATTGAAACATCTTTTCATCACTGAGTTTAAAAGCCGTAAAACACTGGCACTCATGACGGATAAAAATCATTCTCTATATGTGCTCACTGCACCTTATGAAATCAAAAAGGTAGCTATTCCTTCTTTTGATCCTGAAAAAGAAGCTGTGTCGATTATTGGTAATCTGTTCGACTGGACATTACGCATTACTAGTCTAGAAGAAGATAATTACTTCGCAGTACGTTCCGATGATTTTTCGTTAATCAAAGCAATGAAGAATTCAGTTGTTGAAGAGACGCTTGCTCAAAAGATAGGTAACTATATCTTTCCTATTCGCATTAGCTTTACCGGTGAATTGGATAATTTTGTAAAGCCCCGAATTTAAAATAGAAATATAATGAATTCATTCAAACTATATATTTGAAAAAAGAGATGTTTGGATTTTCCCTGAAAGAATTTTTGTAGATAAACATTCTTTCAGGGAAATTTTTCATTAATTTCTACATTACATTTTGCTAGTAACGTGAAACCTGAGTTTTGTATAACAAAATATTACTATTATTTATTTCCATTGTATAGATTGTAAGAACCAACGGATGTCTTCTTCACTCATTCGCTGTTTCTCCAGCAATTTAGGTAGCTGGTCATAGTTGTTTCGGAAAGCCTCTATGTATTTTTTAAATTGTTTCGGATAGTAATTTATAGCTCTTCCCGTTGATTCCATTGTTCCCAGTTCTTCGATATAATCGATTCCGGCATTGCGATATTTCATCGCAACAAAACTTTTCTTTAAGCGTTTGAATTGGCTATACAGTCCGTCATTAAGCTCGGGGCTGTCTTTTGGATAAACTATTTTAATAATCTTTTTTGTTTTGCAATCGGTTATAGGTAATGTGATTGTCAAAGCCAAATCATATCCGTCATATTGATAATCTGTCTCCTGATCATTTACCTTTACTGATTGTGGAATGGCCGACCCCATTATTTTCACTTTATAAGTACGATTGGCTGGCATACCCGAATAGTTTCCTTCGCGCGCGCCGATGGTTACGGATAATTCGGTCTCAGAACGTTCTGATGTCATGAGAGTCTTAGCATAGCGGGTCGCATACGTCTTATCATTTCCATTATCTTCATAGAAGGTAAACGAACGATTTTTAATGCCTGGAAACAAGGTTACTACTATGTTTTCATCGTTTTTCTGAAGATTTTTGACTTTCTCGTAGAGAGGTAATATGGCTCCTGCCTTTACATAAATGGGATATTCGTCTAACATGAAAGAACGCTCTGCAATTTGTCCACCTTTTAGTAGAGTGCCTGTAGACCATTCATACCAGTCATTATCAGCAGGTAGCCAAACTTTAACAGTAGCAAATTCATTTTTCATCGGAGTGGTGATCGGAGCGACCAATATTTCGTCTCCGAACATATATTCGTTTTTGAAATTATAAGCTTCTTGGTTCTTGGGATAGTCATAATACATTGGCCGGCAAAGAGAAATTCCCTCATCATAGGTTTTGCGTGCCATTGTGTAAATATAAGGTGCCATTTGATATCTTTGTTGAATCGTCTGACGCAATACTCCGAAATATTCTTTGTTGAAGACCCAAGGCTCTTTATTCATCGCTGCATTTTTTGTGGAGTGTGTGCGCATAATTGGGCTAAGTGCTCCGAATTGCATCCAACGGACAAAGAGCTCTGCATCTAATTTCTTATCTCCTTTTGCAAACTGATGCCCTCCCAAATCATGGCTCCAGTATCCATAGAGAACGTTGGATGCAGTTGAGTTAAAATAGGGCTCAAAATCAAGGCTCTTCCATGTGCTGTAATAATCTCCTGAAAAGCCAACCTGATAACGATGATTACCTAGCCCGCCCCAACGGTGATAAAGTAAGGGGCGAGAATCACGGTTACGTTCCATATCTGAAAAGAGAACATAGTTAATCCACCAAGTATTGCTTAAGTTTTTTATTTGCGGATCAAATGGTTGTTGCTGCCAATCCAGCCACCAAAAGTCCACACCTTTTTTTTCCATCGGGTGAAGAACCGTACTGAGCCAACCACTCATGAACTGTTTATTTGAACCTATATATTTGATTTTTTTGTTTGAAGCCGAGTCTATTCCCATCCACTTGGCCATATCGGAATATCTCTCTTCGTATGGCGCAATACCTTCTGCCGGATGCAAATTTAAGGTGACTTTTAGGCCTTCACTTTTTAAATAATTAAGAAATTTTGCTGGGTTGGGAAATAGGCGGCGATTCCATGTATACCCAGTCCATCCACCTTTTCCCGGATCTACGTAATGCCAATCCATATCTATAACTAGAACATCCAGTGGAATATCGTATGTATGGAAATTATCAACCAATTGCCGCAGTTCATTGTCGGAGTAGCTCCAATAACGTGACCACCAATAACCGAATGCGTAACGGGGAGGCAGGGGAACTTTACCCGCAAAAAAAGTGTAATCCTTTAAAGCTGATTTGAAGTCATGTCCATAAGCCATGAAATACCAGTCCTGCCCTCCATTGTTGGGGCGTTTTATTGCCCAGGGCCAATCGGAACGGTCGAAAAGAAGATTTTGAGAGTCGTCAATTAGAGTCCATCCTTCAGTTGATAATATTCCATCTTCAAGGGGTATTGATTTGTGGCTGCCATTATCATTTCCGTTTCCTACTAAGGTTTCTCCGTCATACCCATCTAGTGTTCGGTATGTTCCTTTTAGATTTCCTTTTGAAACAGTTCCCGGCTTCCAACTGAACTGCATTTGACTTTTGATAGAGGTGATGATAAGGTTGTTATCTGTAAATTTACCACTATTCTTTTTGTATCTCATCTTCATTTTTGAAGTGGTAATTTCTATCCATAAACTACTTTCTCGTAGTTTATAGTTCACTTGAGGATATTCTCTGTTGATTGCGATGAAAGATGCATTGTTTATGAAACTTCCGTCTGGTGACCATTCCAGACGAAGCACTCCATTCGTGACGACAGTAAATCGTACATTCGCATTTTGGTAGGCGATATTTGAACCCATAGGAGACTGTTGCTGAGCTTTGGAAATAAAGCAGAACACAAATATGTAGGAGAGGATTAGAAAGTGTTTTTTCATAGCTTTTTATTTATGTTGTTTTAAAAGTATAATGCAAAGAAATGACAAGTTAAGGGAAAAATATGCAATTATTTATTCAATAAATGAAAGAGGTCTTTCATTTGGGGAATAAAAGGCTTGTTTAGTCCTGTTTGAGGCTAAGCGTTTTGGCATTTTCGTTGTTTTGGCTGACCTCTATAAACGTAAATAGTAGTTGTTCTAATTAATCTTCTTGATGAACGAGACTATATTAGTGTATTATTTGTTGTTGTAGTAGCTATTAATTTACAAATAAAAACGGTAAGAATAAGGCTTTTAAAGCTTTATTTTACCGTTTTTATTTAAGGAAATGCATATGAGGTCTTTTCTGTGACCTCCTCGTTGACGATTTGTCTTTTAATTATAACATCTGATCTCTTAGTAGGCAAACAAAGGATATTTTTCCATTGTCTTATTAACACGTGCACGAACCTGAGCGATGATACTTTCGTCTTCCGGGTTAGAGAGAACCGTTTCTATCATCTCTGCAATTTCCAGCATCAAGTCTTCCTTAGCACCACGGGTAGTGATGGCCGGAGTGCCCAGACGAATACCTGAAGTTTGGAAAGCAGAACGGCTGTCAAACGGAACCATATTCTTGTTCACGGTGATGTCTGCAGCAACCAATGCCTTTTCGGCTACCTTACCGGTTAGTTCAGGATATTTGGCACGTAAGTCAACCAACATAGAGTGGTTGTCAGTACCTCCTGAAACGATGGTAAATCCACGATCCATCAATGCTTTAGCCAAAGCTGCCGCATTTTTTTTAACCTGTGTTTGATATTCTTTGTATTCCGGTTGCAAGCATTCTCCAAATGACACTGCTTTAGCAGCAATAACATGTTCCAATGGTCCCCCTTGTACTCCCGGAAATACAGCCGAATCTAACAATTGAGACATCATTTTAATTTCTCCCTTTGGAGTAGTTTTGCCCCAAGGATTAGGGAAGTCTTTACCTAAAAGGATAACACCTCCACGAGGGCCACGAAGCGTTTTATGCGTTGTAGATGTGACGATATGTGCATATTTAAGCGGGTTGTCAAGTAAACCGGCAGCAATAAGCCCGGCAGGGTGAGCCATGTCTATCATTAAGATAGCGCCTATTTTATCTGCTATTTCGCGCATGCGTTTGTAATCCCATTCGCGAGAGTAAGCAGAACCACCGCCAATAATCATTTTAGGCTTTTCACGTAAGGCTACTTCTTCCATTTGGTCGTAGTCTACTCTTCCTGTTTCCTGTTTTACATTGTATTCACATGGAGTATAGATAATACCCGAAGTATTAACCAATGAACCGTGAGATAAATGTCCGCCATGAGACAGATTTAGCCCGAGGAATTTATCGCCAGGGTTGAGAACAGCTAAGAAAACAGCAGCATTGGCTTGTGCACCCGAGTGTGGTTGTACGTTTGCCCATTCTGCTCCAAAGATTTCTTTTAAACGGTCGATGGCTATTTGTTCACTTTGATCTACTATTTCACAACCTCCATAATAGCGTTTCCCGGGATACCCTTCGGCATATTTGTTGGTTAGGCAGGAACCCATTGCCTGCATTACTTGATCACTAACGAAGTTTTCAGATGCTATCAACTCGATACCTTTGAGCTGACGTTGATGCTCTTTTTCGATAATATCGAAAATTAAATCGTCTCTTTTCATTCTTTTTGTAGATAAGATAATAAGTACTTATTCGAGATTCTTTATTAAGCGCACAAATTTATAGAAAAAGAATAATAAACGCACGGAATTTATTGGAATAAATGAGATTTTTCTTTCATTCTAAAAGATTAACCCTAAAGAAAAACTAAGAGCAATGTCTCTTCTATTGAATATAATAGGGGTCTCTTCTTCATCATTAGTAGAAGCTGTGTTGTCATAAGTCACTGATTTTGATATGTTACGCATGCCTATTTCGTAACGGAAATCAAAGTAGATATTGGAGATATTTACCCCTACGCCAAGTACTCCGCTGATGTTGAAAGGATAAAGCTCCTCTTTAACGCTTTCCTGATCAAAGTTTTCAAAAGTTATGTCGTTTTGTTTGTTCCATAAGTATCTGAGCTTGGGGCCGATGAAAACAGACATTCCATACGGGCCTTTCTTAACGATATTATACCCATATAGTAGAGGCATTTCCAGGCTATGAATGCTTGAATTAACTAAAGCATAATCGGGAGCTATAGCGGGATCATGCGAACCTAGTTTATCAAACTGAATCTCACAACGGCTCAAAGCATAAGAAATTTCAGGTTGTATGAAGTGTTTCTTCATATTAAAACGAACAAAAATAGAACCAACATATCCTATCTTGTAGTTATTTTGAGTATCATTTATCTTTAGCCCGTTTAGCTGGAGCTCCGACACAAGATACATGGAGGAGTTAAATCCCGCCCTTAGACCGAAATTTACTTTTCGATCATTAGGAGTTTTACTTGTTTTTTCTTGTCCAAAGACATAAAAAGTCAACAAAGTAAATAGCAAAAGGAATGATAATCGTTTCATTTCTTACTTCTTGTTTTTTTCTTTTCAACAGACCAGCCAAATTTTCCTATTCCGGCCCCTAGCTCAAAATAGTTGCCATGAACATATACTAGCGGATTCGTTTGTGCTAATTCCAGTTTCCCAGTCTCTTTATTCAAGTATTTCTCGTCGGCACGTACGTTTATTACATCTGCAATAAACATGTGGTGAGAGCCTAATACTACAATCTCTTTGACTTTGCATTCAATACAGAGGGGTGATTCCTCGATTAATGGAGCATTCACAATGGAACATTTTCCGGGAGTTAGCTTCATCTCTTCAAACTTGTTATAATCCTTTCCTGAGCGCACTCCACACCAATCAGTAGCAAAAGCCATTTTTTTGTTGGTCAGGTTGATAACAAACTCCATGTTTTTTTTTATAATATCGTAAGAATGTCTTTCCGGTCGGACAGAGATATAACACATGGGCGGGTTAGTACAAATCGTACCTACCCATGATAGCGTGATAATATTATATTCGCTTTCATCATTTCCACAACTCACCATTACAGCAGGCAGAGGATATATCATCGTTCCCGGTTTCCAGTCCTGTTTCATAAAATAACGATTTCTTCCTTCTTTTGTTCTTTCTCGCAATAATGACACTTAATGATGCCGTTGTCTTTGTCTGTTACATGAAACAGCGTAGACATGGGTTCATTGTTGGTGATGCATTTCGGGTTGGCACATTTCACAATGCCTCTCAGCTCGTCTGGCATATATACCTCTTTCTTTTCTATCACTGCATAATCGCGGATAATATTGAGTTTTACATGCGGTGCCACTACAGATATGCGGTTAATTTCTTCATCACAGAAGAACTTATCGGCAATTTTTATAATTCCTTTTTTACCTAGCTTCTTGCTTTCCAGGTTAAAACCGATAGTGATGTTATTTCCCATGTGCTCCAATCCTAATAAAGAGACAACGGTAAAAAGTTTCTCAGACGGTATATGGTCTATCACAGTTCCGTTTTTCAAAGCGGCTACTTGCAGGGCTTGTTTATTATTCTTGTTCATTTTTTATCTAGTTGATAATATTCGACTGATTTGATTACATAATATCTTGCAACGCAATTCCTAATACGTCGCACAATATGGCTTGGCGGGCATATACTCCGTTCAACGCTTGCTGGAAGTAATAGGCTTTGGGATTATCATCCACGTCATAAGCAATCTCGTTGACGCGTGGAAGTGGGTGTAAGATTCGTAGATTAGGACGTGTTTGTTCCAACATCTTATTTTTCAGAATATAGATGTTCTTTACACGTTCATATTCCATCATGTCAGTGAAGCGTTCTCGTTGTACTCGGGTCATATATAATATATCCGCATCAGCAATAATTTCTTCGGTGAAATCAGTGTGTTCTATATAATTAATATGGTTATGTTTGCAATATATCTTATATTCTTCGGGCATTTTCAACTCTTCGGGTGCAATAAAGTGAAAGACCGGATTGAAATGTCGCATAGCCATAAGTAGGGAGTGTACCGTACGGCCGTATTTTAAGTCGCCTACAAGATAAATATTCAGATTTTCAAGGGTTCCTTGAGTTTTGTAGATGGAATAAAGATCGAGCATGGTTTGCGAAGGATGTTGGTTGGCTCCGTCGCCTGCATTTACAATCGGAACAGGTGCTACTTCGCTCGCATATCGAGCCGCACCTTCAAGGTGATGCCTCATCACAATTACATCTGCATAATTGCTCACCATCATGATGGTATCTTTGAGTGTTTCTCCTTTGGAAGAACTTGTCGCTTTAGGATCACTGAAGCCTATTACGCGTGCTCCAAGGCGATTGGCTGCTGTTTCAAAACTGAGGCGGGTGCGGGTAGAGGGTTCGAAGAATAGAGTAGCAACCACTTTCCCTTCCAGAATCTTTCTGTTCGGGTTCTTCTCAAACTGTTTCGCCATCTCGAGCATATAGAGAATTTTTTCTTTCGAATACTCGGCTATGGTCACTAAACTTTTGTTTTCCATATCGTTATATATTTATTGATATACCATTAATACGGAGCGTAAAGATACGAATAAGAAACTATTCACCAAGAACAATGATTCATAAAAATCAAAACGCTTTCTAAAATATGTTGTGAAAGAAAAAGTTTTATCCTAATTTTGCACTCTTGAATAGAATCGCTCTAATAAATGCTTGCAATATAAAATAAAAATACAAAGCGAAGGATGATACGAAAAATAGTAAAAGGATTGTGGATATTCTTTGCAGCCATGGTGTTGCTGGGTGTGATTGTCTTTACCTCCATAGCCAAAGGCTGGATAGGATATATGCCTGATATAGAGGAGCTTGAAAACCCTAATTATAAGTTTGCGACTGAACTATTATCTGAGGACGGAAAAGTTCTGGGAACATGGTCGCTTAGTAAAGAAAACCGTGTTTATACAAGCTATGGTGAATTATCGCCCAACATTGTCAATGCGTTGATAGCGACAGAAGATGCTCGCTTTACAAGCCATTCGGGTATTGATGTGAAAGCATTGGCTCGTGCAGTGGTGAAGCGTGGTTTATTCTTTCAGAAGAGTGCAGGAGGAGGTAGTACCCTTACTCAGCAATTATCGAAACTCTTATATTCTCCCGACGCTAATAGCTTTACGCAGCGATTCCTTCAGAAGCCCATCGAATGGGTGATTGCTGTACGTTTGGAACGCTATTATACCAAAGAGGAAATCTTAACGATGTATCTCAATAAGTTTGATTTCTTAAATAATGCTGTAGGTGTGAAAACGGCTGCATATACATACTTCGGATGTGAACCCGGAGAACTCAAAATAGAAGAAGCGGCTACGCTTGTAGGTATGTGTAAAAATCCATCATTCTATAATCCTGTTCGCTTTAACGAACGTGCACGTGGACGTAGAAACGTGGTGCTCGATCAAATGAGAAAAGCTGATTACATCACTGATGAAGAATGCGATTCGTTACAGCAACTTCCACTTACGCTGAAATTCCATCGGGTAGATCATAAAGAAGGGTTAGCTACTTATTTTCGCGAATATCTTCGTTCGATGATGACTGCGAAACATCCTGATAGAAGTGATTATCATAGTTGGCAATCACAGAAATATTACGAAGATTCTCTGGCATGGGCAACGAATCCACTTTATGGTTGGTGTCAAAAGAATAAGAAGAAGGATGGCTCTAACTACAGTATCTATACGGATGGGCTAAAGATATACACTACGATTGATTCGCGCATGCAGCAATATGCTGAAGAAGCCGTAGCAGAACATTTAGGAGGATACTTACAACCTCGTTTCTTTGCAGAGAAAAAAAATAAGAAGACTGCTCCTTACAGTCGTATGTTGCCAGAATCTCAGGTAAACCAGATTTTGGAGAAAGCCATGAAACAGACTGATCGTTATCGTGTCATGAAAGATAATGGAGCTTCTGAATCAGACATAGAGAAGGCATTCAATACTCCTGAAGAGATGTCTGTTTTCACGTGGCATGGAGACAAAGATACCATCATGACTCCGCTTGACTCAATCAGATATTACAAATATTTCTTGCGTACCGGATTTATGTCTATGGATCCTTTCAATGGTCATGTGAAAGCATATGTTGGTGGACCTAATTATTCATATTTTCAATATGATATGGCGATGGTTGGTCGTCGCCAAGTGGGCTCAACGATTAAACCCTATTTATATACACTTGCCATGGAGAGTGGATATTCTCCTTGTGATGAAACCAGAAATGTAGAGCAAACGATTATCACAGAGACTGGTGAGGCTTGGTCTCCCAGAAACAGCTCGAAAAAGCGTTATGGAGAGATGGTTACGTTGAAATGGGGATTGGCTCAATCGAATAACTGGATATCGGCTTACCTAATGGGTAAACTTAACCCTTACGCACTTGTGCGGTTGATTCATAGTTTTGGCGTACTCAACAAAGACATACAGCCTACACCTGCACTTTGTCTTGGTCCGTGCGAGATCTCTGTGGGTGAAATGGTAAGTGCTTATACTGCGTTTGCCAATAAGGGTATTCGTGTTGCTCCTTTGTTTGTTACTAAAATAGAAGATAGCGATGGAAATGTTATATCTACTTTTACTCCACAAATGGAAGAGGTGATAAGTGCTACCAGTGCTTACAAAATGCTTGTGATGCTTCGCGGCGTTATCAATGAAGGTACTGGTGGACGTGTGCGTCGCTATGGTATAAAAGCCGATATGGGTGGAAAGACCGGTACAACCAATCGTAACTCTGATGGATGGTTCATGGGCTTTACTCCTTCATTGGTATCAGGCTGTTGGGTAGGTGGAGAAGAGCGTGATATACACTTCGACACAATGACCGATGGACAAGGGGCGGCTATGGCATTACCTATCTGGGCTCTTTATATGAATAAGGTGTATGCCGACAAATCTTTGGGGTATGACCAGGGTGAACGGTTTAAGATGCCCGAAAACTTTGATCCATGTGGTAGTGATGCTGATAATTCAGAAACTACAGTGGAGCCGGGATTAGACGACTTATTCAAATAATGGCAACGCATGCTTGTCTTGTTTGCCTTGGCAGTAACAATGAGAAGGAAGTAAATATGTCTCTCGCTCGTAAGCGGCTGATAGAGTTGTTTCCTTCCATTCGCTTTTCCGTCGAGTTACAGACTAAGCCCTTGGGATTGTATAATCCGACTCCTTTTTCCAATCAGTTAGCGCAGTTTGCAACGCAGGAAGATTTGTCTACTGTTATTCATTTCTTGAAAGGAATAGAACAAGAAGCCGGCCGTAAACCGGAAGATAAGGCCGAAGAAAAAATAAAACTGGATATTGATTTACTAATGTATGATGATGCAGTTTTAAAGCCGGATGATATGAAACGTGCGTATGTGATCGATGGACTTCGGCAACTACGTGGCGATCGTTTATTATAAATTCTCTAACTCACATTAAAATGAAATTTTTAGGAATAATTCCAGCCAGATATGCCTCTACACGCTTTCCCGCTAAGCCTCTGGCCATCTTGGATGGGAAGACTGTTGTACAACGAGTATATGAACAAGTAGCCGGCATTTTAGATGATACTTATGTAGCCACGGACGATGAGCGTATTGAAGCGGCGGTTAAAGCGTTTGGTGGTAAGGTTGTGATGACTTCGACCGATCATAAAAGCGGTACCGATCGTTGCTATGAAGCTTGTCTGAAGATAGGAGGTTCATTTGATGTGGTAGTTAACATTCAAGGTGACGAACCTTTTATTCAAGCTTCACAGTTAGAAGCGATAAAGGATTGTTTCAAGGATTCTTCTACACAAATAGCTACATTAGTAAAACCTTTCACGGTTGATGATACAATCGAAGCATTGGAGAATGTCAATTCTCCCAAGGTAGTACTCAATAAGAATAGAAATGCCCTATACTTCAGTCGCTCAATCATTCCTTATCAACGAAATGTCAATAAAGTAGATTGGTTGAAGAATCATACCTATTATAAACATATTGGTCTTTATGCTTATCGCGTAGAAGTTTTAAAAGAGATCACCGCTTTGCCACAATCATCACTCGAATTGGCAGAATCATTGGAACAACTTCGTTGGTTGGAAAATGGATATACTATCAAAGCCGGAATTACTACAATGGAGACAATCGGTATTGATACACCCGCAGATCTTGAAAAAGCAGAGAAGTATTTACACCTATTGAACCCTGAAAATCATTTATGAATCGAACCATTCAACCTTCTGTTTGTGAATTGGCACAAATAGATATCCTTCGACCTGTAAGAGTCGTGATGCCCAACGGCATTCCGTTAGATGTGATTAATAGTGGCGAGCAAGAAGTGATTCGCCTGGATCTCGTCTTTGCCGGAGGCAGATGGCATCAATCGCAAAAGTTGCAAGCGCTGTTCACTAACCGCCTATTGCGCGAAGGAACTCAAACTTATAGTTCGGCTACTATTGCCAACCGCTTGGACTATTATGGTGCATGGTTGGAACTCTCCACTTCGGTAGAGCATGCGTACATCACGTTGTATTCCTTAAACAAATACTTTAAAGAAACACTTGAAGTTCTTGAATCGATTATCAAAGAACCCATATTTCCGGAAAAGGAACTCTCCACTGTGATCGACAGTAACATACAGCAATTTCAGATAAACTCTACTAAAGTAGATTACTTGGCTCACCGTAGCCTCTTGAATGCCTCTTTTGGGGAACAGCACCCTTGTGGACAAACACTGTTCGAAGAGGATTATAGAAGAATCAATTCCACATTGCTTCGGGAGTTTTATACTAATCATTATCACTCTGGCAACTGCCATATTTTTCTTTCCGGCAAAGTTACTGATGAGATTATTCAGAACGTTCAATCAACTTTTGGAACTGAATTGTTTGGAAATACTACTCACCCCCTCATTAAACCGGAATATACGCTTACTACCACTCCTGAAAAGAGAATCTTTACCGAGAGAGCTGAGGCGATGCAAAGTGCGGTGAGGATGGGTAACCTCACTATCACACGTGATCATCCTGACTATCTGAAACTCCGGGTACTGATGACCTTATTCGGAGGATATTTTGGAAGCCGGCTCATGTCTAATATTCGTGAAGATAAGGGCTACACTTACGGCATTTCCGCAGGAATTTTATTCTACCCTAATAATGGTTTATTGGTTATTAGCACAGAGGCGGCTAATGAATCTGTAGAACCGCTAATGCGTGAGGTTTATCACGAAATAGAAAAACTTCAAAATGAGCTCGTGGGTGCAGAAGAACTTTCAATGGTAAAAAACTATATGTTGGGCGAGATGTGCCGCAATTATGAGTCGCCTTTTTCTTTGTCAGATGCTTGGATATTTATTCTTACCAGCGGACTTGATGATGAATATTTCTCTCGTTCTCTGCAAGCCGTTAAGGAGGTGACTTCGCAAGAAATCTGCGATCTTGCTCGCCACTATTTATGCAAAGAGAAATTAAAAGAGGTCATTGCTGGTAAAAAGATGTCATAAAAGGCCTGCCTGGTAATGCTTTTTTGGATATAAATAGTATTTTTGTATCAGTTACTAACTAAAAAACACCTAATAATAGATGAGATATCTCTACACTGCAATTCTTTTGCTCTTTCTTTCACATACTACTATTCAGGCTCAAGGCATTGGTGGTTTCATCGGAAAAATATCTAATTCTTTTTCCGGAGAGATCAAAATTGGTAATTATACCTTCAAAGACGGTTCTGTTTATACAGGCGAATTGAAGGGACATAAACCAAATGGCAAGGGCAAAACAATATTTAAAAATGGCGATATATACGAAGGTGAATATGCAAAAGGAAAGCGTGAAGGATATGGCGTTTATATTTTCCCTGACGGCGAAAAATATGAAGGTCAATGGTATCAAGATCAACAACATGGTATCGGAACTTACTATTTTCTGAATAATAATCGCTATACCGGTATGTGGTATCAAGATTATCAACACGGTGAAGGAACAATGACTTATCACAATGGAGATACTTACGAAGGTAGCTGGGCGAATGACAAACGTGAGGGAAAAGGTACCTATATATGGAAAAATGGTTCAAAATATGTAGGCCTATGGAAAGGCGATAAGAAAAACGGGCAGGGAGAATTATCGTGGAATGATGGCTGCAAATACACTGGTAACTGGAAAAGCGATTCACGCGATGGTAAAGGCACGTTTGAATATGCTAACGGAGATAAATACGTGGGCGATTGGGTAGAGGATGTGCAACACGGGAAAGGAATCTATTTTTTCAATACAGGCGATCGTTATGAGGGTTCTTACTTGCAGGGTGAGCGTACCGGTACCGGAATCTACTTTCATGCCAATGGTGACAAATATGTAGGTAACTTCAAAGATGGAATACAAGATGGTAAAGGAACTTTCACTTGGGCCAACGGAGCTGTTTATGAAGGTGATTGGAAAGATAACAATCGGAATGGAAACGGTGTTTATAAATGGAGCAATGGCGATGTTTACGAAGGGGAGTGGAAGAACAATCAACCCAATGGGCAAGGCTTGCTAACACTCACCAATGGAACCAAATACAAAGGTACCTTTGTCAACGGATTGGAAGATGGCAATGGTGTTCAAGAGGATAAAGAAGGCAATCGCTATGAGGGCTTCTTTAAACAAGGCAAAAAGCATGGCCCTTTTGTTGAAACAGATAGTTCGGGCAAAGTTATTCGCAAAGGCACCTATAAATTTGGTGTGCTTGAGTAGACTTCATCAGATGGATTTATAAAAAAACGCATTGTAGAATACATAGAATTATTCTGCAATGCGTTTTTTATGATTTATTGTTTCAATAGAAGAGAAAACAAAATGAGGAAGAAAACTTTTGATTTCCTTCCTCATTCCTTGTGCACCCTCAGGGACTCGAACCCTGGACCCATTGATTAAGAGTCAATTGCTCTACCAGCTGAGCTAAGAGTGCTCCTAAAACTATCTTAAATCATGAAAAAAGTGCACCCTCAGGGACTCGAACCCTGGACCCATTGATTAAGAGTCAATTGCTCTACCAGCTGAGCTAAGAGTGCATCTAACATTTCTTATTTGCGGATGCAAAAGTAGGCTTTTTATTTTATCCAGCCAAGTAATACTAAAGCTTTTTTCTTTAAAAATACCTTTGCT
The DNA here is from genome assembly GCF_963666545.1 of uncultured Bacteroides sp. NCBI lineage: Bacteria > Pseudomonadati > Bacteroidota > Bacteroidia > Bacteroidales > Bacteroidaceae > Bacteroides > uncultured Bacteroides sp. The sequence goes on along the minus strand of NZ_OY762899.1, from coordinate 352,368 downwards.
TACTCGAATTCGTACAGCTCCGAAGGCGTATTACGCTTTAAAGCAAGCAGTTGCACATCTTTCCCCGCTATAATCCCTTTGTTTCTTAATTTCCATTCTACTGTCTTGTATGCTAATTCGGGATGGTTGTTATCTTTGCTTAAATGGCACAACCAGATATAGCGTAGATCTTCAGTGATATTGTCAGCTAGAAATTCGGCCGTATCAGCATTACACATGTGTCCTGTTGGTCCCGAAATACGTTCTTTCAAATATTGTGGATATGGCCCCATCTTCAACATCTCATAGTCATAATTAGCTTCTATGACGAGATAGTTGGCTTTGCGTATGTACTTGGCTGCCGTGGGCGTTATTTCTCCAAGGTCGGTAAGGAAAGAGAAGACTTTGCCATCTATTTCAAAAGAGTAGCCCACATTGTCTGTTCCATCATGAGGTACTTCGAAGGAGATGATTTGAAAATCTTCCAACTGCATCGGACTTTCTTTCTCTAAATATCGAATGGAAGTTTGTAGCTTTTCGGTAACACAATAACTTTTGTTGATGCCTTCGTGGATAAGCGCGGTGGTATAAATGGGAATATTCATTTTTTCGCCCAGATGCCCTACGGCTTTGATGTGATCGGCATGATCGTGCGTCACAAAAACAGCACGAATGCTATCCATGGAGATATTTACTTCTTTTAGAGATCTTTTAATCGTGCGGATTCCGATACCTGCGTCAATCAGAATTCCGTATGTTTCAGTGCCAAGATAATAGCAGTTACCACTGCTGCCACTACCAAAGCTAATAAATTTTACCTTCATTCTACTTAATTTGAATTACGATGGTGCTAAAGCAGCAGCCCCTTTGTAGTGACGACAAATATACATAAAAATGAGGATATTTAGCCTTTACTTTCTTTCTTTTTGTCGACTAATTTAGTGATTTTCGCAAATACAAGGAGTGCAATAGCAGCTATCAAACCGATGCCGGCAAAATAATACCATATGTAATGGGCATTCACTGTGGCGGCTTGCCAAGCTTCATGACTTTCAAACAATGTGGGATCGGGGCAGTATTTCGTCAACAAGATTCCTGCCAGACCAAATCCTAGTATGGAGGAGAGGAATGAGTGCAGATGGCTGAATCCGAGATACATGCCTTCTTCTCCTTTGGGAGCTTGCAGGGAGAAATATTCCAGATAACGTGGAGAGATAAAGCATTCTGCCAATGCTTGTATCACAATGCCGAGTATCATCATCAAAGTGATATTGCTCATTTCACCGAAAATATCCTTTCCTAAGAGATTGCCACATGCCATGAGCAAGGCTGAAAATGGGATCAGAAACATGCCGACATTCATTGATGTTATGGCTGATCTTTTTGCCATCAGGCGAGTGACAAAACTTACGCAACACACCACGATAAAAGGATTGACGTTGGCTATCCAACCCGGTTTTGCTGTTTCTCCTGCCATTCGAATAACATATTTAGGCATCGTAGCATATAGCTGTTGTTGCACAATCCAGAATCCGGTAACAATGAGTATCAGAATCAGCAATCGCCAATTGGTTAAAATGCGAAGAAAACCTTTTCCAATCTCGCTCATACTTTTTCCCTGACCGGCAGAGTGGGCTGATTTATAGAGTAATATGACCGCCAGCAGAGCAATGATGGTCATGCCAGCCGAAAAGTAGTTGATGTAAATGTATGCTTGCTCTCCAATCTGATTTCTTAGAGGATCGATGATGGTCTTTCCTGTGAATGCTCCCACATTGACCATCATATAGAAGATCGAATATCCACGGGCACGGGTAGCTTCAGTGGTTTCTTTGGCTACAGAGGCTGATATGATGGATTTTATAAATGATCCACCTATCATTAAGGTGAAGAGGATGGGTACGATAATCCAACGTTCGCTACTGCCGGGCAATCCACTGAACTGTGTGGTGACACCATAGCTAACCAATCCGGAAGCTTCTAAAAAGGTGGGTAGGACAGCTAACCCGAGATAAGCTACTGACAATAGAGAGAAGGCGGTAATCATTGATTTTCGGAATCCTATTTTATCGGCATACGCTCCGGTAAAGATGGGCAATAAATAGAGTCCACCGGAGAAAAGGCCGGAAATCATACTAGCTTCGAAATCATTAAATCCAAGAATTGTAGAAAGGTAAATGGTTAGAACGATGAATACGGCATAATAGGCCATGCGCTCAAACAGTTCGACTGTGTTGCTTACCCAAAAGGTTTTGGTAAATCCTTTGGCGGTAGCTTGCGGGGAATTGTTCATGTGTCTTTTGTTATTTATAAATGTTACTAATTTGGCTGTAAAGATAGAAAATTTAGCTGAATTACCGGATAATTGGTATCTTTGCAACATGCAAATAAAGGATTTATTAGAAGAATTGACAGAGAAGTACAATGTGCGCTCGTTCATCGAAACCGACCCGATTCAATTTCCCCGCAGGTTCACCTTTTTACAAGACGTGGAGATTTCTGCACTGCTGACATCCGTTATCACGTGGGGTAGGCGCGATATTGTTTGTCGGGATGCCGACAGATTGCATCAACTGTTGGGTGAAAATCCCCATGAATATATCATGAGTTGCCGATGGTCTGCTTTGGAAGGCTCTGCTAGAAATATTCATCGCACTTTCTTTGAACGTGATTTGTGGAACATCTGCAAGGGATTATACAGCTATTACTCCAATCATGAATCATTGGAAGAATTATTTCTGAGTGAAGGAGGAGTACTTGAAGGTCTAAATCGGCTTTCTGCATTGACAAATACGAAGCATATCTCTTCTCCTCAAACGCAGAGTCCCTGTAAGCGTACAAACTTGATGCTGCGTTGGTTGGTGAGGAACGATGGCATAGTAGATATGGGGGTATGGAAACAAATTACTCCCTCCGAACTGATCATTCCGCTGGATGTTCATGTAGGCAGGGTTTCTAGAACAATTTGGGACGATCTTCCACGAACGGAACGCTTGAAAACAGCCTTGGCCATCACCGGTTATTTAGCCGAACTCTGTCCTAAAGATCCTTGTAAGTACGATTTTGCGCTCTTTGGCTTTGGAGAGGAGCAGAGCAAGTTATTTCACCGGTAGTAGGTTCGTTCTCCGGCATTGGCTAACCGGAATATATACTTCCGTGAGCAATTCATCTTGTGACACAACGTCGGGTGTATTGAGGTATTTTTCGAAAAACGCCGCATCTCTCAATTCATAGTTACTGTTGGGAATCCAATTACGGTAAATAGAACAATATAATGATTCAAGGTTTTTGTATGCTCCTTGGTAGGTAAACACTGCATACAACCCGCCTGCAATGGTTTGCTTGCCAAATTCGCCTTTGGGCCTTATTCCCGGATTAGCTGTAATACAAACATATTTTCGGCAATGATCGGGCTGTGTGATGGTGGAAATATCTCTGCTCAGGCTGATGTATTCATGTGTTTCATCAGGAATACCATTAACGTTCATGAACCGGATTAATTTTTGCCATGCATGGATATAAGCATTCTCTTCTTGAAAAGGATTAATCACTCGTATAATAATCACTTCTTTGGGAGCGAGTTCTTTAAACTCGGGGTTTACCGGTAAAAAGATGGGTTCATCAATAGGAACGGTCAAGTCGGAAGGTTGCGCACGAAAGACAGATGGAGACACACCAAACCGTTTCTTGAATGCTTTGGATAATGCATGTGGACTTTGATAGCCTGTCTGTTCGGCAATTTCGGTAAGTGTTTGTTGCGTAGTTTGTAGTTTGAAAATGGCTTTTTCCAGTCGTAGTCTCTGAATATATTCGCCGGGGCTTTCGTTCATCAATGCTTTGAATATGCGATGAAAATGGAAACCTGAAATGTTGGCTACACCTGCCAGATCGTACAAATTGATGGATTCATTCAAATGTTCATTGATATAATCTACAGCACGGTTGATAGCAGTAAAATATTCCTGATGAGTGATTTCATGCGAAGCCCACCGTTTTAGTGTGGGTAGTTGGATATACATTTTCAGTGCAGCTTCGCTTTTGGTCAGGGTGTGTCCATCAGTCTTTTCGGAACCATCCATATAACTTACCGAGTTTTCGATTGTTTGTTCCATGCTCATATTGTGCGTGAAACCTCCTTGTTGAAAGCAAAAACAACAGTAGTCCGTGCAGGGACTACCGTTAGTGTTTGTTCCAAAGTGTTCGGTTGCAGCCATTGGCATGCCGCAACTCTGACATACTTTTTCTTTGATCGTTTGTTCCATGTTACTGCTGTTTCCAGCGCTTTAATGTTGGGAAATAAGCTTTCATGTTGGCAATGGACTCTTTCTTACTGATGTTGTTTCCGTTTTCATCTTTCAATGAATCGGAATATTCGGCACAATGAGTAATCATTTCGTCCATTGTCATTTGCTCTGTAAAGTTACCATCTTTAAAGCAATAAACACAGTAATCTTGATTTAAAGTTCCATCTTGATTGTTTCCAAACTCCTCTGCAGCTGTCATTGGCATACCACAACTTTGGCAAATTTTCTGTTCCATCTTTTGTTTAATTTTTATTGGTTCATACTTCGATAAATTGACAGAGGCAAAGTTAGGATATCAAGTCTGAATGGGCTTTGTCCAAACTTGCTAATGTGAAGGGGGGGGTATCAATGAACATCAATCTCAAGCCTTCGTCAGTTCCACATTCTTAATAACTGTGCCATGGCTCTATAACGAATCGTGTGGGTAGTCCACTCTTAACTTACTTGCGATAAAGCAGATCATATTGGTGAAATTCTCAACATTCGTATATCCTCAGGCTCTTCTTTTGGCTGGTTGTATTTTCGAATAGCCCCCCTTCCGGAATGCCATTTGATATACCTTTGTTGTCGAAATGAAACCATAACCCCGCCGGAAACGGCATCAGGCAACGAGTCACCACAATAAAAAGCGGCTAAAAGACTTGCTCAAGGAGGTTTTGTGTTGTATATTTGTAGAATGAAAGTCGGGCTCTAACTACCCATAAAAAAAACATATAATGAATAATATATACAATAATAAAAATACGACAACGAAACAATACACAACATTAATACTTCAAACAAGAAGCGTTATGGAGTAGCAATCATAACATCATATATATGAAAAGGTGGAGGTTCCCGACTGGAATTTCCACCTTTTTTGTATGTAAAATTCATCAGAAATCAAAGAAATGGGGAATAAAGGTCTAATAAATTTTGGTGCCATTTATAATAAATTGTTTTGGAATTTATAATAAATTGATTTTATCGTTATTAAGAGCCTGTTTTTAATCGTAAGGATATTAAACCATTCCCTTTTTATCACAAGTTCCCAAAAATGACTTTAATAAAAATAGCCTTTTAAAGTCTACAAACATTCATGACATAATTGAGGAACTCAAGCTTTAGGAATGAGCGCTATTTATTACATTTTTTCTCAATCGTATCATAAGCCGTAGATAAGCGACCATACTAAAGATCTTAACGTTAGTCATCATACAAAGGTAATGCTTTTGTGGGACTGGACACACGATTCGTTATAGAACCAATAAAATAGTTGGAGGAAATAATCTTCTATTTATTAAAATATTCAGAAAAAGTCTCGTTTCTTCTATAATTAATAAGATAAAAGCAGTTGAACGTATTTAGTTTCGTGCTCCCACCATTATTTTCATTGCAGCCGAGCAATATCTTTTCAGTAAATAATAGATGGCAAGCGTTATGAGAATAGTTGCCAGCATCGGAAGAAGGTAAAGAGCGAAGTAGGCGCTTTCGCTTTGGGGAGGAATTACCGTGATTAACATTTTGCGTATCTGACTCAGCATCTGCTCGTGAGCTGCGTATACAAAGAAGCTTGCGCCAGCCAAATATGTACTTTCTTTTATTCTGTTCTTCTGCAATAGGTAGGAGATAAGGTTGACTGTGAAGAGCATACCTAGCAAAATGCCTATAGGATGCAGATAGGAATCTATGTCGTGCCCTTTGCAAAGCGTATCAGCAAGAGCTACCACTGGGTAGAGCATGGAAAAACGGAATAATTTTCGACTCTCGGTGACTAGGTTTCTCTGATTCAGACTGAAATAAGCACCTATTGAGAAGAAAAAAAGAGCTCCTGTGTTTATACCTACAACACCGACGGGCAAGCTAAATACCCAAATAAAGAAGAATGCAAGGGGGAAAAACGCTTTCAGATGCTTGATGCCGATGTAGATGAAGGGGGTTAGGAGTGAGGTTATCATCAGATCACGAATGAACCATAATGGGTAGATCAGTGGATAGTGGGGCGAACGAATATCCCAAAAACATCTCAAATAGTCTGTCCACTCCCATGCTGAAACTTTTGGCAGAGCGCCATAAGCCAAGTTATGAATGCCAAACACTTCTTGAAGCAACACATAGGCAAGTAAAGCGAATGCATTCCAAAAGAGATAGGGCACGAGTAGAGAATGGATGCGTTTTTTCAGTTTACCGGCGTAGATGCTTGGTGTAAAAGTAGAGATCCGATAGAAGAACAGGTAGCCTGCGATGAGGAAAAACAACGGTACACAAAAACGGGCCACAACTTCGGAAGATAGATTTCTAATAAATTGAAAGAGGGGATAGGTGACGGGAATATCTCTAAGCAACATTCCTCCATTATTCAGATTAGGATTGTAGCTGTGAATGAGTAAAACTCCCACAATCATGGGGAAGCGTAGCCAGGTGATTGTTTTTGATTGTAATTCTTCGTCTGTCATATTGCGACAAAGATACATTAATTATGCAGAAAAAAGAATCAAAAAAGAACCACAGATTAAAAGATTATGCCATTGGCTTTGGGGTTTGATAGCCGGATAATCTTTTAATTTGTGGTCACTTAGTAAGTTAAGATCGTATCAATCTTAACGATGAAACGTTTTGGATTTCTTAAAATTGAAAGAAATTCTTTGCGTTGTTATAACTGATATCTTCAATCATCTGATTAGCTCGTTCTATCTCAGCCATAGGAATTTCTCCATTCTCAATATCACGGCCTACCAAGTTGCAAAGTGTGCGACGGAAGTACTCGTGACGTGGATAAGAGAGGAATGAGCGAGAATCGGTGAGCATACCGACAAAGCGGCTCAGCAAACCGAGTACTGAAAGTGCGTTCATTTGCTTTTCCATACCGTCTTTCTGATCGAGGAACCACCAACCTGAACCGAATTGGATCTTACCCGCAACGGTACCGTCCTGGAAGTTACCCAGCATGGTAGCAATCACTTCGTTAGCGCAAGGATTGAGATTGTATAAAATCGTTTTAGCCAACTTGCCATTGCTATTTAAACGATCAAAATATTTGGCCATCGCTTTAGCTGTAGAAAATTCGCCGATTGAATCGAAACCGGTATCAGGACCAAGAAGCTTAAACATCTTAGTATTGTTGTTGCGGATAGCTCCATAGTGGAACTGCTGTGCCCATCCTGTTTCAGCATCCATTTCGCCAAAAACGATAAGCATAGCCGATTTGAACTTCAATATTTCTTCTTTAGTTAATTCTGCTCCACCATATACTTTAGTAAATATAGCTTTGATTTCAGCATCTGTGTAGTCTTCAGCATAAAACTCTTCAATACCGTGGTCAGAGAGTTTACAGCCTTGAGTAGCGAAGAATTCGTGACGTTTGCGTAATGCATTCACCATATCATCGAAAGTAGAGATGGTAATGCCACTCACTTCGGCCAGCTTCTCCATGTATGCACGGAAATCCGCAGCTACTTCTACAGCCATAGCTTTGTCAGGACGCCATGTGGGTAGCATTTTTACTTCAAAACCACTTTCACGAGTCTGAATGTGATACTCCAATGAATCGATAGGATCGTCCGTAGTGCAAACAACTTCTACTTTATATCTGCGCATCATGCCACGAGCTGAGTATTCCGGTTGAGCCAGTTTCTCGTTACATTCGTCGTATATCTCACGGGCTGTTTTAGCATTCAAAATCTTGTTGATACCAAAAGCAGTCTTCAGTTCCAGATGAGTCCAGTGATACAATGGGTTTCTCATGGTGTAAGGCACTGTTTCGGCCCACTTCTCAAATTTCTCCCAGTCTGTTGTATCCTTACCTGTGCAATAACGCTCGTCTATTCCGTTGGTACGCATGGCGCGCCATTTGTAGTGGTCGCCTCCCAACCATATTTCCGTAAGCGATTGAAACTTATGGTCGTCAGCAACCATTTTAGGAATCAAGTGACAGTGGTAATCGATAATTGGCATCTTAGCCGCATGATCGTGATACAATTTCTGTGCAGTTTCCGTTTGCAACAAGAAGTTTTCATCCATGAAATTTTTCATTTCTCTGTGTTTTTAAAGTGTAAAATTATTATTACGTATACTTTTACCTATATAGTATTGATTGTAAAGCTAATAGGTTTTTATTCTGTTTTAGTTTTATTAACCGTTATCGAACACAAAAATAGTTTTTTTACTTGGCATACCAAAATAATTCGTATATTTGCGATGAATTTTATAATATTTAAACGCTTTATAATGTTAGCTATCAGTAATTAATATTTAAAATATTAGCCTCATTAACCTTAAAATTAGGCATTAAATACATGGAAAACAAGATTTATACAATTAAAGACATTGCCCGCATGGCGGAAGTTTCTGCCGGCACTGTAGATAGGGTGTTGCACAATCGGGGTGAAGTATCTAAAGCCAGTCTCGCAAAAGTACAGAAAGTTCTCGAAGAGATTGATTATCAACCCAATATGTTTGCTATCGGATTGGCTGCAAAGAAAAAATATAATTTTGTCTGCCTTATACCTTATTATGAGGAAGAGGATTATTGGCACTCTGTGTCACGCGGCATAGAGCGCGCGGCACAAGAATACCGTCCATTCAATGTATCCATTGATTATGTGAGGTATCAGCATGCCAATGAAAATTCTTATCTGGAAGCGTGTAGAATCTTGCAGAAAACTGTGGTCGATGCCGTACTTATAGCACCAAACTTTCGTGAACAAACACTGACATTGGTAAGGCATCTGAAAGAAAATAAGATTCCGTATGCATTCATCGACTTTAATATTGAAGGTGCTAATGCACTGAAGTATATCGGACAAGATTCGTATATGAGTGGATATATTGCCGCAAAAATATTGATGCGTGATTACAAAGAGGGACAGGAATTAGTCTTCTTTCAGGCAAACAATAAGGATAATCCGGCAGAAATACAGATGCAACGCCGAATAGAAGGGTTTATGAAGTACATGTCTGATGCCTATGCCGGTGTGAAAATAGTAGAGTTTGTATTGAATAAAGCGGAGACATCGGATGATAGAGAAACGCTGGATGCTTTTTTTGCTGCTCATCCTAAAGCTAAGCTGGGAGTTGTGTTTAATTCACGCGTTTATCAGGTAGGCAACTACTTGCTCCAAAGCGGCAAGCACATGGATGCGCTGATTGGTTATGATTTATTACGAAAGAACGTGGAGTTGCTACAATCGGGAGAGGTTAAATATCTTATTGGGCAACGACCGGCTTTGCAAGGATATCGGGGCATAAAAGCTCTTTGTGAGCATGTCGTCTTTAAAAAACCTGTAACGGCTGTGAAGTATATGCCTATCGATATATTGATGAAAGAGAATATAGATTTCTATTTTGAATTTGAATAATATTTATTATAAATATCTTATAAATTAGAATTAAAATGAAAGCTTTAAACAAAGAAACAGCTCCGAAGATTCAACGTCCGGAGCGCATTATTCAGTTTGGTGAAGGTAATTTTTTGCGTGCGTTCGTTGACTGGATTATCTATAACATGAACGAAAAAGCCGACTTTAACAGTAGTGTGGTGGTAGTGCAACCTATTGATAAGGGAATGGTGGATATGTTGAATGCGCAGGATAATCTTTATCATGTCAATCTTCAAGGTCTTGATAAGGGACAAGTAGTTAACAACTTGACAATGATTGATGTAATCAGCCGTTCTTTGAATCCTTATAGCCAAAATGCAGAGTTTATGAAGCTTGCCGAACAACCTGAGATGCGCTTTGTAATCTCAAATACTACAGAGGCTGGTATTGCTTTTGATCCTGCTTGCAAACTGACTGATGCTCCTGCTTCTTCTTATCCGGGTAAGTTGACTCAGTTGCTTTACCATCGTTTCAAGACATTCAAGGGTGACAAGAGCAAGGGACTTATTATTTTCCCTTGTGAACTTATCTTCTTGAATGGTCATAAACTCAAAGAAACCATTTATCAATACATCGAACTTTGGAATCTTGGCGAAGAATTTAAAACTTGGTTTGAAGAGGCTTGCGGAGTGTATGCTACGTTGGTAGACCGTATTGTTCCGGGATTCCCACGTAAAGATATTGCTGCAATTAAAGAAAAATTGCAATATGATGATAATTTGGTTGTTCAGGCGGAAATTTTCCACTTGTGGGTTATTGAAGCTCCACAAGAGGTTGCAAAAGAATTCCCTGCTGATAAAGCAGGCTTGAATGTCTTGTTTGTTCCGTCTGAAGCTCCTTATCACGAACGTAAGGTTACATTGCTTAATGGCCCTCACACGGTTTTGGCTCCTGTAACTTATCTTTCTGGAGTAAATATCGTGCGTGAAGCTTGCGAACATCCGATATTGAGCCAGTACATTAACAAGGTGATGTTCCACGAATTGATGGAAACATTGAACTTGCCAAAAGATGAGTTGAAGAAATTTGGTGAAGATGTTCTCGAACGTTTCAACAATCCGTTTGTTGACCATGCCGTAACAAGCATCATGCTTAACTCTTTCCCTAAATTCGAAACTCGTGATCTTCCGGGATTGAAGACTTACCTGGCTCGTAAAGGTGAACTACCTAAAGGTTTGGTGTTAGGATTGGCTGCTATCATCACTTACTATAAAGGTGGTGTACGTGCCGATGGTGCTGAGATCGCTCCAAACGATGCTCCTGAAATCATGACTCTGTTGAAAGATCTTTGGGCTACCGGTTGTACCAAAACCGTTGCCGAAGGTGTTCTTGCTGCAGAATTTATCTGGGGTGAAAACCTGAATGAAATTGCTGGACTGACTGATGCGATTAAGGGTTATCTTGATTCTATTCAGGAAAGAGGTATGCTCGAAACAGTGAAGAGTATTCTGTAATCCTCAAGAAGTCTTTTGATTTCTTGGAATGAAGATTGCAAATTATCATATAAAAAGGGCTGAACTATTTTACTAGTTTAGACCTTTTTATCTATAAATCAAATGCTTATTCGTTCACTCAGTAAACTTAATGCTTTAAGCAAAATAGAGTAGTCACTATAATGGTTTTCGAATGTAAGGTTTTACTATTTTCCGGCGTGAAGAATGATCGTAGTAGCACCAATAGTAATGATGGCTCCATCTTCAATTCGCATACGGTCTTTATCGCTCAGAACTTCACTTTTCAGAAAAGTACCGGTTAGGCTTGGCCCATCACGAAGCGTATAGATAAGCTTACCCGATTTGTTTCGCTTTACGTTAATAATGCAATGGCGGCGATCCATGCTCATGTCTCCTGTTTCAATCTGAGTGTTGATAACTGTGCCTACGCAACGGCGTCCAATCACATTATCGCCTTCTATTAGTGGAAGTACTTGTTTGAAGCCAAAAACATTTCCGAGAATCATAATACTGCCGAATTCTTCTTTCTGCTCTTCCTCTTCGTCAAAAGTTTCTTCTTTGCGAGGAACCTTCATTTTTGTTTTCCCAAGCCGAATGCTGAACTGCTTGCTACAATGTTCGCACACAAACACAAGCGACTGGCCTTCAGTGTATTTAGTTTCATCAAAAGAAATATAATTTTCGCATTTGGGACAAAGAATTCTTTTCATTATGGGGAATATTCGTTTTTATTTTACTTGGCAGGTGTAAGTACCCAAGCGTTTTCAAACGCTTCGTTCTGCCTTATTTTTGTTAGATGTTTGCCCGCCTCTTCTCGAGTGGGGCATGCCATGAGGCTGACACGAACCATTTCGGCACTAATCAACGCCTTTGCATTTGGATAACCTTTTGCTCTAAGTTGTTCTGCTAAATTCTCAGCATCTTTTGAACCGATGCTACTAGCTACAATGATATGGTATGCGGCATTGGTAACTACTTTTTCTTCTTCATGCCTGGAAGGCTTAGCAATTCCTACAGCTTGTTCCTTCTTTTCAAGAGTTTCTTTATTTATGGCCTTTGGAACCATGATCTCTTTCACCGCTCTGGGTTTTGTTTCCTTTTTAGTTGTTTCGTGCTTCTTGGCATTTACAGAAGTCTGAGTTACACTACCTTTAACCATTACAGGTGTGATGGCCAGCGATTGCTTTTCTATCTTTTCAAATAAATCAGCAGGAAGGAGTTGGGCATAATTAGTTTTCTCAACATACGTATTCTCCACCGGAGTAGACATTACAAAAAATAAAGCTATGGCAGCTGCTACAGCTACTGCACTACGTAAGAATGAACGGTTGATCCGAATATCGTAGGTCTTTTTCTCAGCAGGGATAAAGGGAGACGTAGGTTTTCTTCTTACCGGACGGTTTTGCAGCGCATCAAGAGGTTTGATGGTTACAGCATCTAGTCCATATAAGTAGGGCGTAGTTATCTTGTTATCATAAGGAGTGAACTCATAGGTACCATGAATGGTAAAGTGTAGTTCGCCAATATTATCAAGGTCTGCTTTCCCATCCTCGTGAAGCAGTGAAATAAGCTCTTCTACTTTTTTATCTATAGTCTTTGAAGCATCGGAGAAATTAGTTTCGTAGGTTGCCATATAAGATTGAACCAACAACCCGTCGTTCATTTTAAGTTGGGGGTTGAAACCAATAGTACGTGTAGGTGGAAGAAATATACACTCGTCGGCAATCCATGTGGCAGATGCGTAATGAGCGACAAATCCTCCAAATCCGGGAACGATAACACAATCGTTCTCTAATAATAGTGCTTCTATATGCTGTGCTAATTCAATCATGTTTGCAAAATTAGCAGATTATTTGAGATAATAGACTAAGAAGCTCTTTTTTATTATGAACAAATTATAAACAGAGATAGAATAATTAGTTAATAGAGGAGTGCTTAACACAAGATATAATATTAACTTTGCCTCATAATTATAGCAGATTTTAGCAATATGAACTTTATTCAAACAGAAGTAGAAGGGGTGTGGATTATCGAACCCAAGGTTTTTTCCGATAGCAGAGGATATTTTATGGAGGCTTTTAAAAAAGAAGAATTTGAAGCCAACATAGGAGTGGTTAACTTTATTCAGGATAATGAATCGCAATCGTCTTTCGGTGTATTGAGGGGTTTACATTATCAAAAAGGTGAGTATAGTCAGGCTAAATTAGTGCGTGTGATCAAAGGGCAAGTACTGGATGTAGCTGTAGATATGCGTAAATCCTCGCCAACGTTTGGCAAGCACGTTAGTGTGGAGCTTACTGAAGAGAATAAACGGCAATTTTTTATCCCTCGGGGCTTTGCTCATGGCTTTCTGGTAGTAAGTGATGAAGCTATTTTTACGTATAAAGTAGATAATGCTTATGCACCGAATGCGGAAGCTTCTGTGTTATATAATGATAAGTCTTTATCCATCAATTGGCCTATAGACCCTTCTCTGGTTGTTATGTCTGAGAAAGATAAACAAGCTGCTCTTTTTGCAAATGCGGAATATTTCGTATAGAGAACTTCATAGAAACGAAACATACTTGTATTTATTTGTGCTCTGTATGCTGATAATAAATGCATATTTTGTACTTTTGCACAAAATTCTGATATGAAAAAAAGTATTCTTGCATCGTTGATGGCGATTTTGATCATTGCTTGTCATAATGGCAAAGCTAATGACTCTTCCGGCAAAGATGAAGATCTTCGTGCTAAAGCACTATTGCAAGGCATTTGGGTCGATGATGACAGCGAGATACCCTTTATGCGCATAGAAGGGGATACGATATACTATTCGGATCCTCAGAATTCTCCTGTTCGTTTTGAGATAAGGAAAGATAGCATTTACATGTATGGCAACGAGGTTAGCCGCTATCACATTGATAAGCAAGCAGAACATATCTTTTGGTTTCATTCTTTGTCGGATAATATTGTGAAGCTTCACAAATCCGAAGATCCGGATGATACGTTGGCTTTCTCCGGTAAAGCAGTTGAAGTTATTCCTACTTATTCCGAAGTGACTGAACAAGATAGCGTTGTGAATTATAATGGAACTCGTTATCGTGCATATGTTTATATCAATCCGTCAAAGATGAAAGTGGTTAAAACATCCTATACTGAAGAGGGTATGAGTATGGATAATGTATATTATGACAATGTGATGCATATCTGTGTGTATGAAGGAAGAAAGAGTTTGTTTGCCAGTGACGTAACAAAACAAATGTTTACGGGTATTCTTTCGGATGAATTTCTGAAGAAGTCGATTCTCTCGGATATGCTATTTATGGGAGTAAAGAAGTCTGGCTTTATCTATCAGGCTACGGTATGCATCCCCGAAAGTTATGTTTGCAACCTAGTCAATATAGAGGTTAGTTTTAAAGGAAAAATGACCATGAAAGCGGTCAAATAGATAATAAGTAGATTTATAGAATGCCGGATGTATGAAGAAGTTACATCCGGTTTTTTATTGATCATTATTTCTGGCCCGAATGATTTGTTCGTGGTCCCTTGCTTTTGTTTCTGAAATTTCCCGATCGTCCACGGTTACCACCATTGCTTCGAGGGGCATATTCCGGAGCTTCGCCCAGATGGGAAGGAACAGGTATTTTATAGATATCTTTCTCTAGGAAATTTTCAATATTCTTGAAATTGCTTTGTTCTTTTTCACTGATGAAAGTGATAGCAACGCCATCATTGTTGGCACGCGCCGTTCGCCCTATACGGTGTACGTAGTCTTCACTGTCATGAGGAACATCAAAGTTGATGACCAATCGAATATCATCAATGTCAATACCTCTGGCTACAATGTCTGTAGCAACCAAAATGTTGATTCTACCTGATTTAAACTCTCGCATAATAAATTCTCGCTGCGGTTGTTCCAGATCAGAATGCATTTCGCCAACATTGAGTTTCATTACTTTTAAAGCTCTGGTCACCTCCTTTACTTTAATTTTCGAGGAAACAAAGATGATGACACGTTCCGGCACTTCTTCAGCAAAGAGGCTTTGCACAATATTCAGCTTCTGTCGTTCGTAACACACATAGGCAGCCTGTACTATCTTCTCAGCCGGTTTTGAAACGGAGAGTTTTATTTCAGCCGGATTATTTAGGATTGTTTTAGCTAACTGTTGTATTTTAGAAGGCATAGTGGCAGAAAACATGATTGTCTGTCTATCTTTAGGCAAATATTTCACTATCTGCATGATGTCCTCAGAGAATCCCATATCGAGCATTCTATCTGCTTCATCAAGAATGAAGTAGGATACATGTGATAGATCTACATAGCCCAAATTTAAGTGAGAAATAAGACGTCCCGGTGTAGCAATGACTACGTCTGCACCAAGTGTGAGCCCTTTTTTCTGTTGTTCAAAGAGGGTACCGTCATTTCCGCCATATACTGCTACGCTTGATACCAGCATAAAATAAGAGAATCCTTCCATCTGTTGATCAATCTGTTGAGCCAGTTCTCTGGTGGGAGACATGATGATACAGTTGATAACTTCCTGTTTGTGATCGCCTTTACACAGTTTATTAATAATAGGAAGCAAATATGCGGCCGTCTTTCCTGTTCCGGTTTGAGCTACTGCTATTAAGTCTCGACCTTGAAGTATCAGTGGAATAGCCTGTTCTTGTATGGGAGTACATTCATCAAACCTCATGGCGTCAAGCGCCTCTAATACTTTATCCTCTAATTCTAGTTCGGAAAACTTCATTTTTTCAATTTATTTATGTACAAAGATAAATCATTAACTACGTAATACAAGCTTTTTGTTGTTTTCATTTATAGTTTCCCTTGTTCATCCAAATAAGAATCTTTAAATCCTAAGAAATAAAGCACTCCATCCAGTCCGATGGTATTGATGGATTGTTTAGCATTTGCTACTACTTTAGGTTTTGCATGAAAGGCGATTCCCAAACCAGCGACTCCAAGCATTGGTAAATCATTCGCTCCATCGCCTACGGCAATTGTCTGAGCTATATCTACTTTCTCTACCTGAGCAATAAGGCGTAAAAGTTCTGCTTTTCTCTTGCCATCTACTACGTCGCCCAGATAATTCCCTGTAAGTTTGCCATCTTCTATTTCCAATTCGTTGGCATAAACATAATCTATCCCATATTTATCTTGCAAATACCGGCCAAAATAAGTGAATCCACCCGAAAGGATCGCTATTTTATAACCATATTTCTTGAGTACATACATCAGGCGATCCACTCCTTCGGTAATAGGCAAACTTTCTGCTATTTCTCTCATCACTGATTCATCCAGTCCTTTGAGCAGAGCCACTCGTTCACGAAAGCTTTCTGTGAAATCTATTTCTCCGCGCATTGCTCGTTCGGTAATGGCTTTTACTTCGTCACCCACACCGGCACGTACAGCTAGTTCATCAATAACTTCCGTTTCAATAAGCGTAGAGTCCATATCAAAACAGATCAGACGTCGCATGCGGCGATACATGTTGTCCAATTGAAATGAAAAGTCCATTTCAAGTTCACTGGCCAGCTGCATCAACTGTTCTTGCATGTTGATACGGTCTTTGGGTGTTCCGCGAACAGAAAACTCAATGCATGCGCGTGTGTTGGCTTTACATTCATCCAATGGAATGCGTCCGGTAAGACGTTTGATCGCATCAATATTCATGCCTTGTTCTGCCAATATGTGGGTTACGGAAGAGATTTGCCGTGCCGATAGTTTTCTGCCTAGCAGAGTTAATATATAACGGTTTTTCCCTTGCAAGTTTACCCAGTTCTCGTATTCTTCCACTGAAATGGGATAGAATCGTATGGTTACTCCCAAAGTAGAAGCTTTAAAGAGAAGCTCTTTCATGATAAATCCGGAGAATTGTTCTTCCGTTTTGCATAAGATGCCCAAGGAAAGTGTATTGTGGATGTCAGCTTGCCCGATGTCGAGAATAGCTGCATCATATTTGGCTAGTATTTCAGTTACCGAAGCTGTGAGCCCCGGACGATCTTCTCCTGTAATACGAATAAGAATGAGTTCTGTGTTCGATAATTGCATAATATATATTCTATGTTTCTTTGCAAAAGTAAGGAAAAAACCTGCTTTTTCTACTAAATAACACGAATTTATAAAGCCCAAAAGTGAGAAAAGGACTCGATTATTTTGATATTAGAATAATAATAACTTACCTTTGCCCTTGATTTCTATATGTAAAGGCTTTGATTATCAGCGGATTCCATTCTACTGGTGCCTGAAAAGACAATGTTTCGGGTAGAAATTACTGTTGAAAGACAGCCCCGAATAGTATTAACCAAAACCGAATTACATGAAATATGTAAAATGGATTTTTGTTGTATTACTTATTAGTTCCTTGACTTCTTTTGTAGCAAAAGACAAATCCACCGGAGGATTGAGTGTGGGAGACGTAGCCCCTGATTTCAAAATCGAATCTACGTCAAACGGGCACACGTTTGAACTGACCAATATGAAAGGAAGGTATGTGCTGCTTAGTTTTTGGGCAAGTTATGATGCGCTATCACGGATGCAAAACATTCGTTTAAACAATGCGCTTCGATCAACTTCCCGCCAAGTTGAAATGGTTTCGATATCTTTTGATGAATATGCATCAATTTTTAGTGAAACCATTCGTAAGGATCAAATAGTTTCACCCACCTGTTTCGTGGAAACAAAAGGTGAAAATTCCGGTTTATTCAAAAAGTATAGGTTAAACCGCGGATTTGCAAACTATTTATTAGATGAAAATGGTGTTATAATAGCCAAAAACATCTCTGCTACTCAACTTTCTGCCTATTTAAAAGAGGATAGAATTCACGCTACAAGCCAACAACTTTGAGTATGTAATTCTAGAAAGCTTGGGAGTATAAGTTTGATGTCACAAAAACAGGAATAGGAGTGAAGCTCCTTGCCTTTTTAGTGAGGGACGAACAAAAGAGGAAATGGATACAACAAAAAATCCGGCTTGCACTTGAAAATTCAAGAGCAAGCCGGATTTTCTTTTTTATATTTTCCAGAAACCGTTTAAAGTGTCGTCTTTATTTAAAAATAACTCCTCGGCGAGAATTCACATGCCGTTTATTATTACTTAGGAGCCTTTATATATAAGTAAACAGCGATTAAGCTATATAGCAAGTTCGGGATCCATACTGCGACGACAGGAGGGACATTTCCATTTATTGCAAAGGTTGAAGAGATGGTTTGAAACAAAATGTACGAGAAACTAAGTCCCAGACCAATACCTAAATGAAGTCCCATACCTCCTTTTGATTTCTTGGAAGAGAGAGACAAACCTATGGTGGTTAGAATAAATGATGCAAATGACATGGCAATGCGTTTGTGATATTCTATCTCAAACTCTTTTATATTCGCAAATCCTCGCTTTTTCTGCCTGTCAATATATTCGCCGAGTTGTGGACTTGTAAGCACTTCTTGTTGGTTCCTCGTGATAAGAAAATCGGTAGGCTGCATCACAATAGTAGAGTCGATTCTTTCGCCACGAATAATTTTCTCCCTAAGTCCATTGAGCTCTCTAATCATGTAATCCTTAATTATCCATTTATTCACAGCAGTAGTGTCATACGTAATGCTGCGAGCTGTTAGATGAGATACCAATTTTTTATCTACGAATTTATCAAGAGAGAAGCGAAATCCGGTCTTATTATAATCTTCATATCTTTCTATATAGGCAATCACACCTGAATCTACTTCTAATTGTACATTGTGAACAGAAGTGTTTTTTCTTTTTTTGTAGTATTTATCTTCGAAAGCCAGACGAGTGACGCTTCCTTTAGGAATTATATAAGAACCCAAACCAAAAGTGACCACAGAAATAATCGCAGCTGAAATCATGTACGGGCGCATCAATCGCTTGAAACTCATTCCCGTTGAAAACATGGCAATGATCTCTGAATTTTCAGCAAGTTTAGAAGTGAAAAAGATGACAGCAATAAAGACGAACAAGGGACTAAAAAGGTTGGCAAAATAAGGGATAAAATTCATGTAATAATCAAAAATGATAGCTTTCCAAGGAGCTTCATTCGTCATGAATTTGTCCATCTTCTCATTGAAATCGAACACCACTGCTATGGAAATGATTAAAGCAATGGCAAAAACATAAGTACCCAGAAACTTCTTTATGATGTACCAATCCAACCGTTTTAATAACTTGTTGTTCATGTCTCTCCTTTATTATAATCTAGTTGATACCCGTTTCACCATCATTGGTTTCCATGTAGAGAAATCTCCCGCAATGATATGTTTGCGAGCTTCACCAACCAACCAGAGATAGAAGGCCAAATTGTGTATAGATGCAATCTGCATAGCCAGTAGTTCTTGCGCATGGAAGAGGTGTCTCAAGTATGCTTTGCTGTACAGTGTATCCACGGATGAAGCACCATCTGCTTCAATAAGAGAAAAATCCATCTCCCATTTTTTATTTCTCATGTTCATTATGCCATCTTTGGTAAAGAGCATGCCATTTCGTCCGTTTCGAGTAGGCATCACACAGTCGAACATGTCTATGCCACGTTCAATGCCTTCTAAAATATTAACCGGAGTGCCCACACCCATTAGGTATCGCGGCTTGTCCTTGGGTAGTATCTCGTTGACAAGCTCAATCATTTCGTACATTTTATCAACCGGTTCGCCTACAGCCAGTCCACCTATGGCGTTACCATCTGCTCCTTTGGAAGCGATAAATTCGGCCGATTGTTTACGTAAGTCTGGGTAAACACACCCCTGTACAATAGGGAAGAGTGATTGTTGGTATCCATATTTAGGTTCCGTTTCGTTGAAGCGTTGAATACACCTGTCTAACCAGCGATGTGTTAGTCCTAGAGATTTCTTTGCATACGCATAGTCCGAATCACCCGGAGGACATTCATCAAAGGCCATCATGATATCCGCACCAATGATGCGTTCTATATCCATAACTTTTTCAGGAGTAAATACATGTTTACTACCATCTATGTGCGATCGAAACTCTGCACCTTCTTCACGCAGTTTACGGATGCCAGCCAAAGAAAACACTTGAAATCCTCCACTATCGGTCAACATGGGACGGTCAAAACTATTAAACTTATGCAATCCTCCAGCTTTCTCGAGCACCTCGAGTCCCGGACGCAAATAGAGATGATACGTATTGCCTAAAATAATCTGAGCTTTGATGTCTTCCTTCAATTCCGTCTGATGCACACCTTTAACAGATCCTAATGTACCCACGGGCATAAAGATGGGAGTTTCTATCTGCCCATGGTCTGTAGCGAGCAATCCGGCACGTGCATTGCTTTTGGAATCAGTGTATTGTAAATCGAATGTCATTCTTTAACGGCCTTCTTTACAGAGAAATCAATCGCATCCGCTACTTTTTCGTTTGTCAATGCAATAGCGAAAACTTCTCTGATATCATTTACATAATGGAAAGTCAATCCTTTCAAATACATTTCTTGAATCTCATCAATATTCTTCTTATTTTCCGCACTCATGATGATTTCTTTGATTCCTGCACGTTTAGCAGCCAATATTTTCTCTTTAACACCACCGACAGGAAGAACTTTTCCACGAAGCGTAATTTCTCCGGTCATTGCCAGATTTGATTTCACCTTGCGCTGAGTAAGGGCAGAGGCCAAAGAAGTAGCCATTGTGATACCTGCTGAAGGACCGTCTTTAGGAATCGCTCCTTCTGGCACATGTACGTGGATATTCCAGTTGTCAAATACTTCTTCGTCCAGATTGAGCAATGAAGCATGTGCTTTGATATATTCAAGTGCCAGCATGGCCGATTCTTTCATCACATCTCCTAGGTTTCCGGTTAGGGTAAGTCTTCCTCCCTTTCCTCGACTTAAGCTGGTTTCTACAAAAAGAATTTCTCCGCCTACGGCAGTCCAAGCCAAGCCTGTTACTACTCCGGCATATTCATTTCCTTGATACTTATCTCGTGAATATTCGGGTGTTCCCAGAAAATCAATTAAATCAGACGGTTTAATGTCTGTTTTTGCAAAGTAGCCATCTGTAGCATATTGACGAGCTGACTTACGGAGAATCTTGCTGATTTTCTTCTCTAATTCGCGCACGCCGCTCTCACGTGTGTACGATTCTATAATTAGTTCGAGTGTATCTTTAGACATTTTGATATCCGTCTTCTTTATACCATTTGCTTCCATCTCTTTGGGAAGCAAATGCTTACGGGCAATCTCTATTTTTTCTTCAGTGATGTATCCACTTACTTCAATCAGCTCCATACGGTCGAGTAGTGGTCCTGGAATAGTATTCAGATTATTGGCTGTAGCAATAAACATCACTTTAGACAAGTCGAAATCAACATCAAGGAAATTATCATGAAAAGTGCTGTTTTGCTCAGGATCGAGTACCTCAAGCAAAGCAGATGAAGGATCTCCTTGGCGGTCATTGCCCAGTTTGTCAACTTCATCCAGAATGAATACCGGATTGGATGAACCCGCTTTGGCCAGACTCTTTATTACACGGCCAGGCATGGCTCCTACATACGTTTTTCTATGTCCGCGTATTTCAGCTTCATCATGTACCCCTCCCAAAGACATCCGAATATATTTGCGTTTCAGCGAAGCAGCAATTGATTTACCCAATGATGTTTTGCCTACCCCCGGAGGGCCGTAAAGGCAAATAATGGGCGACTTCATGTCATTTTTTAATTTCAGTACAGCCAAATGTTCAAGGATACGTTCTTTCACCTTCTCCAATCCGTAATGATCTTTATTCAGCGTTTTCTCCGCATTTTTCAGATTGATATTGTCTGTGGTGAATATACCCCAAGGCAAGCTAAGCATGATTTGCAAATAATTGAGCTGCACACTATAGTCGGGTGATTGCGAATGAGTTCTTTCGAGTTTTGCCAGCTCTTTAAGGAATGTATTTTTCGTCTCCAGATCCCACTTCATTTTCTCAGCCTTAATGCGCATTTCCTCTATTTCCTGCTCTTGACCACTACCACCCAATTCGTCTTGTATGGTCTTGATTTGTTGTTGCAAAAAGTATTCTCTTTGCTGCTGATCTATATCTTCGCGGGCACGTAGTTGAATAGAAGTTTTTATCTCTTCCAATTGCACTTCGCGGGTTAAGATTTCCAATAATTTTTGGGCTCTTACACTAAGTAATGGGATTTTGATCAACTCTATTTTCTGCTCTATCTTGAGTGGCATGTTGGTACATATAAAATGTATCAGAAACATAGGGTTGGTAATATTGCGGATGGCAAAAGCCGATTCTTGGTGTAATATATCAGAAGACTTGATATAACGTATCGTTAAATCTTTGCAAGAATCGACTAAAGCGGCAAATTCTTTATCGTCTTTCTTAGGAATCTCTTCTTCTAGGACATCTACATTTGCCCGTAAATAGGGACGTGTTGTGGTGATTTCTTTTAGTTCCACACGCACCATTCCCTGAAGAATTACAGTTGTGCTTTGATCAGGCATCTCGAGTAAACGAACAATTTTAGCCACTGTTCCTACTCGGTGGAGATCTTCTAAAACAGGCTCTTCTGTTTGAGCTACTTTCTGACATACAACAGCTATATATGAACCCTTCTTGTCTGCTTCTTTGATAAGTTTTAGTGATGATCTTCTACCTATAGACACAGGCATGAGTACACCGGGAAATAATATCATGTTCCGAAGAGGTAAAACGGGAATATTACTATCTACTTTTATGTCAAACAGCTGATCTTCAGTTCCGTCAAAGTCGGCGATTAATGAAAAAGCATTATCACTCGGGTCTTCGCTCTCTGTAAAATATCTATCTATTTTCATTTCGTATAAATTAAGTCATCACACATTGACAGCCATTAAAGAGCTGCAAAGTTAGTTTATTCTTTATTAATAATAAAGCACCTATACACTAAAATCACAAAAACAATGCCAAATAATGGAGTCCTATCTAAATTGTCTCCCGATAATTACTTATTTTTGGCGATTATCATTATTTATTAGCAATATGCCTAATTCATATTTTCAATTTAAACAATTTACTGTGTCGCATGACAAATGTGGCATGAAAGTGGGAACGGACGGTGTGCTTCTTGGGGCATGGGTCAATGTTGATCATGCAAAAAACATTCTTGATATAGGAACCGGCACCGGGCTGTTAGCACTGATGGTCGCTCAACGCAGTGTGGCTCACATTGTGGCTTTAGAGATAGATAAACATGCTGCCAAACAGGCAGAAGAGAATGTTTCTAATTCTCCGTGGGCAGATCGGATAGAGGTTATTGAGACGGATTTCAAAGTGTATGTGTCGGATAGGAAGTTTGATGTAATTATTTCTAATCCCCCTTATTTTATTGATTCGTTGGCATCTCCTGATCTTCAGCGGACAATGGCACGGCATAGTGGTGAACTTACCCACATTGAGTTGCTTCGGGGTGTTTCCCAGCTGCTGTCAACTGATGGCGAGTTCAGTGTGGTGATACCGATAGAAACAGTGGATTCTTTTAAAGAGATAGCAGAATCGTGTGGATTGTTTCCTTGTCGCCAAATGCTTGTGACCACTAAGTTGGGAGGCGCTCCTAAGAGAGCTTTGATCACTTTTTCGTTTACCGGGCAGGCTTGTGAAACCACTCATCTGCTTACTGAAGTGGCGAGGCATCAATATAGTAAGGAGTATATTGCTCTGACGAAAGATTATTATTTAAAGATGTAGCGCGAATATTAACCTAAGCAGGTCTGAAAACAAAATGAATTGCCAAAATTCATCTCGGGTAATGTGGTGTTAGGGGCAAACAATCCGTAGACTGACGCTCCCGATCCGCTCATGGATGAGTAAACGGCACCTTTGTTGTACAGCTCTTTTTTTATGCTTTCGATAGCGGGATAAAGTGTAAATACGCTTTGTTCAAAGTCATTCGTCATCAGTTCTTTCCATTCTGTTGGAGGGCGACTGATGACCTCTGTTAATGCAATATTGGGCTTGCGAGGAGTAATTAGTGAAAAGGCCTCACGGGTGGAAACAAAGATATCGGGTTTAACAATAACCACTTCGTAACCTTTTAGTGACAGTTGAATAGGAGAGAACAGATTACCTATGCCTTCGGCAAATGTAGGGCGATTCTGAATGAAGAAGGCACAGTCGGCACCCAGTCTGGCCGCATACTCTTCAAGTTTCTCCGTGCTCAGGTTTAAATTAAACTTATCGTTGAGCAATTTTAGCATAAAAGCAGCATCGGCGGAACCACCACCAAGTCCTGCTCCAGAAGGAATAGCCTTATATAAATAAATGTCTATAGGAGGCAAATCAAAGACTTCGGCAAGCAAGAGATAGGCTTTGACCACAAGATTATCGTTCAACTCCCCGGCAACAGACATGCCCGAAGGGTATAGTGTAAATGGGACTTCCTTTGATTTGGAAAGAGTTATTTCGAGAGCATCTTCCAAAGGTACGGGATAAAAAACTGTTTCTAGGTTGTGATATCCGTCAGCCCGTTTTTCGGTAATATTTAATCCCAGATTTATTTTAGCATTGGGGAATGTGATCATACGCTTATATGTACTAGTTCGTTGCCAAAAGTTGATGTATTACTCTGTTTATCGCTTGCAAAGTTATGATTTATTTTTAAGTATTCAACAACAGTAATCAGATATAGAGTAGAAATATTTTTGGTACATTATTTAATTATCAAAATTCAATGCTTACCTTTGTGAACACAATGGTTATGAGTTACGATAACAAAATATAATTCTGCAAAATAATGCCGGAACAAAGAAAAAACGCACGCAGCACTACCAGACCCAAACCACAGCCTGTGAACGATTATGGTCGACTACAACCTCAGGCTCTAGAGTTGGAAGAGGCGGTTATCGGTGCATTGATGATTGAAAAAGATGCTTATTCTCAGGTAAGTGAAATTCTCCGCCCCGAATCGTTTTACGAACATAGACATCAACTTATATATGCTGCCATCACCGATTTGGCTGTGCAGCAAAAACCGGTGGATATCCTCACCGTAACGGAGCAACTTCGCAAACGGGGCGAACTGGAAGATGTAGGTGGACCGTTTTATATTACTCAACTTAGTAGCAAGGTTGCCTCTTCGGCACACATTGAATATCATGCCCGCATCATTGCTCAGAAATACCTGGCGCGTCAACTGATCACTTTTAGTAGTGACATAGAGACCAAAGCTTTTGATGAAACGCTCGATGTGGACGATTTGATGCAGGAGGCAGAAGGTAAGCTCTTTGAAATTTCTCAGCGTAATCTGAAGAAAGACTATACACAGATTAATCCAATCATTGCCGAAGCTTACGAATTATTGCAAAAAGCTGCCGCCCGTACAGATGGTTTGAGTGGCTTGGAAAGTGGTTTTACGAAACTGGATAAGATGACCTCTGGGTGGCAGAACTCTGACCTTGTGATCATCGCTGCCCGTCCTGCAATGGGAAAGACAGCTTTCGTACTTTCCATGGCAAGAAACATTGCGGTTAACTTTCGCAACCCTGTAGCCCTGTTTTCACTAGAAATGAGTAACGTTCAGTTGGTCAACCGTCTGATCGTAAATGTGTGTGAGATTCCGGGTGAAAAGATTAAAAGTGGACAATTGGTGGCTTACGAATGGCAACAATTAGACTATAAACTGAAAGATTTGATTGACGCACCACTCTATGTGGATGATACCCCTTCGCTTTCTGTCTTTGAACTTCGTACCAAAGCCCGTCGTCTGGTAAGAGAACATGGAGTCAAAATCATCATCATTGATTACCTTCAGTTGATGAATGCCAGCGGTATGTCTTACGGTAGCAGACAGGAAGAGGTTAGTACGATCTCTCGTTCGCTCAAGGGATTGGCTAAGGAACTTAATATCCCTATCATTGCTTTGTCTCAGTTAAATCGTGGAGTGGAGAATCGCGAAGGCATTGAAGGTAAACGTCCGCAATTGAGCGACCTTCGTGAGTCTGGTGCCATAGAGCAGGATGCCGATATGGTTTGTTTCATCCACCGTCCCGAGTATTACAAGATCTATTCCGATGATAAAGGAAATGATCTTCGAGGCATGGCTGAAATTATCATTGCCAAGCATCGTAATGGTGCTACCGGTGATGTCTTGCTTCGGTTTAAAGCCGAATATGCTAAGTTTCAGAATCCGGATGACGATATGATTATTCCGATGCCTGATGCCGGTGCTATGCTTGGTTCACGATTGAATAATATTGCCGGAGGGAGCGTTCCTCCTCCACATGTAGAAAGTGCGCCTATACCCAATAATCCTTTTGGTGGGCCGGGAGATAACGGACCATTACCTTTTTAATATACCTTTCCCTTCTTCTAACTATTATAAAGACAAAACAATGCATAAATTACTTTCTTTGCCGCCCAATTTGGTGACTTGCTTTCACGAACTCGAAGGTGTTCAGTCTACCGATTGGTTCTGTACTTCAGATCCTATTGGAACCAAGCTTGGATCCGGTGGTGGCACCGCTTGGTTGCTCGAAGAGTGTTACAGGCAAACAGGTCACAATGTTTCATTTGACCAATGGTTAGAAAAAGAAAAACGTATCTTGCTGCATGCCGGCGGACAAAGTAGACGTTTGCCCGGATATGCTCCTTCGGGTAAAATATTAACCCCGATACCTGTATTTCGGTGGGAGAGAGGACAACAGTTGGGACAGAATCTTCTTTCATTGCAACTGCCACTTTATGAGATCATGTCTCTTGCCCCCGATTCATTACACACACTTATCGCCAGTGGAGATGTTTATATCCGTTCCGAAAAACCTTTGCAGGTAATTCCTGAAGCAGATGTAGTGTGTTATGGCCTTTGGGTAGATCCTTCTCTGGCAACGCATCACGGTGTGTATGTTTCCGACAGAAATCATCCGGGCGAACTTGATTTTATGATTCAGAAACCATCTTTGGCCGAACTCGAAAGTCTTTCAAAAACACATTTGTTTCTGATGGATGTCGGCATCTGGCTACTGAGTGACAAAGCTATAAAGTTGCTTATGAAGCGTTCTCATAAAGAGAATGCCGATGAACTTTCTTATTATGATCTATACTCCGAATTTGGACTTTCATTGGGAGGCCACCCACGATTAGCTGATGAAGAAATCAATATGCTATCGGTTGCC
This sequence comes from uncultured Bacteroides sp., assembly GCF_963666545.1. NCBI lineage: Bacteria > Pseudomonadati > Bacteroidota > Bacteroidia > Bacteroidales > Bacteroidaceae > Bacteroides > uncultured Bacteroides sp. The sequence continues at coordinate 325,182 of NZ_OY762899.1, read as the reverse complement.
ATTCTACCTTTGCCCGGTGGTGAGTTCTATCATTATGGCACAAGTCGCGAGCTTATTTCATCCACAGTAGCCATACAAAATAAGGTGTACGATCAACGGCAGATTATGCATCGCAGGATAAAGCCAAATCCGGCTATGTTTGTGCAAAATGCTTCTGTGCAAGTGCCGCTTTCTCCCGTAAACGCGGATATTTGGATAGAAAACAGTTTCATTGCTTCACAATGGTTGCTGGGAAGTAAACAGATCATTACCGGTGTGCCTGTGAATGACTGGACATTGTTCTTGCCCGATGGCGTATGTGTGGATGTAGTACCCGTTGGAGAAAAAGAGTGGATAGCTCGTCCGTATGGCATTGATGATGTATTTAAAGGAGATCTAGCCAGTGTAGTAACACGCTTCACAGGCATACCGTTCAGTGAATGGATGGAAAAAAGAGGGCTTACATCAGTTGATTTGAAAGGAGTCAACACAACTGATATCCAGTCTGCTGCTCTGTTCCCTGTTGTGACAAACGTAGAAGATTTGGGCAAAGTGCTTCGTTGGATGATTTCCGAGCCTACACTTGAAGAAGGGAAGGCTATTTGGCTACAAGTCAATCGATTATCAGCAGATGAAATATCTGCTTCTGCCAATCTGAAGAGGTTGTATGAACAACGTGAGGCGTTCTGCAAAGAGAATTGGCAGACGCTTGCCAATAATCACGAAAAGAGTATTTTCTATCAACTCGATCTGGCTAATGCCGCAGAAGAGTTTGTACACTTGCATGTGGATGAACCGGTCATACTGCCCGACGATGCTTTGTTGATGTCGAGAATACACAACCACATGCTGCGCTCACGTATTCTTAAACTAAAGGGACAAGAAGCTAAAACAGAAGAGCAGGCTGCTTTCGAGTTACTTCGTGATGGCCTTTTAGGAGAAATACAGGATAAGAAAAGTCTTCCTTCGCTGAGCGTTTATCCCGATCAGATAGTGTGGGGGCGTAGTCCTGTGCGCATTGATGTAGCTGGTGGATGGACGGACACTCCACCTTATGCGCTTTATTCGGGTGGCAATGTGGTCAATTTGGCAATAGAACTGAATGGTCAACCTCCTTTACAAGTCTATGTGAAACCCTGCACAGAACCTCACATCGTTCTTCGCTCTATCGATATGGGAGCTTTGGAAGTGGTCGACAGCTACGAAGAATTGCAAAATTACAAAAAGATTGGCTCTCCGTTTTCTATTCCCAAGGCGGCGCTTGTGCTGGCGGGATTCTCACCCGACTTTTCGGCTAAAAAATATGCTACCTTGCAAGATCAACTAAAAGATTTCGGTGCAGGCATCGAAGTAACCTTGTTGGCAGCTATCCCGGCAGGTTCAGGATTGGGTACCAGTTCTATCCTTGCATCTACTGTGTTGGGTGCCATCAATGACTTTTGCGGACTGGCTTGGGATAAATGCGAAATATGTCGTCGCACACTGGTACTCGAACAATTACTCACCACAGGTGGCGGTTGGCAAGATCAATATGGTGGCGTGCTTCATGGTATCAAGTTGCTGCAAACCGAAAGTGGTTTTTCGCAAGATCCGTTGGTGCGCTGGTTGCCCGATTACCTCTTCAATCAGCCCGAATACAAAGCGTGTCACTTGTTATACTACACAGGCATCACACGCACAGCAAAGGGTATCTTGGCCGAAATTGTCAGTTCCATGTTTCTCAATTCATCCGTTCACCTTGCCTTACTCTCCGAAATGAAATTTCATGCTTTGGATATGAGTGAAGCCATTCAACGAGGAAACTTTGCAGAATATGGACATTTGGTAGGCAAATCGTGGATGCAGAATAAAGCATTGGACTATGGTACTAATCCACCGGCTGTGGAGGCGATCATTCATTTGATAAAAGACTATACGTTAGGCTACAAGCTACCCGGAGCTGGTGGTGGTGGTTATCTTTATATGATTGCCAAAGACTTGCAAGCGGCTATCCGTATCCGTGAAATATTGACGGAACATGCGCCTAATCCGCGGGCACGCTTTGTTGAGATGACACTATCAGATAAAGGCTTACAAATTTCTCGTTCATAACAACCGCTAAGAGTGATAATTAAGAACCTATAAACTCGTTGCACGGACATAAAATAATATTCAGAAACGATGATGAAAATAGTAAAGACAAAAGACGGTATCTCTTACCTTTGGCCCTTTATTCTGGTCACTTCTCTTTTCTTTCTGTGGGGCTTTGCTCATAGTATTCTCGATGTGCTGAACAAGCATTTTCAGGAAGTACTGGTCATTTCGAAAGCCCGATCGGCTTTGATACAGGCAGTGGTTTATGGCGGTTATTTCTTGATGGCTTTGCCGGCAGGTGCTTTCATCAAGCGCTATGGGTATCGGAAAGGGGTGATACTAGGTTTACTACTCTATGCTGTAGGCGCTTTTATGTTTATACCGGGCAGTAAGATGATGTCATTTGAATTCTTTCTGGCATCGCTGTTCATCATCGGCTGCGGACTCACTTGTCTTGAAACGGCTGCGAATCCTTACATTACGGTGCTTGGAGAACCGGAATACGGTGCAGGCAGATTAAATCTGGCACAGTCGTTCAATGGTTTGGGATGGATACTCGGCCCACTGGTAGGAGGTTTAGTTCTCTTTGATGGTGGCGATATCTCATTCCCATATATAGGTATAGGATGTTTGGTTGTTCTTGTAGCCTTCTTCTTTATGCGCATTCGCCTGCCAGAAGTGAAAGAGGAACTGATTGATGAAGCAGAGGGCGTTGAAAAGGGACTATGGAAGTATCCTCATTTCACTTGGGGGGTAGTTGCCTTGTTTTGCTACGTAGCTGCTCAGACAGGAATCAATAGTTTTTTCATCAACTATGTGACCGAGGCAAACCTAGGTTTCAACAATAGTGATGCCGCCATGTTACTTTCGTTTGGAGGGATGGGGCTATTCATGTTTGGTCGCTTTCTGGGTAGCTGGTTGATGAATCGCATACCTGCCGAATGGCTGCTTATTTATTTTTCTGTAGGTGCTTCGCTATGCATGCTTTTAGTGATAGTCGGTTTGGGATGGCTTTCTATATCGGCATTGTTCGTTTGCTATTTGTTCGAGTCGATCATGTTTCCTACTATTTTCGCTTTGTCCATTCGTAAGCTGGGAGGACATACCAAAAAAGCTTCTTCATTTCTTATCATGGCCATCGTTGGTGGGGCTGTTGCTCCTGTATTGATGGGTTTTATTGGTGAACATAACATGGCCATCGGTTTCATTGTACCTCTTGTCTGTTTCTTTGTGATTGCCGGATATTCGATTATGTATAGACGCATATCTCGTAGCTAAATAGATAAAAGACAAGCTTCTTTATTTACAATAAATAATACTTTTATTGAAGATATAACTTCACCGCGGTGAACTAGTTAATTCACCGCGCTTAACTAACTAGTTCACCACGGTGAATTAACTAGTTTTATCTACCCCTCTCAGAAAGCCTGTAGAAGTGGGTTACTCTATTTTTATTATATTTACACAAGAATGAGGCGAAGATAAAAGAATAAGGTTTCTTTTACTACGTTATGACGAAGAGGACTGTTGAATAAAAGATGCTGGTACTCTGCTTTTGCACTAAATGCCTTACCTCAAAATAAGAGATGTAATCAGCCACGTCTTCTGATTTGTGCTATTTCTTGCCTGATTCTTCTACTAAAAGCATTCGTTTAAATGAATACATAGTCGTTTTTTCTGTCTTATTATTCCTAGCTAACCGAAAAAACTTATTAAATTTGCAAGTCGTTTTTGAAAACAATAAAATCTTAATGATATGAATATCTCTTATAATTGGCTGAAAGAGTATGTCGACTTTGACTTAACCCCTGACGAAGTGGCGGCTGCGCTTACTTCTATTGGATTGGAAACAGGTGGTGTGGAAGAGGTTCAAACCATTAAAGGCGGCCTGGAAGGGCTTGTCATTGGCGAAGTGCTGACATGCATCGAACATCCCAATTCTGACCATTTACACATTACCACTGTTAACTTGGGTGATGGCGAACCAACACAGATTGTGTGCGGTGCTTCCAATGTTGCTGCAGGACAGAAAGTAGTTGTGGCTACTCTGGGTGCAAAACTTTATGATGGTGATGATTGCTTTACGATTAAGAAATCAAAAATACGTGGGATTGAGTCTATCGGCATGATTTGTGCAGAAGATGAAATTGGCATAGGTACCTCTCACGACGGTATAATTGTTCTTCCGGCTGAAGCCGTTCCGGGCACACCAGCCAAAGATTATTATAATATCAAAAGCGACTACGTGCTTGAGGTGGATATCACACCTAATCGTGCAGATGCTTGTTCGCACTATGGAGTAGCTCGTGACTTGTATGCTTACCTTCTTCAAAACGGATACAAAACGTCTCTGATTCGCCCTTCGGTAGATGCGTTTTCCATTGATAATAATGATTTGGACATTCAGGTGACGGTGGAGAACAGCGAAGCATGTCCTCGATATGCTGGTGTTTCTGTAAAAGGAGTAACGGTAAAAGAAAGCCCGGCATGGTTGCAGGATAAACTGCGTATCATTGGCATTCGTCCTATAAATAATGTAGTAGACATCACCAATTATATTGTGCATGCTTTCGGTCAACCTTTGCATTGTTTTGATGCTGCGAAAATCAAAGGAAATAGCGTTGTGGTGAAAACAATGCCCGAAGGTACTCCTTTTGTTACTCTTGACGGGGTAGAACGTAAGTTGGCCGACCGTGATTTAATGATTTGCAACAAAGAAGAGGCGATGTGTATTGCCGGTGTATTTGGTGGACTAGATTCTGGTTCTACTGAAACAACCACTGATGTATTTTTGGAAAGTGCTTATTTTCATCCTACGTGGGTTCGTAAAACTGCTCGTCGTCACGGATTGAACACCGATGCTTCTTTCCGTTTCGAAAGAGGTATAGACCCCAACGCCACTCTCTACTGCCTGAAGCTTGCCGCTTTGATGGTAAAAGAGTTGGCTGGTGGTACTGTGGCATGTGGAATCAAAGATGTATGTGCTGCTCCTCCTGCTGAAGATTTTATAGTGGAGCTTACTTATGAGAAAGTGAATACGCTAATTGGAAAAGTGATTTCGGTAGAGACGATAAAAAGCATCGTTGCCAGCCTGGAAATGAAGATTACAAATGAAACAGCCGAAGGACTTACGCTAGCCGTTCCTCCTTATCGGGTAGATGTGCAGCGCGATGTGGATGTGATAGAAGATATCCTGCGTATTTATGGATATAATAATGTAGAAATACCCAACACCTTAAAATCAAGCCTTACCACAAAAGGAGAGGCTGATAAATCGAACAAACGGCAAAACCTTGTGTCTGAACAACTTGTGGGGTGTGGGTTCAATGAAATATTGAATAACTCATTGACTCGTGCTGCTTATTATGACGGCTTGGAAACATACGCTTCGGCTAACTTGGTGATGCTGATGAATCCTTTGAGTGCCGACCTAAACTGTATGCGTCAGACACTCTTGTTTGGTGGTTTGGAAAGTATAGCTCATAATGCCAATCGCAAAAATGCCGATTTGAAGTTCTTTGAGTTTGGCAATTGCTACTACTTCAACGCCGATAAAAAGAACCCTGAAAAGGTGCTGGCTGCTTATAATGAAGATTATCATTTAGGTTTGTGGATTAGCGGTAAAAAAGTATCTAATTCATGGGCTCATGCAGACGAAGACAGTTCTGTGTACGAGTTAAAAGCGTATGTGGAAAATATCCTTCAACGCCTTGGATTTGATCTGCAGAATCTGGTAATAGGCAATCTTACCGATGATGTTTTTGCAGCCGCACTTTCGGTACATACCAAAGGAGGGAAAAAACTTGCTACCTTCGGCGTTGTTGCCAAAAAGCTTTTAAAGGCGTTTGATATCGACAATGAAGTCTATTACGCCGACCTTAATTGGAAAGAGCTAATGAAAGCCATTAAATCAGTAAAAGTAAGCTATCAAGAGTTATCAAAATTCCCCGCAGTGAAGCGAGATTTGGCTTTGCTTATCGATCGAAATATTACGTTTGCCGAGATTGAAAAAATAGCCTACGAGACAGAGAAAAAACTACTTCGTGATGTTTCCTTATTTGATGTTTACGAAGGTAAAAATCTGGAAGCCGGTAAAAAATCGTATGCAGTGAGCTTCTTGCTTCAAGATGAAACGCAAACACTGAACGAGAAAACGATTGATAAAGTGATGTCAAAACTGGTAAAAAACATGGAAGACAAGCTAGGGGCTAAGTTGAGGTAGATATAGATTAAGGAGAGAAATAATAAAATTATAAAAATAATTGGCCTCTTTTCTTTAATGGGAGTGGAGGCCAGCAAAATTAGAACCAATGGGAAGAGCGTTTGAGTATAGAAAAGCGACGAAGATGAAAAGATGGGGCAATATGGCCCGTACATTCACGAGAATAGGTAAACAAATTGCAATTGCTGTAAAGGCAGGTGGACCGGATGCAGAGAATAATCCTCACTTAAGAGCGGTAATAGCCAATGCTAAACGCGAAAACATGCCGAAAGATAATGTGGAACGTGCTATCAAAAATGCGATGGGAAAAGACCAAAAAGACTACAAGGAAATGGTCTATGAAGGTTATGGCCCCTTCGGCATTGCTGTGTTGGTGGAGACGGCTACAGATAACACAACTCGTACAGTAGCCAACGTACGTAGTATCTTCAATAAACTGGGAGGAACGCTGGGCACATCAGGTAGTCTGGATTTCATGTTCAGCCACAAATCTGTATTCACTATCGCTAAGAAAGAGGGCATGTCTGTTGAAGACCTTATTCTCGAACTCATAGAGTTTGGAGTAGACGAAGATGTGGATGAAGATGGAGATGAAATCACACTTTATGGTGAATTCCAGTCTTTTAACCTCATTCAGACTTATCTGGAAGAAAACGGTTACGAGATAAAGAGCTCTGAGTTTACTCGTATACCAACGGATGAAAAAGAACTTACTCCGGAACAACGTGCTACGATTGAGAAAATGGTAGACCGCTTTGAAGACGATGAAGACGTGCAAAATGTGTACACTAACATGAAGCCAGAGTTAGAAGAAGAGTAATGAAACATAATTATAAAACGAAGGGTACATGCAGTACCAACATTGAGCTTGACGTAGAGGACGGTGTTGTGAAAGAGGTATTCTTCTGGGGAGGTTGCAACGGCAATCTTCAAGGCATTTCCCGTTTAGTGAAGGACATGCCTGTGAATAAGATCATTGAAACTCTTGAAGGCATTCGTTGTGGAGGACGAGCAACTTCATGTCCCGATCAATTATGCAAAGCACTTCATGAAATAGGATATTGATTTTTTTGTAATCAGTTCTTAGCGGTCGTAGATAAATAACGCAGGTTATTTGTCTGTGACCGTTAACATTTATAGACGTTTTTGAACTTTACTGATAGAGTGCTTGTTTTTAATCATTATCTTTACGCAAACATAAATAATATCACTATGCGAAATATACTCAATGATTTAAAACGGAAAGACCACAAACGTCATTTGGGTGGTCTGGACATATTCAGATATATAGGCCCCGGTTTGTTGGTTACTGTGGGTTTCATTGATCCTGGTAACTGGGCTTCTAACTTTGCAGCAGGTTCTGAATTTGGCTATTCTCTCCTTTGGGTGGTTACACTTTCTACTATTATGCTCATCGTATTGCAGCATAACGTGGCTCATTTGGGCATCGTTACCGGTCTTTGCTTGTCTGAAGCTGCTACACAGTACACTCCCAAGTGGATATCGCGACCTATACTGGGCACTGCAGTATTGGCCTCTATCTCTACTTCGTTGGCCGAAATACTGGGTGGAGCTATCGCTTTGCAAATGTTATTCGATATACCTATTATATGGGGAGCCATTCTTACCACCGCCTTTGTCTCTGTCATGCTATTTACCAATTCTTATAAGAAGATAGAACGCTCGATCATTGCATTTGTCTCCGTCATTGGAATTTCTTTTATTTACGAACTGTTTTTGGTGGAGATCGATTGGCCGCTTGCTGCCCGTGGATGGGTTACACCCGTTATCCCCGATGGCAGTATGCTCATCATTATGAGTGTGCTGGGAGCTGTGGTGATGCCACACAATCTATTCTTGCATTCCGAGGTCATCCAGAGTCATGAATACAATAAAAAAGACGACGCTTCCATTAAACGTGTGTTGAAATACGAACTGTATGACACACTATTTTCAATGATCGTAGGATGGGCCATCAATAGTGCCATGATTCTTTTGGCAGCGGCTACTTTCTTTAAAAGCGGTATTCGTGTAGAAGAGTTGCAACAAGCCAAATCTCTGTTGGAGCCCTTGCTAGGCAGTAACGCAGCCATTGTTTTTGCTTTGGCATTGCTTATGGCGGGCATTTCATCTACCATCACAAGCGGTATGGCTGCGGGATCCATCTTTTCAGGCATTTTTGGTGAGCCTTATCACATCAAAGATATTCACTCACTATTTGGTGTTATTCTCTCTCTAGGCCTTGCGTTACTGATTATTTTTTTCATTGGAGATCCGTTTAAAGGCTTGATCATTTCGCAAATGATATTGAGCATTCAATTACCATTTACTGTCTTTTTGCAGGTGGGTCTTACGTCTTCATCCAAAGTAATGGGTAAATATGTAAATAGCAAATGGAGTACTTTTGTGTTGTATTCCATTGCAGTGATCGTTACAGTATTAAACATCATGCTATTATTCTCTTGATTCGCATTAAATAACTAGTCGTATTATCATTTAATTTGGTGATGGAGCAATTGCTTTCTGCCACCTAAAACAACATAGAATAAGAATATGAACGAAAAAGAAAATCGGGTAGAACGAGCAAATGAACTTTTCAAAAGCGGATACAATTGCTCGCAATCCGTTGTGGTTGCGTTTGCCGATATGTACGGATTTACAGAAGAACAAGCACTTCGTATGTCAGCTTCTTTTGGCGGAGGGATTGGCCGAATGCGCGAAACTTGTGGTGCGGCATGCGGCATGTTTCTTCTGGCCGGACTGGAAAAAGGTGCCATTGAGGCAAAAGATAAGGAAGGAAAAGCGGCAAATTACGCACTGGTGCAGGAATTGGCTGCCGAATTTAAAAAGAGAAACGGCTCTTTGATTTGTGCCGAATTACTAGGATTAAAGAAGAAAGACCAGATCACTTTCGTTCCCGAAGAGCGCACAGAACAGTATTATACCAAGAGACCATGTTCTAAAATGGTAGAAGAAGCTGCAAAGATTTGGGAAGAATATCTCTTAAATAATAAAAAATGATGTCTTTACCTGTACTTTTATTACATTTATATAAAAAATATCAGCATAACGTGTTGTATAACATAATTATAGCTATATTTGTGATGAAATAAAACCTGATTGTATTACTACATTCAGGTTGATAAAATAAAGTCTAACTAAAATTTCTAAAGCAATGTTGAAAGAAAAAGCAGGCATTATTGCAGGTAAAATCTGGAATGCACTTAATGAAAACGAAGGACTTACAGCCAAAGAGCTGAAAAAAGCAACTAAATTAGTAGACAAGGATCTTTTCCTTGGACTTGGTTGGTTGTTAAGAGAAGACAAAATCTCTACTACGGAGGTTGGAGAAGAACTTTTTGTGAAACTGAGCTAAAACGGTTTCTAACTGACGTAAAAAAAGTGCATTGATACATACGATATGTATCAACGCACTTTTTTTTATACTTCCATTTACGTATCTTTGCCCACCAAATATATATATTAGATATCCAACATGAAGAATATTCGTAACTTTTGTATCATAGCTCACATAGATCACGGAAAATCAACTTTGGCCGACCGATTGCTTGAGTTTACCAAAACAATCCTGATAACCGGTGGACAGATGCTCGACGACATGGATCTGGAGAGGGAGAGGGGCATCACTATCAAAAGTCATGCCATCCAGATGGAATATATATATAACGACGAAAAGTATATTCTAAACTTGATAGATACTCCGGGACATGTGGACTTTTCTTACGAAGTTTCCCGTTCGATAGCCGCTTGCGAAGGTGCATTGCTTATTGTAGATGCTTCGCAGGGTGTGCAAGCACAGACTATTTCAAATTTATATATGGCTATTGAGCATGATTTGGAGATCATTCCGGTGATCAATAAATGTGATATGGCTAGTGCTATGCCCGAGGAGGTAGAAGATGAAATTGTAGAGCTACTTGGTTGCAAACGCGAAGAAATCATTCGCGCATCGGGAAAGACAGGTATGGGTATTGAAGAGATATTGGCAGCCGTTATAGAGCGTATCCCTTGTCCCAAGGGAGATGAAGAAGCACCATTGCAAGCTTTGATTTTTGATTCTGTATTCAATTCTTTCCGTGGAATTATCGCTTATTTCAAGATAACCAATGGTATTATTCGTACAGGAGATAAAGTGAAATTCTTCAATACTGGTAAGGAATATGCTGCCGATGAGATTGGCGTGCTCCGAATGGACATGATTCCTCGAAAAGAGCTTCGTACGGGAGATGTGGGCTATATTATTTCCGGCATCAAGACTTCTAAAGAGGTAAAAGTAGGAGATACGGTTACCCATATTTCTCGTCCATGCGCAAAAGCTATTTCAGGTTTTGAAGAGGTAAAGCCAATGGTTTTTGCCGGCGTTTATCCCATCGAAGCAGAAGAATTTGAAGACTTGCGTGCTTCACTTGAGAAGCTACAACTCAACGATGCCTCACTCACTTTTCAACCCGAGTCGTCTTTGGCATTGGGCTTTGGTTTCCGTTGCGGGTTCCTTGGTTTGCTTCACATGGAGATTGTGCAAGAACGCTTGGATCGTGAGTTTGATATGAATGTGATAACTACCGTACCCAATGTGTCTTACCGTATTTACGATAAGCAAGGAGAGATGACGGAAGTTCACAACCCCGGCGGAATGCCCGATCAAACATTGATAGATCATATTGAAGAACCTTACATAAAAGCTTCTGTCATCACAACTACCGATTACATCGGGCCGATTATGAGCCTATGTTTGGGTAAGCGTGGAGAACTTCTGAAGCAAGAATACATTTCAGGAAATCGCATAGAGATTCATTATAATATGCCTTTGGGCGAAATAGTGATCGATTTTTATGATCGATTGAAAAGTATCTCAAAGGGGTATGCTTCATTTGATTATCATCCGAATGGTTTTCGCCCATCGAAGTTAATCAAATTAGATATACTGTTGAACGGAGAGCCAGTTGACGCCTTATCTACACTTACACACGTAGACAATGCGTACGAGCTGGGCAAACGCATGTGCGAAAAATTAAAAGAACTCATTCCTCGTCAGCAGTTTGATATTGCTATACAGGCAGCTATAGGTGCTAAGATTATCTCTCGTGAAACAATCAAGGCTGTGCGTAAGGATGTGACAGCCAAATGTTATGGTGGTGACATCAGCCGTAAGCGCAAGTTGCTTGAAAAGCAGAAGAAAGGTAAGAAGCGCATGAAGCAAATTGGTAACGTTGAAGTGCCTCAAAAAGCTTTCTTAGCTGTGTTGAAGCTCGATTAATATAAAAAAGAGGAAAGGACAGCAAATATCGTGTTCGCAGAACTTTCAGCGATGCTGTCCTTTTTTCATAAATAACAAATTATATGAAAAAAGTTCTGAATACCATTTTTGAAAAAATTCATACCATACAATATCTTGCTTCCATGACTATTGTGGCAAGTATTTTATTGTTTCTAGCTGCACTCCTTGCGGCTGTAATGGCCAACTCATCTTTAGCTCCGGCTTATCAGGAATTTCTATCACAACAAGTTAGCCTTCAAATCGGAGATTTTAATCTTTTCTCTCATGGTGAACATAGCCTCACAGTACTTCAATTTATCAATGATGGATTGATGACCTTATTCTTCTTTTTGGTTGGTATTGAGATAAAACGAGAGCTACTTGTAGGCGAATTATCTTCTGTCAGAAAAGCGATTTTACCTTTTATTGCCGCTTGTGGTGGCATGATAATTCCTGTACTCATTTATGTTCTTATCTGTCCCCCAGGCACTGAAAGTGGTCAAGGGCTAGCCATACCAATGGCTACTGACATCGCTTTTTCTCTGGGAGTGCTTAGTTTGTTAGGCAAGCGTGTTCCATTGAGTTTAAAAATATTTCTTACTGCTTTTGCTGTAGTAGATGATATAGGAGGAATTATAGTTATTGCTGTTTTCTATAGTTCTCATGTAGCAGTCAATTATCTTTTATGGGCTGCGTTATTACTTGTTCTTCTTCATTTAATAAGCAAACGTGGGAGTACCAACAAAACCTTTTTTCTGCTTGTTGGCATAATTGTTTGGTATATGTTTCTCCAGTCTGGAATTCATAGCACCATTGCAGGGGTTACACTTGCATTTCTTGTACCTGCCAGACCGCAATTGCATGTGGGTAAGTATATAGAGAATATTCGTTGCACTATTAATTCTTTTCCGGTATCGGATAAAGATGATATAGTACTTACAAATAAGCAGATAGCTAAGTTGAAGAGAGTGGAATCTGCATCTGATCGTGTAATCAGTCCATTGCAATCGATGGAAGATAACTTACATATATCAGTCAATTATATCATCCTTCCTCTGTTTGCTTTTGCCAATGCAGGGGTAGCGTTTAGTGGCAATGGTGAGCCGATAGGAGATGTTACATTGGCAGTAGCTTTTGGTTTGTTATTTGGAAAATTCTTCGGGATATTCTCATTTACCTGGATTGCTGTGAAACTGAAAGTAGCAAGCATGCCTCGCACCATGGATTGGAAGAGCGTCTCCGGAATATCTCTTTTGGGTGGTATCGGATTTACTGTTTCTTTATTTATTGCCAACCTTTCGTTTGGAACCAGTCATCCTGTATTGCTGAATCAAGCTAAATTAGGGATACTTGCCGGTACAGCTATTGCTGGTCTACTCGGCTATTTAATACTTTATTTTGCATTGCCTCGTCACAAAGTTCATCAGTAATAAATATGAAAGAGCCATATTCGATTCACCTTGTGGAATGAAAAATGGCTCTTTTTCACTTACTTGAAAAGAGGGTCTGCCTTTATTCCTCTTCTTCCTCAACACTATCATTATCACCTAGTGGAAGAATCTTTTGACTCTCTTCATGTGGTAATTCCTGAACTTGTCGTAACTTTCGTTCGATGGCACGCGTACGTTTACCTATCACTTCTTCCAATTGATCACCGGCACTCTGAAGATTTTTTTGTACCTTCTCCAGTAAACCACCAAACTTGCCAAACTCTGTTTTTACAGCTCCAAGCACCGTCCACACTTCACTAGTGCGCTTCTGAATAGCCAGAGTGCGGAAACCCATTTGCAAACTGTTGAGTATAGCACCCAAAGTAGTAGGTCCGGTCACTACAACCTTATATTCTCGTTGTAATGCTTCGACTAATGCCGTGCGACGAATAACCTCGGCATAAATACTTTCGAAAGGAAGAAATAAAATGGCGAAATCGGTAGTGTAGGGAGGATCAATGTATTTATCATGAATATCCTTTGCCATTTTTTTGATGGTTACTTCCAACTGCCTGCCCGAAGATTCTATCAGAATAGCATCGCCTGCTTCAAAAGCGTCATAATATTGCTCATATATATCTTTGGGGAATTTAGCATCTATAGGCAGGTACACTGTGTTGTTATCATCATCTTTACCGGGAAGTTTGATGGCATATTCCACAAACTCGGTACCACTCTTTTTCGTTTTTACGTTAGCGTCATATTGCTCCGGACTCATCATTTGTTCAAGCAGAGCACCTAGTTGCACTTCACCGAAAGTTCCCCGCATCTTTACATTGCTCAGCACTTTCTTCAGTCCGCCAACATCTTGAGCCAATGACTTCATTTCACCTAGTCCTCGTTGTACATTCTCGAGTTGGGTACGAACTATTTCAAACGACTGACCAATGCGTTCATTTAATGTTTTTTGTAGTTTTTCCTCTACCATCAACCGCATATCGTCCAATCGTTTCTCAGTCGACAGAATGAGTTGTTCCTGTTGCCGAGTCATCATATCAAACTTTTGTCGCTGTAATTCTCCCGTAGTAAGCATGTTCTTATGCATGGCATCTTGCAACTGCTGCATACTTTGATTCAGCGTTTGAGTCACTTCCATGCGCAATTCACGGATACTGCGGCTAAGCTCTTCCCGATTCTCCTGCATCTGTTGGCGTAGTGCCGCTTGTAATTGATCCGTCTGTTTACCGCCACTCTTGGTTAGTGAAGCGATCAGTAAAATGATGAGGATAACCGCATTTAGTACTAATAAAGCTAATTCCATAAATTAGAGTAGGGGATAAATTATATCATTTTTAGAGCTTCCGAAACCGATTATTATCCATCGTTAGTTTATACAGAAGTCTATTCTTGTAAATGCTATAAATAATGAGTAGTGAAATATCAAATCCAATATTCTACTACTCATTATTATATTAAGAGATAGGCATCCATTGAACCCTCTTGTAGGTTCAATAGATGCCTGATTTTATTAATAAGTCAAGATCTCATTGCCAGTTTCAGTAATCAGTAGCATTTTCTCCCATTGTGCAGAAGGAAGTCCATCATCTGTCAGAACCGTCCATCCATCGGCTTGGTTAATGAAGACATTGTAAGCTCCCATATTAATCATTGGTTCGATGGTGAACGTCATGCCCGGTAGAATCATCGTCCCCGTTCCTCTACGTCCAAAGTGCTCTACATCCGGTGACTCATGAAACTCTATTCCCACACCATGTCCGCAAAGATCACGCACCACGCTAAAGCCATTTTTCTCCGCATGCTCTTGGATAGCCGCACCTACATCTCCTAAACGAGCCCAGGGTTGAGCTGCTGCTATTCCTATCTCCAGGCACTCTTTGGTTACCTCTACTAGTTTTTTCTTGTCGGGGCTCACTTCGCCAATCATAAACATGCGCGATGCATCCGAAAAATATCCGTTTAGGATAGTCGATACATCTACGTTCACAATGTCTCCGTTGCGCAGAATTTCTTTCTCGCTTGGGATGCCGTGGCACACCACTTCATTGATTGAAGTACATACACTTTTGGGAAAACCTTCATAATTGAGCGGAGCAGGAATTGCCCCATGGCCCACAGTATAGTCATATACCAGCTTATCTATTTCTGCTGTAGACATACCCTCGCGGATATTAGCAGCCACACAATCCAATACACCAGTGTTTATCTTGGCACTTTCTCGAATACCTTCAATTTGTTCCGGAGTTCTAATAACCCTTCTTGGAGGGAGTTTATAACCTAGTTTTCTGTATTTTTGAATTTTATCTTCAATCTCTGCCGAATAGTTTTCAGGAGTAAATCGGCCTCCCTTCAATAGCTTTTTCATCATATTAATTATTCTTTCTTAAAACAAAAATAAACTTTTATTTTCGTTTTAGCCTGTTCGTTGATACATATTTATTTTAAATTATACATTGTGGCGCAACTATTTGTTTGTTGGCAACCTTTTTTTCCAATAGTACGCAGTGAAAATTGCCATATAGATAAAGAAAAAACTGGCGATTAAAAAAATAATCTACTATCTTTGCCATCGGTGAAAATAACCGAAGATTAATACATTTATTTATTATGAAGGAAAGAATACTTGTTACTGGTGGTACGGGCTATATCGGCTCGCATACCGTGGTAGAACTGCAAAATAGTGGATACGAAGTTATCATAGCCGATAACCTGTCCAACTCTAGTGCCGATGTGGTAGATAATATTGAAAAAGTGTCCGGCATTCGTCCGGCTTTCGAACAAATCGATTGCTTAGATCTTAAAGGCATGGATGCACTATTCGCTAAATATGCTGGCATCAAAGCAATTATTCACTTCGCGGCTAGCAAAGCAGTAGGTGAATCTGTTCAAAAGCCATTGCTCTACTACCGCAACAACTTACTTTCACTGATCAATCTTCTCGAACTGATGCCTAAACATCACGTAGGAGGAATCGTATTCTCTTCTTCATGTACCGTTTATGGCCAACCCGATGAGCTTCCCGTGACCGAGCAAGCTCCTATCAAGAAAGCCGAATCTCCCTACGGAAACACTAAACAGATCAATGAAGAAATCATTTGCGATACCATCGCTTCAGGTGCTCCCATCAGTGCTATCCTTTTGCGTTACTTCAATCCGATAGGAGCCCATCCGACTACATTACTGGGAGAGTTACCCAATGGAGTTCCTCAGAATCTCATTCCATATCTCACTCAAACGGCTATTGGTATCCGCGAAAAACTGAATGTTTTTGGCGATGATTATAATACCCCCGACGGATCATGCGTCAGAGACTTTATTAACGTGGTCGATTTGGCTAAAGCACATGTTGTAGCCATTGCCCGTATCCTTCAACAAAAACAAAAGGCGAAAGTAGAGACCTTTAACATCGGCACCGGCCGTGGTCTTTCTGTTTTAGAGTTGATTAGTGTCTTTGAGCAAGCTACAGGGGTGAAACTCAATTATCAGATCGTAGGCCGACGTGCAGGGGATATTGAGAAAGTTTGGGCAAATCCGGATTATGCCAATACCGAACTTGGGTGGAAAGCCGAGACCTCTATAGAAGACACATTGCGCTCTGCATGGGCTTGGCAGCTTAAGCTACGTGAAAAAGGTATTCAATAGCAACTTTTCTATTAGCATTAATTAACGATTGTGAAGTAAACAAAACGGAATTAAGATATGTTTTATTGATGCAAGTCACCTGAACTGATTACGTGTATGCGAATATTTGTAATTGTCACTTATGCTTTCATAGCATAGACAGGTTAATTGCATAGTAGTTTTGTCGTGTTTTATTTTGTGTTTGTGTTGTGGCGGTACTGCGATGAGAATCGAGGTACCGTCTTTTTTTAGTGAACGATATCTATTACATCTGCTTTTGACATAGCTCCCGGATTGATTCCCGGTTCTCCCTCAGGAATAGGCACGTTCAATTTTTTAAAGTACTCCACCCAGTCAGGCAAGAACTCTTTCGTTGTTTTCGATTTGAAAGTCATTTCATTGAGAGGGAATACCGGAATTCCATCATTAGCTTTCAATAAAATAAGGTATATTAGTTCCGAGCAATAATACTTGTCGTTCTTCAAATCATAACTATAATCGTACTCTTTGCCCACTAATGGTAGCGCTTCTTCTATCGCCTTAGGGATGCAATGCTGATATTCACTTTTTAACCTGCCCACAACTGATTTGGGATAACACTCCTTTTCATCTGCCGGATATAGATATTCTGATAGAGGAGTGATTTTGACTTTTGGATGAGTTGCTTCAATCACATAGATGCTATCGTTCTCTTTGATATAGACCATGCCTACATGCGTAAAGTTATAGTTATCTGCACTAGATGTTACACTCTTAATGGCATTGCCAATCTTACCATTACATGACTCTTGAAAGATAAGATCGCCATTCTGTAATTTGAAGTGTTCTACTCCGGGATATACCAAGGAGAAGAGGGTGATGAATAATAGTTTCATATGCAGTATTAGATTGAATTTTTAATGAACTATGGTGATTTAGGACGCAAATATAAAACAATTGAGACTAATAATCCTACTAAAAGTAGAATAGTACAAGCTGGAAAATCTTATAACTTATTTTAATTGCTATCTTCTACCAATTTCTGTTTTATAATATAGTACCTTTACACCCGTATTTAATAACATTATAAATGAAAATATTGACTATTGGAGACCTAAAGGCTCGTATCCCTATTATTCAAGGTGGAATGGGTGTTGGCGTCTCTTTATCTGGCTTGGCATCAGCTGTAGCCAATGAAGGTGGCATTGGGGTTATTTCCAGTGCAGGTTTAGGACTTTTATACAATAAACTATCTGCTAATTTTCTTGAAGCTAGTATCTTAGGCCTCAAGGAAGAGATCAGAAGAGCGCGTGCAAAAGGAAAAGGAATTATCGGAGTCAATGTAATGGTTGCTATGACAAACTTTGCCGACATGGCAAGAATAGCTATTGCAGAGAAAGTAGATATCATATTCAGTGGAGCAGGTCTTCCACTCGATTTACCTAGCTATTTGGAAAAGGATAGTACTACAAAGTTGGTGCCTATTGTGTCTTCTGCTCGTGCAGTAAGAATTATCTGCGAAAAGTGGATGAGCCATTATAACTATCTACCGGATGCTGTCGTTGTAGAAGGTCCTAAGGCAGGTGGTCACCTTGGATTCAAAGAAAGCCAAATTATGGACGAGCACTTTTCTTTGGAAGAAATTCTCCCACAGGTAGTTGCTGAAGTATCTCTATTTGAGGAGAAATACAATAAGAAGATACCTGTTATAGCAGCTGGAGGGATCTATACGGGTGCAGATATCTACCGCATGATGCAACTTGGTGCTTCAGGAGTACAGTTAGGAACCCGATTTGTCACCACGAATGAGTGTGATGCCTCTTATGCCTTCAAGGAGCAATACCTCAACGCTAAGGAAATAGATATTGAAATCATTAAAAGTCCGGTTGGCATGCCTGGCCGAGCCATTCTCAGCTCTTTTATCCAGCAAGTGAAAGAAGGAATTAAGCAACCCAAAACTTGTCCTTTTCATTGCATCAAAACGTGTGATATATCTAAAAGTCCTTATTGCATCATGTTGGCTCTTTACAGTGCTTTCAAAGGTAACTTCAATAATGGTTATGCTTTTGCCGGAGCAAATGCTTATAGAGCTACTCAGATTATGAGTGTGAAAGAGACTATCTCTGGTTTAATGAAAGAGTGGAAAGAAAAAGAGTTTTTCTCAAGAAAAAAATAAAGCTTTCGTTATTATCATATAGAAATAAGCGGGAATCCCTCTAAAGGAAATTCCCGCTTATTTTTTAACTAAGCTTTTTTACCAAACACACCCCGTAGTTAAGTTCGATTCTTCATATTCTTGAAGTTTTGCCATACATAGAATAACTACTATTTCACTGCAGGTACCACCCATTTAAAAATGTACGGCTCGGGAGGGATAATCAATCGCTCCGATATTCTTGCCATACGGGCTGGTAGTTTCATTAGGTAATCTCTGGCACGTTCAGCTTCATCAGTTAGGTTCTGTATTTTGTCTATTTTCCATTTATTGATCAACTTTTGCATAATATCGACATAATCACTGGTAGTATATACACCGATGCGTTGTGCCGAATTGGAAAACTGTTCGAATGCACTACTTATTTTTTGTCCTGATTCTCGCAAAAAATGAGCTGGCATAACGATTTTTTGCTTCATCATATAGCTGAAAGCCAACATCATTTCGCTAGGGTCTACTTCAAAGATGCGATTTACAAATTCGCTATATGCATGATGGTGTCTCATTTCGTCCCCTGCAATGCGTTTGCAAATACGCGATAACTTTTCATTACTACTTTTTTTTGCCAGTTCGGCTATACCGTTATGAGATACAAAGGTAGCCAGTTCTTGGAAGCTGGTATAAACGAAATTTTTATATGGGTCGCGTCCAGTGCCGATATCAAAGCCATCGTTTATAAGGTATTGCGTTGTTCGTTCTATTTCCTTCATATTCACTCTCCCCGAGAGGTAGAGATACTTGTTAAGTAAATCGCCATGACGATTTTCTTCTCCTGTCCAATGCCTGATCCACTTAGACCAACCGTTGCGAGCTTCACCATCTACATTATCTATTCCTTCTACTTCCATTAACCATGATTCGTAGGTTGGTAAAGCTTCTTCGGTAATGGTATCGCCTACCAATACTACCCAGAAGTCATAGGGTAACTCTTTAGCCAATTCTCGTAATTCTCTTATGTCTTCGAAGAAAGTGTCTTCTTGCGAATTGGGCAGAAAATCAGTAGGTTGCCATATTTTCTCAACAGGGATTAAATATTGGCTGATAAAATCGTCTATATTCTGTTCTAAGAAGTGCATTACTTCTAAACGGACATTTTTTATTGGCATTAAGTGTAATTTTTATTGTAAATGATTAAATTGAGCAAAATATCAGCTAGCTAACGGCAAAATGGCATTTTAGCTTTGGGCTAATTACTAAACAGAGTTGTCTGCTGTTAGCTATTTATTCTTTCTATTACTGTTTTCTCTGTTTTTTCGAAAATCTCAGAAAACGGCATACCTGTTATTGCAAAAGGAGGGTGAATTGTAAAAGTGAGTTTATTTCCTAAACCTAGAGGAAAAGGTCCCCATTTTGTCATTTTCCAGGAGTTATTAATAGTTAGCGGAACCATGTAGGCTGAAGGTGCATATTTGCATAATATCTTCAATCCATTTTCGGCAAAAGCCCTCGGAATACCAGTTTTACTTCTAGTGCCTTCGGGAAATATGACCACCGATCGCTTATTCGATTCAACATATTCGGCTATTCGTTTGATGGCAGGCAGACTCTGCTTCGGATCTTTGCGGTCGATAACCGCTGATCCTCCATGATTCAAATTGTATGAAATGCTGGGAATACCTTTGGCTAATTCTTTCTTACTGATAAACTTGGGATGCACTTTGCGCATAAACCATATAATCGCAGGAATATCGTATAAACTTTGGTGATTGGCTGAGATAATCAACGGGACTCCTTGTGGTAGCAAATCGAGGTTTTCAACTTTATAAGTTGTTCCCAATACATAGGTGTTGGCTACCAAGAAAAAATTCAATATATCAACACTCTTTTTATGCGCATCGTATCCAAACAGATTGAAACATATCCACTGTATGGGATGAAATATTAGCAACGAACAAGCGAATAGTAGGTAGTAAATTGTTGATAGTGGGTATGATATAAGCTTTTTCATACGTAGATAGTTCATTCATTTTGCTCTAAAAAGAGAGATTAAATGTGATGTTTAAATTTTAATATTATTTTGATAAAACACTTGAAAGAGATTTATTGTTCAGTTTACGCCTAAAATACGCAGTAATTTAAGCTTTTTCTAAAAGGTGCGATTTCTCCTTGTTGTCTTTATGTAAGATAATAAAGAACACATTGCACTTGTGCTCATCATAGTACTACTATTGTAAAGAGGTATAAGCAGTAAGTTCACGAAACGGTATCTATTTTACGCTTCACACGTGTAGTCTCTACAGACTACATGCATGGACCGTAGAGACTACACGTGTGGAGTGTAGAGACTACGGGCGTGAAGCGAAGAGCAGAAATTGACTTCTCCAGTTAAGAATGCTTTTATGAGAAGTTAGATGATCTGTTTGTGAGATTAGTTTAATCCGCTCTTTGTCAAAAGAGGAACTATGTAAGCAGAATGTATGTGTTTATTTGGCATATAAATTAAATAAGCTACTCTCACGAGCAGCTTATTTATTTGTTAACCTTAAAATCTAATCCTATGAAAAAAAACTTATGTAAAAGTACATATTATAAGCATACTAGCAAATAATAAGTGCTTTTCAGACGAAATTATAACAAGGTTTAGTTTATCTGATTACATAATTAACAGAACATTGTTGTTTAGTTAATTTTTAACCAATAGAAGCGGGTAAAACTTATTTGGATTATCAATTAAAGATAGATGCACTCATGAGTTATACTGTTTATGGATGAGATACCCGCTCGTTGTTCTTGCCTTTTAGCTAAAATCAACTATATTTGTTGCCAATAAGGGTTTTTAAGTAGCCAAAAGATAAAGATACATCTATGAACGGATCAAATAGAAAAAAACTATCCATACCATTATATCTACGTATTTTATTAGGTATGGTTTTGGGAGTGATAGCTGGCATTATTGCGGTATCCATTGGTGGTGAGACTTTCATCCAGTTTTGGATAAAACCATGGGGGAGGGTATTCATCAAAATGTTGCAACTGGTTGCTGTACCACTGGTTTTTGTGTCGCTAGTAAAAGGAGTAACAGGGTTAGAAGATATTGGGCGTTTTTCAAAAATAGGGTTGAAGGCTATAATGCTTTATTTAGCTACTACTGTGTCAGCTATTGTTTTGGGTTTGTTTCTGGTGTTGGTCATTCGCCCGGGAAGCTACGTGGATACTGCTAAGGCTAATGAGATGAAGCAAAGCTATCACAGCATTGTTGAAGAAAAAACATCTGCGGCACAGTCAACCCGTGAACAAGGACCTCTCTCTTTTCTTGATGATATTATTCCCGATAATTTGGTCAGCGCAGCGAGTGACAATGGCAGAATGCTACAAGTAATTTTCTTCGCAATCTTTTTTGGGGTGGCTGCCATTAGCCTTCCAAAAGAGAAAACAACGCCTGTCCTGAAAGTCTTCGACTCATTATACGACATAATATTAACTATGGTAGACTATATCATCAGGTTTGCTCCTTATGGGGTTTTTGCTTTGATGGCTGCCATGGTAGTAGAGAATGCCGGCAGCTTGTCTATTTTCGCTGCATTGGCCATGTATGCCGGTACGGTTGCATTGGGATTACTCATTCTGATCTTCATTTTCTACCCTACACTCGTTCACCTTTTCACCAAAATATCAGTCGGAAAGTTTATGAAAGGCATGTATCCGGTGCAATTGCTGGCTTTCACCACTAGTTCTAGTGCTGCTACACTGCCACTTAATATGGAAACGACCGAAAAGGAACTGGGTATATCGAAAGAAATAATATCTTTCGTCTTGCCGGTAGGTGCTACGGTAAATATGGATGGAACAAGTTGCTATCAAGCTATTGCTGTCGTTTTTATAGCTCAGGTAATGGGTATTCATCTGGGTTGGGTGGAAATGATTTCTATTGTTCTGCTGACGACTATATCTTCTATTGGAACACCAGCCATTCCCGGAGGAAGTTATGTGATACTTACCATGGTGCTTTCTTCAGTGGGAATTCCGGCCGAAGGCTTGGCATTAATCCTTGGAGTAGACAGACCTTTAGACATGCTACGCACATCCGTCAATGTTACCGGTGATGCTACAGTAGCTGCGATTATTGATAAAAAATTTATTTCATAGAAAATGAATCTACTAATGAATATCTTGTGGCTCCTTTTAGGTGGCATTGTTACCTGCGTGGAGTATGTTATTTCCAGCCTTTTGATGATGATCACCATCATTGGTATTCCTTTCGGCTTGCAAACAATGAAACTTGCCTTTTTGGCACTTTCTCCATTTGGAAAAGAGGTAAGAACGGCGCCCCAATCGGGCGGTTGCCTAAGTGTGTTGATGAATATCCTATGGCTTTGCCTGGGAGGACTGTGGATCAGCCTTTCTCATCTAGCATTCGGCCTTTTCTTGTGCATCACTGTCATTGGCATTCCTTTTGCTCTGCAACATTTCAAATTGGCAAGTTTAGCTCTTACCCCCTTTGGTAAAGAAATCGTTGACAAATAACGCTCATCTGCTATTTATAAAATAAGTCGTTTTGGTTGCATCGATTTTGTTTTTTTAGTACTTTTGCACTCGAAAAAAGAAAATAAGTACTGATAAATTGAAATAAATTGAGGTAAATAACATCAAATTGCATTGAATGCAAATGGATGTTTTGAAACCTTGAATAAAATAATAATTAGCAAATAAGATGGCAAAAGAACTAAAGGATTTGACCAAACGCAGCGAGAATTATTCGCAATGGTACAATGAATTGGTAGTGAAAGCTGATTTGGCTGAACAGTCGGCCGTGCGTGGATGTATGGTGATTAAACCTTACGGATATGCTATCTGGGAGAAAATTCAACGTCAACTGGACGATATGTTTAAAGAGACCGGACATGTGAATGCCTACTTCCCGCTATTGATTCCGAAGTCATTTCTTAGCCGCGAAGCAGAGCATGTGGAAGGTTTCGCCAAAGAATGCGCTGTTGTGACGCATCATCGCCTAAAAATGTCGGCCGACGGTAAAGAGGTGATTGTTGATCCGGCTGCTAAGCTCGAAGAAGAACTCATCATCCGTCCAACTTCGGAAACGATCATTTGGAATACTTATAAGAACTGGATTAATTCTTATCGTGACCTGCCTATCTTGTGTAATCAGTGGGCAAATGTGATGCGATGGGAGATGCGTACTCGTTTATTCCTTCGGACTTCTGAATTTTTGTGGCAAGAGGGACATACGGCCCATGCCACGCGTGAGGAAGCGGAAGAAGAAGCAATACGTATGCTCAATATATATGGTGATTTTGCTGAGCAATATATGGCTGTACCTGTTGTTAAGGGAGTAAAATCGGCTAATGAACGTTTCGCCGGAGCGATAGACACATATACCATTGAGGCTATGATGCAAGATGGAAAGGCATTGCAAAGCGGTACGTCTCACTTCTTGGGACAAAATTTCGCAAAGGCATTCGATGTTCAATTTGTGAACAAAGAAAATAAGATGGAGTATGTTTGGGCTACTTCATGGGGAGTATCCACTCGCTTGATTGGTGCACTTATCATGGCTCACTCTGATGATAACGGGCTGGTATTACCTCCGCATTTGGCGCCTATTCAGGTAGTTATCGTTCCTATTTATAAGAATGACGAACAGTTGGCACAGATAAATGAAAAAGTAGCCGGCATTGTTAGTAGCCTTAAAAAACTTGGAATCTCTGTGAAATACGACAACTCAGACAACAAACGTCCGGGATTCAAATTTGCCGATTATGAGTTGAAAGGGGTCCCTGTACGTTTAGTAATGGGTGGACGTGACTTGGAAAATAATACGATGGAGGTAATGCGCCGAGATACGCTTGAGAAAGAAACAATTTCTTGCGAAGGAATAGAGGTGTACGTTCAAAATCTATTGGAAGAAATTCAAGCCAATATTTATAAGAAAGCATTGGATTATCGTACCTCTCGTACAATCACTGTAGAAAGTTACGATGAATTCAAAGAAAAAATAGAAGAGGGTGGTTTCATCTTGGCTCACTGGGATGGTACTCCCGAAACAGAAGAAAAAATTAAGGAAGAAACGAAGGCAACAATTCGTTGCATCCCTCTTGAAGGAGATAAAACTCCCGGCAAATGTATGGTTACGGGCAAGCCGTCTGCTTGTCGCGTGATATTTGCCAGAGCTTATTAAATATAAATTCAGCACCCTTGATGGTATCTTAGCTTCCTATCCAACTTTTCATAACATTGGGGGTTAAGATGCTACATGAGAGTGCTGATTTATTTATTGTTTTTCTGAATTCTAATTTAAGAATCCAGAAAGCGTTTAGTTAGACCACCGTACTCATCAATACGTCTGTCTCGCAAGAAAGGCCACCAACGACGGACGTTTTCCGAACGTTCCAAATCTACTTCAACAATCAGATTCTCATTTGTATCATTGGATGCTTGTGCCAGAAATTCTCCTTGCGGACCCGCTACAAAACTATTTCCCCAAAATTGGATGCCATTGGTTTGCCCTGAAGGATCAGGTTCATGCCCAACACGATTGACCGAGATCACAGGTAGTCCATTGGCTACAGCATGTGCTCTCTGCGAAATAATCCAAGCGTTGAGTTGGCGAGACTTTTCTTCTTCAGCATCCGTACTTTCCCAACCAATAGCAGTGGGATAGATCAATAGTTCAGCACCTTTAAGTGCCATCAGACGGGCAGCTTCGGGATACCATTGATCCCAGCAAACCAATACTCCCAGTTTACCAAGCGAAGTTTGAATAGGTTCAAAACCAATGTCTCCGGGGGTAAAATAAAATTTCTCGTAATAGGCCGGATCATCTGGAATATGCATTTTGCGATACTTTCCGGCTATGCTGCCGTCACTATCGAATACAACAGCTGTATTATGATATAACCCCGGTGCACGTTTTTCAAACAGAGAAGTGACCAATACCACTTTATTTGCGGCAGCCAGTTCAGCGTAAAATACGGTAGAAGGACCTGGGATGGTTTCTGCTAAATCGAATAGATTCGTATCTTCCGTTTGGCAAAAATATAGCGAGTTATGCAATTCCTGTAGTACAATCAGTTGAGCTCCCTGAGCAACACAAGCTTGAATACTCTTCGCCAAATTTATTACATTAGTGCGAGTATCAGCTGAATTAGACTGTTGAATTAGTCCTATTTTTATCTTTTTCATGTCATTTATTTCAGTTTACTGCGTTGATTTTTAGAGTACTCCCATGGGATATTGCATGGTGACACAATGCAGCGAACCATGTTGCTTAATCAACGCTCGGCAATCTACGCCCACAATTTCATACTTAGGAAAGGCCTCTTGTAAAACATCCATTGCTTTTTTGTCATTTTCTGCCTGTGCGTAAGTGGGATAAAGAACGGCTCCATTCAGAATCAGGAAATTCGCATAAGTAGCAGGTAATCGTTCACCATCAACTTCTATCTTATCGGCCATCGGCAAGGCTAGTAATCGGTAAGGCTCTCCGCTCAGTGTTCGGAATGCTTCGAGTTGCTCTTCCATCTTTTTCAAAGCTTCGTAATGAACATCGGTAGTGTCAGTACACTGCACGTAAGCAATGGTGTCGGGAGAGCAAAAACGTGCAAGAGTATCTATATGACTGTCAGTATCATCACCTGCCAGATAACCATGATCAAGCCAAAGCAGACGTTGCAAATGAAAAACAGATCGAAGATATTCTTCAATTTCCACTTGATTCATCTGCCCGTTGCGATTGGGAGAAAGCAGGCATTCGGAAGTAGTCAGTACGGTTCCCATGCCGTCGCTCTCTATGGAGCCACCTTCGAGAACAAAGTTAAGACGATTTTCATAACGTCCTCTTAGCAAACCGGCTTTCACAGCTCTGCGCGTTATCAGATTGTCTTGATCGGAAGCGAATTTCAAGCCCCAGCCGTTAAAAGTAAAGTCGAGCAGGGCAGGAGAGTTTCCGTCTATCATGGTGATAGCTCCATGGTCTCTCGCCCAAGTATCATTCGTTTCACTCTGTAGGAAGATTACATTATCCATATTGACTGTGCCCGACAACTGACTTTTTACCTCTTCCGGCTCAGGCGCAACGATGAGTAACTTTTCTCGTTTGGCAATCTCGCAAGCAATCTTGATAAAGCATTCTTGCACTTCATCGAGCATATAAGCCCAATCGGTTTCGGCGTGCGGCCAAGTGAGTTGAATACCGCTCTGTGGATACCATTCAGCAGGAAGGTGAGGAGCTCTCATTTCTATTTGTTCGTTAAGCCTTAAGCCAAAATTCAATTGTAAATCTGTTCCGGAACCTCCCGGTCCGGGAAGTCCAACCATTATTCCCATTCTCTTATTTAATAAAAAGGTTACTACTATCTATATTTATGCGTGCAAATATAGATATATTTGTATAACTTGATCTAAATCTTTTGGATAATAATGACGAATTATGACGTGTTCTTTTCTATTTTATTTATTTTTGCAAATGTATTATATTATCTGATTTCTGCGATATGGAGTTTAAATTAAGAGCATGGACCTTGGATGATGTTCCTTCTCTGGTCAGGCATATTGACAATATTAGAATATGGAACAATGTGCGAGATCTTTTGCCTAATCCTTATACGGAAAAAGATGCGCAAGAGTATATTTTAATGGTAACCGAGAAGGTTGGCCCGCAAGTGGAATTTGCCATCGATATTGACGGAAGGGCTGTAGGAGGAATTGGACTCGTTCCGGGGAGCGATGTTGAAAGAATCTCAGCCGAATTGGGCTATTGGCTAGGAGAGGAGTATTGGGGAAATGACATAATGAGCAAAGCCGTGAAACAACTTGTTCAATACACTTTTGAAACACTTTCTTTCAGTAAAGTCTTTGCAATGGTATTTAGCTCTAATGCCGCTTCTATGAGAGTACTTGAAAAAGCCGGATTTGAAAAAGAGGCCGTATTGAAAAGTGCTTTGATAAAGAATGGAGTCATTATGGATTTTCACTATTATAGTATTATTAAAAAATAAAATATGCATATCAGCCATATCGCTATCTGGACACAACAATTGGAAAAGCAAAGAAATTTTTATGTTACCTATTTCGGAGGAAGAAGCAATGACAAATACGTCAATTCTGCTAAAGGCTTCGAATCTTATTTTATCAGCTTTGATAGAGATACCAGTGCTTTGGAAATTATGTATAGAAGAGATGTCACGACACCAAAGATAAATGAAGATTGCATTGGCCTTACTCATTTTGCTTTTTCATTGGGAAGTAAAGAAGGGGTAATAGAACTCACTGAAAGGCTACGCAAAGAGGGTTACACCATTGCCGGAGAACCAAGAACTACCGGAGACGGATACTTTGAAAGCGTTGTGTTGGATCCAGATGGCAATCGAGTGGAGATTACGGATTAAACAGGTGCATTTTTTCAGGAATATAGCGCAACTGCACGTACTGTTCACCAGTCTTAATGTAACCACTGTCGATCATGATTTTGGTTACTTTGAAGAAATCTAAACGATACTTCAAGTATCGTTGCACATCTTCCGGCTGTTCTTTGGTAAACGACAATACGTTTACTTTGCCGCTTTCGTGAGTAAAGACCTTAGCTTTAATAGTCTTAATTTGTAATCGTTCATTTTTCTTTCTCTGCACTTTGTCTACCCAGAAAATAGCTGTTGCTTTGATGGTATCATCTTCTTCTTTTATTTCGATTTTGTCAGCGAAATTATGCTCACTTTTAGGCGTTTGCTGGCAGGCGAAAAAAAAAACTCAAGTAGATAAAAAACAAAGGTAATTTCTTCATAACAATCTGGATCTTGATATTTACTAGATCAAATGTAGTAAAAAGGTAGTAATAGAGTGAATTATTACTGATAATTTATTATCTTTGCCTCAAATTTTCTATTAACAATGAAAATTAAAGAAATAGTAAGCGCCCTTGAACGGTTCGCGCCTCTGCCATTGCAAGACGGATATGATAATGCCGGCATGCAAATAGGACTGACAGATGCGGAAGCAACAGGGGCTTTGTTGTGTCTGGACGTTACCGAAGCTGTACTCGATGAAGCAATATCATTGGAGTGTAATCTCATAATATCTCATCATCCACTTATCTTTAAAGGCTATAAGTCTATAACTGGTAAAGATTATATAGAGCGCTGCATTCTGAAAGCTATAAAAAATGATATTGCGATCTATTCAGCTCATACTAATTTGGACAATGTTCAGGGAGGTGTAAGCTTTAAAATAGCTGAGAAAATAGGCTTAAAAAATGTACGTATCTTATCTGAAAAAGAAGATGGTTTGCTGAAACTCGTCACTTTTGTACCATTTGTTCAAGCAGATGCTGTACGTGAAGCGCTATTCTCTGCCGGATGTGGTTGCATAGGTGATTACGACTCATGCAGCTTTAATCTTGAAGGCGAGGGAACTTTTCGAGCTAAAGAGGGGGCAACACCATTTTGTGGCGCTATTGGGCAGTTGCATCATGAAGGAGAAGTGCGAATAGAAACAATTTTGCCTGTTTTCAAAAAAGAAGAAGTAACTAAAGCTTTGATTGTTGCACATCCTTATGAAGAGCCGGCATATGATTTTTATCCACTGATGAATGTTTGGCGGCAATCTGGAGCGGGTGTAGTGGGAGAGTTGGATAGTCCGGAGACGGAGCTTAATTTTCTAAAAAGAATAAAGAAAACATTTGAAGTAGGGTGTTTGAAACATAACAAATTATCTGGGCGTGAAATCCAGAAAATAGCTCTTTGCGGAGGTTCAGGAGCTTTTCTCCTAAAAAATGCAATTGCGTGCAATGCTGATGTTTTTATTACTGGAGAAATGAAATACCATGAGTATTTTGGCAGTGAATCGGATATTCTGATTGCTGAGATCGGGCATTACGAAAGCGAACAATATACAAAAGAAATTTTTTATTCCATAATCCGGGATTTATTTCCTAATTTTACACTCCTATTTAGTAAAGTAAATACAAATCCCATAAAATATTTATAAGTAACATGGCTAAAGAAGCAAAAAACGAACCGAAAGAGTTGACAGTTGAACAAAAGCTAAAAGCATTGTTTCAACTACAGACAATGTTGTCTGAAATTGATAAAATTAAGACATTAAGAGGAGAACTTCCTTTGGAAGTACAAGACCTTGAAGACGAAGTTGCCGGTTTGAGTACGCGTATCGATAAAATTAAAGCGGAAATTGACGAACTAAAAGCGGCTATTGCTGCTAAAAAAATTGAAATAGATACTTCAAAAGTTGCAGTTGATAAGTATAAATCTCAGCAAGATAATGTACGAAACAATCGTGAATATGACTTTTTAAGTAAAGAAATCGAATTTCAGACTCTTGAAGTTGAATTGTGCGAAAAGCGTATCAAGGAATTTATTGCTGAAGAAAAAGAAAAATCGGAAGAAGCAGCTAAAAGCATCGCTATCTTAGATGAGAGAAAGAAAGACCTTGACCAAAAGAAGAGTGAATTGGATGAGATCGTTTCAGAAACAAAGCAAGAGGAAGAAAAGCTGAGAGATAAAGCTAAAGTTCTGGAAACGACAATTGAACCTCGTTTGCTTCAATCATTTAAACGTATTCGCAAAAATTCACGTAATGGATTGGGTATTGTATATGTACAACGTGATGCTTGTGGCGGCTGCTTCAACAAAATTCCACCTCAGAGACAGTTGGATATTCGTTCTCGCAAGAAAATTATCGTTTGCGAATATTGCGGTAGGGTGATGATTGACCCTGAATTGGCAGGCATTGAATTAGAGCAAAAAGTTGAAAAGGTAGAAAAAGCCGGAAAAAAATAATTTTTTCTTAGATATATAAAGATTAGTTTGGGCATTTAAGCCAAACTAATCTTTAATATATTTTTTTGTTCTACAGAAAAGAAATGAGCCTTTTGAGTGATTTGTATACTCACTCAAGAGGCTCATTTATATTATATTCTGAGATCTTACTTAACTCATTTTTTTATTAAAATAAAATGATATTCGATCTGTATGCAGTCGTTAAGTTTGCATCTTCAATAATGATTATATCAGTTATAATGCGATGTAATCAGGAATGTCTTCAAGAAAAGTGTAGCTCTGGTCATTGTAATTCATTCGGCAACAATAATGTTGCATACCATTGCTCACCACAAGGTAATCTACCTTCAATACCATGTTATAGCGGGTGATTTGATCAAAAACAGCTTGGGTAATTTTTATGTGGGGTGCTTTGTATTCTATGATCATTCGAGCCGTTAAGTCCTGCCGATAAAGTACAGTATCACATCTTTTCTTTGTACCATTAAGATTCAGCAAAATTTCATTGCCCATCAGCGCAACCGGGTAACCTTTATGGGTTATAAGAAAATGAACAAAATGTTGCCTTACCCATTCTTCAGGGGTTAATGCTACATATCGTTTGCGGATTATATCGAAAATTACGCTTTTTTCGTTACGCAAAGTTATTTTTGTCTCAAACGTAGGCAGGTTTAACGATAACATTTACTACTTTTGTACGTTAAATATTGGTTCCTCATTTATTGGAAATACAAATTTAATGAATTATTATGAAAACGAAGCAAGAAATCGTGGCTAACTGGCTACCTCGCTACACTAAACGCAATCTCGAAGATTTTGGAGAATATATATTATTGACCAACTTCAACAAGTATGTAGAAATATTTGCGCAAGAATTTAATGTTCCGATTTTAGGAACTGATGCTAATATGATATCAGCGTCTGCTGAAGGAATTACGATTATTAACTTCGGTATGGGCAGCCCCAACGCTGCAATTATTATGGATCTTCTAGGTGCTATTACCCCTAAGGCTTGCTTATTCTTAGGTAAGTGTGGTGGGATAGACAAGAAAAATAAGATTGGAGATTTAATACTTCCTATTGCTGCTATTAGAGGTGAAGGAACCTCAAATGATTATTTCCCCCCTGAAGTTCCATCGCTCCCGGCATTTATGTTGCAACGTGCTGTCTCTTCAGCCATTCGCGACCATGCACGAGATTACTGGACGGGGACTGTATATACCACCAATCGCCGTATATGGGAGCATGATGATGAATTTAAGAGCTATCTACAAAAAACGCGTGCCATGGCCGTTGATATGGAAACGGCGACGGTGTTTAGTGTTGGCTTTGCCAATCATATACCTACAGGAGCTTTGCTACTTGTATCCGACCAACCAATGATTCCGGAAGGAGTAAAGACGGATAAGAGCGACAATATTGTGACTCAAAATTACGTAAAAGAACATGTTCAGATTGGTATAGCATCTTTACGAATGATTATTGAAGCAAAGAAAACTGTAAAACATCTGAAATTTGACTGGTAATAACACTTCTATGTAATATGGCCAAACAAGAATTAACTTGTGATGATATTCTCAAAGAATTAAAAGCTAAACAATATCGCCCCATCTATTATTTGATGGGCGAGGAATCCTATTATATCGACTTGATTGCTGACTATATTGCTGCTAATGTTTTAACTGAAACAGAAAAGGAGTTCAACTCAACGATAGTTTATGGAGCTGATGTTGATATCTCGACGGTAATAAATGCTGCTAAAAGATATCCGATGATGTCCGAATATCAAGTGGTTATTGTGAAAGAATCACAAGCTATAAAAAATATTGAAGGACTCACTTTTTATCTTCAAAAGCCTCTGAACTCTACTATATTAGTAATGTGCCATAAACACGGCACGCTTGACAGGAGAAAAAAAATAGCCGCTGAAATAGAGAAAAAAGGTCTACTTTTTGAATCAAAACGAATTAAAGAGACTGCCCTTCCAGCTTTTATATCCTCTTATCTAAAGCGTAAAGGAGTAGATGTCGAGCCCAAAGCAGGTCAAATGTTAGCGGACTTCGTCGGAACCGATCTCAGTCGACTAACTGGGGAGCTTGAAAAACTGATCATTACATTGCCTAAGGGACAGATGCGTATAACGCCTGAACAAGTAGAGAAGAACATTGGTATAAGTAAAGACTACAATAACTTTGAACTACGCAGTGCTTTAATTGAAAAGGACGTACTCAAAGCTAATAAGATTATCAAATTTTTCGAAGAAAATCCTAAGGCTAATCCGATTCAAATGACATTGCCTCTTCTCTTTAATTTTTTCTCTAATTTAATGTTAGCTTATTATGCTCCAGATAAATCTGAACAAGGAATTGCCGCTATGTTAGGATTAAAGACTCCTTGGCAAGCTCGTGACTATGCAGCTGCAATGAGAAAATACAATGGAATAAAAACGATGCAAATCATTGGAGATATTCGATATGCTGACGCGAAAAGTAAAGGAATAGATAGTGCTTCAATGAACGATGGAGATATTCTTCGCGAACTGGTTTTCAATATTTTGCATTGATGCCAATATTTATTGCTGCTATCATATTATTGAACGTGCGCATTCATTCTGTTTATGAATTGTGCACGTTTCGTATATAATACCGGGTCACCACTCATTAATGCCGGATCACTTCATTTTACCCATTTATAAACTGACTTTAATTTTGATTCATAAAAAAGCAAATAGAAAATCTCCCTCACACGTTTCTCATAATGCTTTGTAATCTTCCAATATCTATCATTTTGTTTTTTTAGACTAAAACGTGCTTGAGTATTCTAGATTAAGACAAATATTGGATAAAGAAATGGGAGTTAAATCATTGATTATATGCGATTTAGGATGAAATAAGACCTCTCAGAATTCATTATTTAATATTTATCGTCCACTTGGTTGAAAATATAGCAAAGAAATCTATTTAGAAGGAGGTCTGTCAATATAACTTAGTAAAATCAAAATCAAGATTAAAATTATAAACGGATTCATATTTGTAAAATCAGTATATAATTCAATATAAGACTTTTGGTAATTCACTTTTGTTTCCTAAACAACTAGGTGATATGACAAGTATATAATGCTTCAATAAACAAATGTAATTATGCTGTTGTGAAGGTATAACAATTGTAATGTAAAGTTTGATTTCACAAAAATAATTCCACCATAAATATTAATAAACTTACATATATAAATGTGCAGAGAACATAATTAACATTCAATATTAAATAATATAAATAGCTAATAATGAGTGTATTATATTAAAAATATGAAGTATCTATATGATAATGATTTATTAGTTTAAAAACATTTGTAATAAATCGAATTTTGAATGCAATAATATATAATAATATGCTTATTATTAGGTAGTTAAGTTTAAATTATGAAGTAATTAATTGCAGATAAAAATAGGTGTTTATTATATATAAAAGTATATGGATTACTCCATTATACATTTGTCTTATTACCAATGTATATGACTTTTATTTGTATTTGTGATTTTATTTATTTACTTTTGTATTCGGTCTATTTCCTAAATAGAATTGTGAATTAGTCGATAAATAGTATATTTGTAATTACTTAAAGATGGATATTAAAGACAGAATCAAATTGATTATGGAAAGAGAGAACATGGCATCAGGAGCTTTTGCAGAAAGCATTGGTATCCAACAGTCTACTCTCTCTCATATTTTGAATGGGCGAAATAATCCGAGCCTAGATGTAATAATGAAAGTTCACCAAAGATATACTTATATAAATTTGGAGTGGCTTTTGTATGGTACCGGCAATCTAACTGAAAAAAGTTCTTCAGCGCCTGATTATTTGCCTTCCTTATTTGACGAGAATCTATTAAATCCTCCCAAACGGACAGATGATTCAGTATATCGCAAGGAAATCGCTCCAAAAACACCTGAAAACATACCTAAAGAGGCTGTAAAACAGGAGATTAGGTATATAGAAAGACCTCCCAGAAAAATCACTGAAATAAGAATTTTCTTTGATGATAATACGTATGAGACTTTCAAAGGTGAAAAATGATCGGTAAGGATCAGACTTTTCACTTTTTCATGTATCTTTGTCAATCGAATACGAATATACTTACTCTCTTCTATAACCCACATGAAAAAATTTATTTTAGACTTGATTGTCACCGAGAATGCGAGATTGAATACAAACTACGTGTTACTTAAGATGACGGCTTCATCTACACTGCCGGACATGCTTCCAGGTCAATTTGCCGAATTATTGGTTGACGGTTCGCAAAAAACATTCTTGCGCCGTCCTATATCTATCAATTTCGTGGATAAAGAACGCAATGAGGTATGGTTCTTAATACAAATTGTAGGTGATGGAACAAGACATCTTGCAGAAGTTATTCCAGGTAATAAAGTGAATGTTATATTCCCTTTAGGCAACAGCTTTACAATGCCGCAAACGCCCTCAAAGAAGGTTCTCTTGGTTGGCGGAGGTGTTGGTACTGCACCTATGTTATATTTGGGTGAACAATTAACTAAAAACGGCTGTATCCCAACTTTCTTATTAGGAGCCAGAAGCAAAAATGATTTGCTCCAACTCAATGAGTTTGCTCTCTATGGCGATGTTAATACTACTACTGAAGACGGAAGTCATGGTGAGAAAGGGTATGTCACCCAGCATTCGATACTAAATAAGGTACAATTTGATCAGATCTATACTTGCGGTCCTAAACTGATGATGATGGCCGTAGCCAAATACGCTAAAGAAAGAAATATCGCTTGCGAGGTTTCGTTAGAGAATACT
The DNA here is from genome assembly GCF_963666545.1 of uncultured Bacteroides sp. Classification (NCBI taxonomy): domain Bacteria; kingdom Pseudomonadati; phylum Bacteroidota; class Bacteroidia; order Bacteroidales; family Bacteroidaceae; genus Bacteroides; species uncultured Bacteroides sp. The sequence goes on along the minus strand of NZ_OY762899.1, from coordinate 289,807 downwards.
ATGGCGTGCGGAATAGGTGCATGTCTTTGTTGCGTTGAAAATACTACTGAGGGACACTTATGTGTATGTACAGAAGGTCCTGTATTTAATATAAATAAACTATTATGGCAGATTTGAGTGTAAATATAGGCGAACTAAAGATGAAAAACCCGGTAATGACTGCGTCGGGTACATTTGGCTATGGTGAAGAATTCGAAGATTTTATAAATATAGAGCGAATAGGTGGCATTATTGTGAAAGGTACTACTCTTCACAAACGTGAAGGAAACCCTTATCCGCGTATGGCAGAAACCCCTTCAGGCATGCTCAACGCCGTTGGACTGCAAAATAAAGGGGCAAAGTACTTTGCCGAACATATATATCCACGCATAAAAAGCCTCGATACAAATATAATTGTAAATGTATCGGGATCTGCCATCGATGATTATGTAAAAACAGCTGAAATCATAAATGAACTTGACAATATTTCTGCTATTGAGTTAAACATCTCATGCCCCAATGTGAAGGAAGGTGGCATGGCTTTTGGAGTGACTACAACGGGAGCATGTAGTGTTGTTAAAGCTGTGCGAGAGGCTTACAAAAAGACACTTATCGTGAAGCTATCTCCAAATGTGACTGATATTACCGAAATAGCCCGTTCAGCTGAAGATAGTGGTGCAGACAGCGTATCATTAATCAATACTTTGCTAGGAATGGCCATTGATGCAGAACGCAAACGTCCTCTGCTTTCCACAATTACAGGTGGTTTATCGGGACCAGCAGTGAAACCTATCGCACTCCGCATGGTTTGGCAGGTCGCTAATGCAGTAAAAATACCAGTCATTGGAATGGGTGGCATAATGGATTGGAAAGATGCAGTAGAGTTTATGCTTGCAGGGGCCTCTGCTATACAGATAGGTACTGCAAATTTTATAGATCCGACTACCACGATTAAAGTAGAAGAAGGTATTAATGACTATCTTGAAAGACATCAAATCAAGTCTGTTAGAGATATTATAGGTGCACTTGAGGTGTAAATATAATTACCATATACTCATTCGCATATATTTTTATAATAAGATGCTATTTGTATAAGCTAATGATAAAGGCATCGTTTTTAGAAATGCTGCCTTTATTGTATACTCGAATTTAGAGTAAAATGTATTGTAAATATTGAAAACAAAAAGAGCAATATTGTTTTTTGTGTACTATTAGAACAATATAAGAAGATAAAATAATTTTATATTTGATAGATAACTGTATATGCTCTATATTTGGAGGCACTGCAAAAAAGGATGATTTTGAGGGAAGCAACCATTAACGTAGGCTTGTTCATCCTTAAACCTGTTTTTTCGAAGATGAAGTTTAATGAGGTTGAACTTACCGTAACAATAGTAGATAACTTTCAGGGACCCCGTTAAGGCTCTAAAGTTTAATCCTCTAGCAAATCAGGACGAAGACGCTTCGTTCGTTCAAAAGATTGTTTCAATTCCCACTCCTTTATTTTAGCTTCGTGCCCGGACAAAAGAATATCTGGGACTTTCCATCCATTGTATTCTGCCGGACGCGTATATACCGGAGCAGCAAGCAGGTTATCTTGGAAAGAGTCTGAAAGTGCTGATTGCTCATCAGAAATAACTCCTGGAATGATTCGCACTATTGCATCTGCCATTACAGCCGCAGCAAGTTCACCTCCTGTCAATACGTAATCTCCAATACTGATTTCTTTGGTTATAAAATGCTCGCGAATGCGATAGTCAATACCTTTGAAATGCCCGCAAAGAATGATTAGATTGCCTGCCAAAGATAAAGTATTAGCCATTTTCTGATCAAATTGCTCTCCGTCAGGGGTGGTAAATATTACTTCATCATATGTCCGCTCCGCTTTCAATGCATTGATGCAACGTTCTATCGGTTCTATTTTCATTACCATTCCGGCAAAACCACCAAACGGATAATCATCTACACGACGATATTTATCTTCTGTGAAATCACGCAGATTGTGAATATGAATTTGAGCAAGTCCCTTATTTTGAGCACGTTTCATGATCGAGCAATTAAAGAATCCTTCAATCATCTCCGGCAAAACTGTAATAATATCAATGCGCATATCTCTTTTAATTTCTCGCAAAAGTACAAATATTCAAAGATAAACACGTATTTTTGCCCGAAACAATGTTGGAAATATGACAGTGGAAGATAAAATAAACGAATTGCGTGCCCAACTCCATAGGCATAATCATAACTACTACGTCTTAAACGCTCCTGAAATTACTGATAAGGAATTTGATGATCTCATGCGTGAACTTCAGGATTTAGAACAGTTACATCCGGAATTTAGCGATGATAATTCGCCTACTATGCGTGTGGGAAGTGACATGAATAAAAATTTCACTCAGGTAACGCACAAATATCCCATGCTTTCGCTTGCCAATACCTATTCCGAAGGGGAGATTTCTGATTTCTATGAGCGCGTACGCAAAGCACTGAATGAAGATTTTGAGATTTGCTGTGAAATGAAATACGATGGAACGTCTATTTCGCTAACTTATGAAGATGGACAACTGGTTCGTGCTGTTACTCGTGGTGACGGAGAAAAAGGAGACGACGTTACAGACAATGTAAAGACCATACGAAGTATTCCTCTGGTACTGCATGGAGATAATTATCCACCATCTTTTGAAATCAGAGGTGAGATATTAATGCCTTGGGAAGTTTTCGAAGAACTGAATCGAGATAGAGAAATACGGGAAGAACCTCTTTTTGCCAATCCCCGAAATGCTGCTTCAGGAACACTTAAGTTGCAAAATTCATCGACTGTTGCTTCAAGAAAGCTTGATGCTTACCTCTATTATTTATTGGGCGATAACTTGCCTTGCGATGGACATTATGAAAATCTGCAGGAAGTTCAGAAATGGGGTTTCAAAATATCTCCATTGATGTGTAAATGCCAAACGCTCCAAGAGGTATTCGACTTCATCAACTATTGGAATCAGGAACGAAAAAACCTCCCTGTAGCCACAGATGGCATCGTGCTCAAAGTCAACAGTCTAAAGCAACAGAAGAACCTCGGTTTTACTGCAAAATCGCCTCGTTGGGCCATTGCATATAAGTTTCAGGCTGAACAAGCTTTGACGCGGCTCAATATGGTTACTTTTCAAGTTGGACGAACAGGAGCTATTACTCCAGTAGCCAATTTGGACCCTGTTCAGTTATCAGGAACAGTCGTAAAGCGTGCCTCCCTACACAACGCAGACATCATCGAAGGATTGGATTTACATATCGGAGATATGGTTTATGTGGAAAAGGGAGGAGAAATTATTCCGAAAATCACAGGAGTGGATGTCTCTGCCCGTTTCATGATTGGTGAAAAGGTGAAATTTATCACAAATTGTCCGGAATGTGGCAGTAAGCTAATTCGTATTGAAGGTGAAGCTGCCCATTATTGCCCTAACGAAACTGCTTGCCCACCGCAGATTAAAGGGAAAATAGAGCATTTCATTAGTCGAAAAGCGATGAATATTGATGGCCTGGGACCTGAAACAGTTGATTTGTTTTTTAAATTAGGCCTTATAAAAAATACAGCTGACTTGTACGAACTGCATGTGAAAGACATCAAAGAGCTCGATCGTATGGGAGATAAATCAGCCGAAAATATTATTAATGGTATTGAGCAAAGCAAGCAAGTGCCTTTTGAACGCGTACTTTTTGCCTTGGGCATTCGCTTTGTGGGTGAAACGGTTGCAAAGAAGATAGCCCGTGCCTTTAATACTATTGATGAATTGAAGGAAGCCGACCTCGAAACGTTGAAAACTATCGATGAAATAGGTGAAAAAATAGCTCAAAGTATTCTTTCATACTTTGCAAATGAGGCCAACAGGAACTTAGTGGAAAGATTGAAATGCAGTGGCTTACATCTCTATCGTTCCGAAGAAGAAACCCATGACACCACTGATAAACTATTGGGGCAATCGATTGTCATAAGTGGTGTTTTCACCCATCACTCAAGAGACGAATACAAAGACATTATTGAGAAGAATGGCGGAAAAAATGTAGGCAGTATTTCTTCAAAAACCAGTTTCATTCTTGCAGGTGAGAATATGGGGCCGGCAAAATTGGAGAAAGCCGCTAAATTGGGCGTTAAAATAGTAAACGAGGAGGAATTTCTGGCACTCATCTCGTAACATTTTTGTGCTTTAAGCTGATTTTATGCACCATTAAACTAGGTGAAAGAGAAAATATTCGTACTTTTGCGACCATATTACTTAGAGATCATTATAATATCCATGATACAGACTAAATTGAAAGGAATGGGGGTAGCACTGATTACTCCTTTCAAAGAAGATGAAAGCGTTGACTATGATGCATTATTACGATTGGTGGATTACTTACTCCAAAATAATGCTGATTTTCTATGTGTGCTGGGAACTACAGCCGAAACTCCAACATTGACTGAAGAGGAAAAGAAAAAAATAAAAAAGGTAGTAATTGAACGTGTTAATAAAAGAATACCTATACTACTTGGAGTTGGTGGCAATAACACAAGAGCCATTGCTGAGAGCTTAAAAAATGATGACTACACCGGAGTAGATGCTATTTTGTCTGTAGTGCCATATTATAATAAACCATCTCAGGAAGGTATCTACCAACATTATAAAGCAATATCTGAGGCCACAGAACTGCCTATAGTGCTCTACAACGTCCCGGGACGAACGGGAGTTAATATGACAGCACAGACTACTTTGCGCATAGCTCGTGACTTAAAAAATGTAGTAGCAATTAAAGAAGCCTCGGGTGACATTACTCAGATGGATGATATCATAAAAAATAAACCAGCCAATTTTGATGTTATTTCTGGAGATGATGGAATTACCTTCCCATTGATTACTCTTGGGGCTGTTGGAGTCATTTCAGTTATTGGAAATGCCTTTCCGCGCGAATTTAGTCGGATGACGCGTTTAGCTTTACAAGGGGACTTTGCAAATGCGTTAACCATACACCACCGATTTACCGAATTATTTAGTTTGTTATTTGTGGATGGTAATCCTGCAGGAGTTAAGTCAATGTTGAATGCCATGGGAATGATTGAGAATAAGCTACGTCTACCGTTAGTTCCCACAAGAATCACTACTTTTGAAGCGATTCGTAAAGTTCTCAATGAATTAAATATAAAGTGTTAGCACGTTCTTGAAAAAATACTCTCAAGTCCCGAAGAAGCTATTCAGATAGTTTTTTCGGGACTTTTTGTTTCTATCTATGAAGAAGTTTGTAAGTCTTGGAAATATGAGAATTTATGGTTATCTTTAAAGCTGGTTTTTTATTTTATAATTAATATTATGTTTAATATGCAATTGGAGTGACTAATATAATAACATTGAGATGCAAGCCCCGATTACTCTCCATGTGGACCTGTGTTACCAGTTAATTTAATTTGCCATGCACGACGCACAAAAAAAAGGATACCAAATCGGTATCCTTTTTTATATGCTTCTAGTGCTAAATTAATTATTCATCAATTTATCAATTTCTTCAAATTGTGTACCAAGATTTAGATTATAGTATATTCTATATAGACCTTGAATCCACAAATCTTTTTGATCAGGCTTGAGTTCTCTAGCCTTTTCGTAATAAGGTTTTGCATCTTCATAGAATTTCTTTATAACGGCTTGTTCCTTTTTGTATTTTGGATCATTGACATCTGATGTTGTTTTAGCAGCATAGTCTTGAGCCTGCAAACAATAAATTAACCCTAAGTTAGAATAAGCTTCTGCATATTTAGGATCAATAGCGATGGTTTTCTTATAAAATTCGATCGCTTTATCATACTCTTTCATGTTATGATACAAATACGCTTTTACATAAAGGTAAAAAGTGTTATTTGGATCTTTTGCTAACATTTCATCAGCAAACAGCATCGCATCACTATATTTATTTGCATTGCTATAATAATCAATAAGATGCCCAAAGAAAAATGAATGATTCGGGAATTTCTGTACGCCTTCTTTCAAAGTAGAAACCCATTTTACTGTATCACCCTGAGCGTTGTATGCAGTAGCCATAAATTCCATAGCATATTTGCCTACTTCTTTGTCATTCTGAGCATAAGGACCATATTTCAGTACGGTAGGATAATCTTCCAGTTTAGCAGCTGCTAAAGTCGCATAGTATGCTACCTGAGGCAAAATAGTATCTTTCTGCACAAAGTTTTCTTTCTCAAACATTGGGTGTGCTGCAACATCTACATAAGTAGAGAAAAAAGCCAGAGCTTCTTTGTTCTTATCCAGATTGAAATATTGAATACCACCATTAATTAGATTTGGACGTTCAGTTAGCATAACTGCAGAGTTTGCTTTTCTGAATTTGTTTTTAACCTTACCTTTCTCGTTTGGTATTTCAGACAATTGGTCGCACTTAAGATAATACTTATACATATCTAAAACACTATTGTACACCTTAAGAGTATCGTAAGGCTTCTTTAGATATGCATTTTCCATTTCTTTCTCATTTATTCTTTTCTGAATAAAACCAGCGGCATCCCATGTCTCAGGATTTTCTTTCGTTTCAGGATTAACCAAAGCTTCTTTTATAAGCTGCTCAGCCTTTGTAAAGTCTGGTTTTACTTCATTAGCTATTCTTTTCGCCTCCTTTACGTTCTTTTCTTGAGCAAAAGAGATGCTAGCCACAAACAATAAAACCATAGAAAATAATACTCTTTTCATGATTGTTGTTGATTAATTATTAATATTATGTCTATTCTTATTCTTCATCTATTGAAGGAACATCTTTGTTGGAAGTATCACCCGGAAGGTTTTCGTCTTCATCTATAAGTGCTATCTCTTCCAAACTCTCAGAAGTAACTTTACATACTGAACCTATTTGGTCATTACGTTTTTCCAAATTGATTAATCGAACACCTTGAGTAGCGCGTCCCATAATTCTAACGTCTCCTACTTTAAGGCGAATCGTAATGCCCGATTTATTTATAATCATCAAATCACTATCATCGGTTACAGATTTAATTGTTACCAATTTTCCTGTTTTATCGGTGATGTTCATGGTCTTAACACCTTTACCTCCACGATTGGTCTTTCGATAATCTTCGATCTCAGAACGTTTACCGTATCCTTGTTCGGAAACAACCATTACAGATTCAGTTTCAGCATCTTTGATGCAAACCATTCCTACTATTTCGTCTTCAGCATCTTCGTCGAGCGTCATACCACGAACTCCAGTAGCCGTACGGCCCATTACGCGAACTGCATTTTCGTTGAAACGGATGGCACGACCATTTCTATTGGCGATAATTATTTCATTTTCACCATTGGTCATACGCACTTCTATTACCCGGTCATCTTCACGAATAGTGATGGCGTTTACTCCATTTTGACGAGGTCTGGAATATTGTTCCAACAAAGTTTTCTTGATAACACCATTTTTAGTGCAGAACAATACATAATGACTATTTATATATGCTTCATCAGATAGATCTTTCACGCGAAGATAAGCAGTTACAGCATCATCCGAATCAATGTTTAGAAGATTTTGGATTGCTCTACCTTTCGAATTCTTAGATCCTTCAGGAATTTCATACACCTTAAGCCAATAACATTTTCCTTTTTGAGTGAAAAACATCATGGTATTGTGCATGGTGGCCGGATATATGTGCTCTACAAAGTCTTCATCTCTTGTTTCACTGCCTTTGGAACCTACCCCACCCCTATTCTGTGAACGGAACTCTGTAAGTGGCGTGCGTTTGATATATCCCATGTGAGAAATAGTTATAATCATTTCGTCATCAGAATAAAAGTCTTCCGGATTGAATTCTTCGGATGAATAAACAATTTCTGAACGACGGCTATCACCATATTTAGCTCTGACTTCTAGCAATTCATCTTTGATTACTTTGCGGCAAAGTTCATCATCAGAAAGAATTCCTTCAAAATAAGCTATTTGTTTCATCACCTCTTCATATTCAGAATGCAGTTGATCTTGCATCAGTCCAGTAAGCTGGCGAAGGCGCATTTCAACGATTGCTCGCGCTTGAATATCGCTTAATGCAAAACGAGAAATTAATCCTGCTATTGCTTCATTAGGCGTTTTGGCAGCACGAATAATCCGAATTACTTCGTCAATATTGTCAGAGGCAATGATTAAGCCTTCAAGAATGTGAGCTCTTTCTTGTGCTTTTCTCAAATCGAACTGAGTACGGCGAATAATTACATCGTGTCTATGCTCTACGAAGTTGAGCACTAAGTCACGTAGATTGAGTGTTTTAGGACGGCCATTAACCAATGCAACATTGTTTACGCCAAAAGAAGTCTGCAATGCAGTCATCTTATAAAGCTTATTCAATACCACACTTGCATTAGCATCACGCTTTATGTCAATAACAATACGCATACCATCACGGTCTGACTCGTCATTTGCATTTGATATACCTTCAATTTTCTTATCGTTAACAAGATCAGCTATTGCCTTTATTAGTTCTGCTTTATTAACGTTGTATGGAATCTCGGTTACTACAATTTTGTCATGTGTTTGTCCTGATTCTATTTCAGCTTTTGCCCGCATTACCACGCGCCCGCGCCCGGTAAGATATGATTCGCGAACTCCGCTCATACCATATATATAACCTCCGGTAGGAAAATCGGGGGCTTTTACGTAATTCATAAGTTCTTCTACTGTAACCTCTTTATTTTCCAAATAAGCAATACAAGCATCAATGGTTTCGGAAAGGTTGTGAGGTGGCATATTTGTTGCCATACCTACGGCAATACCAGATGCACCGTTTACCAATAAATTAGGTATGCGGGTTGGCATCACTTTGGGTTCTACAAGCGTATTATCAAAGTTTGGATCAAAATCTACAGTTTCTTTATAAAGATCCTGCATCATCTCTTCTCCCAATTTGTTTAAGCGGGCCTCGGTGTAACGCATAGCAGCAGGACTGTCGCCGTCTACAGAACCGAAGTTTCCTTGTCCGTCTACCAATGGGTAGCGCATAGCCCATTCTTGGGCCATTCTGACCATAGCTAGGTATACAGAGGAGTCACCATGGGGGTGATATTTACCTAGCACTTCACCTACGATTCTGGCTGATTTCTTATAAGGTTTATCCGACGTGTTTCCCAGTTCCATCATACCGTAAAGAATTCTACGATGAACGGGCTTAAATCCATCTCTAACATCAGGAAGAGCGCGAGAAACAATAACCGACATAGAATAGTCTATGTACGATGACTTCATTTCTTCCTCAATGTTAATCTTTATAATTCTGTCTTGTTCAAGCATTTAAAAAGATTATTAATTATACATTACATGGTTTATGAAAAACCACGCTAAAGTACTACTTTTTCACGATATACAAAAGTATTTTATGAAAAATCTTGTAGCAGTGCCAACTCTAGTCGAACATTTCTTCTCAGAATTAGTTTTAATAAAAAAAGTCATTCTTATTATTGCTGATATTAGAGCTTTTTATGTCTTTAAGATATGCTTGTTTTGTCAATTTTCAAGAAACACCTTCACAAGCCTTGTGAGGAGGGTTCGTTGAATGCCCGACTTCAGCGTGTTGAATGTACGTTTTCAACACGCCGAAGTCGGACATTCAATACGCTGAAGTCGGAAGTTGTATTTAGAAAGCGCCTTTTGTCAATAATGAGAAATGGAAAATTGATATGATGATATTTATATCTAAAATTATGTAGTTTTATTGTGTTGAGCAATCAAAAATGGCATGAGATTTGTTGATACATTAAAAGTGGCTAATTTTATGCATGCATACAATTATTGCTTATATTTGCCATTCTTGTATACACTAACCTCTTATAGAAAGGAAATGCAATTATGAATAATCAATTCTCACAGAAAGTTTCTGAGATCATCATATATAGCAAAGAAGAAGCCAATCGCCTCAAAAATGGCTATATAGGACCTGAACATTTTTTATTGGGATTAATTCGAGACGGTGAGGGAAAAGCCATTGAAATACTTTCCGGATTAAAAATTGATCTCACTGGACTAAAGAAGCGTATTGAGGGTATGTTAAAGCTATATCAGGATGAAATGTTGTTGCCTGATGCTGAAGTGCCTTTGTCTAATGATGCCTCAAGGATATTGAAAATGGGAATTCTCGAGGCACGCTTACTGAAAAGTAATGTAGCTGATACGGAGCATTTGCTATTAGCTATTTTGAAGGATAAGCATAATTTGGCTGCTACGGTGCTTGAAGAAAATGACGTTGACTATAAGAAGTTCTTCGAACAACTCTCTTTGCAGCCTGATATTAATGCAGGCCTTGGATTTACTGAAGATGATGATGAAGATGATGATGAAGTAGATGAACCTCGTTCTGCCGGAAATAAGAACCCACAACAAGAACGCCAGCAGCAGGCGCAAGCAACAAAAAAGCCGGCTAATGATACCCCTGTGCTTGACAATTTTGGAACTGATATGACGAAAGCGGCCGAAGAAGGAAAATTAGATCCTGTCGTTGGTCGTGAACGAGAAATTGAGCGTTTGGCTCAAATCTTAAGTCGTCGTAAAAAGAACAATCCTATATTAATAGGTGAACCCGGCGTTGGTAAATCGGCTATTGTGGAAGGATTGGCTCTTAGAATCGTTCAGAAAAAAGTTTCTCGTATTTTGTTTGATAAACGTGTTGTAGCGTTAGATATGACTTCTGTTGTAGCGGGAACAAAATATCGGGGACAGTTTGAAGAAAGGATTCGTTCTATTTTAAACGAATTGCATCGAAACCCGAATGTAATTGTGTTCATTGACGAGATTCATACCATTGTAGGTGCCGGATCTGCTGCCGGGTCTATGGATGCCGCTAATATGCTGAAACCCGCGTTAGCTCGTGGAGAAATACAATGTATTGGCGCCACTACCCTTGACGAATATAGAAAAAACATTGAAAAGGATGGGGCCTTGGAGCGTAGATTTCAAAAAGTGATTGTAGAACCAACCACTGCTGAAGAGACTCTACAGATATTGAAGAACATTAAAGATAAATATGAAGATCATCATAACGTAAGCTACACGGAAGCAGCTCTTGAAGCCTGTGTGAAGTTAACAGACCGCTATATTACTGATCGTAATTTTCCTGATAAAGCAATTGATGCGCTTGATGAATCGGGCTCGCGGATTCACTTAACAAATATAAATGTTCCAAAGGAAATTGAAGAACAAGAAAAATTAATTGAAACAACAACAGCTCAAAAAAACGAAGCAGTTAAACTTCAGAATTATGAACTTGCTGCCAGTTATCGGGATAAAGAGAAAGAACTTTCCGAGCATTTAGATCAGATGAAAACTGATTGGGAAGCTACCTTAAAAGACAATAGACAGACGGTTGGTGAGGAAGACATTGCCAATGTGGTCTCGATGATGTCCGGCATTCCGGTGCAACGTATGGCACAAGCCGAAGGTGCTAAACTTGCGCATATGAAAGAAGATTTGCAGTCAAAGGTAATAGCACAAGACTCTGCTATCGAGAAATTGGTTAAGGCGATTTTACGGAGTCGTGTCGGTTTGAAAGATCCGAGTAAACCCATTGGGACATTCATGTTTTTAGGGCCTACCGGTGTAGGTAAGACTCATTTAGCGAAGGAATTGGCAAAATATATGTTCGGATCTGTGGATTCACTTATTCGGATTGATATGAGTGAGTTTATGGAGAAGTTTACTGTATCTCGACTTGTAGGAGCTCCTCCGGGATATGTGGGTTACGAAGAAGGTGGGCAACTTACCGAAAAGGTACGGCGCAAACCCTACTCCATTATTTTGCTTGATGAGATAGAAAAAGCACACCCCGACGTATTTAATCTTTTGCTGCAAGTAATGGATGAAGGTCGATTAACTGACAGTTATGGCAAAATAGTCGATTTTAAGAACACTGTCATCATCATGACCTCTAATATAGGAACTCGCCAGTTGAAAGATTTTGGTAGAGGTGTTGGCTTTGCTACAAATAGTCGTATGGACAATAAAGAGTTTTCGCGAAGTGTCATACAAAAAGCTTTAAATAAATCATTCGCACCTGAATTTTTAAATCGTGTAGATGAAGTTATAACGTTTGATCAACTCTCTTTAGAAGCTATAATCAAGATTGTTGATATTGAGCTGAAAGCTTTGTATGAGAGGATTGAGACTATCGGATATGCTCTTCAGCTTGATGATGCATCTAAAGAATTTATTGCTTCCAAAGGATATGATGTGCAATTTGGAGCTCGTCCTTTGAAGCGTGCTATACAAACCTATTTAGAAGATCAACTTTCTGAATTGATTATCTCCTCTTCACTTTCTCCGGGTGATATTATCCGAGTAACAGTCAATGAAGAAAAAACTGAATTGAAAATGGTTCGAGAAGAGCAAAGTAAATAAATTAATTAACCGTCAAAATGTCAGGCTAGCTTAGTCTGGCATTTTTTTTGCGATTATGAAAGTAAAATAATCATTATTAATCTAATAAATAAAATAATTAAGTTATTATGCAAAAAGGAAATATTGGGGTAACGACAGAGAACATTTTTCCCATCATTAAAAAGTTTTTGTACAGTGACCATGAAATTTTCCTTCGGGAAATAGTCTCTAATGCTGTTGATGCAAGCCAAAAGTTGAAAACGCTAGCTTCGATGGGTGAATTTAAGGGCGAATTGGGCGACCTTACAGTTCGTGTATCATTGGCTAAAGATACAATCACTATCTCCGATCGGGGTATTGGGTTGACCACTGAGGAAATAGACAAATACATCAATCAGATAGCCTTCTCGGGTGCCAATGATTTTTTGGAAAAATACAAAGACGATGCCAATGCCATTATAGGACATTTTGGACTTGGCTTCTACTCTTCATTCATGGTCTCTAAGAAAGTGGAGATTATTACAAAATCACACAAAGAAGGTGCACAAGCTGTGAAATGGAGTTGCGATGGCAGCCCCGAATTTACTATTACAGAGGTTGAAAAAGCAGATAGAGGAACGGATATTGTCTTATATATTGATGATGATTGCAAAGAATTTCTTGAAGAAGCCCGAATATCCTCTTTATTGAAGAAATATTGCAGCTTCTTGCCTGTTCCGGTAGCTTTTGGTAAAAAGAAAGAATGGAAAGATGGCAAACAAGTGGAAACAGCGGAAGATAACGTAATTAACGAAACAACTCCACTCTGGGTTCGCAAGCCCTCTGAGCTTAAGGACGAGGATTACAAGAAATTCTATAATAATCTTTATCCCATGTCTGATGAGCCATTGTTCTGGATCCATTTGAATGTAGATTATCCTTTCCACCTCACCGGTATTCTTTATTTCCCCAAAGTAAAAAGCAATATTGACTTAAATAAAAATAAAATTCAGCTTTATTGCAATCAAGTGTACGTTACCGACTCTGTGGAGGGTGTAGTACCTGGTTTTCTGACGTTGTTGCATGGAGTGATAGATTCTCCTGACATCCCACTAAACGTTTCTCGTTCGTACTTACAAAGCGATTCAAACGTTAAAAAAATATCAACTCATATTTCAAAGAAAGTTTCAGACCGCTTGCAGGCCATATTTAAAAACGATCGCAAACAATTTGAAGATAAGTGGAACGATCTTAAAATATTCATCAACTATGGCATGTTGACTCAGGAAGATTTTTACGAAAAAGCCGAAAAGTTTGCTTTATTAGGCGATACAGATGGTAAATTCTATACTTTCGAGGAATATAAAACGTTAATTAAGGAGAATCAGACAGACAAAGAAGGCAATCTCATCTACCTCTATGCAAGTAATAAGGATGAACAATATAGTTATATTGAAACTGCAAAAAACAAAGGTTACAATGTATTATTGATGGATGGGCAACTTGACATAGCCTTAGTAAGCACTTTTGAGCAGAAATTTGAAAAGGCACGCTTCACCAGAGTAGATAGTGATGTGGCTGACAATCTTATTGTAAAAGAGGATAAGAAAGATTCTGCACTTGAAGCGCATAGACAAGAAGCTCTTACTATTGCTTTCAATAGTCAGTTACCTAAAGTTGAAAAGGTTGAATTCAGTGTGATTGCTCAATCTTTGGGCGAAAACAGTTTACCGATAATGATTACTCAAAGCGAATACATGCGACGCATGAAAGAAATGGCCAACATACAGGCTGGCATGAGTTTCTACGGTGAAATGCCCGATATGTTCAATCTTGTTCTGAATACAGATCATAAACTACTGAAAACAGTGTTGTCTGATGAAGAAAAGAATTGTACCGCATCAATTGCTCCTATCCAGACTGAAATAGATGTAGTAACCAATCGCCGCAACGACTTGAAAAAAATCCATGAAGGAAAGAAGGAAGAAGAGATTCCTGTGGCAGAAAAAGATGAGCTAAGTGAATTGGATAAAAAACAAGGTGAATTAAAGAAAAAGAAAGAAGTCGTTTTTGCTACATACGCAAGTCAGAATAAAGTTGTACGCCAACTTATCGATTTGGCTTTACTTCAAAATAACATGCTTAAAGGCGAATCCCTGAATAATTTTGTAAAGAGAAGCATTGAACTAATCTGATTATTCTGGCTCTAGTAGATATATTTACTTTTTTGAAAGAGCATTGCAGTTTTATCTATTGAAACAGCAATGCTCTTTTTTACGATAAAAATGTCGATGGATATTCACTAATTGGAAATTATTCTATATATTTGAATGTTTAGTTTGAACTAAATAATAGCTAAAATACTCAAGCAAATTTTATGAAGAAGTTTTTTGTGTCATTGCTCTGTCTCTTTATCGGTTTATCTACCGTTCAGGCACAGAAAGTAGGGCTAGTGTTAAGTGGTGGCGGGGCTAAAGGTCTTACGCATATTGGCATTATAAGAGCATTAGAAGAAAATAATATACCAATAGATTATATAACCGGCACTTCTATGGGAGCAATAATCGGTGCACTATATGCTATGGGGTATTCTCCCGATGAAATGGACGATTTGTTACGATCTGAGGAATTTAAACGATGGTATTCGGGGCAAGTAGAAGAGAATTACATTTACTACTTTAAAAAGAATCTCCCAACACCTGAATTTTTCAACATTCGTCTTTCTCTCAAAGATCCAAACTTAAAACCTCAATTTTTTCCCACTAGTGTTGTGAATCCAATACAAATGAATCTGGTTTTTATTGATTTATTTGGACGCTCTACGGCTGCTTCCGGAGGAGATTTCGATAATTTATTTGTCCCCTTCCGTTGTGTTGCCTCTGATGTTTATAACAAAAAGCAAATAGTTTTCAGAAAAGGAGATTTGGGAGATGCAGTACGTGCCTCAATGAGCTTTCCTTTCGTCTTTAAACCTATAAAAATAGATAGTGTTTTGGCTTATGATGGCGGCATTTATAACAATTTCCCTACGGATGTAATGCGTGATGATTTCAAGCCTGATGTTATCATTGGTAGTGTGGTAGCCAAAAACCCGACAAAACCTGACGAAAATGATTTGATGAGTCAGATAGAAAGTATGGTAATGCAGAAGACCGATTACTCTATTCCCGATTCGGTCGGAATTGTAATGACTTTCAAGTATGAAGACGTTAAATTATTGGATTTTCAGAGGATAGATGAGCTTGAGAGTATCGGTTATAATCGTACCATAGCACTTATGGATTCCATAAAAGGGCGTATCCACCGAAGAGTGAATGCTGATAATGTTAGATTAAGGCGATTAGTTTATAAAAGCAATTGCCCTGAATTACTTTTTAAAAACATCTATATTGAGGGAGCCAATAATCAACAGCAGGTATATATTAAAAAAGAACTCCATGAATCAGATGATAAGGTGTTTGGATATGAAGACTTAAAGCGAGGCTATTTCCGTCTTCTTTCGGGTAATCAAATTTCTGAAATAATTCCTCATGCTATTTTTAATGCCAATGACGATACATACGATTTGCACTTAAACGTAAAGATGAAAAATGATTTTTCTATTGCTGTAGGAGGAAACGTGTCGACAACAAGTTCAAATCAAATTTATTTAGGGCTTTCATATAAAAATTTAAATTATTACCCCAAAGAATTGACTTTTGATGCTCATATAGGTAAGATATACAACAATCTTCAGTTTATGGCCAAAGTTGATTTTCCTACTATAGTGCCGACATCTTATCGTTTTATTGCTTCCTTAAGTACTTTTGATTATTTTAAGGAAGGGAAATTATTTTCAAGTAGTGATAATCCGGCTTTTAATAGTAAAGAAGAGCGTTTTGTTAAGTTAAAAATGGCTCTTCCTTTCCTTTCAAGCAAGAGAGCTGAGTTTGGTATTGGGATGGCTGAATTTGAAGATAGATATTACCAGACTAGCACAATTAATTTTAATGAAGATAAAACGGATAGAAGCGTTTATCATCTTTATGGAGGGTCAATTAGTTTTAATGGAAGCACCTTAGACACCCGACAGTATGCCACTCAAGGTTACCGTGAGACCTTGATTGCTCAAATATATACTGGTAGAGAATCCTTTCGCCCGGGTGTAGCATCTGAATCAAAGACGGCAGCTGATCAAAATCAATCTTGGCTTCAACTCTCATATATGAGAGAAAGATATCACAAAATTTCTTCAAAATTTACATTTGGGTGGTATGTTGACGGATTATTATCTTCAAAGAATTTTTCAGAGAACTATGCAGCAACGATGCTTCAGGCAGGTGAGTTTGCGCCAACGCCACATAGCAAATTGACTTATAATGACGCTTTTCGGGCTAATCAATATCTTGCAGGCGGAATAAGACCGATTTTTCATTTGGGCGATTTATTCCATATCAGAGGTGAATTTTATGGATTCTTACCTGTATTTCCTATAAAGGAAAACTCTATCAATAAAGCTTATTACGGAAAATCTTTTTCAGAATTTGAATATTTGGGTGAAGTTTCTCTTGTGTGCAAACTACCTTTTGGAGCTATCTCTGCTTATGTAAATCATTATAGCTCACCGAGCAAGGAATGGAATGTAGGATTAACACTCGGTTGGCAACTATTTAATTACCGCTTCATTGAATAATTTCTTCAAAAAAATCTTCCCATCGTTTGCTAATTAGGAAAAAGAGCGTATCTTTGCACCCGTTAAACAAATGGCCGCGTAGCTCAACTGAATAGAGTAGCTGACTACGGATCAGCAGGTTACAGGTTTGAATCCTGTCGCGGTCACATTTTGTTAACAAGCGGCCGCGTGGCTCAACTGAATAGAGTAGCTGACTACGGATCAGCAGGTTACAGGTTTGAATCCTGTCGCGGTCACAAAAAAAGGGATATCTATTTATTAGGTATCCCTTTTTTGTGATATTTGCAAAATAAATTATTAAAACGATTACTGTTTCTTTGCTAAAGAGCGGTTAATATTAATAACGAGCAAAGGAGTATCTGAATGGAAAATCATCTTTCGGGCAATACTAGGATTAAACATGCGGGCAAAAATATTCCGTTTATATGTAGTGAGTGCCAAAACGTCTATGTAATTTGTTTTTATATAATTATCTAGGCTATTTAAGAAATCATCGTTCGTCACCACATCATAATGAATATCAATATTAGGATATTGTTTACGAAAATATTCCTTTATGCCTGCTAATTTGATCTCATTCCAGGCATCCTTACTTTCTGATAAATGAATGAGAGAAATCGTTATCTGAAAAGATTTCAGAGTATTTATAAATGAATCAAATGCGATTAAATCGCGTTGATCAAAATTAGTCAAAAAAGCAACTTTCTTCGCCTCACTGAAATTATTCAATGGAGTATTCTCTGGAATGGCAAGCACTGTTGTTTTACTTCGCTCAAGAATTTCGGCAGTGACGCTACCAATAAGATCAATATCTTTTTGGCTTTTGCCTCTCGTACCCATTACTATAATTCTAGGATTCTGATCTTTAGTATACCTTAAAATTTCTTCTTCAGGAATGCCTTCTCGCAATACACACGAAAATTTAACTGATGGTAATTTTCCAGAAGCAATGTTTGCTTTGATTTTATCAGATAAAGCATTTAAATCTGCATGTACTTTGTGAAGAGTATTTTTTACGCTTTCATCATCACTAATCTGGTAACTAAAAACATCGCCATAAGGTAAGGATGAAGCATAGATCGGCGTAAAATATACATGGAGCAACAGAACTTCAGCATTAAAAGCATTTGCAAAATTGAACCCAAATTCACATGCTTTCATAGAATAGGATGAGAAATCGACAGGTATAAGTACTTTGTTCTGCACATCTTCTTTTGGAGTAGGCTTCTCTCCCACTACATCTTCTGCAAGCCAAACTGAACTTTCTGTTATTTTAAGGGCGCGAGGTAAATCACTTTCTTTTATCCTTAAACGTACCCCAGATGAAACGACGGGTTGTATCTGGTTTACATTATGAATATAAGTTTCAATACCTTCGTTCTCAAGTACATTTTTTAATATTTGAGCTTTGGCATAAGTTAGGATTGCTAAAGTAACCAATTTATCTTCCATAATAATAATATTTATAATATAAACACCTAATATTCTTATTCTAAATTAGGACTTCAATATATTATGGATCTATGCATGTGCAAATTCAGAAAAAGCTTCTTTTTGCATACTGAGATTTAATTCGTCAAGAATTTTTAGAGCTTTATCGAGTACAGTAGTATCATCAATCATCACTAATCCACCATCAGGGCCAGGCTCTAGATGAATTCCGACACTTTTTCCTTCTTTAAAATTATGTCCACCAAAGAAGTTTCGCACAGTATCCACATTCAAACCTAATTCGTCTGCTATTCTATGCATGCTACCGCTTGGCAATGAGTCTTTGATTTTGCGGAGTTCATTGAATGTTATTGTTCTCATGTTTCACTAAATTTATGGTTAATACTAGGTACTATTGGATAACGCTATAAACCTAATGAAAATAATTAATAAAAAAAAGTATTCAACCTTTTTTTTATTAATATTTATATTATTTCTATATCAACCGACTTTACCCATCCCACTTTGCCATCTTCTAAATGAATTTCCTTCCATTCTTTCATGCTATTATCTTTTATAGTCGTTTTACTTCCCTCATGAAGAATAAATAAACTAGTTCCTGTTTCATTTGGAGTACTGCGTACTGTCACGCTAGGCGACATTACAATGGCAGCATTCCGATTCTCTAATGTATCTTTCTGGTAAAGAGCAAAAACATTAGCTAAGATAGTCAAAAAGAAGAAAAGCATGCCACCGATAAAACCACTTTTTTTCAGAAACATTTGCTTAGAGAAAAAGAAGAAATACAGGGATACAATAAATGAAATAAATAATATGATACCTAAAATAGCCCAAGAATCAATTCCCATACTATTAATTACCGCTTTAATCCACGTAACAAAAAACAATTCAGGCACTGGCTCTACTTTATCAATAGTCTTGCCACGCGCTATTTCTAGATTTGCGCGAATATCACTACTACCTGGTTGAAGCAATAAAGCACGTTCATAATTAAGAATTGCTTTTGCTATGTCGCCAGCTTTATAATAACAATTACCTAAATTATAATAGATATCGGCAGCCTCGCCTTTCTTTAATAAGGATTCATATATTTGAATAGCAGTAGCATAATCATTTTTTATGTATGCACTATCCCCACTTGTTTTTGTAACATTGCCAAGAGATCTTGTTCCAAGTTTAGAACTTTTTGCAACAGTTATAGAATCATTCTGAATAGCTGATTCATTAGATAAAGAGTCTTGCCCAAAAGCAGTAATAGAGAGTAATATACAAAGTACTGAAAATAATAATCTTTTCATGACGCAATCTTTTTCAAATTTAATGTTTAATTGAGTTCTCAATCCTGCTAATAACATTTATAGTAGCAGAATAAACTTTATCCATTGCCTGGCTTTCATCACCAGGTGCATAGCGAGCAAACTCGCACTCATCTAAAGTAGACAAGAAAGTTTGAATAAGCTCTTCTTCAACGCCATAGTTTTTTAAAGCTTCTTCTACATTTTCTTTTGATAAAAGAGATGCAGGAATGCTTAACTTATCACTTATATATCCCCATAATGCTCTCAAAACTTCGTCATAAAAAGCTTCTTTTTTATTTTCAGCAAGAAGCTTCCCAGCTAGTTTCATTCGTTTTGAAGCAACTTTATTCGCCTTCTTTGTACGCAACTTAATAATATTTGCATTCTCAGCTATTTGTTTCCGACCAATAATAAACATAATCACAAATGCAATTATTGGAATAATATAAAATAACCAATAGATAAATGAATCAAACATATAACTACCTTTAGGTTGCAAATTAACCTCACCTAATTTAATGTAGCGTATATCTTCTCCTAAAACCTTCAAATCTTCTTTATTAGTAAAATTGGCAATGACTTGATCGGCATTTCCTGCCCCTTTTGTTACGTTTACTTCGTATTCTTCAGTTTTGAGTGTTTTGTAGGATTTTGTTTTAACATCAAAATAACTAAATTCTACTGCCGGGATTTTAAAAGTTCCAGGGTCTCTTGGTATAGCCAGATACTCTATGACTTTACTACCGGAAAGTCCTTCTTTGGTTAATCTGACCTTATTATCTACTTTAGGATCATACAACTCAATATTTTCAGGAAATTTAATTTTGGGAGTACCGATTAGCTTCAAATTACCTGTACCTGAAATAACTAATTTAACCGTAATTGCATCATTTGTCTTTACGTCCTTACTATTGATAGAGGAGGTTATATTAAAGTTTCCAACCCCACCCGAGAAATCCGCAGGTTTGCCGGCAGGTAACGAGTTTACATTAATGGTTATCTTAGGAGTGATAATACTTTTTTTCAACTCAACATAATTACTCCCACCATTAAAGAATGCATCAAATGGGTCAGCCGATTGCACTGCTTTGGCAATTGAAGCATCAAAACGAGCAGATTCAATAACCAATTTACCTGATTGTTGAGGAAACAAAACAAACTGACGGTATACAGTAGTGTGATAGTTTCTTCCATTATAATTCTCTAATTCCCACTTAGGGTTACTCGGTAGTTCCACTTCTTGAGAATGAAATCCTTTAAAATCAGGCAATTTAACGTTAGAAAAGCTTCTTAAATCAAGTACCGTATATATCTTAAATGTCAATAAGAATGCCTCTTGTTCATACAAGCTAGTCTTGCTGGCACTAGCAGTAATAAATAAATCTTTAGTAGACACACTAGAAGAAGAAGAACGGCTTGCCGAAGAAGTTTGCTTACCACCTGCGTTACCACCACCACTCGCAGATTTTTCAGCCGGTAATACTTTTATTCTTAAGGAATTAGATAGCATTTGATTCCCATCAGCTACAATGGTTGCACCGGCAATCGAATAGTGACCTTCAGTTGTAGCCATTAATATGTATGTAAAGGTTATACTGCTAGCCGATGACACATTACCATTAATGATTTGTGTGCTACTTTGCTGCGAACGGCTCGGACCCATTAATACGTCAAATCCTTTTATAGATGGAGCGCGAAAGTCTCTCACATTTTGCGTAGTCACGGTGTATGATAGTCTGAATTGATCCCCTACAGCCACTGCATCAGGTGCAGAAGCGGTAAAGGTTACTTTGCCATCAGCGTGAATATAACTTATTGTAAACAGTGCTACTAATAAGAAAATTAGTCTTCTCATTTCTTCTGAAATTAAATCATCAATTAGTTAATTATTACCAGTCTTTCTCTAGACGACCACCTTGTATTACCTGTTGCTTTTTCACTTTATCCTGCACACCTTTTTCATCTTGCATCACAGAATTAAGCAATTGCTCAGCATTTTCTTTAGACATTTTATTGTCTTGCTTTTCAGGTTTAGATTGTTCTTGTTTATCCTTTTGTTTTTGATCTTTTTGTTTATTCTGATCTTTTTTTTGCTTGTCTTTGTCCTTGTCTTTCTTTTTATCGTCTTTATTTTGTTTTTGCTGTTGTTGTTGCTGATCTTTAAGTAATTTCTGCGCAAGAGCTAAATTATAGCGAGTTTCATTATCCGTTGGATTATTTCTCAAGGACATTTTAAAGACATCTACAGCTTGTTTATAATCCTTTGTAGCCATAAATAAAACTCCTGCATTATGATAAATTTGAGCAAGCTTCATCTTATTCTTCTCAATTTTTGCAGCTGCAGTATATTGTTCTACTGCTTCCTTAGCCTTCTTTTGCTGAGATAATGTATTTCCTAGGTTATACATGGAGACTGCCGAATTAGGATTTACTTCCAATGCTTTTCTATAATTTACTTCTGCATCAACAAATACGCTATCATTAAAAAAGCGATTTCCTTTACGAATATAATCTCGCTCAGCTTTTTGAGCCACTATGCTGGTAGCGCAAAGCTGAAATAAAAGAAATATGATATATCTATATTTTAGTGTCATATCGGCCTTAATTTATTTAGAAAACAATCGGAAATTTTTGAATAGTGGATTCTTCCGTTCTAAGATTAACATCTCTGCTAATAATAACAATAAAATTATCCAAGCTATTGCCTGAAACTGTTCATCAAACTGGGTATAGACTTTACTATCGACATCTGCCTTAGCCATTTTATTGATCTCTTGGTTTATTGCTTTCTGAGCAGAATTTGTATTATCAACGCGAACATAAATGCCATTTCCTTCTTTCGCTATCTCTCTACACATGTTTTCATTCAATCGAGTAACAATCACATTTCCGTCTCTATCCCGTCGAAAATCGTTTGTTCCTTCTACAGAAATAGGTGATCCATCTGTCGATCCCACTCCCAATACATGCACTTGTATACCTTTCTCAACAGCTGATTTTACAGCCTCGGTGGCCCCTCCTTCATGGTTTTCTCCATCAGTAATAACTATAATAGCACGTCCCACTCCTTCTTGAGGTGTAAAGCTACGAGTAGCCAGACTAATAGCCGCTCCAATAGCTGTCCCTTGTTTTGTTATTAAAGATGGGTTGATAGACTCTAAAAACATCTTGGCTGAGATATAATCACTTGTAATAGGTAACTGCGTGAATGCATCTCCTGCAAAAACAATCATGCCAACTTTATCATCTTCTAATTCATCGACTAATCTGGAAACCAGTTGCTTAGCTTTATCCAAGCGGCTAGGTTGAATGTCTTGGGCCAACATAGAATTAGATATATCAAGCGCAATCATTATCTCAACTCCACTACGTTTCACTGTCTCAAGTTTGGAACCAAATTGTGGACGAGCAAGCAACACTGTAAATAAGCCTATACTAGCAAATATTAGCCAGAACTTTATATCCGGTCTATGTTTTGAAACATCCGGCATTAGTTGTGCTAAAAGCTCCGGATCCCCAAACTTAAGTATAGATTTCTTTCTCTTATAATTTGAATAAATATAAAAAGCCGCCAACAAAGGCAGTAATAGCAATAAATACAAGTATGTAGGTTCTTCAAATCGAAACATCTTCTCTAATTTTATGATTGATTATCATCAACTTTGATTTAATTATCAAGTTATTAGCTGATCACATCTATTAAGGTATTTTTTTTAATAGCGAGTTACGCAACAAAACCTCTATGAGTATACATATAAATGCTGCAAGAGCAAACCATTGATACTCTTCTTTGCGTTTGCTATATTCTTTAACATTCAATTTTGTTTTTTCCAACTTATCAATCTCACTATAAACTTCTTTCAACTTTGAATTACTTGTGGCACGAAAATAATTGCCATCGGTTGTTCCTGCAATCTGAGATAGCGTTTTCTCATCTATTTCGACAGGGGTATTTATATATTGTATTGTTCCACCCACAGGTACGGGATAAGGAGCCATACCGTTAGTTCCTACTCCAATAGTATACACTCTAATGCCAAAGCTCTTCGCTATATCAGCGGCTGTAAGAGGAGATATATCTCCCTTATTATTAGTTCCATCAGTGAGAAGAATAATCACCTTAGATTTAGCTTTACTATCTTTTAGTCTAGATACAGCATTAGCAATACCCATTCCTACTGCTGTTCCATCCTCTATAATTCCACATTTTATACTCTGAAAAAGATTAAGTAAAACAGCATGATCAACGGTAAGTGGACATTGAGTAAAGCTTTCACCAGCAAAAAGAGTAATGCCGATGTTGTCATTCGGACGGCCATTGATAAATTCCGCAGCCACATCTTTTGCTGCTTCTAATCTATTTGGTTTAAGATCTTCAGCCAACATACTTGTTGATATATCAATGGCTAGCATAATATCAATTCCCTCTACCTCACTACTCTGCCAATTATTGGTCGTTTGAGGTCTTGCTAAAACAAGTATAATCAATATTAAAGAAATTATACGCAAAACGAAGGGAGCATGTAATAAGTATATCTTATAATTCTTGCGAGTATGAGCATATACCCTAGCATCAGAAATTTGAAGAGCGGCTTCATTATTCTTTCGCTTTAGTATATACCACACTATATAAGGTATAAGCAGCAACAATAAAAATAAATATTCAATATTAGCAAAAATCATTTCTATATACGATTTAACTCATTAACAATCTAATTTTCTGTGTACTAGGCAAAAAGGTCATACAACTGGATAGCAATATAAACAAATGTGCCAACAATGCTAACAGACAAAACAACAATGCCACAAATTAATAAAATCTTGGTACGCAAAGATCTCTTTTCAACAACCGTTATCTCTGTCGGTTGGGGCTTTGCATTCTCATCTTCAGCAGTTTTAGTGCTGTTTATAAAATCAATGGCATTAATAAGATTAGCATCATTCTCATTCATCTCCGGATTATGCTTAGCAAACTTTACCAAGTCGGCAGTTTCAAAAAGCAATCTCAAATCACTAATGTCTTCAGTTTTGTTTATTTCATTCAATTGCTCAATAATCTCTTCAGACGTCATTTCCAATGCATTGAAATAAAAACGATCTTTAATATAAGAGCGAATAGTGTCAGTGAGCTCTGTATAATATTCTTTAGATCTTCCCTTCTGCCAAACCTTTTCACCCTTAATACGCTCAATTTCTTTCATCGCTTGTTGATGAGGAGGAAGTTTGGGCTCAATTTTGATTCTGCGAATGATTGGCTTATTATCACGTAGCCTGATAATAAAATAAATAAGAAGAGCTAGTAATGGCAATGATAGAAATGAACATGCTATCAATCCCCACCAATCCCCCCATTCAAAAGGCGCTTTCATTAATGGTTTCTGCCCAAAAAAGTGTTCAGGATGCAATGTGTCTACGGGCATAGAGTAAACCTTTAGTGCCAGCGCTTTCGATTGATATGTTTTATTATCCACTTTTATCATAAAAGGTGGAAGGTAATAAAGAGCAGAATCGAAAGAGGTAATTGTATATTCTTGTGTAATCAGTAAACGTTGTCTATTATTTAAATACTGAGTGTCCGGCTTAGCTGTTTCAATAATTTCGACACCTTTAACTAAGGTATCTGAAAATAAAGGAAAAACAGCTTTTTGTTTGGCATCCATGGCAACCTGCAACTGTATTTTAGCCTGTTCTCCTATCAAAATTTGCAAAGAATCAATTTTGGCTTCTACAGTCACTGATTGTGCAACAATTTTGCTTAATACACAAAACAGAAATACGATAAAAAATATATTTCTCCTCATTGTTCTATTATTTTCGTTTCGCAAAAAGGTTTAATAATGCCCTTACATAGTCTTGGTCAGTGCGCACGGATACAGAATCGACATTGCTCTTAGTGAAAACTTCGTTCAAATTGGCTTGTTTGTTTAGCCACCAATCATGATGAGTCTTTCTTAAAGAAGTAGATGAAGTATCGATCCATTGCTCATGTCCTGTTTCTGCATCTTTGACTTTCATTAATCCAACCGCAGGTAACTCTGCTACTCTCCTATCATATACTTGTATTGCAACAATATCATGTTTTCTATTAGCAATAGTTATCGAATTCTGAAAACTCTCCTGATCTATAAAATCGGATATAACAAATGCAGTGCATCGTCTCTTCATTACATTCGTTAAATGCTCCATGCCTAAACGTATATTAGTGCGGCGACTTTGAGCTTGAAAATCAATCAGCTCGCGAATAATATATAATATATGCTTTCTACCTTTTTTGGGAGGTATGAATTTTTCTATTCTATCCGAAAAGAAGATCACTCCAATTTTATCATTATTCTGAATAGCAGAAAAAGCAATAGTGGCAGCAATTTCAGTCACCATATCTTTCTTGAGTTGTTTTATGGTGCCAAATTCCAAACTACCAGACACATCAATCATTAACATGACTGTCAATTCTCGCTCTTCTTCAAAAACCTTTATAAATGGTTTATTGAAGCGCGCTGTTACATTCCAATCTATGTCACGAACATCATCTCCAAATTGATATTCACGTACCTCGGAAAAAGCCATACCTCTACCTTTAAATGCAGAATGGTATTGGCCTGCAAAAATGTTATTTGATAATCCTCGCGTCTTTATTTCTATCCGACGGACTTTCTTCAATAATTCAGTCGTTTCCATTTTTTTTTGTTTAATTGTTAAGCATAATGCTAAACCATCGTATAGCAATCAAGCTATTCAAATATCAAACAATTAAAACATCAAGGCACCTCAATCTTATTCAAAATTTTGCTTATAATTTCATCAGACGTCACATTGCTTGCTTCAGCCTCATAAGTCAAGCCAATGCGATGGCGAAGAACATCATGAGCCACCGAACGAATATCTTCCGGAATAACATAGCCACGACGCTTGATAAAGGCATATGCACGAGCAGCTAATGCTAGATTAATAGAAGCACGCGGTGATCCTCCAAAAGCAATTAAACCTTTCAATTCCTTTAAGTCATATCTTTCCGGGTAACGAGTGGCAAATACAATATCGACGATATAGCGCTCTATCTTCTCGTCCAGATATACTTGACGTACTACTTTGCGGGCTTCAAGAACCTCTTCTGCTTTAAGGATTGCTTTTACATCAATTTTATTCTCACCAATATTCTGTCTGATAATTAATTTCTCCTCTTCCATTTTCGGATAATCAATGACCACTTTTAGCATGAAACGGTCTACCTGAGCTTCAGGCAACGGGTAAGTACCTTCTTGTTCGATAGGATTTTGAGTGGCTAGAACCAAAAAAGGGTGAGGCAATTTGAATGTTTCAGTACCGATTGTTACCTGACGTTCCTGCATGGACTCCAACAAAGCACTCTGGACTTTAGCCGGAGCGCGGTTTATTTCATCTGCAAGAACAAAGTTAGCAAAGACAGGTCCTTTTTTTACTTGAAACGTTTCATCTTTCTGACTGTAAACCATCGTACCTATAACGTCAGCAGGTAGCAAGTCTGGCGTAAATTGTACACGACTATATTTTGCGTCAATAAGTGAAGCTAGGGTTTTGATTGCTAGGGTTTTAGCCAATCCTGGCACACCTTCCAGAAGTACATGTCCGTCAGAAAGTAACCCTATTAACAATGATTCGACCAAATGTTTCTGTCCTACGATAATTTGGTCCATGCCCATTGTAAGATTCGTAACGAAAGCACTCTGTCTTTCAATCCGCTCATTCAGTTCGCGGATGTCAATTGATTCAGCCATAAATACTATTGTTTTATTGTTTAATGTCTTCTTAATAAAAATGATTTCAAAAGTACAGTATATAATTAACCATTACAACTAATTTTTATTAAAAAACCATGTTAAACGTTTAGATTAAGTTGCTTTAATACGGTTTAGCGTTTTTATAACTTAAGACGGCACTTAGAACAGCTTCATTTGATCACTTTTCTTTTTTAATATAGAAAAAAGAGAAAGCCGATAGAACCAGAAAAATTGGCATATCGGCTTTTTAAAGCTACGAAAGAAATCATTTCTTCTTTAATTCGGGTATTTTAAGAATCGTGCCATAAGGAACTTTATTGGGATCCTTAATCGTATTACGATTATGCTTTACTATATATGGCCACATGCTCTTTGTTCCATAGAATCGCAAAGAAACCTTGGTTAAAGTTTCACCTTCCTGTACCGTATATGTTGCCTTAGTTCCTACTATTACATAATTAACTGAGTCTGGGATAACCGGCTCTTCCTGTTTTGCCAAGTTATGCATCTTATTATTAATAGGCTCTTTCTTAGTCTCTATAGGAGTCTTTTTTGGTAATAGAGCGATTGTTTCTTTTATAGAATCTCTATGCACATTTAATTTTTGCTTACTTGAAACGCTAGTATTAAAAGTATCAACCGGCACTATTACCGTCTTTACTTTTGCATCTAAAACAGGTGCTGTAGATATCTTTTGTGTATTGCTTGAAAATAAATCATCAAACAGATCAGGGTAGTACATATAGAAAACAGAACCAATACATAAGAGAACAATAGCAATAGCAGTGCCTATAATATAAAAAACCGGGGATCTTTTTTTTGTACTTTTTTCAAAAGAGTCAATATTAGGCGAAGAACTTTTTTCAGATTCCCGATACTCTGCATCCGCTTTCCGTATTTCCAAAGCTATGATATCTTCAACAGACAAGTGCTTTTCTACCAAAGATGTAGCAGGTTCCACCTCTTCTTGCTCTGGGTTTTCTCTCTTTTCATATACTTCTGCTTCAGCTTTCTCATCTACTTGCACTTGTTCTTCAACTTCTAGCATTGGTTCTACTTTTTCGGAAGTAGCGGTTTCTGTTTCTATAACGTTGCTAACCAATACTTTCGACAATTGATCTGAGTCATCTGATAACTTGGCATTGTTATCATCAACATCTTCTTCCAAACTATTTATTGGAGTATCTTCCAGAACAGTATCATCATTTAATATTACTGTTTCAAAATGAGCAAACGGCTTATTAACCGCATCACGTAACGAGGCTTCAGGAACAAAAGATATTTTTGTATGACCTTGAATTTCAAATCTCTCTCCCGTATTTACATTTATGCTTTCCCTACTTTCTACATCAATTAGTTTAAAAGTACCCAGTCCTTTAATCTTTACATATTTATCATCCTCCAATACCTGTTCAATCAAAAGAAAAAATTCTCTGACAAAAAGTTCAGCATCTTTCTTATTCATGCTCCGTTTTTCTGCCAAAAGATCAATAAGGCTCTGCATATTCAGTTTTTCATTCATTGCGCAAAATCTTATTTAAATTTATCTTTCAATGATATACTGGGTTTGTAGGTCAAAATAAGTTTGGGAGGAACAAGCATGCGTTGTTTAGTAGTCGGATTTATCGATATACGTTCTGCTTTCTTTTTCACTTCAAAAGAGCCAAATCCCTGTATAGACAAAGAACTTCCTTCCTGTAAGTGCTGAGTTAAGTCAGACAAGAAAGAAGACATCTGATCGGAAGTCTCTTTTATAGTACATCCGAGCCTTTTAGCCAATTCCGAAGTAAATTCTTTATTATTCAAAATTTGATTCTTTTAGAAGTGCGACGCTATATTACTAATTATTAACTATACACGCAAATTATATTCGAAAATATTTAAATAATCTTTGCATAAAGGTCAAAATCATCGGAATCGACTATTTGAACCTCATAAAATTTTCCGGTTGATAAAGTGCCTTCAGAACAGTTGATTAAGACTTCTGGATCAACTTCGGGTGAATCAAACTCTGTACGTCCAATATAATAATCCCCTTCAATCCGGTCAATAATCACTTTCATCTTTTGTCCAATCTTCAATGCACTCAGCTCAGACGAAATACCTTGTTGGATGTTCATCAACTCATCAAGGCGTGCTTGCTTTACTTCGTATGGAATTGAATCCTCATAGTTTTCAGCTGAATAAGTTCCCTCTTCTTCCGAATAAGCAAAAGCTCCCATACGGTCAAAGCGAGCCTTACGAACGAATTCTTTTAATTCTTCAAAGTCCTCATCGGTTTCTCCCGGATGACCAACCATTAGAGTCGTACGTAAATGAATACCTGGAACCTCTTTGCGAAATTGCTCTATGAGATGATATGTTTCTTCTTTTGTCACATGACGATTCATTCGAGTCAGCATATTGTCACTAATATGCTGCAAGGCAATATCCAGATATTTACATACATTATTACGCTCCTTCATTACGCGAAGCAAATCTGTTGGAAAGTGAGCAGGATAAGCATAATGCAAGCGAATCCATTCTACTCCGGGTTCGTCGGCGATTCTCTCAATTAGCTCAGCAATCATTTGTTTCTTATACAAATCAATACCATAATAAGTCAGTTCTTGAGCAATAATCTGAAATTCCTTCACTCCCTGAGAAACAAGGAACCTTACTTCTTCCAATATTTTTTCCATTGGGAGTGAAATGTGCCGTCCTGTAATAATCGGGATAGCACAATATGAACATTTTCTGTCACATCCTTCCGATATTTTTAAATAAGCATAATGCTTCGGAGTCGTTAAGGTACGCTCAATATTATATTCTTCATGATATGCTTTACCCAAATCATGCAGTAAGTCTTTCCAGTTAAACTTCCCATAAAATTTATCTACTTGGGGAATTTCAGTCGCAAGTTCTTTAAGATAACGTTCAGATAGACATCCCATCACAAAAAGTTTTTTTAAGCTTCCTTGCTCTTTTGCTTGTGCAAATTCCAGAATCATATTAATAGACTCTTCTTTTGCATCCCCAATGAACCCGCATGTATTAATAACAGCTATATCACCCTTGGGAGTTTCCGAATCGTGAGTAACATCATATCCGGATCCTTTAAGTTGGCGCATTAGTTGCTCTGAGTCAACCAGATTTTTTGAGCAACCCAAAGTAATTATATCAATCGTTTTTCTTTTCATTCATTTCCTCCAAATAGCGAATCAACAAATTCTTTCTTCCTGAAGACCTGTAAGTCTTCTATTCCTTCCCCTAAACCAATATACCTCACCGGAATTTTAAACTGATCCGAAATGCCGATGACTACTCCTCCTTTTGCAGTGCCATCCAGTTTAGTGATCGCCATTGCTGTCACTTCTGTAGCCAAAGTAAATTGCTTCGCTTGTTCAAAAGCATTTTGTCCGGTAGATCCGTCAAGCACTAAGAGTACCTCATTGGGAGCATCTTCCACAACCTTTTTCATCACATTTTTAATCTTGGTCAATTCATTCATCAACCCCACTTTATTATGCAAACGTCCGGCAGTATCAATAATCACCACATCAGCATTGTTTGAAACGGCCGAACTAAGAGTGTCATAAGCTACAGATGCAGGATCCGCACCCATTTTTTGTTTAATCACAGGTACTCCCACTCTTTCTCCCCAAATAACCAGTTGCTCAACTGCAGCGGCGCGAAAGGTGTCCGCAGCACCAAGATAAACTGATTTGCCGGCCTTCTTTAGCTGATAAGCCAACTTGCCAATAGTCGTTGTTTTACCAACCCCATTTACCCCCACAACCATGATGACATAGGGTTTCTTTCCAGTAGGTACATCAAAGTCATCTACATCATCCGAATTATTTTCGCTCAATAGCGCAGCGACTTCTTCCCGCAAAATCAGGTTTAATTCTTGTGTATTTATATATTTATCAGTGGCGGCCCTTTTTTCTATCCGTTTGATGATCTTTAGAGTCGTTTCCACTCCCACATCAGAAGTAATAAGGATTTCTTCCAGATTATCAAGTACCTCGTCATCCACTTTAGACTTTCCTGCCACAGCTCGAGCTATCTTACCGAAAACAGTTTCTTTAGTTTTGGACAAGCCTTTATCTAAAGTATCCTTCTTTTCTTTTGAGAAAAAATTTAAAAATCCCATGATACTATTTATTTGCGTAATACATTATGCTACAAAGATATAATAAGTACTGAAAAGTAAAAAATGAAAAATGAAAAATTATCCAATTCCATGTGTCTATCATTCGAGAAACATGTTTATACAAAAAGTTCCCTCCATTGTTGAATGGAGGGAACTTTTTGATAATTACTTATTTAATTAAATAGTAACTATTATTTTTTGAAAAAGTCCTGAACCTTTTCGTTAGGTACCATTTGTTCATCAAAGGTATAAGCTCCTGTTTTTGGAGATTTCACCATTTTGATAACCTTAGTATAAGAACGCCCTTCTTTGGTTCCTTCGTGCAAGCTTGCTACTGTTTTCTTTGCCATGGGTTATATCTTATTTAATTTCTTTATGAACTGTTACTCTCTTCAAAATTGAGTTGTATTTCTTCAATTCAATTCTTTCAGTTGTATTCTTCCTATTTTTCGTTGTAATGTAACGAGATGTTCCCGGCATGCCACTTTCTTTGTGTTCAGTGCACTCAAGAATCACCTGTATTCTGTTACCTTTTGCCTTTTTTGCCATAAGTCAGTTTCTCCTCTACGTTAGCCTATTACTTTAATGCTTTTCCAATCACAATACCCATTAGTTACTGCGTCATTTAAAGCAGCATCTAATCCTTTCTTATTAATCAAGCGCAAACCAGCAGCACTAAGGCTTAAGCTGATCCAGCAGTCCTGTTCTACGTAATAGAACTTCTTCTTAAACAAGTTCACATCAAAAGTTCTTTTAGTTCTCTTTTTTGAGTGTGAAACATTGTTGCCAATCATGGCTTTCTTTCCTGTAATTTGACAAATTTTCGACATTTCTATCTTATTTTTATAGTTTTTATCTATACTTCTTCCAAACAGAGCGCAAAGTAAGCACTTTTATGGATACAAAACAAGTATTTCATAAAATAATTCGCTCTTTTAGAGACATATCCTTTTATTTTATCAGTTTTTGAATCAACAAAAGGGCATTATTACAAGCTCTCTCGATATTTAGTTCTCTTCCTCTATCTGTTTCTTGCTTCAAAGTAAGAATTTCATTCTGATAAGCGGCAGCAATCCAGACTGTACCAATAGGCTTATCCATTGTACCGCCACCGGGACCGGCAATCCCCGAAGTAGCCACCGCACAATCCGTTTTGAGCGCTTTCATCGCACCTTTTACCATTTCTATAACAGTCTCTCTGCTCACAGCGCCGTGAACATTAAGCGTCTCGGCAGACACACCAAGCAAGCTTATTTTTGCTTCGTTAGAATAAGCAACCACACTCCCTTTAAAATATTCCGAACATCCGGCTACTGAAGTTAAATGTGATGCAATGGTTCCTCCGGTGCAACTTTCGGCTGTGGCGATAGATAATCCTCTATTTTTTAGCAGGTTGCCCACCACGACTTCAACCGGTAGGTCGTATTCATCAAAAATATCTTCTCCTAAAATGCTTTGCAATTTTTCAGTTTCCTGCAAAAGTACCGCATTTATGAACTCTTTATTCACGCCTCGTGCAGTTAACCGTAGACGCACAATGCCCGGCTTAGGTAAATAGGCTAACTTTATGCAATCCGGTAGTGCTTTTTCCCATGATTCCAACTTCTCGGCCAGCACAGATTCAGGATAGTTCTTCACGGCAAACGTCTTATGCATAATCACATCCATATCAAATTTGCCACGCAGACGTGGAATAACCTCTTCTGTCATTACCGTAGTCATCTCTTGTGGCACACCTGGCATAGAAACCAGAATCTTGCTATCTCTTTCGAACCAACTAATTGAAGCACTACCCACTCGATTATTAATCACAATACAATCTTTCGGTACCAACGCTTGGCTCTTATTGAGCGCATTCATCGGAATTCTTCCGGATAGCACTTTCTTGATGTTTTCGAATACTTCCTCGCTAAAAATCAATTCAGTATGAAAATACTCGCAGAGAGTTTGCTTGGTTATGTCATCCTTGGTTGGGCCCAATCCTCCTGTTACAAGTATGATATCCACTCTTTTCATCGCAGTATCTATCGCATCAGTTATTTCTAGAGAGCGATCACGTACAGAAGTTATCCGAACAACCTCAATGCCTATCTTATTCAGTTCTCTACCCATCCAGGCAGAATTTGTATCAATGACCTGCCCTATGAGCAATTCATCGCCTATTGTGAT
Source organism: uncultured Bacteroides sp. (assembly GCF_963666545.1). Classification (NCBI taxonomy): domain Bacteria; kingdom Pseudomonadati; phylum Bacteroidota; class Bacteroidia; order Bacteroidales; family Bacteroidaceae; genus Bacteroides; species uncultured Bacteroides sp. The sequence continues at coordinate 256,000 of NZ_OY762899.1, read as the reverse complement.
AATTTCCGCAAACATTGTATTTATGATAATGTAACTCGCGAATATGCAGGCAGCTCTATGGAACAGAAATCCTTATCCAGATATTTCAAATATCCCGTAATCGCTATCATTGCTGCATTATCCGTTGTATAACTAAATTTTGGTATATATACTTCCCAACCATACTTTTCAGCATGTTCACGAAAAGCATTACGTAACCCATTATTGGCAGATACTCCTCCAGCTATCGCCACCTCTTTAATATTATATTGCTTGGCAGCCTTTCTAAGCTTGTCCATCAATATATCCACAATGGTGGCTTCCAACGAAGCAGCTAAATCTGTTTTATGGTGCTCTATAAAATAGGGATCTTCCTTTATCCAATCACGCAATGAATATAGAAAAGAAGTTTTCAATCCGCTAAAACTATAATCAAGTCCCGGAATATGAGGTTTACTGAAGGAAAACGCTTTCGGGTTTCCTTGTCGCGCAAGCCTATCAACAATAGGTCCTCCGGGATAGCCCAACCCCATCACTTTAGAACACTTATCAATTGCCTCACCGGCTGCATCATCGATCGTTTGTCCTAATACCTCCATATCATTATAAGCTTTCACTAAAATGATTTGCGAATTCCCTCCAGACACCAATAAACATAAAAACGGAAAAGCAGGTTGTTTACTAACCTCATTCTCCTCTTTAATAAAATGAGCTAGAACATGTGCATTCAAGTGATTAACATCTACCAATGGTATATTTAAAGAACGAGCAAAGCCTTTAGCAAAAGAGACCCCGACCAATAAAGATCCCATTAATCCGGGGCCACGTGTAAAGGCAACCGCACTGAGCTCTTCTTTGGATATTCCAGCTCGTTTCAATGCTTCGTGTACCACAGGGACAATGTTTTGCTGATGAGCGCGCGAAGCTAGCTCAGGCACTACGCCACCATATGATTCATGAACAGCCTGACTAGCAACCACATTTGATAAGAGAAGACCGTCTTTAATAACGGCGGCCGAAGTATCATCGCACGATGATTCTATTCCTAATATAATAACAGACATATGTTTTTTAATGTTTAAGGCTACAAAAGTAATGATAAAACTAGGATTCATAACTTTAAATTTTATATTTTTGTTGGCTTAAAAAAAACAACTGTCTATCAAAACGTTAAGAATAACAATACGTTGGGTGCTCGGCATCGTACTTGGAGTATATATAGGAGCCATTGTTGCGTTGAATATACCATATGTTCAGCAAAAGCTGACTGCGTTTGTTGCTGAAGAGCTAGCTGATAAATTAGGAACAAAGCTAACAATAGGTCGCATTGATATAGGATTGCTGAATCGCATCATTATTGATGATGTACTGCTAGACGATAAATCCGGCAAAGAGATGCTGAAAGTAACCCGTCTTTCGGCTAAATTCGATATACTTCCTCTATTCAGAGGGAAAATTTCTATCAGTAGCGTACAGCTGTTTGGCTTCAATATCAGTCTTAATAAGAGGACCCCCAAGGCTGATCCAAATTTCAAATTCTTAATTGATGCATTTGCCTCCAAAGATACAGTTAAAAGCAAATCGAATATCGATTTGAGAATTAACTCCATTCTCATACGACGTGGCAAATTGTCATACGATGTTTTTTCTGAATTGGGAACTCCCGGGACATTCAATGCCAAGCACATCAGGCTGCATAACATTATTGCCAACATATCGTTAAAGGCATTTCAAAAAGATTCGATCAATGCCTATATCAAACGTCTCAGTGTAGACGAACAATCAGGTTTTGAGTTACGCAAACTTTCCTTTAAAGTGCTGGCCAACGATAAAAAAATGCGCATAGAGAATTTTGCTGTTGATTTGCCTAATAGCTCTTTGCGGATGGACACCATACGCATGAAGTATGATAGTCTTGCTTCTTTTAAGCATTTTATTGATGATGTGCATTTTTCACTCAGCATGTTGCCTTCACACATTACATTACAGGATATTTCACCTTTTGTGCCCGCCCTATCCAACTTCAAAGAAAAGATGGATATAGAGATGGATGTTGCAGGTAGCATCAATCAACTAAACTTTTCGCGGCTATACATCAATGCTCAAAATCGCCTTAAGATAAAAGGCAATTTGTCATTGCAAGACTTATCTCGATCGCAAGACACTTATATATATGGTAACCTTTCCGATTTATCTATCAATGGTGAAGGTATTAACTTTATAGCTCGCAATCTCGGCGAAAAATTCAGTAATGTTTCTCCTTTATTAAAACGCTTGGGAAATATTTCTTTCCGTGGTGAAATATCCGGTTACTACACCGATCTGGTTACATACGGAATGTTTAGAACAAGCCTTGGTTCCGTAAAAACCGACTTAAAACTTAGTTCAAATAAAGAAAAAGGCACCTTTGCCTATTCCGGTTCTGTAAAGACCACTGATTTTGAGATAGGTAAATTACTGGCTAATGATAAATTAGGCAAAACCACTTTAAATATTGATGTTAAGGGTTCTCACCAAAAAGCACAATTTCCTTCCATTGTGATGAAAGGTTTGATCTCTTCCATTGAATACAGCAAGTATAAATACGAAAATATTGCGCTCGATGGTGAATATAAAGATGGAGGTTATGACGGAAAGCTAGCCATCAATGACACCAATGGTTCCATTATGATAAATGGTTCATTCAATACGGTTGAAAAGATTCCGACTTTTAACTTTAAAGCTATTGTGGATAAAGTCCGCCCTCATGAGCTGAATTTAACGCCAAAATATAAAGATACAGAATTCTCATTAACGATAAACGCTAATTTCAAAGGTGGTTCCATTGACGAGATGTATGGTGAGATCAATATAGACAGTTTGAGATTTGATGCTCCCGATAAAACGTTTCTCATGGATCATATGAATATTTTGGCTACTCATGAGAGCGGTCAAAAAAAAATAAACATTCAGTCTAGTTTTCTTAGAGCAAGTATAGAAGGGAGCTATTCATACCGCACTATAACGACTAGTGTTATGAACATTATGAAAAAATATATGCCCTCGCTTGTACCGAAACACGTGGATGTAGCTACAAAAAATAACTTTAGCTTTGATATTCATATTTTTAATACCGATATTCTTTCTTCCGTGTTTGATATACCCGTCAGCGTATATAGTCATTCTACGATCAAAGGATACTTCAATGACAATGCAAAGAGACTTCGTATTGAGGGTTATTTTCCTAAAATGCGCTATGGCAACTTATCCATCGAATCAGGACTCATTGTATGCGAGAATCCCAGCGATCAGATTACCGGTCATATAAGGTTTACAAGCAAGCGTAAGGCTAGTGATGTCAATATTTCACTAGATGCCCAAGCCAAAAACGATATGATTAGTAGTACTTTTAACTGGGGCAATAATGGAACAGAGACATATAGCGGCAAATTAGCAGCGGTAAGCCACCTGAAACGATACATAAATAAATTGGGGAACTCCACGTTGAAAGCAATAGTCAATGTGCAGCCTACAGACATTATACTCAACGACACCATCTGGCAGGTACATCCTTCAAATATTGTGGCCGATTCAGGTAAAATAGCAATTAATAATTTTTATTTTAGTCATAAGAAGCAATTTATTCGTATCAATGGAGATGCATCTGACAATCCAAGCGATACAGTTAAAGTTGATATGAAAGAAATTAATATAGCCTATGTCTTCGATGTTGTTGATCTAAAAGGAATCTATTTTAAAGGACTGGCTTCAGGTACGGCCTACGTTAATCATGCGATGAAGAAACCCATCATGAACACTCGTCTATTCGTCAAAAACTTTGGTTTCAATGATGGGCTGTTAGGTGACATGAACATCTATGGAGAGTGGGATGATAAAAATGAGGGCGTTTTTCTGGATGCAAAGATAAAAGAACAAGGAGTTTCGGCAACCAACGTATCTGGCTATATTTATCCCCTTAAGCCTAAAAGTGGGATTGATCTGCACATACAAGCTGATAGTACCAACCTGAAATTCATGGAATACTATGTCAAATCCATTGTGTCGGACATTAAAGGGCGAGCTAGTGGAAAGATTCATCTTTTTGGAAAATTTAGCGCCCTTAATCTGGAAGGAAGTGTCAAGCCGGATGCATCTTTCAAAGTCAATATTCTCAATGCCCAATTTGCTTTAAAAGATAGCGTACGCATCACTCCTGAAGCCTTTACATTAGATAATATTCCAATATACGACCTTGAAGGACATCGTGGCATTGCAAATGGATACATTCACCACCGTAACTTGAAAAACATGAGTTACAAGCTGGAGTTTAAAGCTAACAATATGCTAGTGATGAACACCAAAGAAAGTTCGTCTATCCCATTTTACGGCAAAGTATACGGAACAGGGAATGCGCTACTAACGGGTAATCAGCAGCAAGGCCTCAGTGTAGACGCTGCTATTACCACTAATCGTAATACAAATTTTGTTTATGTTGTCGGTGCTACAGCATCCGCAACCAGCAACCAATTCATCAAATTTATTGATAAAACGCAAAAGCGGGTTGTAGAGGACTCTATTGATGAAGAATCCGGGCATAATATGGAGCAGAAGTTGAAAGAGGATGAACCTCCGATGGATGTACGCTTAAACATTTTGGTAGATGCAACTCCCGATGCCAATATGAAAATTATTATGGATCCAATTGCCGGTGATTATATAAGCGGAAAAGGAAACGGCAATATCCGTACCGAATACTATAATAAGGGAGATGTCAAGATGTTTGGCAACTATCGCATCAGTCAAGGAGTTTATAAGTTTAGCTTACAAGAAGTAATTCGCAAAGATTTTATCATTAAAGACGGCAGTGAAATCTCTTTCAATGGCAATCCTTTAGATGCGAATATGAATATTCAAGCCGTTTATACTGTCAATTCGGCCTCATTGAATGATTTAATGTCCGATGTTAGCGATTTCACCAAACAACCTAATGTGAAAGTGAACTGCATAATGAACCTTACGGGTGTGCTTCTGAGGCCAGACATCAAAATGGGAATAGAACTTCCTAATGAGAGTGACGAAGTACAAACGCTTGTTCGTAATTATATCAGCACCGATGAGCAAATGAACATGCAAATCCTTTACTTATTAAGTATTGGGAAGTTTTACACCGCTGAAAATGTAAACACAACCCAAAATTCCAATTTAATGTCTTCTGTACTTTCCTCCACACTGTCGGGACAGTTCAACAATATGTTATCCAATATTATGAATAATAATAATTGGAATTTCGGAACTAACTTAAGCACAGGAGATAAAGGCTGGACAGATGTTGAAGTAGAAGGAATCCTTTCCGCACAATTGCTGAATAATCGCTTATTGGTAAACGGAAATTTTGGTTATCGAGACAACCCCCTTTCGACAACTAACTTTGTTGGCGATTTCCAAGCCGAATGGCTTCTCACCCGTTCCGGAGATATTCGTCTAAAAGCTTATAATGAAACGAACGATAAATATTATACCCGAACCAACCTCACTACTCAGGGAGTTGGTGTGATGTATAAAAAAGACTTTAATAGGTGGAAGGAGTTGTTCTTCTGGAATAATTGGAGCAAAAAGAAGAAAAAAGCAAAAACAGAAGCAGCCGATAAAACTCCAACAGACACTATACCGGAAGCCCGATCGACTATTAAAAGAACGAAGTGATTCTCTGAAAGACTTTCTAAGTGAGATCGATAATAAATAAACTAAAAAATATGCGGATGAAAACATTGGATTATGGAGTAATAGGCAATTGCCGATCAGCAGCCTTGGTTTCAAAGACCGGACAAATAGATTGGCTGTGTTTTCCCGATTTTGACTCTCCTTCAATATTTGGGCGTTTACTTGATGAAGAAAAAGGAGGTAGCTTTGGCATCTTGACTTCCAATGACTATAAAATATCTCAGGCATACATCGAACAAACAAACATTCTTCAAACCAAGTTCGACAATGGTTTAGCCGCGTTTGAGCTAATAGACTTTATGCCCCGCTACCAAACAGGTTCAAAAACCCATTACACTCCTCCCGAAGTATATCGTTTCATACGCATTTTATATGGCTCTCCCACTATACGTGTAGATTACTCTCCCGCAATGAATTATGCGGCCGACATCACTGTGCAACAAAATATTAATGATGAATTCGTACGCACCAATTCATCCAACAACCATAAAGACACCGCATATCTCTACTCCAATTTAAGTTTGCAAGATATCATAGATGGAAATGAAATTGTGCTCACTAAAGATTCTTTCTTTCTTTTTTCCTATTATCAAAAACTCATACCGATAGACATTGAGCGCGTTAATCTGGAATATCAACGTACAATGGTCTATTGGCTCAACTGGAGTAACCGATCACGGAAATTCATCAACTACAACGAAGAGATCACCCGTAGCATGCTTGTGTTGAAGTTGATGTCCTATCATCGTACGGGTGCTGTTCTGGCAGCGCTCACTACTAGCTTGCCCGAATCTATCGGCGAAGAGCGCAACTGGGATTATCGCTTTTGCTGGGTTCGCGACGCCTCTATGTCAATCAATACGTTATTGAAGCTACATCATCCAGGTGCGGCATCCCGATTCATCACGTTCATCAAAAACATCTTAAAATCCAAGAACGATAGTCTGCAGATTATGTATGGCATCCGAGGAGAAAGAGTGCTCATCGAAAAATTACTTCCTCATCTGTCAGGCTTTGAAAACTCCCGACCGGTGCGCATTGGCAATGAAGCATACATTCAGGAGCAAAACGACTCCTCAGGATACTTAATGGATGTTATTTATCAGTACTTTGCCAATTTTCCCGGTTCTCTGGATGAAGTGGAAGAGATGTTTGAAGTAGTGAAGATTATTGCCAAAGACGTGATCGAAAATTGGCGTAAACCCGATAAAGGAATTTGGGAAATAAGAACGAAAGATCACCATTTCGTCTTTTCTAAAGTAATGTGTTGGGTAGCTTTAGATCGTGCCATAAAGATTGCCGAACTGCTAAATAGAGAATATTTTGCTTTGACATGGGGTAAGGAGGCTTATTTAATAAAAGAGGACGTACTCCTAAATGGATGGAAAGAAGAAATCCAAAGTTTCTCACAAGCGTATGACAATCTAAATATGGATTCTTCACTGCTTCTGATGGAATCATACGGATTTATAGATGCGGAAGATGAAAAATACAAGAAAACAGTTATTGCAGTTAAAAAGTCGCTGTTTTTTAATGGTTTGATGTATCGTTACAAAAATGAGGATGATTTCGGCACTCCCAGTTCTGCATTCACTATTTGCACCTTTTGGCTTGTACGTGCACTCTTTGTTACCGGACGGCAAGATGATGCCCGGAGGATATTCAATCAACTCTGTTCATACACTAACCACGTGGGGCTCATGAGTGAGGATCTCGATTTCATCAGCAAGAGGCAGTTGGGCAACTTCCCACAAGCTTACTCCCACTTGGCTATGATTGATATAGGAATATTACTCTCAGAAGAAAAAAACCGTTCACATTTCATTCGTCCGTAAGCGAAAACAATCATTGTGCTATTGAACCATTAATTTTAGTAATGGCAAAACCTCTTTCTGAGATTCCACATAAAAGCGTGCATCATTAGAGACCTCTTCTACTTTAATGGTGTACGCTTTTTTAGGCATTTCCCTAAACATATCCTCATCCGTAGTATCGTCTCCAATGGCAAACGTAAAATCATATTTGTCTAATTCAAGCAAATGTTTTACCACAAATCCCTTGTCACATCCCATTGCTTTTACTTCAACTATTTTATTGCCTTTCATTATCTGCAACCCCTCTCGAGCGCATTTTTCCCGGAGAATACTGACCATTTGTTGTTCACGTAGTGCAGCAACCCAAGGGTCTACATTTCTGTAGTGCCACACAAGCGCCGTTTTTTTCGTTTCCAAGAAAGATCCCGGCGTTTTCTCCGTCATTTTTTCGATAATGTCAACAATATCCTTATTCCATTTTTTCTCCACAAGATTATTTGTCCATTCTCCTTTTTCACGTACAAAGGCCCCATGTTCAGCAGCAAGTACTATGGGTAAGTCTCCAAACCATTTCATTAATGTTTTTTGATCTCTTCCGCTACAGATAGCAACCAAGTTTTTTGGATCTTTGATAAGCTTCTTTAATAAGGCAATCAATCCAACAGAAGGAATCGCCTCTTCGGGAACACTTGTGAATGGAGACAATGTTCCGTCATAATCCAGAACAATCAATCTCTTTTTGCTCTTAGAGTAATCATCTACAAGCTTCTTCTTCTTTGCATCATCGAACAATTTAGCTGTAAGCGCCTCATTTTCCGTTTTAATACCTGATAATTCATGGATAAAATCTGCCGCCCATTTTTGAATAGTCTGCACAGAGATTACTTTTTGCATTCTGGCCATACGCTTTAGTTGTTCGTCAAGAGGCATTTGCAGTGCTTTTACAATCGCATCTTTAATGTCGTCAATATCGTTTGGATTCACAATAATAGCATCTCTCAATTCCTGAGCCACACCAGCCATTTCGCTCAATATCAACACTCCCGGAGTATCCCCTTTTACTGCAACGTACTCTTTGGCAACCAGATTCATTCCATCTCTTAAAGGAGAAACCAATGCTACATCCGAAATGTGATACAAAGCAATCAGTCGCTCAAACGAAAAACTGCGATAGAAATATTGCACAGGTACCCAGCTCAAGTTAGAATACTTGCCATTGATCATTCCTATATTTTCGTTTATCTCTTTTTTCAAGTCAGCATACGCATCTACCTTGTCACGAGAGGGAACAACAACCATCACCAGCGACACCTTTTCATGATATTCAGGATGTTCCTCCAAGAAACGATCGAATCCTTTCAGTCGATGAATGATTCCTTTACTATAATCTAAGCGATCAACAGAAATAATAATCTTACGTCCGCCAAATTTCTTCTTCCATTCCATCGACAGCTTTTTTGGAGCTGCTTTTAAAGGAGCACTGCTATATTTATTATAATTGATCCCCATTGGAAACGCATCAACATGTATCATTCGATTGTTGTATTTCGTCTCATCCATGATGAATTTCACATTAGATACCCGCTCGGCAGCGCTCATAAAGTGGCGCATATAGTCGGCAGTATGAAAGCCTATTAAGTCAGCCCCAAGGAGTCCATTCAATATTTTAGCCCTCTCAGGAAGAATCCTGAATAGTTCGTAAGATGGAAAAGGAATGTGATGAAAATAGCCAATGCTAATATTCGTATTTTCCTCACGCAACATTGTAGGAAGCAGCATCAACTGATAATCTTGTACCCACACAATATCTCCAGCCTTAATTTGCAAAGAAGCTATCTGGGCAAACAACTGATTTACCTCCTGATACACTTTCCATGACGACATGCCATACTTTACATGCATATAAAAGTAATGGCACAAAGGCCAAATAACGCTGTTGCTATATTTATGATAATATTCCTCAATCTGATCTTTTGAGAGAAAAACCGGATGATAATTGAATTTCTCCAGATGTTTGGTGATTGCTTTTTTCTCCTCGTCATTATCTGTAAAGATTCCCGGCCAGCCAATCCAATGCTTTTCCATTGTGGTTTTTAACGAAGCCAATCCGGTTGCCAAGCCACCTTCACTAGGTGTAAAGCTCATTTTACCATTTTTCTTGATTACCTTTATAGGTAATCTGTTTGATATAATAATCAGTTTCATCTATTTATATATTAATTTATAATCTGTATGTTAAGCCAGCGAAGTGATGCGAGTAGCTTTGAGCTGTGTTTCTTTAGGAAAAGTGAAGTGATGATGAAAAAAAATAAAACCTCCGAGACAAACTGTACTCGTTTTTGGAGTATAAATAATGAGTTCTTGCAAATATACTTTATTTTTATAATAAATCAAACTTAAAATAGATGAAATCGTAACTTTTCTTATTTAATTTAAGCTATTTACGAATCAGGGAAACTGCCTTGAGGATCATTCTGTGAAAATAACATTTAAGGATAAATGTTTTCGCTCTCGAACTGTGGCTCTATTATTTTTTTCTATAACTTGCCAGCGTTTATCAGTTAGGTTGATCGTCTTAAACAATCTGCATAACCTGCTAAAACGTGCTTCAATAAATTGTATTATTATGAATTCTTCGAATTAAAGATCTGAGAAGTAGTGTTTGCAACAAATAGAACCGTTATCAAATACAAAATGAGACTAAAGGTGTGTGAATATAAATATATTTTTGCAATATCATAATATTATAAAGAACATATGAAATTAAATGTATTCGTTTTAATTGTAAGTGCTTTGTTTCTTCAAACAACAGTGAGTGCAGAAGGGAAGAAAAAAAAATCTACATTAATAGCAGAAAGGGCTATTAATATAGATTATAATATTGAGGATGGTGCTATGAATACCATGTTCAAACAGTGTATTGGAGCCGGTAGAGCCAACGAAGGACTTCGAGCAGATTGGCAGCAACAATTGGCTTATGTGAAAAAAGAGTGCGATTTTAAATACATCCGCATGCACGGTCTGTTGTCGGACGATATGGCTGTGTACACCGAGGATGGAAAAGGTAATCCACAATATAATTACATGTACATTGATGCTTTATATGATTACCTGTTGAGTATAGGGATCAAACCATTTGTAGAATTAGGATTCATGCCTGCAGCGTTGGCAAGCGGCAGTCAAACTATCTTTTGGTGGAGAGGAAATGTTACCCCACCAAAAGATTACAATAAATGGGAAGATTTTATCCGCAATCTTACTCAACATTTCACCGAGCGTTATGGCATAGATGAGGTAAAAACATGGTATTTTGAAGTCTGGAACGAACCAAATCTTTCGCCTGGATTCTGGACAGGCACACAAGCAGATTATTTCAAACTATATCAGTACACGGCAAAAGCTGTCAAAAGTGTAAATACCGATTACAAGGTTGGTGGGCCCGGAACGGCTGGGGCTGCATGGGAGAGTGAAATGATCGATTTTTGTGTCAAAAACAATGTGCCAATCGACTTTGTCAGCACTCATTCTTATGGTGTTAAACAAGGATTTCTTGATGAATACGGTAACGGTGGCACTGTACTGAGTAAAGACCCAATGAGCATAAGTGGTGATGTGTTGCAATCTCGTAAAGAAATCGCTGCTTCTGCTAAACCAAATCTGGAATTGCACTACACCGAATGGAGTTCTTCTTACACACCTTCCGATCCACTTCACGATAGTTATCATGAGGCTGCATACATTTTGGAAAAGATAAAACAGGTTGGAAATGCGGTCAACTCTATGTCCTATTGGGTATTTACAGATATTTTTGAGGAACCTGGTCCTCGCTATACGCCTTTTCATGGCGGGTTCGGACTGCTCACCATTCAAGGTATTCCAAAATCGGCGTTTTATGCTTACAGTTTTATGAATAAGCTTGGGAAAACAGAATTGAAGAATACTGATACTCGTTCGTGGGCAAGTAAAAACGATAATGGCGGTGTCCAGTTACTTTGTTGGAACTTCACCAACACGCATCCAGGCGATTCAGTAAATAATCAGAAATATTATATACAAGATTTACCCTCAAAACCGAAGGGTAAAGTGAAAGTAAGTATATCTCATTTGCCTGCCGGAATCTATACTCTTGAAATTTACAAAGTGGGTTATCGTGTAAATGATGCATATACCGAATATGTGGACATGGGTAAACCGAAACAACTTAACAGACAACAGGTTGATGAATTGAAGAAACACAATGACGGTTCTCCTGTTCAAGTTGAAACGATTGAGGTTAAAGCAACTGAATCCTTCTCAAAAGAACTTGATATCCGGGAAAATGATGTATATTTATTGAATTTTATTAAGAAATAAGGGAACACATCTTTTATCATTGATGTTGGTGCCCCGATGTATCATCGTTTGGCTGGCGAACAAATATTTGAATCTTGATAATTTAAACAAAGCTTGGGCTACACAACGTTGGTCTAAACGGATCAACCAATTTGAAGAAGTTGGGCTGCCTGTTACTAGTGCTAAAAACGGTGTCCCGGAAAAAATATTGGATTTCAGACGTTTTGTTTCGGATGAAGTCAACCAATTTCTTTTTAAAGTGATTGATAAGGTAAATACCAATGCGTCAAATGTACTGACAAATACGATGGAAACACCTCTACAGTATGGTATCAAAAAGATGGAGAAAAAAAGCCTATTGATTTACTCATCGACTTAGGGAATGAATACAATGTATGTGGCCCGCTTCATCAAGATTACAGCTTTGAAGAATACTTCAGGGGATGACGTTGCAGGATATGCGGAAGTGGATGTAATTACAAAATAAAAACTAATGTCGTTTAGTTAAGCGCAGTACAATTGAAGCGAATAAATAAAGAAGCTACGAGTTTTCTGTCAATGTTTAAGAACTTATTCAATACCCCTCTACAAGCGTTGTGAGAGGGGGATGGTGAATTAACTAGTTAAGCGTGGTGAATTAACTAGTTCACCACGCTTAACTAGTTAATTCACCACGTTGAAGTAGTAAGATCCATTTGGAATCTGTTATATGTAAATAAATAGTGGCTTAACTAAACGACGAGGTGATAACCGATTTTATGTATTTTGTGATTGAAAATCTTTTCTTAGATAAATTCTTCAAGAAATCACTTGATGACGATGATGCGTAAACGGGTTATTTTTTCCTCTTGTAAGCAAAGGCTTGCCACCGCTCTTCGGGCCAATTTTGTTGTTGCATTTCATAGCGGGCCATGGTGAAGAATAAATCAGAAAGACGATTCATAAAGCGAAGGATTTCTTCAGGTACGGGGTCTTGCCGGTGAAGCGTCCATAGTCTGCGTTCGGCACGACGGGCTACTGTACGGGCAAATTGTAATTGAGCGCATGCAGGGGTACCACCGGGTAATACAAAGTAATCATTCTCTTGAAGCAAATCGGTGAGCCTATCTATCTCTGATTCGCAAAAAGTGGATAGATCTTGTTGTAACGTATTGGGATTTTCATGGCGAATGGCAGCAGGTGTAGCTACATGGCTCATCACTACCATCAGTTCTCGCTGAATGTCGTGCAACGTTTCCTGATAATCATGCTCTTGTGGTAATAGTGAACGCACAATGCCTATCACTGCGTTCAGTTCGTCTATGCAGCCGTTGGCTTCAATGCGAATGTCGTCTTTCTCTACTCGTTGGCCTCCGTGAATGCCTGTGCGACCTTTGTCGCCTCCTTTGGTATATATCTTGCTCATCTTTCTAAAAATAGTGTTATTTCCATAAATCGAGAATGTTTTGTTCGCCCCAGTATAGATGCGTATAGCCTGCTATCACATTTTCGTAGCGAATGAGTGTGGTATTTGTTTCGGTTCCTTTGGCGTTATATTGGGTTGCAACGGAAGGCAAAGCATTGGTGAGGTGTGAATAATGAAACTCGTGTCCCCGAAGAGGAATGTCTTTGTAAGTCAGGCTTCGATAGCCTAAGTGCAACTTCATACCATCCATGGTGGCATCTTGTTCTAATATACCTGCCATAGAATGCTTTATTCCGTCCATTCCGGTGATCGTACGGCAGAGATACATCATCCCTCCACATTCGGCTAGTAGCTTCCCTCCTGCCCTTGCATAGGTTTCTATGGATTGAAGCATACTGATGTTGCTGCTTAGTGTAGACAGAAAAAACTCAGGATAGCCGCCGGGAAGGTAAACGAAATCCGTTTCGGCGGGCAATGCCGTGTCTCGTAGCGGGCTGAAATAAGTTACTTTGCCCAAGGTCTCTAGCTGACGGATGTTTTCGTAATAGGTAAAGTTGAACGCTTCGTCTTTAGCCACAGCTATTCTAATAGTAGAAGGATTATTCTGATTGTTTTCTCTATTTTTAGCTTCACGAGCATTTCCTAAAGGCCGTATCCTATTCTGTGACAATTGCAACAATCGATCTACATCCACGAACTCTTCAATCAAGGCAGCTATGCGTTCGGTAAAAGCATCGAAACGGAAGTTCTCTTCGAGCGTAAGGCCTAAGTGACGAGAGGGTATCTCAATGTCGCTTCGCTTGGGCAGATAACCAAGAGATTCCACACCAACATCCTTGCATGCTTGCTGTAGATAACTGTAGTGGCTCTCTCCTGTCACTTGATTAAAGACGACTCCTGTTATGTGTATTGAAGGATGGAAATGTTTATACCCGTACAAGATGGGAGCTGCCGAATAGGCCATTGAGCGAGCATTGAGTATCAACACTACGGGAATGTGTAGCAATTCGGCTATCTCCGCACTACTGCCACGCATACCATCATATCCGTCGAAAAGCCCCATTACACCTTCGGTGACACAGACATCGGGTTCTGCTCCATATCGACTGTAGAGTTGCTTTACATGCTCTTCGGACGCCAACCAAGTATCCAGATTAACGGAGGGTTGCCCGGCAGCTAGTGTATGGTATTGCGTATCGATGTAATCGGGTCCGCACTTAAAGGGTTGTACTGCATATCCTCGATTGCGGAGGGCTTTGAGTAATCCGAGTGTAAAGGTGGTCTTACCGCTTCCTGAAGAGGCTGCACCTATAAGTATGTGTGACTTCATTGATTTACATTACTTAAGTAAAGAGAATGCAAATATAAAATAAATTAATAACTTTGCCCCGCTTTGGTGATGTAATGAGCATTCTGCACATTGCATAAAAGGGAATCCGGTGTGAATCCGGAACAGTGCCCGCTACTGTAAAACCCAAAACTCTTATGCCAATTAAGAGTGAAAAAAGAGAGCATTCCAAACATGCCACTGTGTCCACTTACAACGGATACGGGAAGGTCGCTCTTCTATGGGGATAGTCAGGAAACCTGCCAAGCAAAGCATAGTAATAAAGTATTCCCGGGGTCAGGAATGCTATTTATTAACTTCTTTAACAAACATCAATGAAGAAAAGATGCTTACTGACAATCCTCTTAGGAGGTTGTGTTGTAATGAGTTCGCTTGCGCAGATCACGCTAAGCGGAATGGTGATTAATGCCGAAACGGGAAAACCCGTGAAGGGGGCCAGCGTGCGCCTCGAACAAACTACTATGGGCTGTGCGACAAACAGCAAAGGAGAATTTCTACTGAAGAATGTAAAAGACGGGCAGTATCTATTGCGTGCCAGCTGCCTGGACTACACTCCTACCACACTAAAAGTGAATGGCAGTAAAGAAAACATGGTGATTAAACTGCGAAGCACCTACATTAACCTCGACCAAGTGGTGGTAACCGGAACAGGTACGCATCATAAACTAAAAGAAACGCCTGTGCCCATTGAGGTAATCAGTTCTGCCGACATGAAGAAAGCGGGCGTAACTGACTTTCAGAGTGCAATGACCATGCTGCAACCATCTCTCTCTTTCTCGAGCAATGCAATGGGCTCGTACCTGATGATGAATGGATTGAGCAACAAGTACGTGCTAATCCTTATCAACGGTAAAAAGCTTACGGGAGATACGTCCAACAACATCGACCTTGCCCGCATCGACATAAACAACGTGAAGCGAATAGAGATTCTGAAAGGTGCCGGTTCTGCTCTTTATGGTTCGGATGCCATTGCGGGGGTCATCAACATTATTACAGAAAATCCTAAGAACTTACTCACCGTTACTTCCGACACGCACTTTGAGGAATACGGTCAGTTTACTCAAGGCATCAGTGCGGACGTAACGACTAAGAAGTTTGGCTCATACACTTCTTACAGACGGCAGCAAGCACACGGTTGGCAACAGAATGCTCTTGATGAAGATGGCGAGGCCACAGCAAAATCAAACACTTCGGGTTACTATGCAAATGTAGTGAATCAGAAGTTTACCTTCGAGCCTACTAGTAAGTTGTCTCTCTATACAGAAGGAGGATACTACAATCGCCTCACCGATCGTCCCGTAACCGGATATGATTACAACTTAGCTTATAAATCGTACAACTTGGGTGTAGGTGCTAAATATCTCTTGGGTAATGCTTCTTATCTGAACTTGGATGTGACTAATGATAATTATGAAACGGCCTATAAGTATCTTGTAGAAAGCGGTAATTACAAGATTGGTGACAAAAATATGGTGAAAAGGCAACACTACTATAATGCCAATTTGAAAGGAGTGTTTAAGCATTCCGAAGGTTTTAAAAGTGTGATAGGACTGGAATATATCAATGAAGCACTCAAACGTCCCGACGCATTAGTAGATAAGAGTGTCTATACAGGAGCGGTGTATGCTCAGGAAGAAATTCATTTGCTGAAAGGATTGGAAGCCATTGTGGGATTGCGTTACGTTCATCATGAAACAGCCGGGAACAATTTTACGCCCAAGGCTTCGCTGATGTACAAGTTGGGAGATTTCAACCTCCGTGCATCTTATTCGGGTGGTTTTCGTGCTCCGGGACTTGATGAACTTTATTACTATTACATGAAAAGTGGTAGCACGATAACTGTGGGAAATACAACCCTTAAACCAGAGAAGAGCAATTATGGCTCAATCAACGTGGAGTATGTAAACAATCGTTTTACAGCATCCGCAACCGCATACATCAATTCTATCGATGATATGATTAGTTCAAAGAGCACTTTACTTTCTGCTATGACCACAGAGGAGAAAGAAGCTATAATGGCACAGGCGACAGCTGTTTTTGGTGCGCAAGCTGTTAAGAAACTGAAGACATACAAAGAATATAGAAACCTCGATAAAGCTTTGGTAAAGGGGTTTGAAACAAACTTGAACGCTTATTTGGGTTATGGTTTCTCACTCGGAGGAGGCTATACTTTTGCTTATGCTCGTGGGAAAGATCAGGAAGGTACTTGGAATGCGATAGAGCGTAGCATCCGACATACAGGCAGCGTAACTGGTAACTGGGTGCATGCGTGGAATGCTTATAAACTGAACATCAACATCAACGGGCGCATCCAGAGCAAACGTTTTCAACAGTCTAGTGGTGTTGATGAATCGGCTCCCGGTTTTGGCCTTTGGAATCTCAATACCCGCCATACATTCGATGGTTGCAAGAACTTCCTTATCGAACCGGGCTTAGGTATCAATAACATATTCAACTACAAGGACGATCGTCCTTACGGCGTAAACTATGCCAGTCTCACTCCGGGGCGTACAGTTTACGTAAGCCTTTTGCTTAAATTCAAGAAGTGATGACGAAAACAATCATGCTTTTTTTTATGGCATTGGCTTTAGCAACCATAAGCCAAGCCCGTGAAGAAGGAAACTTTATAGAATCGGACATGCTGACAACAATGCTTCCCGGCGATAAAGCCGCTCTGCTGATGGTGCATTTTGGTATAACGTATAACGATACACGTGCACTGACCATTGATGCCATCAACAAAAAGATGGCTACTGCTTTTCCTGAACTAACAATACGTGAGGCTTGGACCTCACGTATTGTGATGAGACGTATAAAAGTTCGTGGTGAAAATAAACTCTCTCCCACTGAAGCACTCTACGAACTGCATAAAGAAGGATTTACGCACATCATCGTGCAGTCCACCAATATCATTGAAGGCATTGAGATGGAAGCTCTGCGTATCGAGGTGGCACAAGCTGCACCTCTCTTCAAAGATATTCGCATCGGCAATCCGTTGCTTTATACCGTTGACGATTATCGTCGGGTAGCAGGTATTCTGAATGCAAACAAACCTAAATCCGGAGCTGCCATATTAGTCGGTCATGGCACATATACACCCAGTACGTCTTCTTACACGATGATGGACTATATGCTTAAAGCCGAGAGATATAAAGGTTTCTATGTAGGCACTATAGAAGGCTATCCCTCATTCAATGACATGCTGGAACAGTTGAAGCGTAACGGCGAGAAAGAGGTGACACTCATTCCTTTTATGTTTGTAGCCGGAGACCATGCCAACAACGACATATCCATAGATTGGAAGCAAGCGCTTGAAAAAGAAGGAATGCTCGTTTCCGTACTAATGCAAGGGCTGGGTGAAGTGTCTGATATTCAAAACTTATTTATAGACCACGTTCGCTTCATCCTGAAACATAAGTTGGCGAGCATCACTGATAAAAAGAAACATTACGCTGTAGAAAAGGATTAATATTTATCTTTGCAGAACAAGTGATTATAAAAACACTTCATTTTATAAAATGACTAAAGGGAAAATTATAGTAGCAGGCATTGGACCTGGAAGCGAAGCGGATATTACTCCTGCTGTGATTCAAGCTGTACGCGAAGCAGATGTTGTAGTGGGAT
Organism: uncultured Bacteroides sp.; assembly: GCF_963666545.1. NCBI lineage: Bacteria > Pseudomonadati > Bacteroidota > Bacteroidia > Bacteroidales > Bacteroidaceae > Bacteroides > uncultured Bacteroides sp. Next base: position 237,798 of record NZ_OY762899.1, on the reverse strand, counting down.
ATAATTATTATTTTCAATTCATAGAGTCTCATCTCTCTGCCAACGCTATTTGCATAGACTCGGGGATGAAGCGGGAACGTGCCAGAGCAGAAGAGGCATTTGTGTACGCTGAAGAAGGAAAGGCGGTTTGTGTCATCAGTTCCGGTGATGCAGGCATCTACGGTATGGCACCACTCATCTATGAGATGAAACGGGAACGGGAAAGTGACATAGAAATCATTTCGCTTCCCGGCATCAGTGCTTTTCAGAAAGCAGCCAGTTTGCTGGGAGCACCCGTAGGTCATGATTTCTGTGTGCTCTCTCTCTCCGACCTTATGACTCCTTGGGAACGTATTGAAAAACGAATCATTGCTGCGGCTATGGCCGACTTTGTTACTGCGATCTACAATCCTCGCAGTGAAGGAAGATACTGGCAGTTGCATCGCCTAAAGGAACTATTCCTTAGAGAAGGACGATCTCCTGAAACACCTGTGGGCATTGTCCGCCAGGCAGGGCGAGCCGAACAACAAGTACGCGTCACTACACTAGATGACTTCAATCCCGACGAAGCGGATATGTTTACCGTTATCTTAATAGGTAACTCGCAATCCTACGAATGGAACGGTAGCTTTATTACGCCTCGCGGCTATTACAGAGAACAAACAGATGCCAAGGCAGGCATTGGGCAGGAGATAATGATTCGTAGTTTTCGTACGATTGAAGCCGAACTAAAGAATAAAAACATCCCGCTTGGCAGAAAGTGGGCATTGCTACATGCCATACATACTACAGCTGATTTTGAGATGGAGAATCTTCTCTACACTGACGAGGGGGCCGTAGAAACTTTATATCAACGCCTGAATGCGGGGGAAGTGAAGACTATTGTGACAGACGTTACTATGGTGGCTTCGGGTATACGCAAAGGTGCTTTGCAGCGCATGGGGATAGAAGTGAAATGTTATCTGCATGACGAGAGAGTAGCCGAGTTGGCTGCATCTAAAGGAATTACCCGTACACAAGCAGGCATTCGTCTGGCTGTAGAAGAATATCCGGAAGCAATCTTTGTTTTTGGGAATGCTCCTACAGCACTAATGGAACTATGCAACTTGGTGCGCAAAGGCAAATCTTTACCCACAGGCATCATTGCTGCACCAGTAGGCTTTGTTCACGTAGAAGAGTCTAAACACATGGTAAAGCCTTTTGCTGCGATTCCTAAGTTGATTATTGAAGGACGCAAAGGAGGTAGTAATCTGGCTGCTACATTGGTCAATGCCATTCTATGTTACAATGATGCCGAGCAACTTAGACCGGGGAGAGACGTGTGATGAATAAACAACGATTTATAGTCATTGGGTTGAGTGATAGCAGGCAACAATACTTTAAACCGGAAGTCGTGCAACTGATTAAAGACAGTAAAGTTTTCTCAGGGGGACTTCGCCATCGGGAGATTGTGCAAGATTTACTACCGGCAGGAGCTCAATGGATCAACATCGTTGTACCACTGGATGAGGTCTTTGCTCAATATGCTCACCATTCGGAAGTGATCGTCTTCGCATCGGGTGATCCTTTGTTTTTTGGCTTTGCCAATACCATTATTAAGCGACTACCTGAGGCAAAAGTAGAACTTTATCCTACATTCAATTCCCTGCAAACATTAGCTCATCAATTGCTATTGCCGTATGAAGACATGCGCATTGTTTCGCTCACGGGGCGACCGTGGCATGAATTTGACAGGGCATTGATTGAGCACACTTCTAAAATAGGCGTACTCACCGACCGAGAACATACTCCCGCTACTATTGCTGCCCGTATGTTAGAATATCATTATAGCAATTATGCGATGCATATAGGCGAACATCTGGGTAATGAAGAGAAGCAACGTATTCGTACACTCACGATTCAGGAGGCTGCAAACACTATCTTTGAGCATCCCAATAACCTGATACTTGTGAAGAACAAGAATGAGAATGCACGGCAATTCGGCATTCCCGACAAGTTCTTTCAGCATCTCAACGGGCGTGAAAAGATGATCACCAAAGCTCCCATCCGACTTATCACTCTCAGTGCTTTGGGACTGCAATCTCGCTCTTCTTTTTGGGACATCGGCTTCTGCACAGGCTCTGTTTCGATAGAAGCTAAACTACAGTTTCCACATTTGTTGGTTACCGCCTTCGAAATTCGCAAAGAAGGAGAAGAACTCATGCGTGCCAATAGCCGTATGCTGGGTGCTCTTGGGATAACCAGTATTATTAGCGATTTTCTGGAAATCGATTTGTCCTCGTTCCCTCGCCCGGATGCTATCTTCATCGGTGGACATGGAGGTAAATTGAAAGAAATCGTGATAAAAGCTTATAGCATACTGCAACCGGGAGGCATCATCGTGTTCAATTCCGTTTCTGAAGAGAGCCAACAACTATTTCTGGAAGCGATACAACACTGCACAAACTTAAGTTTAACGCAAAATATGCGTATATCTATCGACCAATTTAACCCCATAAACATTATCGGGGCTGTTCGTATATGCTAATTTAATACACTATAGATGAAAATGAAAACAGCCATCTTACTTGTTTCTTCCAAGAGTCTTCCAATCGCACAAACCATTTGTCGGGAGCTAACTGAGAGTAGCATCTACACTATTACAGAAGCAAAAGGGTGTGAACAGATAGAAAATCTGGCGCACTTTGTAAAGGACGAATTTCACCACTTCAACGCTTTTATCTTTATTGGCGCTATGGGGATTTGTGTTCGTAGCATAGCTTCGTGCTTGGAAGATAAGTATACCGATCCTGCTGTTATCAACGTGGATAGCACCGGACGTTATGTTGTTTCTGTGTTATCAGGACATATTGGTGGAGCCAACGAACTGACACAACACGTGGCAGCCATTCTGGGGGCAGAAGCTGTTGTTACGACTCAAAGCGATAATAATGGGCTTTGGGCGCTGGATACTTTGGCGAAAAAATATAACTGGACTAGCTCTATCTCGGGTGATAGCATGAATCATATAATAACGGCTTTCGTCAATGGGCAACCGACTGCTCTATTACTTGACATAAAAGATAGTGGTACGCAGTATTTGGAGCAAACTTGTCCCGATCACATCACCATATTCTATCACTTTAATGAAATTATCCAAGAAGATTATCAATTGATTTTGGCGGTAACTCCTTTTATTTATTCTTCTGCCACCCCTATGCTGTCCTACTATCCTGCGGTGATGCATCTGGGCATTGGATGCAGGAAAAATTGTTCTCCCAATGGAATCGGCTCATATATTCACAAAGAGTTGCTTAATCACAAAATTGCTGCGCAGTCTGTATCAAGTATTTCAACCATAGAGCTGAAGAAAGATGAGCCATTATTGCTGCATCTGTTCGAGGAGTTTCCGCAAAGCTGTCTTCATATTTATTCTGCCGACGAATTGAAAGAGATAGAAGTGCCCAATCCATCGGAAAGGGTCTTTGAGGCTACGGGAGTTTATGGGGTAGCCGAAGCATCTGCTTTGAAAAGTGCGGCTAATGGTCCCTTACTGATAGAGAAAGAAAAAGGGATGCTGACTGAAAATAACAACTTCACTTTTGCACTTGCGCTAGATAGTAGTGCACTTCGTAGCGGACACATAGAAATAGTCGGTGCCGGTCCGGGAGATCCGGAACTGGTATCAGTGAGAGGTCAGCGAATGCTTCAGGAAGCTGATCTTATTCTCTATGCCGGAAGTCTGGTTCCTCGCGAATTAACACTTTGTGCCAAGGTTGGTGCAACGGTACGCAGTTCCGCTTCTATGAGTCTGGAGGAACAGTTTGCTCTTATGAAGAGCTTTTACGACAAAGGATTATTCATTGTCCGCCTTCATACCGGTGATCCCTGTATTTATGGTGCCATACAAGAGCAGATGGCCTTCTTTGACAAGCATAGCATGAGTTATCACATCACGCCGGGAATATCTTCCTTTCAGGCAGCGGCAGCAGCATTGCAATCACAGTTTACCATTCCGGAAAAGGTGCAAACGATCATCCTCACTCGTGGTGAAGGACGTACTCCTATGCCGGAGAAAGAAAAGTTGCATTTGTTGGCTCGCTCGCAAAGCACCATGTGCATCTTCCTTAGCGCGTCCGTGGTTGATCAGGTTCAGGAAGAGTTATTACAACACTACCCACCCACTACACCGGTCGCTGCATGTTATCACCTCACGTGGAAGGACGAACGTATCTTTCGTGGTGAACTGAAAGATTTGGCCCGCATCGTTAAAGAGAACGAACTAACACTTACTACGATGATTGTGGTCGGTGATGCCATTGACAACAGGAAAGGACTTTCGCACTTGTATTCATCTAAATTCACTCATTTGTTCCGCCGCTCGGAAGACGATAAGGAAGAAGCATGATTTTAATTTTCGGAGGAACAACAGAAGGGAAAGCGGTCGTTAAGGTAGTTGATGAAGCCGGACAACCTTATTACTACTCTACCAAAGGAGAGTGGCAGGAGGTATCTTGTCTCAATGGAATACGTCTTTCCGGTGGAATGGACATAAATGCGATGACTCGTTTTTGTCTGGAGAAAGAAATTCGCCTATTGATCGATGCTGCTCATCCGTTTGCCGTACAACTGCACCAAACGATTGCCGATGCTTCTGAACAACTAGGCATTCCGGTGATACGTTACGAACGAATCTATCCTCCACGAGATAAAGAGATTATTTGGTGCGAAAATTATGAGGATGCTGTAAAAAAACTTAAACTAAAGGGAATACAACGCTTATTGGCCCTTACTGGTGTACAAACTATCAATAAACTTCGTGATTATTGGATGGAACACGACTGTTGGTTTCGTGTGCTTCAACGCGAATCTTCCGTTCAAATGGCTGTAAGTGAAGGATTTAATTCTCAACGAATCGTCTTTTATCATCCTGAAGAAGATGAAAAGAAACTACTGAACGAACTTCGACCAGATGCGATCATTACTAAGGAAAGTGGAGAATCGGGCGGATTCATCGAGAAGGTGAAAGCAGCGCAACAAATAGGCATTTCTGTATTTGTAATAAAACGTCCATTATTGCCAGATGGTTTCTTTACGGTAAATGGAGAACATGGTTTGCGTAGGACTATCGAACAATTTCTTCCCGGATTTTTTCCGTTGCGCACAGGATTCACTACTGGAAGTTGTGCTACGGCAGCTTCTGTGGCAGCGCTTAAAACTGTATTGACAAAGAAAGAACAAGATAGCGCTACGATCCTTTTACCCAACGGAGAAAGTCTCTCGCTGGCAGTAAATTGTAGTCGTCTTGTTTCCGACAATTCTGCCACAAGTATTGTTATCAAAGATGCCGGAGATGATCCAGACGTTACCAACGGAATCGAAATTGTTGCTACGGTTTCGACCAGTGATGAGAATCTTAGTGACGATGAAATCAAGAATAATCATGCTATAAATAGTTCTTCGGACACTTCTCCTATCATCCTTAGAAGAGATGAAAAAACAGGTGGTGCAAAAAAAAATCCCATTATAATTCTTTGTGGTGGAATAGGAATAGGGAGAATAACTCTTCCAGGATTAGGGCTGGAGATTAATGCTCCTGCTATTAATCACTCTCCTCGTAAGATGATAGAGGAAAATCTTAGAGCTTTGCTTGCAGAACTCGAAGCCTCCCTCACAACGGTTACTGTTACTCTTTCAGTTCCTGTTGGTGCGGAAATAGCTAAACGAACCTTCAATCCACGTTTGGGTATTGAGGGAGGTATATCCATTATTGGTACTTCAGGTATTGTAAAGCCTTTTTCATCGGAAGCATTTATTAATTCCATTCGTAAAGAGATAGAAGTAGTCAAGGCTACAGGTAGTGACAGACTAGTGATTAATTCCGGTGCAAAGAGTGAGAGATCTGTTCGCAAAATCTACCCGACACTACCTGCACAAGCTTTTGTACACTATGGTAACTTTATTGGCGAGACTCTAAAGATTGCTTCCGAACTAAATATCAGAAAAGTTACTTTAGGTATTATGATTGGAAAGGCAGTAAAGTTGGCCGAAGGATTTCTCGATACGCATAGCAAGAACACCACGATGAACAGAGCTTTTTTGCAACAGATAGCCAAGAAGTCTGGTTGCGAATCTCAAAAGGTCGATATTATAGGTAATATAACCCTTGCTCGCGAACTTTGGACACTCCTTTCTACTGATGAGCAAACTCGCTTCTTCTCTTTATTACTTGAAAATTGCATGAAACATGCTGCCCCACTTCTACCTCACGGAGATCTCACTATCCTATTACTTAATGAAGAAGGAACGGTCTTTTAATCTATCCCAAATATCGTTTTTACATCCGTTGCAATGAAAGTTCTGCATCTCTTTTTGTTCTGATTCAGTAAAGAGAATAAATCAACTACCAGAGGTTGATTTCAATAAATCAACTGATAATGGTTGATTTATGAAAATCAACTACTATAGGTTGATTTATTGCAAAATAACATTATATTTGCAAAGTAATTAGATGAATAACCTCAAAGGGAGATACTATATATTATGCTAAAAGGAATCATAACAGGTGATATCGTTCATTCTACTAAGATTGAAATAGAGAACAGAGGTATCTTGTTGACTACGCTTAAAAATATCGTAACGGAGATAAATGAAAATATATCTCCCATCGAAATGGAGATATTTAGAGGGGATAGTTTTCAAATCGTTATTCCAGATGTATTGAACGCTTTAAAAATTGCTCTATTAATAAGGAGTGGATTGCAAAAAAATACACTCGAAACAATGAAATGGGATGCCCGAGTTTCGTTGGGAATAGGAAAGGTAGAATTTGAAGCCAATAGCATTGTGCAGTCGGATGGTGAAGCTTTTCACAACTCAGGAAGGCAGTTTGATGAAATGGGCAAAGCGGAGAAGATGGCGCTAAGAACTCCTTGGGAAGGATTTAACAACGAATTCACAGTCAGTACCGCATTTGCCGATGAGCTCATCTCAAGCTGGAGCATTGTTCAGGCCGAAGCAATCTACTATTGGTTATTGAAAAATGTTTCTCAGAGAGAATTAGCTGAAATGTTACAGAAATCCCCTCAGACAATCAATAAAAGATTGCTAACAGCCAATTATGGCTTAATCGAATTATACTTGAATAGATACCAACAGCTTTTAAAAGAACACATGGAATGGAAATAACAGGGTTTGACATTCTTTTCAGACTACTATTCGCACATATTTTCTCTGATTTCATTATCCAATCTGATAAATTGGTCAGTAGCAAGAATAAGAAGAAAGTCGCTTCTCACATCTATCACAGTCTGACACATGCTGTTTTATCCTATTGTATTCTTTTACAATGGGATAAATGGTATATACTACCTATTATATTTATCTCTCATCTGCTTATTGATCTATGGAAAACTAATCAGAAAGACGGACTTAACTCTTTTGTAATTGATCAGAGTCTACATCTATTGGTTATTATTTCATTATGGCTCACACTTACCGGACAATTTAATCAACTAGCAGATTCTTTAATGTATCTGCTAAAGAACGAACAATTTTGGGTCATTGCGATAGCTTATTTGCTGATTTTAAAACCTTCATCCATCTTTTTATCACTATTTACCAAGAGGTGGAGGATGAATCATGAAATAATGAATAACTTGCAAAATGCGGGATGCTGGATTGGTTATTTAGAGAGAATTATGATCTTGACATTTGTTCTTATGAATCAGATAGAAGCGATAGGATTTTTGCTTGCTGCGAAGTCTATCTTTCGTTTTGGTGAGCTAAATAACGCGAAAGATATAAAGACAACAGAATATGTGTTGATAGGCACATTTGCCAGTTTCATAATTGCGATCATGGTTGGGTTGAGTGTAAGAAGTCTGTTGTAATCTACTTTGGCTGATTCTAAAAGTTTATCTGAAGATTATTTTGTGTTTTTTGATAGGATTATAGCCTAATAAACAAGCAGATAGCTTTTTTTATTGAAATAATGATGTACATTTGTAGAGCAAGGATCGAATATCATTAACTCTAACTATAATGGAAACAACAGCTAAGCTCTATTCGCTGAACCTCAGCAATTCAAGAACGTACCTTTTCACCTTACTCTTTGTTGTAGGAAACCTGGTATTCCCCCAACTTTGCCACCTTACTCCGTATGGTGGACCCACTCTTTTACCTATTTATTTCTTTACGTTGATAGCCTCTTATAAGTATGGCTTACGAGTAGGATTACTGACTGCACTCTTCTCTCCTATTGCCAACAGTCTATTATTTGGAATGCCGCCGGTAGCTGTGTTGCCAATTATCTTAATCAAATCGGGATTACTTGCTGTCACTGCTGCTGCCGCCGCTCATTACAGTAAAAAAATCTCTCTTGGAGCCATCTTGATTGCAATCTTAGGTTATCAACTAATAGGCACAGCTATTGAATGGGCAATTGTAGGTGATTTTTATGATGCCGCACAAGATTTTCGTATGGGTATTCCGGGCATGCTCATTCAGTTGTTTGGAGGATATGCTTTGTTGAAAGCTATTGCTAAAATCTGAAACAGATGGGAGGAAAAACATTCGAAGAGGTGATGGAGCGTTTTCGCACCCTGCCGATAAGCGAAGAGTTTGATGTGATTGTGGCCATTGCCAACGGTGGTATCGTTCCGGCAGCAATCATCAACCAACGGTTGCAAAAAAAAATACATCTGCTAAAGATTAATCTCAGAGATGAAAATCAGCAACCGAAGTACAACCGTCCACAGTTGGTGGCACCCATTGATTTTGATTTTAAGGATAAGCGCATCTTGCTTGTAGACGATCGGATTAAAACAGGAAGTACCCTTGTGTTTGCCCGCGAACTGTTGAAAGGGGCGAAACTGATAAAGACATTTGCAGTAAATGGGAATGCCGATTATGCTTTGTACAACGAGGCATGTTTCAAATTTCCCTGGATAGTATAATCTTAATTTGTAAGTAGGCTATGGATAGAAGAGATTTTCTGAGAACAGTGGCTATAACCGGTGCTGCCATGACGATACAGCATTCTGAAGCCATGGAGATATTGACACAGTCGGTTAGTAAGTTGGGAGGAAGTAAAGTAGACCTCGTGGCTGTAATGGGCGGTGAACCTGAAGCGATGTTTCGCCGTGCAATTACCGAAATGGGAGGCATGAAGAAGTTTGTGAAACCGGGACAAAAAGTGGTGGTAAAACCAAATATCGGTTGGGACAAGGTTCCTGAACTGGCTGGAAACACCAATCCGAAACTTGTGGGAGAGATCGTAAAACAATGTTTTGCTGCCGGAGCCAAAGAGGTGACGGTGTTTGACCATACATGCGACGACTGGCAAAAGTGCTACAAGAACAGTGGCATAGAAGCTGCAGCAAAAGCTGCGGGAGCAAAGGTGATGCCTGCTCATCTGGAATCATATTATCGCACTGCTCCTCTGCCCGGAGGAAAAATTATGAAGCAAGCTAAAATACACGAAGCCATCTTGAATTGTGACGTATGGATCAATGTACCCGTATTGAAGAATCACGGCGGAGCCAACCTCACCATGTCGATGAAGAATCTCATGGGCATCGTGTGGGATCGCGGATTCTTTCATCAAAACGACCTCCAGCAGTGCATTGCGGATATGTGTATGTTGCAAAAGAAAGCTGTGCTGAATGTGGTGGACGCTTATCGGGTGATGAAGACAAACGGTCCCCGCGGACGTTCTACTTCTGATGTGGTATTGGCCAAAGGACTCTTCATGTCACAGGATATTGTGGCGGTAGACACGGCTGCGGCTAAATTCTTCAATCAAATACGTGAAATGCCGCTCGATACCGTAGGGCATCTGGCCAATGGGCAAGCGTTGAAAATAGGAACGATGGATTTAGAGAAACTGAATATCAAGCGAATAAAGATGTAACACAACTATGCTTAGAATAACACGAATAATAATAGCGACTTTATTTTTTCTATTGATCACCTTTTATTTTCTGGACTTTGCTGGAATATTACCTGAAAGTGCTCACTGGTTGGCTAAAATACAATTCGTACCTGCACTACTCTCGTTAAGCGTCATCATACTGATTGTTCTAACTGTGCTCACTTTGCTTATGGGACGAATCTACTGTTCAGTGATTTGCCCCATGGGTGTTTTTCAAGATGTGATGAGCCGCATCTCTCGCCTCTTTGCTAAGAAAAAGAAGAAGTTCACTTATAGCAGACCCAAGACGTTACTACGTTGGATTGTATTAGCAGTTACTGTTTTGGCTTTCGTCTTCGGGATCTCTTTCGTTGTGGGGCTGCTCGACCCTTACAGTGCGTATGGCAGAATGATCACTAGCATCTTCAAACCGGCATACATGCTATGCAATAATCTATTGGAGAGCATCTTTTCCCGCCAAGAGAATTATACTTTTTACAAAGTAGATATAGCCATTCGTAGCATCCTCTCTGTCGTCATAGGAAGTGCGACCTTCTTGCTGATCGGCTTTCTGGCATGGAGAAACGGGCGTACGTGGTGCAACACGATGTGCCCCGTAGGTACTGTGCTGGGATTTCTTAGTCGGTTCTCCGTATTCAAGATACGTATTGATCTGAACAAGTGTACCAGTTGCGGAATATGTGCCACTAAGTGCAAGGCTTCGTGCATCAACGTATCTACACATGCCGTAGACTACAGCCGTTGCGTGAATTGTTTCGACTGTTTGGAGGATTGTCGGCAAGAAGCGATAAGCTTTATGCCCTCCATTGCCATCACCCGTCAAGGAGTAGATGCTTCTAAACGTCGCTTTATGACTGCCGGAATCACTACCGCACTTGTGGCTCCACAAGCCTTGCTACATGCACAATCTACCCTACTAAGCACAGGCAAAGCCTATAAAAAAAAGAATCCGTTGACCCCACCGGGATCTGTCAGTCTCGAACACTTTCAGGAACACTGCACCTCATGTCATCTGTGCGTAAGCAAATGTCCCTCTCATGTATTGAAACCGGCATTTATGGAGTACGGCTTGGAGGGAATGATGCAGCCTACGGTAGATTTTGAAAAAGGTTTTTGTAATTTTGACTGTACGGTATGTGGCGACGTATGCCCTACAGCTGCTATAAAACCTTTAACAGTGCAGCAAAAACATGTTACCCAAATCGGCTATGTGGTCTTCATACTGGAAAATTGCATCGTTCACACAGACAATACTAGTTGTGGAGCCTGCTCGGAACATTGTCCCACTCAAGCTATTGCTATGGTACCCTACAAAGATGGGCTAACCATTCCTCAAGTGGACAGAGAGATTTGTGTAGGTTGCGGTGGTTGCGAGTATGTTTGTCCCGCACGCCCCTACAGAGCCGTTCATATTGAAGGTAATCCGGTGCAGATAGCAGCCAAACCATTCAAAGAAGAGAAAAAAGAAAAAGTTGAAATAGATAACTTTGGATTTTGACTAAACAGCCTCTTAATCTACACAATAAACTACTTAAAGAAAGATAAACATCTATTTGGTTAACAGTTTTTTGTTTTATCTCAAGCTAAACCTTAGGAAATGTTCTTAACTTTGAAGGCAAGTATTCAGAGACAAAAAAGAAATGGAAATTACAACTCGGTCATATAATATCGGTTATGCCTTAAGCGGTGGCTTTATCAAGGGATTTGCTCATTTAGGCGTTATGCAGGCCTTGTTGGAACATGGCATTCGTCCGGACATCATTTCCGGAGTGAGTGCTGGTGCATTGGCGGGAGTATTCTATGCTGACGGAAATGAGCCTTACAAAGTACTCGATTATTTCTCCGGACACAAGTTTCAAGACCTTACAAGGATGGTTATACCTAAAGTGGGACTGTTCGAATTGGGCGAGTTTCAGGAATTCTTAAGAACGAACCTCAAAGCTCAAAAGCTGGAAGAACTGAAAATACCGCTCATTGTGACTGCAACCGACTTGGATCATGGCAGAAGTGTTCAGTTTCGTAAAGGAAGCATAGCCGAACGCATTGCTGCTTCGTGCTGCATGCCCGTACTCTTTGCCCCGGTTAAAATCAATGGCGTGCACTATGTGGATGGTGGATTGTTCATGAATCTGCCTGCTACCATCATTCGCCAAGAGTGTGATAAAGTGGTAGCCATCAACGTAAGCCCTCTTAATATGGAGAAATATAAGATGAACATTGTGGGCATTGCTCTGCGTTCTTATCATCTGATGTTCAGAGCCAATACATTCAAGGAATTTGAACATTGTGATTTATTGATAGAGCCTTATAATCTGAATGGATTCAGTAACCGTGAGTTACAAAAGGCTGAAGAAATCTTTGAATTAGGCTACAAGACAGGAAGTGAACAGTTGACACGGCTCATCGAAGAAAGAGGAAAAATATGGAAGTAACCGGCAACCATTAACGACAAAAGCACTAGCAAGAAATGGATTACAAGAAGAAAATCATCATCTATCAAATACTGCCACGCTTGTTTGGTAACGATAACAATCACTGCATCAACAACAATGACATAGTGGCCAATGGCTGCGGCAAGTTTGCAGACTTTACTCCCAAAGCCTTTGAAGAGATAAAGAAACTTGGCGTTACGCATATATGGTACACAGGAATCATTGAGCATGCCACCCAAACAGATTATAGACGATATAACATTCGCCTAGACCATCCGGCTGTAGTGAAAGGCAAAGCAGGTTCGCCGTATGCCATAAAAGATTATTATGATGTGGATCCGGACTTGGCTTTGGATGTTCAGCAACGAATGATTGAGTTTGAAGCACTTGTGAAACGTACGCATGCAAGCAACTTAAAAATGATTATTGATTTTGTACCCAATCATGTGGCACGTCAATATCATTCTGACGTGCAGCCTAAGGGTACTGAAGAGCTTGGTGCCGGTGACGATGTGAATCAATCATTCAGCCCATATAACAATTTTTACTACATTCCACAATCGGAGTTTCGAGGACAGTTCGACCTTAAAGCCGGTACTGCCGAATCTTATAGAGAATTTCCTGCAAAAGCTACGGGTAACAATCGTTTTGATGCAACCCCGAACATAAATGACTGGTATGAAACGGTGAAGCTCAACTATGGTATAGATTACTCAAATGGTGGTACTTGTTGTTTCTCTCCCATCCCCGATACGTGGATCAAGATGTTGGATATCCTTCTATTTTGGTCAGCAAAAGGTGTTGATGGCTTCCGCTGTGACATGGCAGAGATGGTGCCCGTGGAGTTTTGGGAATGGGTCATCCCACAAATAAAGAATCAATATCCACAGCTACTGTTCATTGCCGAGGTGTACAATCCTGCCGAATATCGCAACTATTTGCAACGTGGCAAGTTCGATTATCTATACGACAAAGTGGGACTGTATGACACACTTCGCAATGTGACCTGCGGATACGATTCGGCCACTACCATTAGTCGTAGTTGGCAAAGTTTAGGTGGTATAGAAAAGAAAATGCTGAATTTTCTGGAGAACCACGACGAACAACGCATTGCCTCAGATTTCTTTATTGGTGACCCTCGCAAAGGCATCCCTGCTCTTATTGTTTCTGCTTGCATGAATACGAATCCGATGATGATTTACTTTGGCCAAGAGCTTGGCGAACCAGGTATGGACAATGAAGGTTTCAGTGGAAGAGACGGGAGAACAACTATCTTTGATTATTGGAGCATAGATAGCATTCGTCGGTGGAGAAACGGAGGTCAGTTTGATGAGAAGAAAATGACTGAAGAACAGAAATACCTACAAAAGACCTACCGCCATATACTCAATCTTTGTAATAAGGAACAGGCCATATCCGAAGGCGTTTTTTTTGATCTGATGTATGTGAACCAGAATGGTTGGAGATTTAACGAGCACAAGCAATACGTCTTTTTGCGGAAACACAAGCGTGAGTTACTCCTTGTTTTGGTCAACTTTGATTGCATCTCAGCAGAGGTGGCAGTGAATCTTCCGTCACATGCTTTCGATTATTTGCAAATACCTCAGATAGAATCGTGCCAAGCTACGGACTTGCTCACGGGTAAGAAAGAGACTATAAGCTTGCTTCCTTACAAAGCTACCGAAACATTCGTTGGAGCATATGGCGGTAAGATTTTGAAGATAAAGTTGTAACGCTTTATAAGAGATGTGTCTCTTTATTCCCTATATTTCAAGTCAAAACGTCCTTTAGTCATACGAGTTCCTTCGAAAGTGCCACTAATGATGCCATTGCTCATACGGGTGATGCGAACTTTTCCATCTTCAAGTGATTGAGTATCGAAAGAAGCATCGGTATAATCTACTATTTGCCCTTGCTTCGGATTGAGAATGGTGAAAGTTATGTAGGATTTTAAATCAACTTCCGCAGATATTGTCATATTGTATGTGTCGCCCTCTTGTTTTGAGTAAGTGGTGACTGGCGTTCCCCATCTGCCACTGACATATACCCAACCATCCATCAAACAACCGAAGGTGTTTTCACCAGTCGTTGTTGCCTGAGGCATAATGGTAGGATCAACAGATCTGTCCTCTTCGCAGGCCATACAGAGGAACAATGCACAAATAAGTACTAGATATTTCATAGTTCAGTCTTATTAAAAATGATAGTTTAAACCGATTAATAAAGAGATATGAGAGAAATCTCCTCCTCCGTCACTTGACTCAGGACTTTCGACTTTCCATGTTTGACCGTGGTATCTGACAGAATAACTGTCTGAATTACTCATAATCCAATTCACTTTCCCGGAAACGCCCCATTGAGAAGAGAAAAGATATTCTGCTGCTGCTGATAGATTATAGGAAATCTTATTCATGGATACTTTTCGGGGAGTATCGTATACGGTACTTTTATCCTTATAAAATTGATACCCGAGACCTGTTGAAAGGGATAAGGTATATTTCTTCTTCACCATAAATAACGCTAGTTGCGGTGCAACATAGTGCATCAGAATTTTATCAGAACCATCGCTATGAGAGTTTTCGTACCGTGATCCCTCATAAATGAAACCCGGTGCGAATTTCCATGAATTGAAGAAGTGTTTGTCCGTCAAATAATAGTAGTTAACGTTCCACGCAACACCATCTCGCAAACCGTCACGATACTGGTTAGAATAGTCTGTGATTCCCATAAATTTCCCCATATATCGAGATGGGCCAGCATGAAAGGAAAGCAAATATTTTCCTATCGATACATCTTGGGCAAAGAGCGATACAGCCTGTATCATTAGCCCAAACAATAGACAAAAGTGTTTGTTTTTCATAACAGATATATTTGAATAATTAGATAAATCGTTATTTTAGCTTGCTAAAAGAGGGAAACTTTCGCTTCCCTCTATCTTCTATTTGTCTTTAGTCTATAAAATAGTTAGATTCAACTTATTTTGTTTTTTTGAGTACCATTGCTGTACGCGCAGGTATGTAAAGCTTCATCCACTCCTTTTTCTCGGATGCATAAAGTGAGTCAGCAAGAGTAAAATGCTTAATACTATCATCCGATAGATTCTGTCCACCATAACTAGAACTATCTGTATCCAGCACCACTTCATAAGTGCCAGGAGCTACTAAGAAGCCATAATCGGTAAATGACTTCATGGGATTGAAGTTGAACACAAAAATCAAGTCTTTACGTTGGTAAGCCAAAATTTGATCTTCATCATTGTGCCATATCTCCTGCACAGGGCTAGCCTGAAAGTCTTTCACACTTTTAATAGTCTTGAGCATGTCAATATCAAAATCGGCCATGTAGTGATAATCCAAATTCTTGTTATCTACCAAATCCCATTGGCGACGAGCATACTTACACGACCATCCGTTGCCTTCACGAGGAAAGTCAATCCATTCCGGATGTCCGAACTCGTTGCCCATAAAATTGAGGTAACCACCATTGATAGTAGATGATGTAAGCAAACGAATCATCTTGTGCAAAGCTATACCACGGTTCACAATATAATTTTCGTCCCCCTTCTGCATGTGCCAATACATATCGGCGTCTATCAGACGGAAGATGATTGTTTTGTCGCCCACCAAAGCCTGATCATGGCTTTCAGCATACGATATGGTTTTCTCATCTTTACGGCGGTTGGTCACTTCCCAGAACATGCTTGAAGGTTTCCAATCTTCATCTATTTTTTCTCTGATGGTTTTAATCCAATAATCGGGAATATTCATGGCCATACGGTAATCAAATCCGTAACCACCGTCTTCTACTTTAACTGCAAGACCAGGCATACCGGATACCTCTTCGGCAACGGTTATCGCAGTCGATTTTACCTGATGAATCATCTCATTGGCCAACGTCAGATAACAAATAGCATCACCATCCTGATATCCGTTAAAATAATCGGAATAGTCAACGAAAGCCTCTCCCAACCCATGACTATAATAAAGCATAGAAGTAACTCCATCAAAACGAAAACCATCTATCTGATATTCTTCTAACCAATACTTGCAGTTTGATAAGAGAAAGTGAACCACCTCATTTTTGCCATAATCAAAGCAAAGTGAATCCCATGCCGGATGTTCGCGACGAGCGCCTTCATAGAAATATTGACAAGAATCTCCTGCAAAATTAGCCAAACCCTCTACCTCATTCTTTACCGAATGAGAATGAACGATGTCGATAATAACTGCAATACCCAGTCCGTGAGCCGCATCAACGAGTTCTTTCAATTCATCCGGCGTACCAAAACGAGAAGAGGCTGCAAAAAAGTTAGACACATGATAGCCAAAACTGCCGTAATACGGATGTTCCTGAATGGCCATAATCTGTATACAGTTATATCCTCCCTTAGCTATACGTGGCAGAATCTTTTCACGAAATTCGTTATATGTACCCACCTTCTCCTCTTGCTGAGCCATACCAATATGGCATTCATAAATGAGCAACGGATCAGTAGTGGGTTTAAATGTTTTTTCTTTAAAAGCAAACGGTGCTTCCGGTTTCCACACCTGTGCACTGAATATAGCCGTTTTTTCATCCTGTACAACTCTTGTGGCCCATGCAGGGATACGTTCTCCCTTTCCTCCATCCCAGCATACAATCAGTTTGTATAAATCTCCATGATGTATCACTTCTTTAGACAGATTGATTTCCCAAATCCCATTCTCGAGACGCGTCAATGAGAATTCTTCTTTTTCTATCCAATTATTAAAGGTACCTACCAGATAGATATGCGCGGCATTGGGTGCCCATTCGCGAAAAGTCCATCCGGTAGCAGTGGGGTGTAGACCAAAATAAAGATATCCCGAAGCAAAATCCGACAACGTTTGCTTCCCTCCATTTGTCAGTTCGGACTTCTTATCCATAGCATACTGATAACGCCCTGTTATGGCGTCTTTGAAAGGCTCAAGCCATGGGTCGTTTTTGATTAAATTAAGAGTTCTTTCCATGATTAGGATGAATTTTGGTTTTTTCGGTACTTATGCTTTTACTTTTACGATGATCTTTTTCACTCCATCGGGTGTAATGCCGGGTGCATGTCCATCTTGGGGGAAGAAGATGGCAAACATACCGGGTTTTACAGTAATGTAAGTTTTTGCTAATCCATCGAAGAAAGTAATATCTTTCTCTGCATTATAAGTTGCGTCCACCGGCAGGCAATCCTTTGCGGGAGTATATCCCATCACTTCTGTTCCCGAGAGTGGTATTTGAATATCAATAAATTCATTATGAGTCTCTAACTTAGCTTGTTCTTTTGTTTTCGAATTTGTTTGTGCTACATTCACTACAAGATCTTTCCCTTTTAATTCGGTTTTACCAACTTCCAAAGAATGAAGATCCTGAGATTTTAAAAAGTCTACAGCTTGAGCAAACAAAGGGTTCAACGATGCGTATTTCTCTAAATTCTCTAAAATGTCTACTACCATGAGTCTGATTTTTTTATTGTTGATTATTAAGTTTATACTTCTATTTCATCGACGGTGTAATTGACAAAGTCGATAAAGCGTTTTAGTTGGCGAATAGCGCCCTCAGCTTCTTCCACCGCATTTGGTGCCATGAAAAAGCTATCTGGAATGGAGTACATGCAGCTAATTTCTTTGCATTTAAGATAATCAATATACTTAAAATCTTTTGAAAATCCCTTGGGTGCAGTCTTGAGAAAAGTCTCTCCGATGACAGGGAAATACTTCTTAAACTCAGGATCTTCCACAATGGAGAGATACTCTTCAATATTATCATATATGGCTTGCCGCAAGGCCTTCAATATCTTAGGTGGTGGACACCAACTACCTCCGGCAATCAAACAATTACCAGGTTGTAAGTGTATGTAATAACCGCAGTGTTCCGACTTCTTTCCTTTGGCGTTGATATATCCCCCAAAATGATTCTTGTAGGGGGTTTTATCTGGCGAAAAGCGAGTGTCGCGATAGATGCGATAAGTACAATCTTTGGCTTGTATGCCTTTGATGCTTTCATCGAATAACGAGATGTGCGAAATGAAAGCTGTCAAGAGGTTTTCAAACTCCACACGAGCTTTTTCATATTCATTGCGATGTTCATTGAACCACTCACGGTTGTTATTCTGTGCAAGTTCTTTTAAATATTGAAAGATAACAGGTGTATTCATCGTCTTTCCTTTAGTATTTACCTCGCAAACGTACGAAATTTATTTGTAACTTGCTATAAAAACAAAGAAAAACGGGGTAAAAAAAGCACCGGCTCTAAAGAACCGATGCTTATAACACATTTATCAAAAAACAGACTCTTCTGTTCCCGATGTACTTACTCATCCCAAGCCGGTACAATCTTTTTCTATTAATCTTATATCTAATACTATGAAAAACACATAATTTAAACAGATAAGGTAAAGAAATTGTTCATGGTGGTAAAATGATTCCTTATCCGCCACTACAAAATATGCTCTCTTTTTATATCTTTGCATAAAAAAACATGGAATATAACTTCGATGAACAGAGCGTAAAGGATATCATAGCATGGGCGCAGAGCGCACAAATACCTCAGAACGTGAAGCTAAGCAACTATGAAAACATTTATGATGTACCCAGATTTGTTGTGGCCAACATTTACGACATTCAAAAACACTACCCCGATCCATTTTATAATGCTTCAATCACACGGCTCTATCGATTGAAAGAATATTTAGAAACGAACCAACTGTAGCATAATACCCTCTATTTTATAAAATAAAACAGCCACAGATTAACCTCAAAATGCAGGAGATGATATCTACATTCTTCAGTATAATCTGTGGCCACAACTAAACTAGTTATTAGCGACATAATTAGCTAATTAATAGCTAATTATGTTCCTTTAAATCTATTATCAGATTAAGTTCTTCTAATTGAGCAGCTTCTAAAGTAGCGGGAGCGTCAATCATCACGTCACGACCGGAATTGTTCTTCGGGAATGCGATACAATCGCGAATAGAATCGAGCCCGGCAAAGAGAGATACCCAACGGTCGAGTCCGTAGGCCAATCCACCATGAGGAGGCGCACCATATTTAAACGCATCCATCAGGTAGCCAAATTGTTCGTGAGCACGCTCATTTGTAAAGCCTAGTAAACCGAACATCTTATTTTGTAACTCACTATCGTGAATACGAATTGAACCACCCCCTACTTCAACGCCATTCACTACCATATCGTATGCATTGGCGCGTACAGCACCAGTGTCGCTATCAAGCAAATGAACGTCTTCTAATTTTGGCGAAGTAAACGGATGGTGCATAGCCATGAATCGTTTTTGTTCTTCATCCCATTCGAAGAGAGGGAAGTCAATTACCCATAAGCATGCAAATGTGTTCTTATCTCTTAATCCGAGTTGGTTACCCATCTCTAGACGAAGTTCACAAAGTTGTTTACGTGTTTTCATTGCATCGTCGCCTGAAAGAATTAGAATCAAATCGCCTGGTTTAGCGCCGAAAGCCTCTTTCATCTGTTGCAAAATTTCTTGTGAGTAGAATTTATCCACACTCGATTTTACATTTCCGTCCGCTTCTATGCGGGCATAAACCATTCCTTTGGCACCAATCTGAGATTTCTTCACAAAGTCGGTCAGTGCATCGAGTTGTTTACGAGTATAGACAGCTGCACCCTCTGCACAGATACCACCAATGTAGGCAGCATCATCAAATACAGGGAAGCCATGACCTTTAAGGACATCCATCAATTCTACAAATTTCATATCGAAACGAAGATCCGGTTTGTCGCTACCATAATATTTCATTGCTTCGCTCCACGGCATACGCAAGAAAGGTTCCGTAAGTTCCACTCCACGAATGGTCTTAAATAAATGTTTGGCCATTCCTTCGAACGTAGAAATTACATCTTCTTGCTCCACGAAACTCATTTCGCAGTCAATTTGTGTAAATTCAGGCTGGCGGTCGGCACGCAAATCCTCGTCACGGAAACATTTCACAATCTGAAAATAACGATCGAACCCTGATACCATCAGCAACTGTTTAAAGAGTTGTGGTGATTGTGGAAGAGCATAAAATTGTCCCGGATTCATGCGCGATGGTACTACAAAATCCCTTGCACCTTCGGGAGTAGAACCAATAAGCACCGGCGTTTCGACTTCCAAAAAACCCATGCTGTCGAGATAGCGACGTACTTCCATTGTCATCCGATGACGTAGTTCTAAGTTGGCACGAACAGTATTTCTTCTTAAATCGAGATAACGATACTTCATGCGGATATCATCTCCTCCATCTGTATTATCTTCGATGGTAAAAGGTGGTGTTGCGGCAGCGTTGAGTACGTTCAGTTCCGAAACGATAATCTCCACATCCCCTGTAGGTATGTTGGCATTCTTGCTGAAACGTTCATTAACAACGCCCTTTATTTGAACGACAAACTCGCGTCCCAACTTGTTGGCTCGTTCGCACAACGGCGCATCCAATTCATCATTAAATACCAATTGCGTAATTCCGTAACGGTCGCGGAGGTCAACAAATGTCATCCCTCCCATCTTGCGTGAGCGCTGTACCCATCCGGCCAGCGTTACCTGCTTATTCACATCGGAGATACGTAACTCTCCACACGTATATGTTCTGAACATACCTATATTATTATATATATTAGTTTTTTTTGAAGTGCAAAAATACATATTAATTCCTAAAACATCAATCTCTTTTAGTCAGCTTCTTCAGCAATGCCCTGTTTTTATTCATCATCACACGATTTTTGTTTGCAAAGTCTTCCACGAAAAGTTCATTGAGACGCTGCAACCCATTGACATATTCCTGTGCCTTTTGCAACACATTGCGTGCATCTTTCTCTTTTTCGCGAGGCACAACTACATTTAGTCCTTTCTTTATGATTTCCACGTTGATACTTTCACCCATCATCATGGGGTCTCCATCAAAATGTACAACCCCCGATTTACTACGATTAATACGTAACTTCTGGCAGCGGAAAGTCTTTATGCGACTATTTTGATCAATCGTCTTATTAAAAAGCTGATAAGCCAGCGAAGGTACATCTAGCACTGTGAAAGGTTCCAAGATGGTTACATCCATTAATCCGTCTGTCAGCGTTGCTTGTGGAGTGATATACGCATTATTGCCATATTGAGAAGCATTGCCGCAGGCAATCAGAAAGGCTTTATATTTCTTCGTGCCATCTTCTGTTTCCAACTCATAAGTTTGGTTCTGATACGTCAGGCTCTCCTGCAGAGTCTTTTCCAAATAAGTGAGTAATCCTCTTTTACCCGCATTGGCAAATTTCAGGCTCACAAAAGCGTCAAAACCGACTCCACAAGTACAGAAGAAAGGAATATCATTAATTTTACCGTAGTCTATAACATCAAATAAACCCTCATTAATCACTTCGAGCGCTTTTCTGGGTTCCATTGGAATTTGCAGATGCCTTGCCAATCCATTGCCTGATCCACAGGGCACAATGCCCAGAGCTGTTTTTGTGTGAATGAGTGAGCGAGCGATTTCGTTCACCGTACCGTCGCCCCCAATAGCGATAACTTCATCTATTCCATCACATACAGCTTGAGCGGCTATGTCGACGGCATGCCCTGCCCTCTGGGTTTTAACAACCTCCCAAGAATATTTTTCTCTATCTATCACATCACTCAATTGGTTCAAGATAAACTCTTTCCCTTGAGTTCCTGAAGCAGGGTTGATAATAAAAAGTAGTTTTTTCATCATTCTAACTCATATACTGATAAACCGCATTTTTTAATTTTAAGAAAGCTAAGTTTAGCACCCGAATAAAAACAATACGGCTTCCGATGTGCGCAATTCTTTTGTTGACTGACAAAAGTAATATAAATATTTTTAGTTGTGACACATTCATTTCATATTTTTATTATCTTTGCCCCCTGTTTAAAAGTCACATAGGTGAAAATTAGAGCTAACAGCCGTTTAATTAATGGCTCAACAGCGGACTTATTTAATAAAAAATTCATGGGATTATTACAAGAGAAGTTAGCAAAGTACGATCTGCCCCAACAAGTTAAGGCAAAAGGCGTATATCCTTACTTTCGATGCATCGAAAGTGAACAGAACACAGAAGTAATCATGAGCGGCAAAAAAGTATTGATGTTTGGCTCTAACTCCTATCTAGGTTTAACAAACCATCCGAAAGTAATTGAAGCTGCCGTTGAAGCTACCCGCAAATACGGTACAGGATGTGCAGGTTCACGCTTCCTTAACGGAACACTTGATCTTCATATTCAGCTCGAGAAAGAATTGGCTGAATTCGTAGGAAAAGAAGATGCAATCATTTATTCTACCGGATTTCAAGTAAACCTTGGTGTTGTGTCGTGTGTTACTGGTCGTGAAGACTATGTTATTTGTGACGAACTTGATCACGCTTCTATCGTTGAAGGACGTCGTCTTTCGTTCTCTACCGCTTTGAAGTTCAAACATAACGATATGGAGTCGTTAGAGAAGGAGTTACAAAAGTGCAAGCCCGAATCGGTGAAGTTAATTGTAGTAGACGGAGTATTCAGTATGGAAGGTGATATTGCCAACCTGCCCGAAATTGTTCGTTTATCTAAAAAGTACAATGCCAGCATCATGGTTGACGAAGCACACGGTTTAGGTGTTTTAGGCAGACAAGGGCGTGGTACTTGCGATCACTTTGGCTTGACCAATGATGTAGATCTTATTATGGGTACATTCAGTAAATCATTGGCCTCTATTGGAGGATTCATTGCTTCAGATGAAGAAGTAATCAACTACCTGCGCCATAATTCACGTCCCTATATCTTTAGTGCCAGCAACACACCCGGAGCTACTGCTGCTGCCCGTGCTGCGCTTCAGATCATGAAAACAGAGCCTGAGCGCATTCAACACTTGTGGGATATGACCCACTACTCATTGAAACGTTTCCGTGATCTGGGTTTCGAAATAGGTCACACCGCTACTCCAATCATCCCGCTTTATGTGCGTGACATGGATAAGACGTTCATAGTAACGAAAATGTTGTTTGACGAAGGTGTATTTGTGAATCCTGTGGTTCCGCCTGCATGCTCTCCTAACGACACATTAATCCGCTTTTCATTGATGGCTACTCACAGCCAAGAACAGATTGACATAGCAATCGATAAGCTCTACAAATGTTTTAAAGCACTGGAGATTCTGAAGTAAGAGCACATTTATATACTCTATATATAACGAGGTTAGATCAAGTATTTCTTGACTAATCTCGTTTTCTTATTCTGTATAGACAGAAAAGAAAGAGGGCACTTAAATGAATAAGTGCCCTCTTTCTATAAATAAAATATCCTAAAACAAAGGATTATTTGCGAGGCAAAGCCTCTTTCACTACCATTTGACGGCCTTCATATTCAGCACCGTTCAGTTCTTTGATAACTTGGTTAGCTTCGTTGTCATCAGACATTTCAACAAATGCAAATCCTTTAGATTTTTTAGTATCACGGTCAACGATCAGTTTTACTGAATCTACAGTTCCGTATTCTTCCATAACTTGTCTCAAGTCCGATTCCCTAACGCGGTAGCTTAGGTTTCCAATGTAAATGTTCATAAAAAATAAAAATAAAAAATTGATAAATAAAATGAGAAACAACGGAAGTTTGAGATAGATCTGGATTCAACTGAGAAGAAGAAAAAAGAACGATACGAAACGATCTATTGTTTACGGTTACAAAGAAAAGCATTTTTTTCGAATTATGACCCATAAATATTACTTTTTAGATCACAATTGCCCTAAAATCAATATAAAAATGCTCAATTAGATGAAAATTGAAATAAAAACGCAAAGAATACAGCATTTCTATCTATTAAGAATCGAAAAATGCATTCTTTGCGAATTATCAAACACTATATATATTTTCAGAATTCTTCTCCCAAAGGCAATCTATCAATCTATGGCTATAAATTTATAAAATAGAAGGAGAAGAAGTCCTAGCAGAATATTAGTGATTGCTTAAATAATCGGCCACACCAGATTCTGTGGCTTTAAGCGCATCTTGACCTTTTGTCCAGTTTGCAGGACAAACTTCACCAAATTCTTCAAAATGCTGCAAAGCATCTACCATACGTAGAGCCTCATCAACGCTACGTCCCAATGGTAAATCGTTGATGACAGAATGACGTACCACTCCTTCTTTATCTATAAGGAACAAACCACGGTATGCTACCGGAGCACCTGTACATACCCAATTTCCGTTTTCATCTGGAGCATAAGCACCTGCCAATACGCCAAAACTTTCTGAGATAGACTTAGAAAAATCTGCTACTACAGGATAAGTCACCCCATGAATTCCTCCTTCGTTTTTGGGAGTCTGTAACCATGCCAAATGAGAATATTCAGAATCTACTGAGCAACCTACGACAGCTACATTTCTTTTTTCAAACTCAGCTAATTTTTCCTGAAAAGCATGCAATTCTGTAGGACATACAAAAGTAAAATCCATCGGATAGAAGAAAAAAACCACAGCTTTCTTCCCTTTATATTGTTCCAATGAAAAGTCTGCTACTATTTCATTACCATTTACCACTGCAGCTGCACTGAACTTCGGTGCTTGTTTTCCAATTAATGATCTCATAATGTTTTTATTTAAAAAGTTATTAATTATTTTTCTGTTGGCAAAGCTATCTTAATACTTCCTTTTAGCCAAAAATAAACCATGCATAAAATCTATTGGCTCATAGGCTTCATCTATGAGGTGTGTTTTCTAAGCTAAGCATATCAGTTTATAATTATAAAAAGAATACTTTTGCAATAGGATTTATAACATAACACTATTTGAACATGAAAAGGCTAATTGCACTCTTATTTTTATTAAATATTATATTTTGTCTTCAAGCGAAACAGAAAGAATCGAATTATACTATTATCGTTTCTCTCGACGGCTTTCGCTGGGATTATCCTGAAATGTATCATACACCTAATTTAGACAAGATAGCTACTCAGGGCGTAAAGGCAACTATGCTCCCCTCCTTTCCGGCATCAACGTTTCCCAACCATTATACATTGGCTACCGGATTGGTGCCCGACCATAATGGCATCATCAACAATACATTTTGGGATGTGAAAGCTAAACAGCGATATTCCATGGGAGACTCTGCAACAAGAAACAATCCGGACTACTATCTTGGCGAACCCATCTGGATTACCGCACAAAAACAGGGTGTAAAGACCGGCAACGTATATTGGGTCGGATCGGATATAGCTATTAAGGGAACCTATCCTACTTATCATAAGCTTTTCTCACAGAAGCCATTGCTAAGCTTCGAACAACGCATTGACACCGTTATTTCATGGCTGCAAAAGCCTAAGGTAGAGCGCCCTCAACTGATTATGCTCTACTTTGAAGAACCCGATGGCGTTGGCCATCATTTCGGTCCGAAAAGCAGAGAAACAAAAAATGCAGTACAACATTTAGACAGTTTGATGGGTGTACTGCTTACTAAGATTAAGTCGTTGCCCATTGCCTCAAAGGTGAACCTGATCGTCACTTCCGATCATGGTATGACAGAAATCAGCCAAGAGCGTGTGGTTAATATGAACTTGTATCTAAAGCCTGAATGGTGCGAAATGATTGATGGCACCACTCCTACTTCGATATTTACGAAACCTGAATGCCGAGACTCAGTATATAATGTACTTAAAAAAGTAGCGCACATCTTCGTCTGGAAAAAGGAAGAAATACCGGCGGAGTTAAATTATGGAAGTAGCGATCGCATAGGCGATATTGTTGTTGCACCGGAGTTGGGATGGCAATTCACTGATAAAGGGCGTGATTTGAAAGGTGCTCATGGGTACTTTCCGCAAAGTAAAGACATGCAAGTTGTGTTTAGGGCTTGCGGACCTGACTTCAAAAAAGGTTATCAATCCAAAGGTTTTATCAATGTAGATATTTACCCGCTTCTGGCATATCTGCTGAACATAGTACCCGAAAAGACTGATGGGCAGCTTCAGCGAATAGAAGATATACTTGCACCCTAAGTTTTTTGTTTACGTAAATCAATCAAACAAGATAGAAGCTTAGGCTTTAGGCCCTTAATAAAGAATTCCCCTTGTTTAGACGTATTCTCTTAGAGAACATTCTAAACAAGGGGAATTTCATACCAGTTATGATTGATTCAGAAAAAACAGAGAAACTATTTTTTCCAGAGTTTACTCATATCTTCGAGCGTTTTGCCTTTTGTTTCGGGTACCCAACGCCATACAAAGATTGCCGCAAGGACGCAGATGGCACTGTAAAGGCCATAGGCAAACATAGGACTTAAATCGTAGAGAGCAGGGAAAGTTGATGATACAATGTAATTGAATATCCACTGGAAGGCAACAGCCAGAGCCACAGCCTTGCCGCGGATAGTATTCGGGAATATCTCTGCTATCAACACCCAACAGATTGGCCCCCATGACATCATAAAGAAAGCTGCATATACGATGACAGAGAATACAGGTAAAATACCTTTTACACCCATTCCATCGCACAAGGCAACCGCAAAGGCACCTGCTGCCATACCAATAGAGCCAATGATAAGCAAAGGCTTACGTCCAAACTTATCGACAGTAAAGATAGCCACTAAGGTAAATAAAATATTGACCACGCCCATAATTACTGTTTGCATCATTCCACCACCTTCAGCACCTGCACTTTCAAAGATACGGGGTGCATAATACAACACTGCATTGATACCGATAGCTTGTTGAAAGACAGAGAGAAGGATACCTATAACGATAACCGTAAGACCGTAGCTAAGTAACTTTTCTGTTTTCTCGTGAGCTGTAGCTTTGATTTCTGATAAGATTTCTTTTGCCTTAATCGTTCCGTTTACTTTTTCCAGTATGGAGAAGGCTCTGCTTTCTTGCTGCATCATCACCAGATAGCGAGGACTTTTGGGTACAAAAAAGAGTAATATCCCAAATAAGGCAGCCGGGAATGCTTCGGAGCCAAACATATACCTCCAGCCTTCTTTTACCGACCACATATCCGATTCGCTGCTAACGGTAAGTATACCTGTTGTACCATCCTTTATTAAAATGGGGTTTTCATGCCCACCTAATATTAGAAAATTGACAAAATAAACAACCAGCATACCAAAAATAATGGCAAATTGATTGCATGACACTAAGGTACCGCGAATGTTAGAGGGAGCAATCTCTGCAATATACATGGGGCATATAGCCGAAGCTAAACCGACGCCAAGACCTCCTAAAACACGATAAAGATTGAAGGCAATGAGCAATTCCATGTTGGGCTTACCATACTCAAAGAATAAAAATTCAGGGTAGTATGATCCCAACGCAGAGAGAAAGAAAAAGACAGCTGCCAAACGAAGCGAATTGCGACGTCCTAAACGCGAAGCAAACACACCGGACATTGCTCCACCTATAACGCAGCCTATCAAGGCACTGGAGGAAGTAATGCCATGCATCAACTTATCATACTGAAAGTCGGTTGCTGTTAAGAAGAAAGCTTCAAGCCCTTTCTCGGCACCCGAAATCACTGCTGTGTCATAACCAAACAGTAGCCCTCCGAGGATGGCTACTGTTGTGATAGAGTAAAGGTAGAGTTTACTACCGTTGTTTGTATAATTCATGGTATAGATTAGGTGTTAACAATACATGTTCAGAATTGCTTCATACAATTCTTGCTTGCCGCTGGTTTGTTTTGGTTCGCCGTTTGCTTTAGCATAAGCCACAACCTCTTCCAATGACATCTTACCTTCTTCAAATAACTTGCCTTTACCGCTGTCAAACGAAGCATAACGATCTGCAAGCATTTTAGAGTAAGGAGATTCGTTCAACAACGCAGCTGCATTTTCCAAAGCGCGCGCCATTACATCCATACCGGCAATGTGTGCAATGAAAATA
Source organism: uncultured Bacteroides sp. (assembly GCF_963666545.1). Lineage (NCBI taxonomy): Bacteria > Pseudomonadati > Bacteroidota > Bacteroidia > Bacteroidales > Bacteroidaceae > Bacteroides > uncultured Bacteroides sp. Next base: position 209,604 of record NZ_OY762899.1, on the reverse strand, counting down.
TCTTCCAAATCGGTAGAGTTACGACGAGTCTTCGCATCAAAGTTTGTACCTCCGTTGCCCAAACCATCATTGCGGATAATCTGTACCATAGCCTGAATCAATTCGAATTGGTCGATAGGGAATTGGTCTGTATCCCATCCATTCTGGTAATCACCGCGATTGGCATCAATGGAACCCAACATACCATTATCTACAGCTACAGCCAATTCATGTTCAAAGGTGTGTCCGGCCAATGTAGCATGGTTCACTTCAATGTTTACTTTGAAGTCATTCTCCAAACCGTGTGCTTTCAAGAAACCAATAACTGTTTCAGTATCCACATCATATTGATGTTTCATTGGTTCCATTGGTTTAGGTTCAATAAGGAAGGTACCCTTGAAACCTTTAGCACGAGCATAGTCACGAGCAACAGTCAACATCTTAGCCAAATGATCCTTTTCGCGTTTCTGATCTGTGTTAAGTAATGACATGTAGCCTTCACGACCACCCCAGAACACATAGTTAGATCCACCCAGTTCAATAGTAGCATCAATGGCATTCTTTATTTGCACTGCAGCACGAGCCACAACATCAAAATCAGGATTGGTAGCAGCACCATTCATGTAACGAGCATGACCAAACACATTGGCAGTACCCCAAAGTAATTTGATTCCTGTTTCTGCTTGTTTCTGCTTTGCATACGCCACAATAGCCTTCAGGTTCGCTTCATATTCTTCAATCGTATCGGCTTCGCTAATCAAATCGATATCATGGAAACAATAGAATCCAATACCAATCTTCTGCATGAACTCAAATCCGGCATCCATTTTATTTTTAGCAGCTTGCAATCTGTCAGCATCACCATTCCATGGAAATTCTTTTGTTCCACCACCGAATGGATCGCCACCTTCTGCGCAAAGTGTGTGCCACCAAGCCATAGAGAATCGTAACCAATCCTTCATTTTCTTACCATTGATCACCTTTTCAGCATCATAGTAACGGAACGCCATCGGGTTCTTACTTTCTTTACCTTCAAATTTAATTTTTCCTACTCCGGGAAAAAACTCTTTTGTTGCCATAATTTTTTTGTTTTGCGGCTTATTCATTTTACGTGTTTTAGCGATAGAAGAATAAAGCCTGATTTTTATTAATTGAAATTTTATATTTTAGTTCTCTATTTACTCATTGATTTTTCCAACCGATGTTTCCACCGCGCATAAGCATCGGCATATTCTTGTCGTTTGGCTATGTTAGGTTCTATCACATCCAGTTTCTCGAGCGTAGCAAAAGCCTCGTTGTTATCTTTGTAGATACCTGCGCCAATGCCTGCACCCTTGGCAGCACCCACAGAACCATCCGTGTCATAGAGTTCTATAACGGCACCCGAGACTCCGGCCAGCGTATCACGGAAAATGGAGCTAAGGAACATATTAGCATGTCCGGCATGTATCTTCTTCACCGGAATGCCCATCTGTTCCATAATGTCTATACCATATTTGAAAGAGAAAACGATGCCTTCTTGTGCAGCACGAATAATATGGTGTTTGCCATGCGTGTTAAAGTTTATTCCACGAATGCTACAGCCTATCTCCTTATTGTTGAGCATGCGTTCGGCACCGTTACCAAAAGGTAGAATGCTAATACCTGCACTGCCGATAGGAGCTTTAGAGGCAAGAACGTTCATTTCGTTGTATGACAAGCCTTCAGGGGCAATGTTTCGCTTCACCCAAGAGTTGAGAATACCTGTACCATTGATGCAAAGCAATACGCCTAAGCGGGTTTGTTCCGCTGTATGGTTTACGTGCGCAAAAGTGTTGACACGAGATTGTGGATCGTAGTTCACCTCACCGTTCACACCATAGACCACACCCGATGTTCCCGCTGTAGAAGCAATTTCTCCCGGATTGAATACGTTCAGTGAAAGAGCATTGTTGGGTTGGTCGCCCGCACGATAGGTAATAGGCGTTCCTTCTTTCAAACCGAGTTCTTTGGCAGCAGCCGCATTTACAAGTCCTTGTTCAGAGAAGGTCGGTTTAATATCGGCTATCAAAGAAGAATCAAAACCATAGTAATCCATCAGGAATGTAGCCAGCGAATTATTCTTGAAATCCCAAAACATTCCTTCGGAAAGTCCGGAAATAGTGGTGCATATCTCTCCGCTCAACTTCATGGCAATGTAATCTCCGGGCAGCATGATTTTGTAAATGCGTTCATAGATAGCAGGTTCGTTCTCCTTTATCCATGCCAGTTTAGAGGCAGTGAAGTTTCCCGGAGAGTTGAGCAAGTGCGACAAGCATTGTTGTTCGCCCAATGTTTCGAAAGCTTTATGGCCATAAGGTACTGCGCGAGAATCGCACCAGATAATAGAAGGGCGCAATACCTGTTGATCTTTGTCCACACATACCAATCCGTGCATTTGATAAGAAATACCGATGGCTTTTATTTCGGGTGCACTCGCTCCTGATTCAGTCAAAATAGCTTGCGTAGCAAGTTTTAAGTTTTCCCACCAACTTTCAGGATCTTGTTCCGCCCATCCTGGGTTTACAGCAATGATATTTGCCTCTGTTTTGGGAAAGAAGGCCGACGCTATGCATTTGCCTGTTTCTGCATTCACCAAGCTCGCCTTAACGGAAGAGCTACCAATGTCATATCCTAATAAAAACATAGATTTGATTTTTTGTGTTAGATTATTTTTTGCAATTAATTTCTATTTATCTCCTTATCTTATTATAGATTTTCTTATCGAACTTATAATAACGCGCTGCACGGTGAGGCACTCCTTTCTGTCGCTCTTCGAGGGGCACTACATATTCCATCATAGCTATTTTCTTGTGAAAGTTACGCACATCCAAAGGTTTGTCATAAACCAGTTCGAAGAGTATTCGCAACTGTGCGGCAGTAAATTTACGTGGAAGCAGATCGAATAAGATAGAAGGGTTAAATTCAACAAATTGACGAATATACACCAATGCTTCTTTAATAATAAGGTTATGATCGAATGCCAGTGTTTTCACATCATCCAAGGGAACCCAACACGCCTGATAAGCTTCAAGAGATTGGTTCTGTGCACGGTCTATCTTCACCATGGCCATATAAGCAACAGTAACGATACGCTCTACCTTTAGTTTTGTAGCGCGTTCCAACCAACGGACATCTTTCGGATTACTCGTTCTGTTTTTTGATCCAAAGGCCTTGAACTGTATGAGGTTAACGCTCTTCACTCCGGTAAGCTCGGATAATACTCGTTGTGCTGCTTCATTCAGATCTTCATCCACATAGATCAAACTTCCCGGGAGCTTCATATCATTATAGATATCCCCCGCTTCTTCACCCATACGCTTCACCAGTAAGACTTTGAGCTGTTCGCCATCAAAACCAATTACTACGCAATCTACTGAGATATGATTATTTGCTAATGGAGTTTCGTTCTGCATGTTTTGCATAATATGTATTTTAAGCGTTGCAAATATAGAGAGTATTTTCATTTAATCAAAGATATAAAAGACTATTTTTATATGATATAAAACATTCTTTTTCAGACAGATACATATCATATATAATACAATATCATTATTGGTTGTTATCATCAATTATACAATATGTATTTTGAGAGACTTACAGTCGGAGTAATTGTAGAGAGTACAAGAAGAATCTAATACCTGATTATCAAGTATTTTAGTCTGGCTATTATTCTCGTTTGTTGAGAGCACTTATTGTATTTAAGCATATTCTTTCCCTCAAGAGAACCGTCGTATTATTAAATTCCTTACCTTTGCGGCCGTATTTTATTTATAAAAACACTTTTAAAAATCAAGAAGAAATGAAAGCATTTGTATTTCCCGGTCAAGGAGCTCAGTTCGTAGGAATGGGTAAGGACTTATATGAAAACTCGACTTTAGCCAAAGAACTGTTTGAAAAAGCAAATGATATCCTGGGATATCGCATTACAGATATTATGTTCAGCGGTACTGACGAAGACCTACGCCAAACAAAGGTAACTCAACCGGCTGTATTCTTGCATTCTGTCATCTCTGCTCTCTGCATGGGCGATGACTTTAAACCGGAAATGACTGCAGGTCACTCTCTGGGCGAATTTTCTGCTTTGGTTACTGCCGGCGCACTGTCTTTTGAAGATGGATTGAAACTGGTTTATGCGCGTGCCATGGCTATGCAAAAAGCATGTGAGGCTACTCCGTCTACGATGGCTGCGATCATTGCTTTGGCCGACGAAAAAGTAGAAGAGATCTGTGCGTCTATTAAGGGGGAAGTTTGTGTACCTGCCAACTATAACTGTCCGGGACAGATTGTTATTTCCGGTTCTATGGCCGGCATTGAGCAGGCTTGCGAACTGATGAAGGCTGCCGGAGCAAAACGTGCTCTTCCATTGAAAGTAGGCGGTGCATTCCATTCTCCATTGATGAACCCTGCAAAAGTAGAACTCGAAGCTGCGATCACTGCTACAGAAATCCATGCTCCTAAATGTCCCGTTTATCAGAACGTAGATGCTCTTCCTCATACTGACCCAACTGAGATAAAGAAAAACCTTGTAGCACAGCTTACTGCTTCTGTACGCTGGACTCAAACAGTGAGGAACATGGTTGCCGATGGCGCAACAGACTTCACCGAATGTGGACCCGGTGCAGTACTTCAAGGATTAATTAAGAAGATTGAACCGAGTGTAGAAGCACACGGAATAGCATAACGAGTAAAAGAGAGCTGCCGTAATGCAGCAACGATAGATTCCCTTCCACTCTTTTCGGTAGATTAGCGTGGGAGGGATTCTCGTTTTCAAAACGAACGAAGTTCATCAGAAAATAACTGAAAAGCTTGACAAAAGCTCTCTGATTGTGTATATTTGTAGGGTAAACGTAATAATGAATAATCAGACTTATATAGCAATATGAATAAACGAGTTTCGACTTTTGCCCTTCTTGCCCAAATGTATTTTCCGGGATGCTCTACCAATAAAAATGCCGTGAGATGCCTTAACCGTTGGATAAGCCGCTGCCAGAATCTTGCATCAGAACTTCTGACAACAGGGTATCAACCTTACAATCACAGATATCTTACACCAAAACAATATACAATCATAGTTCAGTACTTGGGAGACCCTTGGATAGAATAATTAGTAGTACAATAAGAAACAAAAAAGGTGGTAATTTCTAGCTAAATTACCACTTTTTTTGTTTTCATATTTCACTTATATTCAAATAAACGCAAAATATCGTTCTAATAAATTTGGGGGCAATTTATAATAAATTGTTTCGGGATTTATTATAAATTGATTTTCTATTTATTAAGAGAACATTTTTAGGTGTAGCGATATTTAAACAGTAATACTTCAGCAAGGCAAGGCCTTCATTTATTCAGATAAATATTGAGTAAAGCCTTTGGAATATTCAGTACAGAATTTGCCTTTCTTGTCAGCGTATATAATAAAATATTCTATACCCGGAGTTTTCTCTTTAAGCAATTTAGCCTTTTCTCTCCCCATAGCCATAAATGCGGTAGCGTAAGCATCAGCCGTCATGCAATTATCTGCAATAATGGTGGCACTCAATATATCTTGCTGAGCAGGATAACCGGTTTTGGGATTAATGGTATGGCCATATTTCACCCCGTTCTTTTCATGATAATTGCGGTAGTTACCCGAAGTGGCCAATCCTTTCTTTCCACACAAGCGCACCACTTGTTGCAACTCCTGATGCACTCCAAGAGAATCATAAGTTGGCTTAACGATTCCCACATGCCAGCAATCGCCTTTCGGATTTACTCCTTTCGCCATAATCTCCCCTCCTATCTCAATCATGTAGTTTTTAATGCCTTTCTTCTCGAATAAATTGGCCACCACATCGCACATCGTCCCATCTCCAAGAGCCGAAAAGTTGAGCAAAGTACGGGGATCTTCTTTTACCATCCTATCATTCTCAATTTTCACTTTATGAAAACCAACAAATGAACGGATACTATCAATCGCTTGTGGAGTAGGATCATTCATCTTTTTAAATCCAAATCCCCAAAGATTGATGAAGGGAGCGCAAGTCACATCAAACATCCCATCCGTTTTGTTACCTACTTCAACTGCCTTAGCAAACACTGCTCTGAACAAACTGTCGGTATGCATATCTTCATTGCGGTTAATCATAGAAATGACAGACAACGAATCGAATGGATTTATCGTGTGATAACAACGATGAAGTTCCTCTTTAATAACGCTATCAAGAGGTTCGGTATATTCTAGTTTAATATGATAAGGAGTATGTAGATCAGTTCCTACCACCTCGTAATATTGCATCCGGTCATGGCAACTGCATAAGACACACGATGCAAGCATCCAATAAATTATCTTTGTTTTCATCTTTTAATATCATTCTGTATTTAGAGCCTCAAAATTAAAGATATTCTTCTTTATTACTGCTTATTATTTCCTTTTATTTCCTCTTATCGACACGTATCTCATCATATAACATCACAAGAGCCCGAAAGGGGACTAAGCGGTTTGGCGCTCATCATACCTTTGCAGAGTGATCACAAAGAAATATAACTTTAGTTTTTTAACCGTTTAAAATTTAATTTAATTATGGCTTTAGAGTATGTAGTGACAAAAAGAGTGTTTGGTTTCGATAAAACAAAATCAGAAAAGTTTGTAGCCAAATCAGTCGGTTCAGGGGAAGTTAGTTTTGAGAAGCTCTGTAATAGAGTGAGTCAAGTTTGCGGTATACATCGTGCAACCGTCAACCTAGTAATTTGCGGATTGGTAGATATGATGTCTGATGACATTGATGATGGAAAGAGTGTTCGTCTGGGCGAGTTCGGGATGTTTCGTCCCACTATTCGTACCAAAAGTGCAAGTTCGGCCAAAGAGGTAACCGCAGGAAACATTATTAGGAAACGGATTATTTTCACTCCCGGAAAAAGTTTTCAGCGAACGCTGAGCGATATGAGCGTTACCCGCTCTGCTATTCCGGATACGGATTATACCAATGGTGATGGCGGCACAGGAGATAAACCCAAAGATCCGACTGCATAAAACAGCAGTGAACTAGAAAGACTTTGAGTGAAATAACCGTTTGGTATTACCTCAATAAAAAGAAAAGTGGTTAAAGGCTGACACAATGTTAGCTCTTTAATCACTTTTTTTCTCCTACATTTCAAGAAAAAAATCCAAATTGACATCTATATCACTTTAACGTTATTCCAAACACCAAATGTACATCCTCTCTGTTTGGGTTCCATATAATCTGGCTAAATAGTGGTAAGCTGAATCGATCTGTAATAAAAACATCCCGACTAGCTTTTAGAGAAATATTTGTAACAGCAAAGCTTTTGTTTTTATAATTGGCAGCCGATTCAAAAGGACTTACGCCCAGCGCTGCTATTAAATTGACGTTATTAACGATAAATGGATAGCTCACTTCTCCGTGAGACGAATAAGCATTTTGCATTTCACCATCATTTCCGGTCTTCTTATCAGCGCCCCAAAACATTGTATACCACGAAAAGCTTAACGGCATTTTTTCAATTGGCAAAGTATATGATATCCCTGCTTCCAGAATATGATCCGTGTGATGATTATTTAAATGGAAATATTGATTGTTCCCATTCTCACGATCATTGTAAATGCCCGATTGTCCTGCCCACCAATAATCTGACAGAGATAGGGTAACCCCTTTCATCACATAAGAAGCTGTAATGTCGGTTTCTTTATGTCCTTGCCCGGTTAAGTCTACACTCCCCCATGCGGTCAACGAAAAGGCTCCTATACTCATGCCCAAAGTCGGCTGAACAGCGGCACCCGATTGATACATTCCACGCCATACATAAGAGCTTACTATATCACCTTGTGTTGTAAAATTTATTTTACTCTTTTCTTGTGCATTGCAGATACACGTTGCTACCCATAGAAAAGCGACTATTATAACCAAGGTCCTAAGGGTTGATTTAACTTCTTTATTCATGATTTTATTAATTAAATAATTATTTATTATTTCCATCTAATGCAACATTAAGTTTGAGAACATTTACTCTTTGTGTACCAAACATCCCTAGTAATGGCTTTTGTATAGAACTGTCAACTAGTTCTTTTACTTTCGATATATTCATGCCTCGTGCCCAAGCTATTCTTTTTACCTGAACGTATGCACATTCAGGAGTAATGTCTGGGTCAAGGCCTGATCCGCTGGCAGTTACCATTTCAGCAGGAATTTCATTTCGCTTCAAATAAGGGTGATGAACCAGAAAAGTATCGATACGAGCTTTTATTGTCTGCAAATATTCTTCGTTGCTAGGCCCTTTGTTACTTCCGCTAGAATTGGCGGCATCATACCCGGTTCCTGCAGAAGAAGGACGTCCCCAAAAATAAATGTCTTTGGTGAAATTTTGTCCCACATTTGCAGCTCCTACCACCTTACCATTGAGCATTACCAAATCAGCATTTCCTTTATTAGGTCCAAGAAATTGGGCAACCGCCCAAAGCACAAAAACATAAGTTACTCCAAACAAAACACAAAAGGAAAAAGTTATTTTTATCGATTTTATTAAATCCTTCATATCTCTATATTTTTAATCTGTTAGAAAAATAAACCTACGACTATATCTATTAATTTGATTCCGACAAACGGAACAAGCACACCCCCTAAACCATATATGAGCAAATTTCGACGAAGTAAGGCTGAAGCCCCAATAGGTTTATATTGCACGCCTCTTAAGGCCAATGGTATTAAAAGAGGAATAATGATGGCATTAAATATGATAGCGCTTAAAATAGCACTTTCCGGACTGTGCAACTGCATTATATTCAATGCTGCCAACGGAGGTATCGCAATCATAAATAAAGCTGGAACTATAGCAAAATATTTAGCCACATCATTGGCAATAGAAAAAGTAGTCAATGTACCACGGGTCATTAGTAACTGTTTGCCTATTTCTACGATCTCAATTAATTTAGTAGGATCATTATCCAGATCCACCATATTACCGGCTTCTTTAGCAGCTTGAGTTCCGCTATTCATGGCTACACCAACGTTAGCTTGGGCCAATGCCGGAGCATCATTTGTTCCGTCTCCCATCATGGCAACCAGTTTACCCAAATCCTGTTCTTTTTTGATATAATTCATTTTATCTTCAGGCTTTGCTTCGGCTATAAAATCATCAACCCCTGCCTTTTCTGCAATATATTTAGCTGTAAGCGGATTATCTCCGGTTACCATTACTGTTTTTACACCCATCTTATGCAAGCGTTCAAAACGTTCCTGAATTCCCGGTTTAATAATATCCTGCAATTCAATGACTCCTACCACTTGCTTATTTATACACACCACCAGCGGTGTACCTCCATTATTGGAAATGGCATGCACTTGTTCTTCCATTTCTTTTGGAAACGGATAATTGGCTTCTTCAGTGATTTTACGAATGGCTTCAAATGCCCCTTTACGTATCTCTGTGCCATCTGGCAAATCAATACCACTACATTTTGTCTCAGCAGTGAACTTAACCATATGCGTGCCAATTGTATCCAAATCCCTCATACGAAAACCACTTTCACGCCCTAATGCTACTATCGATTTACCTTCGGGAGTATCATCGGAAACAGAAGATAGCATACAGCTTTGTACAAAGTTCTGCATTTCAATATTCATCGCCTTATCTTGCCGTGGGTAAAACTTTGTTGCTTTACGGTTACCAATGGTGATTGTTCCTGTTTTATCAAGCAAGAGAGTATCAATATCACCGGCTGTTTCTACCGCTTTTCCTGATTTAGTAATCACATTGGCACGCAATGCACGATTCATTCCCGCAATACCAATAGCAGAGAGCAACCCTCCTATGGTAGTAGGTATGAGGCATACAAACAAAGAAATAAGAGAAGCGATGGTAAGAGTGGCCCCGGCATAATCGCCAAAGGGCTTCAATGTGATACACACAATGACAAACACCAAAGCAAAACCGGCAAGTAAAATAGTCAGCGCTATTTCATTAGGCGTTTTTTTGCGTGAAGCTCCTTCTACCAAGGCAATCATCTTATCAAGAAAACTTTCACCGGGCTCTGTCGTAACCAGAACTTTAATTTGATCTGACAATATCTTCGTACCGCCGGTAACAGAACTTTTATCACCACCCGCCTCACGAATAACCGGAGCACTTTCGCCTGTGATGGCACTCTCATCTATTGAAGCCAGTCCCTCAATAATTTCACCATCGGAAGGTATTATATCACCGGCTTCGCAGATAAAAACGTCCCCTTTCTTCAAGAGTGCACTGCTAACTGTCACTACTACGCCTTTTTCTATTTTCTTGGCAGGTGTCTCTTTAAGAGTCTTACGTAAGCTATCTGTCTGTGCTTTGCCTCTTGCCTCGGCTATTGCTTCGGCAAAATTGGCAAATAAAAGAGTTAGAAACAGTATAAAAAAGACCAGGAGGTTGTATCCAAATGAACCTTGAGAACTATTAGTAATAGAATAAAAAGTTACCGGTAGCATCACTAATGTGCAAGCCTCAACGGTGAACATAATTGGATTTTTGATCATTATTCGTGGATCTAACTTCACGAATGATTGTTTCAGACTTTCTATAACCTGTTCCTTTTTAAATAAGGAAACTTCATCATTTTTCATATTCAATTTAATATCTTAAATTACAAACTTAAATATTCGGCAATGGTACTTAATGCATGTACAGGAAAGAATGACAATGCTGCAATAATGAAAATGACAGCAAATGTCATTATTCCAAATGTTGTAGTATCTGTTTTCAGAGTTCCGGCACTTTCGGGAATTTGTTTCTTTTCAGCGAGTAATCCAGCTATGGCCACTTGCCCGATAATGGGAATGAATCGAGATAGGATCAGAACTATTCCTGTCGATATATTCCAGAATGGAGTATTATCAATTAATCCTTCAAAGCCTGAACCATTATTAGCAGCCGATGAAGTATATTCATAAAACATCTCGCTTAATCCATGAAATCCTCCGTTATTGAGCCAGCCTCCTTCAGCTGCCGCATATCCGGGTGCATACACAAACAAATAAGTAGAAAGAGCTGTGCCGGCAAGAATGATAAATGGATGGAACAAAACTATAATAGAAGCGATTTTCATCTCTCTAGCCTCGATCTTTTTACCAAGAAATTCAGGCGTTCGACCAACCATCAGGCCACTAATAAATACCGCTATAATAATAAATGCATAGTAGTTTAAAAAACCAACCCCTACGCCACCAAACCAAGTATTAATCTGCATATTGAGCATTTCCACTGCACCACTAAGGGGCATCATGCTATCATGCATACCATTAACCGAACCGTTAGAAGTAACCGTAGTTGCAACACTCCATAAGGCTGTAGCGGCCGATCCAAAACGCACTTCTTTACCTTCCATTGATCCCCCAGTCTGATGAATGCCCATAGCTTCAATACGAGGATTTCCATTCATCTCCTGATAAACATTGATTCCTACTCCGACCAAAAAGCCAAACAGCATCACAGAAAAGATAATAAGTCCTAGTTTTTTGCGTTTCAAATAAAAGCCCAATGCAAATATCATGGCCATAGGAATAAGCAAGATACTTATGCACTCTATGATGTTGGTAAAATAGTTAGGATTCTCAAGAGGATGGGCAGAGTTTACGCCAAAGTATCCCCCACCATTTGTACCCAATTGCTTTATGGCAACAATTGCTGCTGCAGGGCCTTGTGACACATATTGCTTAGCTCCTTCCAGCGTCGTTATATCCATTTTCCCATCAAACCCCATCGGTGTGCCTTGCAGAATAAGAATAAATCCGACAATCAATGATAGAGGTAATAAAATTCGCGTAGAACTTCTAACAAGAAAATACCAGAAGTTACCTATTGTTTTTGCACTTTTGCCAGCCATAGCACGCATCACACCGGCCATTGCTGCCATCCCTGTAGCTGCGGTAACAAACTGGAATAGCATGATAACAAAAAGTTGAGTGAAATAGGTAAGCCCGCTCTCACCGCTATAGTGTTGCAAATTACAATTCACCAGAAAACTTATGCTTGTATTAAAAGCCTGGTGAAATGTTTGAGATGGATTACCATCCGGGTTAAGCGGCAACCAAGATTGACAGACAAGAAGTAGCATGCCCCAAAAGAATAAGAAGAAGTTAAATGTCAGCAATGCTCTAAGAAACTTTTTCCAGTTCATCTCTTCATTGGGATCAATTCTACAGATTTTATAAAGCCCCCTTTCGAGTGGAGCCATAAAATCCAACCAGTTTTTTTCTCCCTTATAAACCTTGGATATATGTTTACCTAATGGCCAAGCCAAAGCAATCATAAGCACAATTTGTGCAACAACTCCAATTAATTCAGTATTCATTTATATATTTTGCTTTTATTTGTTAGTACATCTGGTTATTAAAAATTCTCCGGCTTTATAAGCACATACATTAGGTAGCCGAAAAGCCCAATGCTTAAAATGAATAGTACTGTATACATAAACCAATCCTCCTTTCTAAATTTTTTCAAACCAATTTACACACTTATAAAACATCACAAAACATGCTATGCCAACAAGGCAGCAAATACTAAAACCAAAAAAAACATCCATAACTTCATTTTTTTATATGATTAATAAATCTCATTCTATGCATTAATATATGCCAAATGCATGCCAAAGCATTTGGATACAATGTAACAAGCTAATATTCAGAGTATTAACAAAAAAGGTCTCCTCTGCAAATACAGGGAGACCTTTTCATTTTGATAGTTCAAACAACGTTCTTATGGAAATTTTTCAGAGATTAAACTCTTCTATTTTTCGGTATAATGTAGTAAGCCCTATTTTTAATAATCGAGCAGCTTCCGTTTTGTTGCCCTTCGTATATTCCAAGACTCTTGCAATATGGAGCCGTTCCATGGAACTTAATTCAAATTCAGAGAATGCTTTTCCGGTAGTACTTGCAACATATGTCCTTTGCATTTCTAATGGAAGATCCTCCAATTCAATATGATCATTGTTACAAACGATCAAGCTTCGTTCAATTACATTTCTGAGTTCACGTATGTTCCCTTTCCATGGATAATCATTGAAAAGAGCCCAAACTTTGCTCGATAATCGGACTATTGACCGACCCGACATATCACAAAAAGACTTGGCGAAGAAATCTACAAATATACTGAGATCCTCTTTTCTTTCCCTTAGAGGCGGCAAGTGAATGTGAAAGACAGAAAGGCGATAATATAAGTCTTCGCGAAAACGTCCTTTTTCTATTTCTTCTTTCAAATCACAATTAGTAGCAGCAATAACACGTACATTAACTTTAGTAGATTTGGTTTCTCCTAATTTTATGTACTCTCCTGTTTCTAAGACACGTAATAGTTTGGCTTGTAATTCAAAGGCCATCTCTCCTATTTCATCTAGAAAAATAGTCCCACCATCAGCTTCTTCAAACAAACCTTTTTTGTCTTTTGAGGCACCGGTGAATGAGCCGGCTTTGTGGCCGAACATTTCACTTTCTAGTAATTCTTTACTAAATGAGGAACAATTCACAGCAACAAAGTTATTTTTATTTCTCAAACTATTGTGATGAATTGCTTGAGCAAAGATCTCTTTTCCGGTTCCTGTTTCTCCTGTTAATAGAACGGGAACATGTGTTGTCGACACTTTTAACGCCAAAGATAAAACCTCTTTTATAGCTTTAGAATCACCTAATATAGACTCGAATGAATGCATTGGAGTTTTTTTAGACTCTGTTTTTCCTAATTGATTATTTGCGTGTGCTTTTTGCATGGCCCGACTTATCAAAGGAATGATCTTATTATTATCGTTCCCTTTGGTTATATAATCAAATGCTCCATTCTTTATCGCCTGTACACAATCAGGTATATTCCCATGAGCAGTGAGCAAGACTGCTTCCAGTTTGGGATATTTCTTTTTAATAGTACTAACAAGCTCTATCCCGTTTCCATCAGGAAGTAACACATCACAAAGAATCACCTCGTGAGTTTGAAGCTCCAGTTGCCTTAAGGCTGATTTACAATCTACTGCGAAAGACACTTCGTATCCTTCGAGTTCCATCATCCGAACCAAAAGTTTCCGGATTTGCGCTTCGTCGTCAACTATAAGAATTTTATTCATTTTTTCTATAATAATTTATCAAAACAAGTTGTCTGTATGCATTTCTGTGTTGCCGTTAATCATCAAAATAGCAGAGAATGAGATCTCTGCTTGATTATACAGTGTCATCTATATCTTTCCATATTAAAATTTCTTCTGCATCTATAGCTGTCCCGATTAATAACGCACAAGAATCACTCTGTTCCGCATCAATAATATCAATTTCATCGTCAGCGTTAATGCAAAGATTACCTTGAATTACAAAACGAGAAGTTTTTTTGTAAAGAAGAAAATTAGCTCTTAGCTTTGTTCTAAGATCTTGTATGTCGGGTTCCATATTCATGTCCAACTTAATAAAATCAGTAGAAGAAAGTAACACATTGCTCACGCCTTGATCTTCAAGAGAAAAGTGAACCAAAGAGGCAGTGATAAGCTCTCCTTGTGCCAGAATTATTTTCTCTTCAGTTGGGGTAAATGCATTCTTTGTTAAGTTCCATATAATTGCAAATCGGTCCAAAACATAACCCACAGCCAATCTCTTTATCTCATTATTTATTAGTAAGGAGTTTAAGACATCGACAAAATTGAATTCTAGTCTGGTGATTGCATCCCGAGCCTTTTCTATTTCTCCATTAAATAAATAAGTAGATATTCTATTCAAATAACTAACGGTTTCAGGAGTTGCTGAAATAATGATCACTTTGGGAGTAACATCATTACTTAAACTCACTACTTTTTTTATTTTCTTTATGGATCCCATGGATGTACCTACGAACTTTAAAATTTTCATATCCTTCTATCATTAACCTATTAATAAATATAATCCCTTCCATTATTGCACAATATTTATCAAAATGGTATGTTATCTGCAATTTATATATTAGGCATAATTATCTAATATGCTGTAAAACAGACACATAACAAATTCGTTAAGTATGTTCACAGGTATAATAGTTCAAATGCCATGCCAAATGAGTATTGCTGAATGATGAGTATTTCAAAGGAACTGAATGATTTAGCGATTAAAAAGAAAAGTGATTAAAGGCTGACACAATGTTAGCTCTTTAACCACTTTTCTTTTTGCGCTTTCGGTACGTAATATTATTAAAAAGGCCTTCTTAATAATCGACAGCAAATTAGGCCATCACTATAGCGTTTTAAAATATTCTATTGTTTTCTTTAATCCTTCTTCGAGTTTAATAGTGGGCTCCCACCCGCCCAATTTCTCTTTAGCCAGAGTAATATCCGGCTGCCGTTGCTTGGGATCGTCACCCGGTAAAGGCAAGAATACAATCTTGGAGCGAGAATCGGTAAGATTAATGATCTTTTGTGCTAGCTCCAGCATGGTAAACTCTCCCGGATTACCGACGTTAACCGGCCCAATAAAGCTATCTTCGGTGGCCATCATCCGAAGCATGGCTTCGATAAGATCGTCCACATACTGAAAGCTACGAGTCTGAGTACCTGTACCATAAATAGTAATGTCTTCACCATGAAGAGCCTGAACGATGAAGTTGGAAACAACACGACCGTCATTTGGATTCATCCGAGGGCCGTACGTATTGAAGATGCGGATAATCTTGATGCGCACACCATTCTGCCGATGATAATCCATAAATAAGGTTTCAGCTGCGCGCTTGCCTTCATCATAACAAGATCGGATACCGATAGGGTTGACATTGCCCCAATAAGATTCCACTTGCGGATGAACAGCTGGATCTCCATATACTTCGCTGGTAGAGGCCTGAAGTATTTTTGCTTTCACACGCTTAGCAAGCCCCAATGTATTCATTGCCCCATAAATAGAGGTTTTCATCGTTTTGATAGGGTTGTACTGATAATAAGGTGGAGAAGCAGGGCAAGCCAGATTATATATTTCATCTACTTCGGCAGAATAAGGAGAGGTAACATCGTGACGGACAAGCTCAAAGTTATGATTATTGAGCAAGTGGCGAATGTTATCTTTGCTTCCTGTGAAATAATTGTCCACGCAAATAACATCATTGCCTTCGCTTAATAACCGTTCGCAAAGATGTGAACCAATAAAGCCGGCTCCGCCTGTTACCAATATTCTTTTCATAGATCTTTTCTGTATTTTTTTATTTTAATCCTATCTTAGAATAGGTAAATCCCAGTTCTTTCATTTCATCGCTATCATAGATATTACGACCATCTACCACCACACAATTCTTCATAGCCTTGCGAATGATAGACCAACTAGGCATACGAAATTGTTTCCATTCCGTAAGTAACGCAATGGCATCAGCGTCAATCACTGCTTCATACATGTCGCTACAATAGGTCACTGAATTGCCTATCCTACGTTTAGTCTCTTCCATAGCGATAGGGTCATAAACTTTCACAACCGCTCCGGCTTGCAACAATTTATCGATAACAACCAATGCTGGCGCTTCACGCATATCGTCAGTTTCGGGCTTGAATGATAGTCCCCAGATAGCAATTGTTCTGCCTTTCAAATCACCATCGAAAATCTTCAAGAGTTTGTCAAAGACAATGCTCTTCTGAGCATCATTAACAGCCTCGACGGCTTCAACAACCCGCATGTGATATCCATGCTCAATACCGGTATGGGCAAGAGCTTTTACATCTTTCGGGAAGCAGGAACCACCATAGCCACAACCGGCATAGAGAAAGCGGCTACCAATGCGCGAATCAGAACCCATGCCCTTACGCACATAATCTACATTAGCACCTACAAGTTCGCAGAGGTTAGCTATATCATTCATAAAGCTAATGCGAGTAGCCAACATGGCATTGGCTGCATATTTGGTCATTTCTGCAGAAGGTACGTCCATAATAAGGATGGGATAACCATTAAGCGTGAACGGACGATAGAGTTTTTCCATCAATTTGCGGGCCGTTTCGCTTTCCACACCAACTACCACACGGTCCGGTGCCATAAAATCTTTGATAGCAGCACCTTCTTTCAAGAATTCCGGATTGGAAGCTACATCAAATTTGATTTTTACACCACGTTTATCAAGCTCCTCCTGTACGGCAGCGCGTACTTTCTGCGCCGTGCCCACAGGAACAGTACTCTTGGTCACCAACACAACATGCTTTTTTATGTGCCTTCCTACGGTACGAGCAACTTCAAGTACATATTTTAGGTCAGCACTACCATCTTCATCAGGTGGCGTACCCACCGCACTAAATATCACTTCTACACTATGCAAACAAGTTGTTAAATCTGTAGTGAAGTGCAAACGCCCCGCTTTTACGTTTCGATCGACCAATTCATCAAGTCCGGGCTCATAGATGGGCATCACGCCATCCAGCAGCTTGCGAATTTTATTTTCATCTATATCTACACAGGTAACGTTGATACCCATCTCCGAGAAACAAGCTCCCGAAACCAAACCGACATAGCCGGTACCTACTATTGCTATATTCATGTATATGTATTAATATAATAGAGCGTCTTTCAACTTAAAGACCTTTTGAAGTTTATACTGAAGAGGATCTGATACCCAAAAAACAATGTGTTGTTCCATATTCGTAGCTCCTCCATCAACAACCATAGAAGTATATCTTGGGTAAGAATTGCCTTTACTAAAGCGATTTTTCCAATGTAAAGCACGGATATTGAGAGGATGATTCCACAACTCTTGAGGTACACCAAGCTGTTGCAACCTTGACAAGGGAAAAATATAGTCTATTTCCCAACCAAAAATGCTATCTTTATTATTGAAGTCATCATAAGCAATCCATGCACCACAAGCATCTTTGCGAATTCTGTCAGGATTGTATTCGTCGACAATAACAGCCGATTTCCAAGCAATTTGTCTGATATCTAATACTGCTCTTTTTATAAACATTTTAACCTCCTGCATTTTTCCGTTCCCAAAGATTTAAAAAATTTGATTAATGACCAAACAAAACCTGTTTTTTTTACTTAATGATTTTACCTAATAAAGAATTATTGTACGATTTTAAATCGTGCAAAGCGCAGCAACAGTTGCTTCTCGCCTGCATTACGAAAACGAATAACGGCCTTGGCATTATCGCCTTCTCCTTCTACCCGCATGACCTCACCAATGCCGAAACGTTCGTGCTCGATGCGTTGGCCTACCGCTAAGCCTGCAATAGAGGCATTTCCTGACGTAGCTGAAGGTGTAGAAACAACAGTGCTATCTACCTTCTTGAGGTTGCGCGGCACGCTAGGAGCTATCACTTGTGCTTTGGGGCGTTCACGTTCAGTAGCCGTTTTGTTGCCAAAGAGCGAATGTGGTGTTCTTTCTTTCTGTTCCCGACGAAAGTGTCCGGCTTCTTCATCTACATTACGACGCATTGTCGCTTCTTGAGGAAGTTGCAGAAAGCGGGTATCAATATCTTTCAGAAAACGACTGGGGGTACCAAAGTCCATCTTTCCATAGCGAAAACGGGTACGAGCGTACGAAAGAAAACAATGTTCTTCAGCACGCGTGATGGCTACATAAAACAGACGTCGTTCTTCTTCCATTCCACGTTGAGAATCACCCACCATACTGCTTGGAAAAAGATTTTCTTCCAGACCTACTACAAAAACATTGCAAAACTCAAGTCCTTTGGCTGAATGAACAGTCATCAAAGTGATCTTCTCCCCATCATCATTCTTATCTGAATCCTGATCGGTGAGTAAAGCAATATCAGACAAGTAATCGGACAACGAGATATCAGGATTCCCTTCTTCCATTCGCAGAGCACAGAAGTCTTGCATAGCATTAACAAGTTCTTGTATATTCTCCTGTCTACTGAGATTCTCCGGAGAGTTATCGGCATGTATATCATTCAGAATACCGGAGCGACGAATAACCTCTGTTCCTATCTGATAAGCATTCTGTTGGGCAACTAGTGAAATAAACTCCTCAAGTAGTTCACGAAAACTCTGCAATTTGGTATGTGTACCTTTATTAATGCTGAGATTGTAAGTGAGTGGTTCGCATAGCACTGTCCACAGGCTGACACTCTGTTCGGTAGCCGCAGCAATGATTTTGCTCACCGTAGTGTCACCAATGCCGCGGGCAGGATAATTGATGATACGTTTGAATGCTTCCTCATCATTCGGGTTTACTACCAAACGAAAATAAGCCACCACATCTTTTATCTCCTTGCGTTGATAAAATGAAAGTCCTCCATAAATTTTATAAGGCATCCCTCGTTTGCGCATGGCTTCTTCGAAGATACGGCTCTGAGCATTCGTACGATAAAGAATGGCAAAAGAATTGTAGCCATAATCCTTATTACGGCGCAGTTCGGCAATCTTATTAACAACAATTTCCCCTTCTTCCACATCAGAGTAAGCTTGAAACACCCCAATGGCCTCTCCCCGTTCCTTTTCAGAAAAAACCTCTTTGCGTATCTGGCGCTCATTCTTTTCAATCAGACTATTGGCCGCAGAAACAATGGTTTGTGTGGAGCGATAGTTCTGTTCCAATTTGAAAACTTGCGTATTCTTATAGATTTTCGTGAAATGAAGAATATTATCAATATCCGCCCCACGAAAAGAATAAATACTCTGTGCATCATCGCCCACCACACAGATATGTTGATGCTCGCCTGCTAATTGTAGCACAATGCTGTGCTGTGCATAGTTCGTATCCTGATACTCATCCACCAACAGATAACGAAACTGATCACGATAGCGTGCCAGCACATCCGGATGATCATGAAAGAGAATATAGGTATAAAACAAAAGATCGTCGAAATCCATCGCTCCGGCTTGTCGGCAACGTTCCCAATAACGACGATAAATGTCACGGATAGCAGGCATCTTAGCTGCAGAGTCGCTTTCATAGGCCTCCTTGTTTGCGGCATAACCAGACGGAGAAACAAGATGATTCTTAGCATTGGAAATACGGCTTTGTACGCTTCCGGGTTTATAAGCTTTCTCATCAAGTCCCATCTCCTTTATGATAGACCGAAGTAGACTTTTGCTATCAGACGAATCATAGATTGTAAACTGTGAGGTAAAACCAAGCTTCTCAGCCTCCGCACGAAGAATGCGTGAGAAGACAGAGTGAAACGTCCCCATCCAGAGATAACGTGCCCTTTGGTCGCCTACTTGGCGGGCAATACGTTCTTTCATTTCCCGAGCTGCTTTGTTGGTAAAAGTAAGTGCCAATATGTTCCATGGTTGGTATCCATTCTCTAGCAAATAAGCGATCTTATAGGTAAGTACACGTGTCTTACCCGATCCGGCACCGGCAATAACCAATGCAGGTCCTTCATTGTAGAGCACGGCAGCACGTTGACTTTCGTTGAGTTCTTCTATATAGTCTGTTGACATCAGAGGTCGTTTCTTTTAATATAGTGGTTAATTTGTGCAAAGATAGAAGAAAAGTTGGAGACGTGCGAACATTTCTTTTGGATATGGCGTTATATAACCAAAGTTTCAATAACAATAATACATTGAACTTATGAATACATTATTAATGTCTTTAATATTTATGACTATGAGTTATGATATGCCTAAATTGCCATACGCAACCGATGCGTTGGCCCCAGTAATCAGTCAGCAAACAATCGAATTTCACTACGGTAAACACTTGCAGACCTATGTAAATAACCTGAACAGCCTTGTTCCTGGAACGGAATTTGAAGGTAAAACAGTAGAAGAAATTGTGGCTACAGCTCCGGATGGTGCTATTTTCAACAATGCCGGACAGGTGTTGAACCACACACTATACTTCACTCAATTTGCAGGCAAACCTTCTCAAGGAGAACCATCAGGCAAATTGGCTGAAGCAATTGTAAAGGATTTCGGCAGCTTCGACAACTTTAAGAAAGAATTCACTGCAGCAGCAGTAGGATTATTTGGTTCAGGTTGGGCATGGCTGTCTGTAGATAAGAGCGGAAAGCTGCATATCACCAAAGAAACAAATGGAAGTAACCCTCTACGTGCAGGATTAAAACCACTATTAGGTTTTGACGTGTGGGAACATTCTTACTATCTGGATTACCAGAATCGTCGTGCCGATCACGTAACTGCTTTGTGGAGCATTATCGACTGGGCAGTGGTTGGTAGCCGCCTATAAAAGAAGGCATTGCTATAGAAAGCCAATAGATACTAAGGGTTTACGCCCATATATATAAACACAGATATATCTAATAGAAATATCTGTGTTTTTTATTTTTCTTAAAAAAAATAGTAACTTTGCGGCTAAATTACCACGATATGATACTCCAATTGAACCTAAGTCCTAAAATTCGTTTTGTTACACTGTTAGTATTTTTACTATCTTGCAGTGTTCAAATAGGAGCACACGATTTACTCAAGATGAAGAAAATAGCTAAAAATGAGATCTTGTTTATTAGCTCTTATAACTCAGATACCAAGTATACTTCAGATAATATAAATTCGTTCATAGAGACTTATAGCAAATTAGGAGGCAAACATTCCGTCGTTGTAGAAAACATGAATGCCATGAGCCTGAAAGAAGCTCATCAATGGCAAAATAGGATAAAAGCCATTCTGCAAAAACATCCCAATGTTCAACTTATTATTCTTCTTGGCGGAGAAGCATGGATTAGCTATATGCAAATGGCAGAAGAAAAATACAAAAAAATACCGGTAATGTGTGCCATGGCCTCCCGCTATGGAGTTCGGATACCTGCTGATTCGGTCAATTTATCTTCTTATGAACCTGAAGGTATCGATATGCTTAAGGTTATGGAAAAACATAATGTAAGACTGGCTTTATCCTATGATTATGATGTTTCAAAAGAAATTGAATTGATGAAGTCTTTTTATCCCAAAATGAAGAATCTGGTACTTCTCACCGATAATACTTATAATGGGATTTCTCACTATACACTACTCAGAAAAGAATTAAAAAAACATCCGGACATCAACCCTATTTTTATTGATGGGAGAAAACTTACTCTAGATAAAGCAACTGCTAAACTACACGATGTTCCCAAAGGAACTGTGATGTTAGTAGGTATCTGGAAAATAGATAGTCTGGAAATATCTTATATAAACAACTCGGTATACGCATTTAAGTTTGCTAATCCCACTATTCCTGTATTTAGCCTTACTTCAACCGGAATAGGATATTGGGCAATTGGAGGATATGTACCCGTTTATGACGGTGTAGGAAGAAGCCTTGGCTTAAAGGCATACGAAATATTGGACTTGAAACGAAAAGGAAAGCCTCTCTTATCTAGTCTTAGGAATGAATATAAGTTAGATGCGCAAAAAATGAAAGAATTAAATCTTGATATAAAAAAAGCTCCTAAGAATGCTATTTATATCAATGATATTCCTCCTTTTCTATCTTTATACAAAAAAGAAATAGAAACTCTTTTTTTAGTTTTCATTACTTTAATTATCGGTTTAGTAGTATCATTATACTACTACAACAAAATGAGAATATTAAAGGACAAGCTATTAATCCTGACTAATTCATTGAGCGATGATAAAAGAAAATTGGAGTTATCTGAAGCTGAACTTCGAAAAGCCAAAGAACGCGCTGAAGAAGCAAGCCATGTAAAAAGTGCTTTTGTGTCAAACATGAGCCATGAAATACGTACACCACTAAATGCCATTGTAGGATTTTCAAGCTTATTAATAGAGAGCATAGATGCTACAGAAGAACAGAAGGAATATGCTAAGATTATTCAGAAAAATTCAGATTTGCTTCTTCAGTTGATCAGTGATGTGCTTGATGTATCGAGGTTGGAATCGGGCCGATTACAGTTTAACTACGAATGGTGCGATCTTGTTTCGTGCTGTGAAGGAATGATCACACTCACCAATCAAAGCAAGACCAATGATGTGGAGATACATTCTAAATTTCCGACGGAATCATATATGCTATATACAGATCCACTACGCTTGCAACAAGTGGTGGTGAACTTGCTAAATAATGCATTAAAGTTCACTCCGGATGGTGGAAAAATAACGTTGGCTTTCGAAATAGATGAAAGAAATTCGAATGTTTTGTTTTCCGTAACTGATACCGGATGCGGTATACCGGAGGACAAACAGGAGCTGGTGTTCACTCGATTTGAAAAATTAAATGAATTTGTGCAAGGTACCGGTTTGGGACTAGCTATTTGCAAGTTGACCGTGCAACACATGGGTGGAAAGATTTGGATAGATAAAGAGTATAAAGACGGTGCACGATTTATCTTTTCACATCCCATAACGAAAGAGACTATTTAACTTCCTGAAGACGACGCATTCAAGTTTAAAAATGAATGCATTAAGTAGAAATCATTGTTTTTTGTGTTGTTTTTGAACATTTTTCCTTTACTTTGCCCTCCGTAAAGACAAAGGGGTGCCCCAAGAAGGCTGAGATTATACCCTACGAACCTGATGCAGTTAATACTGACGCAGGGATTGTTGCCTCTTCCATTGCCTACTTGCTTATACAGCATTCTTCTTTGTATTTACGCCACTTTAATTTTTAAAATCAAAAAAAATGAAAGTACAGGTAAACAACAAAGAAATGGAAATCAACATTTCTACTACTGTCGGTCAACTGGCCGACAAACTCGAACTTCCTTCTGCCGGCGTAGCTGTTGCAGTGAACAATCAAATGCTTCCACGCACGGCATGGAGTGCCTCCATGCTACAAGAGAATGATAATATAGTCGTCATTAAAGCTGCTTGTGGAGGATAATACAATGATTAGTCTACAATTTATCACTCATCAAACTGAAAAGTATTCTTACCTCGAATCAGCTTGTATGGCTCTGGAGGGAGGATGTAAATGGATTCAGCTACGTATGAAAGAAGCTACTCCTGATCAGGTGAAAGCTGTTGCCCTAAAATTAAAACCCTTCTGCGAGGAACATGAAGCAATATTCGTCATCGATGACCATGTAGAGTTAGCTAAAGAGCTGGAACTCGATGGTGTACATCTGGGTAAGATGGATATGCCGGTAGCGGAGGCACGCAGATTACTTGGCGAAGGATTTATTATTGGAGGTACAGCCAACACGTTTGAAGATGTTCAGGCACTCTACGTTGCCGGAGCAGACTATGTGGGCATCGGCCCGTTTCGTTTCACCACCACAAAGAAAAATCTAAGTCCGGTTTTAGGAATAGATGGCTATCAGTCAATCATCCAACAGATGAAGCAGGCAAATATTCTGCTGCCTACTGTAGCGATAGGTGGCATTGCATACGAAGATATCCCTGCAATTCTGGCGACCGGAATTAATGGTATTGCTCTCTCGGGTGCTATTCTGCAAGCCGAAAGTCCGATGGAAGAGGTGAAGAAGATTCTTGCTCTCTAAATTATGGTAATATGTTATCGCGATAACAATATATGTAATGCCTCGTTACATATATTGTTATTCACCGTATCATATAACCTCAAGAAACTAGCCATTTAAAAAGATCTTAATTCAGAAAACAAAGAATAATGGAACAACTTATTATTGCGGGCAAAGAATTTTGCTCTCGCCTATTCCTGGGCACAGGAAAGTTCAGTTCGAACGAACTGATGGAACAAGCAATCTTGACTTCAGGTACAGAGATGGTTACCGTAGCCATGAAGCGCATAAGTATGGACAATAAAGAAGATGATATGCTGAAACATATCGTACACCCCAACATTCAGTTACTACCCAACACATCGGGCGTGCGCAATGCCGAAGAGGCTGTATTTGCTGCACAAATGGCTCGTGAGGCTTTTGGCACCAATTGGTTAAAATTGGAAATTCACCCCGATCCTCGCTATTTGTTACCCGATTCAATAGAGACACTCAAGGCTACAGAGAAATTGGTAAAACTTGGTTTTGTGGTACTCCCCTATTGTCAGGCCGACCCTGTTCTATGCAAACGATTAGAAGAAGCAGGTGCCGCTACAGTGATGCCTCTGGGTGCTCCGATTGGTACAAATAAGGGCCTGCAAACAAAAGATTTCTTACGCATTATCATTGAACAGGCAACCATTCCTGTAGTGGTAGATGCAGGTATTGGTGCTCCCAGCCATGCTGCCGAAGCAATGGAATTGGGTGCTTCAGCCGTATTGGTAAATACAGCCATTGCAGTAGCAGCCAATCCTGTAGAGATGGCAATGGCTTTTCGTGAAGCAACGATTGCGGGCCGTCGGGCTTATGAAGCCGGATTAGGTAGTATAAGTTTCGTTGCGGCAGCGAGTTCTCCTCTCACAGCTTTCTTAAATGACTAATTCAAAATAAAAGATGAAAAACTATATTACCAGAACTCCTTTTCCCTATTCAGAGAAAATATACATGGGCGGAAGCATCTTTCCTGCTCTGAGAGTTGCAATGCGCAAAGTAGAGCAAATGCCTACAGTGACCATCGAAGATGGAAAGAAAGTACTTACCCCTAATCCGGATGTTTATATCTATGATACAAGCGGACCATACACTGATCCGGGAATAGAGATTGATCTGAAAAGAGGATTACCCCGACCGCGCGAACTATTCATCCGAAATAACGAGGAGATTGTTCAGCTAGAAGAGATAACATCCGAGTATGGCCTCATGCGCCAACAAGACAAGTCGTTGGATTCTCTGCGTTTTGAACATATTACCCCGCCATACGTGGCTATCAAAGGCAAACGAATCACACAATTGGCTTACGCTAAATCGGGAAATATCACGCCGGAAATGGAATATGTGGCTATTCGTGAAAATGCGAGTTGTGAACTATTGGGGATAGATACACACATCACGCCACAGTTTGTGTGCGATGAGATTGCTGCAGGACGTGCTGTACTTCCGGCTAACATTAATCATCCGGAAGCGGAACCGATGATTATCGGACGTAACTTTTTAGTGAAGATCAATACCAATATTGGTAACTCAGCTACTTCATCAAGCATTGAAGAAGAAGTAGAGAAAGCCGTGTGGAGCTGTCACTGGGGTGGAGATACTCTAATGGATTTGTCTACCGGCCCTAACATTCACGAAACACGCGAATGGATCATCCGTAACTGTCCCGTTCCCGTGGGCACTGTGCCTATCTATCAGGCTTTGGAGAAGGTTAACGGAAAAGTAGAAGACCTTACTTGGGAGATCTATCGGGATACGTTGGTGGAACAGTGCGAGCAGGGAGTGGATTACTTCACCATTCATGCCGGTATCCGCTTGAAAAACGTACATCTGGCCAACAAACGGGTAACGGGTATTGTATCTCGCGGAGGAAGTATCATGTCCAAATGGTGTTTGATGCACAACAGTGAGAGCTTTCTCTATGAGCATTTTGATGATATATGCGACGTACTGGCCCGGTATGATGTAGCCGTGTCATTAGGTGACGGACTGCGCCCGGGTTCCATTCACGATGCAAACGATGAAGCGCAGTTTGCCGAACTTGACACATTGGGCGAGTTGGTGAAACGTGCCTGGGCTAAAGATGTACAAGCATTTATTGAAGGACCGGGTCATGTGCCTATGCACAAGATTCAGGAGAATATGGAAAGACAAATCAAAGCATGTCATGATGCTCCGTTTTACACGCTTGGCCCTTTGGTAACAGACATTGCACCGGGGTATGACCATATTACTTCGGCTATCGGAGCAGCACAAATTGGCTGGCTGGGAACTGCGATGCTTTGCTATGTTACCCCCAAAGAACACCTCGGATTACCCAATCGAGAGGATGTGCGCACCGGAGTAATTACATATAAGATAGCAGCACATGCAGCCGACTTGGCCAAAGGACATCCGGGAGCACAAGTAAGAGATGATGCTTTGTCAAAAGCTCGCTACGAATTTCGTTGGAAAGATCAGTTCAATCTATCACTCGATCCCGAACGTGCGTCGGAGTATTTCAGAGAAGGACATCACGAAGATGGCGAATATTGCACAATGTGTGGACCTAACTTCTGTGCGATGAAGCTAAGTAGGGAATTGAAAGAGTGCATGAAATAAAAAATAAAGTATGTTGTTTTCAGAAGAATTAGAAAAGATCTCTTGGGAAGAAACCACCCGGGAGATTTATGCCAAAACGGACGAGGATGTTCGTCGCGCTTTAGGCAAAAGACATCTCGATGTAGAAGATTTCAAGGCATTGATCTCTCCCGCAGCATCGCCTTATCTGGAGGTTATGGCTCAATTAAGCCAAAAATACACACTGGAACGTTTTGGCAAAACAATCTCCATGTTCGTGCCGCTTTACATCACCAACTCATGCACCAATTCGTGCATCTATTGCGGTTTTAACCATAACAATCCGATGAAGCGAACCATCCTTACCGAAGAAGAGATGGTGAATGAATACAAAGCCATTAAGAAGCTCGCTCCATTTGAGAATTTATTACTGGTAACAGGAGAGAATCCGGCCAAAGCAGGAGTTGACTATATAGGGCGGGCGCTGCAATTAGCAAAACCCTATTTTTCGAATCTCCAAATAGAGGTTATGCCGCTTAAGGCAGAAGAATATGAGCAACTTACGCATGCCGGACTAAATGGAGTTATCTGTTTTCAAGAGACGTACAACAAGGCCAATTATACACTCTATCACCCCAGAGGAATGAAGTCTAAATTTGAATGGCGTGTCAATGGATTTGATCGTATGGGACAGGCCGGTGTACATAAAATAGGTATGGGTGTGCTCATCGGATTGGAAGAATGGCGCACGGATGTAACGATGATGGCTCATCATTTACGCTACCTGCAAAAGCATTATTGGAAAACAAAGTACAGTGTTAACTTCCCCCGTATGCGCCCGTCAGAGAATGGTGGTTTTCAACCAAACGTAGTGATGACCGACCGTGAATTAGCGCAGGTCACCTTTGCTATGCGCATCTTCGATCACGATGTGGACATCTCCTATTCTACCCGTGAATCGGCTGAACTCCGTAACCACATGGCTACTCTTGGGGTAACAACCATGAGCGCTGAAAGCAAAACGGAACCGGGAGGCTATTTCACTTATCCGCAAGCATTGGAGCAATTTCATGTGAGCGATGAACGCAAGGCTGTAGAGGTAGATGTAGCACTACGTAGACTGGGGCGCATACCGGTGTATAAGGACTGGGATCAAACGTTTGACCAGACAATCAGAGCATAATGGAAAGATATAGCAGACAAATGATGCTGCCTGAGATAGGCGAAGAAGGGCAAGCCAAACTGAAAGCAGCCAAAGTTCTCATTGTAGGCGTAGGTGGGTTGGGCTCCCCCATCGCGCTTTATCTTGCCGGTGCCGGAGTAGGTACTATCGGCTTGATAGATGACGATGTGGTCAACACTTCCAATCTGCATCGACAAGTATTGTACTCCGAAGCACAAACAGGAGAATTGAAAGCTCTTTGTGCATCGATGAAGCTAACGGCGCTTAACAGCGATATCCAAATAAATGCATCTTCGAGACGATTGACGGAAGAGAATGCGCGTGAACTTATCGGTCAGTACGACATTGTGGTAGACGGTTGCGACAACTTCTCCACCCGTTATCTGATAAACGATGTGTGCGTAGAACTAGGCAAACCCTATGTATATGGAGCTATTTGCGGTTTCGAAGGACAAGTCGCTGTTTTCAATTATCGCACAACAAAAAGCTACAGAGATCTTTATCCCGATGAAGAGGAAATGCTAAAAATGCCGCCGCCACCGAAAGGAGTAATAGGACTAACACCAGCTATGACGGGAAGTGTGGAAGCGATGGAAATAATTAAGATAATAGTCAATTTTGGAAGTGTTTTAGCCGGGAAACTATGGACGATAGACCTTAGAAACTTACAAACTAACATCTTTTCACTATAAACATTGGCTTCTGAGGCTTCAAATAGCTAACTTTGCTTAAATTTATCGTTCAAAAATAGAAATGAAATTAATCGTTGTAACAACTCCCACTTTTTTTGTAGAAGAAGATAAAATTATCACAACCCTCTTTGAAGAAGGCTTAGATATTCTTCACTTACGAAAGCCCGAAATGCCAGCCTTGTATTCCGAAAGGCTTCTTACTTTAATACCCGAGAAATATCATCACCGTATTGTTACTCACGAATATTTCTATCTGAAAAACGAATTTAATCTCATGGGCATTCATCTGAACACCCGCAATCCGGAAGCGCCACACGATTATCATGGGCACATAAGTTATTCTTGCCATTCGGTAGAAGAAGTGAAAAGCAAGAAACATCTGTATGATTATGTTTTCTTAAGTCCTATTTATGACTGTATCTCAAAAGAAGGATATAATTCGCCTTATACCCCGGAAGAATTGAGAGCAGCAGCTGAAGATGGAACAATAGATAATAAAGTTATTGCTTTGGGAGGCATCACACCCGACAAGTTGGCCGAAATAAAAGATTTTGGTTTTGGAGGTGCTGCAGTTTTAGGTGATTTATGGAGTAAATTTGATACTTACAAAGATCAAAATTATACCCCTATCATTCAACACTTTAAAAAATTAAAAGAGATGGCAGAGTGAAATAAAAGAGATATGTCTATTATTTTATTAGCATACTTCATAAAAAGCGAGTTTTCTTCATAAAGAGAAAACTCGCTTTTTATATAAAGATTAGTAAGTCATTAATACTCAATATGTATTTATATTACAAGGGCATTAAAACTTATAACCAACAGTTAATGAAACGTTTATATTTTTAGGAGCGCCATCAGCATCTACGATTTTAACTAGACCAAATTGACCTTCAAGACCTACTACTATTTTGCCAAATTCGGCAGCAACACCATAAGCCAAACCTGCGTCAAAACGATCTAAAGCATCATCGCTAAATGTATCAACACTTCCTTTTACACCGCCGCTTTCTGCACTTATTTCACCACCTACACCATAAGCTAAGTAGGGACCGGCACTAAAAACGAGGTTCATCTGTTGGCATACCGGTATGCGCAATGCAGCCATAATGGGCATTTCCAAATACACTTGATTAACGGTAACATCCGCACTACTATTGTCATCAAGATACCCAGAGCCTTTTACCCCTTTTGAACTTAAAAACAATGATGTTTGGAGGGCCCATCTTTGGTCAAAAGCATATTCCATTCCGCCACCAATCTTATACCCAACTTTTGCATCAGCACCGGTATCTTTGGTCCAATTGCTAATATTCATACCACCTTTAACATTCCAGCTAACTTGTGCAAACGAGAAAGTGCTGACAAAAGCCAATGCAAATAACAAAATAAATTTCTTCATGTTTCAATTTTTTAAATGAATAATATTAATTAGTTCTAGTATTGAACCTTCTATAAAAGAACCATAGTTTTAAAGTATCTATAAGTAAAACGGAATTTCGATGTAAATTAAAACAATATAAAAGAAACAAACAAGACTTTTTCTGAATATTTTAATAAATGAAATATTATTTCCTCCAACTATTTTATTTTATGTTACAAAACAATCATTTATCGTCCCAAATATCATTTTCCGACATCTGTGTAGAGAGACAAACGAAATATTACTTATAAATTGCAGCAACATTAAGCAAAGATGTAAAGATAGCGTACCTACCCCTACAGGCCTTCTGAGAGGGGTTTGGTGAACTAGTTAGTTAACCGTGGTGAACTAGTTAATTCACCGCGGTTAACTAACTAGTTCACCACGGTGAAGTTATATGATTGTTTTAGAGATGCTTATTTGTAAAAAACAGTGCAAAGCATCAATCGTAAGCACGGTTATTAACTGCTGTGGGACGAAAAAAGCATTAACTACAGACCTATTAGTTGAACACCTTTTGCCTAACAAGCAAAGAAAGCGATAAAACTACTATCAAAATAGTTCTATCGCTTTTGAAATAAAAAGTGTGTCTAAACTAATAATTAATCTTCTAACGCTGCCTGTGCCGCTGCCAATCTGGCAATAGGTACTCTGAATGGGGAACAACTGACGTAATTGAGCCCCACCTTATGGCAAAACTTAATGGATGAAGGTTCGCCGCCATGCTCACCACAAATGCCACATTTCAAATCGGGACGAATGGAACGGCCTTTCTCGGTAGCCATGCGTATCAATTGCCCTACTCCTTTTTGATCGAGCACTTGGAAAGGATCTACTTTCAGAATTTTCTTTTCCAAATAAACAGGAAGGAAGGAGGCAATATCGTCTCGAGAATAACCAAAGGTCATTTGCGTAAGGTCGTTCGTTCCAAAAGAGAAGAACTCAGCAGAAGAAGCTATGCGATCGGCAGTTAATGCAGCACGAGGAATTTCAATCATTGTACCGACTTTGAAGTCAATACGATCTCCCATCTCCGCAAAAACGGCTTCGGCTTCTGCACGAATCAC
This sequence comes from uncultured Bacteroides sp., assembly GCF_963666545.1. Lineage (NCBI taxonomy): Bacteria > Pseudomonadati > Bacteroidota > Bacteroidia > Bacteroidales > Bacteroidaceae > Bacteroides > uncultured Bacteroides sp. The sequence continues at coordinate 178,364 of NZ_OY762899.1, read as the reverse complement.
ATTCTCTTGCTCCTTAAACTCGTAGAGAATACCGGTGAGCGGCACCATGATTTCAGGATATGCATCCACACCCTCTTTCTTCAGTTCAAGAGCAGCAGCAAGTATGGCGCTGGTCTGCATCTGCGTGATTTCAGGATAAGTATTACCCAGACGGCAACCACGATGACCAAGCATGGGGTTATGTTCGCAAAGTGATTCCACCCGTTGCTGTATGTAAGTCAACGTAACACCCATAGAATCTGCCATGTCTTGTTGCCCTTTCAAATCGTGAGGAACGAACTCGTGCAAAGGAGGATCGAGCAAGCGAACGGTAACAGGACAGCCACTCATTGCCCGGAAGATGCCTTTGAAGTCTTCTTTCTGATACGGAAGAATCTTTGCCAACGCTTTACGCCGTCCTTCGGTATCTTTGGCTAAAATCATTTCACGCATGGCCTTGATCTTTTCTCCTTCGAAGAACATGTGCTCCGTGCGACAGAGACCAATGCCAACCGCACCAAATTTGCGTGCCACTTCTGCATCGTGAGGAGTATCAGCATTGGTACGTACCTGAAGTTTCGTATATTTATCTGCCAGACTCATCAGCTCGCCAAAGTCGCCCGAAAGTTCGGCAGCTCTTGTGTCGACCTTGCCTTCATAGACTTCTCCTGTGCTGCCATTCAGCGAGATGAAATCACCTTCTTTCAAAATGATTCCGTCAATCTCCACCGTGCGGGCTTTATAATCAATATTAAGTGCTCCGGCACCGGATACGCAACATTTGCCCATACCACGAGCTACAACGGCAGCATGAGAAGTCATACCTCCACGAGCCGTAAGGATGCCCTGCGCAACTTGCATACCGGCAAGATCTTCGGGTGAAGTTTCAATGCGTACCATAATGATTTTTTTTCCATCAGCGTGCCACTCGGCGGCATCATCAGCAAAAAAGACGATCTGACCTGTAGCTGCTCCCGGAGAAGCAGGTAGTCCGCGAGTAAGCACAGTGGCCTGACTAAGGGCTACTTTATCGAATACCGGATGAAGCAGTTCATCAAGTTTATTCGGTTCCACGCGGAGTAAAGCCGTTTTCTCATCAATCACCCCCTGGTGAAGCAGATCCATAGCAATCTTCACCATAGCCCCACCGGTACGTTTACCATTGCGTGTCTGAAGGAACCAGAGCTTGCCTTCCTGAACGGTAAACTCCATATCTTGCATATCTCTATAATGATTTTCAAGTTTTGTCTGCAATCGATCCAATTCTTTGAATATTTCAGGCATGGCCTCTTCCATTGACGGATACTTGGATGAGCGCACTTCCTCAGTGACACCGGCAAGAGCTGCCCAACGCTGCGAACCAAGTTGAGTGATCTGTTGTGGAGTACGAATACCAGCCACTACATCTTCACCCTGAGCATTAATTAGGTATTCACCATTGAAGAGGTCTTCGCCCGTTCCGGCATCGCGAGAGAAACAAACGCCAGTAGCAGAGGTTTCACCCATGTTGCCAAACACCATGGCTTGTACAGTGACAGCTGTTCCCCATTCATCGGGAATACCCTCCATCTTACGATAAAGAATAGCACGTTCATTCATCCATGAATTAAACACGGCACAAATAGCGCCCCATAACTGTTCATAAGCGGAAGTCGGAAAGTCTCTGCCTGTGCGTTCTTTGACAGCAGCTTTGAATTTCTTTACGAGTTCTTTTAAATCTGCCACTTCGAGTTCGTTGTCCAACTTCACTCCTTTGGAATGCTTTATCTCTTCAATGATCGCTTCAAACGGATCAACGTCTTCTTTATTAGTAGGCTTCATTCCCAGCACCACATCGCCATACATTTGCACAAAGCGGCGATAAGAGTCCCATGCAAAACGAGCATTGCCGGTTTTACGCGTCATGCCCTCTACCACTTCGTCATTTAATCCGAGGTTTAAGATGGTATCCATCATACCTGGCATGGAGGCGCGAGCACCGGAGCGAACAGAGACGAGCAATGGGTTTTCTACGTCACCAAATTTGGAGCGCATCAACGTTTCAACAAGTTCTATGGCTTTTTCAACTTCATCTTTTAATAAAGCGACAACTTTATCTTGGCCTAATTCGTAGTATTCTATACAAACCTCTGTAGTAATGGTGAATCCGGGAGGAACAGGAACACCGATCAGATTCATTTCGGCAAGGTTGGCTCCCTTGCCCCCTAATAGATTTTTCATGTCGGCTTTGCCTTCAGCCTGACCATTACCAAAGGTGTAGACTCTTTTTTTATTCATAAGTATGTTGTTTAAAGTTATAAGGTGTGTTTTCTATGTCGCAAATCTAATTATATTTTGGAAATCGCAAAACTTTTTATGAATAAATGTTCACATAAAGTGCAATTTATGCTTTGCAATATTTAATATCTCCGCTTATAGGAAGAAATCTCACGAAAATGCTTACTTTTGCAGAATAATTTATTAGATTGGTATAAAAGTGGCGCGAAAGAAAAAAGAACTTCCCTTATTGGAGAAGGTAACAATTACAGATGTGGCAGCCGAAGGGAAAGCCATTGCGAAAGTTGACGACCTGGTAGTATTCATACCCTATGTGGTGCCGGGAGACATAGTGGACTTACAAATAAAAAGGAAAAAAAACAAATATGCAGAGGCAGAAGCCGTGAAATTTCACGAATACTCACCCATACGTGCCGTACCTTTCTGTGAACACTATGGTGTGTGCGGCGGATGCAAATGGCAGGTACTTCCCTACTCTGAACAGATTAAATACAAACAAAAGCAGGTTACGGACAATCTGACCCGCATCGGAAAAATAGAATTGCCGGAAATTTCTCCTATTCTGGGCTCGGAAAAAATACAGTTCTACCGCAACAAGTTGGAGTTTACTTTTTCAAATAAGCGTTGGTTAACGAACGAAGAGGTGAAGGAAAATGTGGTTTACGAACAGATGAACGCTGTTGGTTTCCACATCCCTAATGCTTTTGACAAGGTGTTGGCTATTGAAAAATGTTGGTTGCAGGATGACATATCTAACCGCATACGCAATGCTGTGCGCGACTATGCTTACGAGCATGATTATACGTTCATCAATCTTCGCTCGCAAGAAGGAATGCTTCGTAACATGATTGTCCGCACATCTACCACGGGAGAATTGATGGTTATCATCATTTGCAAGATTGAGGAAGATAACGAAGAAAAGGAAATGGGGCTATTCAAGCAATTGTTGCAACACGTAGCCGATAAATTTCCCGAAATAACTTCGCTCCTATACATTGTTAATAATAAGCGCAACGACACTATTACGGATTTGGATGTATGCGTATTTAAAGGAAACGACCACATCTTTGAGGAGATGGAGGGATTACGCTTCAAGATAGGACCAAAGTCTTTTTATCAAACGAATTCGGAACAAGCTTATAACTTATATAAGATAACTCGCAACTTTGCAGGGCTGACGGGCAATGAATTGGTATATGACCTTTACACAGGTACGGGAACAATAGCCAATTTTGTAGCCAAACAAGCTCGTCAGGTAATTGGTATAGAATACGTGCCTGAAGCAATAGAAGATGCCAAAGTAAATGCTGATATCAATGGGATAAAGAATACGCTCTTCTTTGCCGGAGATATGAAAGATATGCTGACGCAAGAGTTCATCAACGAATATGGGCGTCCGGATGTAATCATCACAGACCCACCACGGGCCGGCATGCATCAGGATGTAATAGACGTTATCCTGTTTGCTGAACCTAAACGCATTGTCTACGTGAGCTGTAATCCGGCTACACAAGCACGAGACCTTGCTCTACTGGACGTGAAATATAAAGTGACCGCTGTGCAACCGGTGGACATGTTTCCACACACACATCACGTAGAAAACGTGGTATTATTAGAAAAGAAATAAGCCCGCCAACGATAGAATGCGTGCACAATTGAAGGAAGCAATTATGATCCCTAACAAGAAAAAAGAAAAGAAAGAAAGACCTGTAGCTCGTGCCAAATCAAAATTCACGGTATTTCCGGTGAAAGAAGCGGGAGAGCTGATGGATTTTCTAATGAAGATAATGTCGGGCATTAGCCGCACGACAGCGAAATCATTGTTGTCGAAGAGACAGGTATTGGTAGATAATGTTATAACTACTCAATATAACTTTATGCTGAAGCAAGGCATGAAAGTACAAGTAAGCAAAGAGAAAGGCCAAAAGGAATTTAACAGTAGTGTGCTGAAGATTGTATACGAAGATGCTTATTTGTTGGTAGTCAACAAGCGTGAAGGTCTTCTTTCGATGGGTACCGATGCACAAAAAGATCGCACGGCTCACACGATATTGAACGAGTATGTGCAACGTTCGGGCAAACAGAACCGAGTGTACATTGTGCACCGACTAGATAAAGATACATCGGGACTAATGGTATTTGCTAAAGATGAAAAGACAAAGTTCACCTTGCAAGACTATTGGGATGAAATAGTGAAAGATCGTCGCTACGTGGCTGTTGTTTCAGGAGAACTGGAGAAAGATAACGGTACCATTACTTCATGGTTAAAAGACAACAAAGTCTATGTAACCTACTCGAGCATGACCAATAATGGTGGCGAAAAAGCTATCACCCACTACAAAGTCATTAAGCGGGCCAACAATTATACGTTGGTGGAGTTGGAATTGGAAACGGGCAAGAAGAATCAAATACGTGTGCACATGCAAGATATGCAACACCCGGTGTTAGGCGACATTAAGTATGGCAATGGCATCGATCCACTAGGTCGACTAGCGTTGCATGCTTTTAAATTGCATTTTCATCACCCCATTACGGGCGATTTAATGAAGTTTGAAACGCCCTACCCTGCTGCTTTTAAGAAACTTATGCTAAAGGTAAAAGAAGAGAAAACAGCAATAGAAGAGTAACTAAGATACCATGATCTTACATAAAAAAAGCTTCTCACAGACATTAATATCAGTGAGAAGCTTTTTTTATGTAAGATCATTATTTAATTTCTAAAGATAACTTCTGTTCCATCAAAAATACCTGAAAGGCTATGATCGCTAACAACAACATCATCAAAGTAAAGTACGGTAACAGGTTTGTAGTATCTTAATTCCAATGACTTCATTCTATTGTCACTCCAATCCCAGCTAAAATAATAATTATCTGTATCTTCATAAGAATTACCGTTCACTCTATACTGATAGATAAAGGTTTCCATTCCACCACCATCTATATAAAAGATTAATTCATGTGTACAGAACTTTCCATCATTTGTGTAGTACGTCTCAGTCCAATATTTATCGCACAATACCTCATCAATATTATAATCATCTACCTCACAAGAACTAATCACTACTGTTAACATGAGTAGCAATACAATCTTCACATAGTTTAAAGTCTTCATCTTTGTTTTTTTATTCTCAGTTTAATTGATTTTTAAATTAGGCCAATATAGCCACAGCTTGTCTATTCCGTATTTTGCAAATATAATACATATTTTATTTTCAAATGCAAAATCCTGTTATTTTTCAATGCACTTATAGAGCAAAGAATATCAAAAACGAGTATATTTGCAGCGAAGTTAAAGGAAAGATGCCAGAGTGATCGATCGGGACGGACTCGAAATCCGTTGTACGGCTTTGCTGTACCGTGGGTTTGAATCCCACTCTTTCCGCAAAAAGGTATGAACAAAACCGATACCTACAGGAAAAGAAAAAGAGAGGGTGAATCAAAACTAAACTTTTGATATGACCCCCAAAAGTTGGACATGTTAAACGTTAAATATTTTGGTAAAGAGTTCGGTGTTGTACCGGACTCTTCCCTTTTAATCTGATTTGATTCTTATATTATTATAATAGTCAATATATTCCTCCAAGGCCTTTATAAGAGCTTCTATAGTTCCAAAATCCTAGGTATACAGAAGTTCTGATTTCATGATTCCAAAAAAGTTTTCCGCCATAGCATTATATCCAAGCAATTTGCGTCTATAACCGCAACGTTCTTTGTAATTATAGAAAATACGTTTGATCTCTTTCTCTTCATTAGCATTTATCTTCGGCCTTTAATTGCTTACGATGATAATAAAATACCGAACGAGCTATCTTCCAGCAATCTAAATAATAGATTCAGGTCATGTTCACATCTTAGTTCTTGATGGTTGCCGCCCCATTGAGCCGTGTTCGACTGTAATCCATATTGATGTGAGAGCAACCGTATAGGCTTACCTGATTTTGCTTGACTCACTATATGGAGCCTTGATTCGAATGTGTACTTCATAAAAATGCGCCCCCAAAGTTTTTTGTCCAACTTTTAGGATGCATATCGAAAAGAAGAAAACGTTATGATTGATCAGAAAAAAAATGTAGTCGAATTATTAATTAAAAGATGTTTGGAAATCATCTAAAATTAAAGAAGTCGACAAGATGATTGCGGATGTAAAATTCCTGTATCAATGTTTTAACACAAATAATATCTTTCATATAAAATATTTCCAGACTTCAGTTGTCTTCATAAATAGAGAGCAATCTCAATAACAGAATTATCACTAAAAAACAATTTGAATAATGGAAACAAATAATTGGGGTATGGGCGGATTCTTTGGAAGAACACTCTTAGATTTTGGATATGAAGATATTCGTGTCCAATGGTCGAAAATGACAGATGAGGAAAAGAAAGTTGCTATGGAAGAGCGCATCAATCGGATGAATGAGCTTTTTGCTAAAAATAGTGATTCATCTACCAGAGGAAGCAAAATCACGGTGGAAGAGATGGACAAACGCTGCGAAGAATGGCAAACCTTGTCAGCCGAAGAGAAGGAGGCTTTCGTGACGAAACGCAACCAATGGACGGAACATGCTTTTCGTGGAAGAGCTTTTAATTTTATGCAATGCGGTTTCAGGTTTTGATGCTGTATAATAAATAAGAGGAGAACGAAGCAACCGATATTAAATAGGTCGGTTTGTTCTATATTTGCATATTAATTATTAAACTCAAAAATTAAATTATTATATTATGAAAGAAAAGAGATTTTTTAAACCAGATAGATTGAGAATGTTTCTGTTTGGAATTATTGTTATGACGGGATTTAGTGCCGTTGTCATGCTGCTTTGGAATCTTTTGATGTTTGAAATCTTTGGATTGAATATGATCAACTTTTGGCAAGCTGCAGGTTTATTAATTCTTTCTCGGATACTATTCAGTTCATCTTGGGGTGGAGGAAAACCGCATGATAGATATATGAACGATTTCCGAGATAATCCTATCCATGAAAAATGGATGAAGATGTCGGATAAAGAACGTGAAGATTTTATCAATAAAAGAAGAGAATTCTTCAATGAAGGTCCATTTGACAGAAAAGATTTCTTTGGCAAAAAAACGGAACGAACAGAAAGAGATGAAAAAAACGAAACCGATAATCAATAAAAGCAACCAGAAAGATGTTGGAAGCCTAATTAAGGAATATCACCCCCAATTGAAATCGTTTGTTAATAAACATGTTGACAATAAAATGGATGCTGAGGATATTCTTCAAGATGTCTTTTACCAGCTGATTAAAACAGTTGAAGACACTTTTAACCCAATAGAGCATGTATCTGCATGGCTTTACAAAGTAGCTCGTAACGCAATAATTAATCGTGGAAAGAAGAAAAAAGAAGAAGAGTTTCCAATGTATCAGAATAATGAAGCTGAAGACAGTATATTGAAAGACTTTTCTAAAGTGTTGTTCAATAATGAAATCTCACCTTCACCTGAGATGGAATATCTCAAATCACTTGTTTGGCAGGAGCTTGAATCAGCACTTTCGGAGCTTCCATCAGAACAACGTGAGGTATTTGAATTGACTGAAATGGACGGTATTCCGGTTAAGGAAATATCTCTTGCAACAGGTATTTCAGTCAATACGCTACTATCGAGAAAACATTATGCTGTTTTACATCTTCGTAGAAAAATGGCAGATTTATACGATGCAATTATTTATTCGTGAGCAAATAAAGGCTACCTTAAGGTAAAGGCTATTCTGAAAAAGGATAGTTTTTTTGTTTTTTTTAAAAACAAATGCAAATCGATAAAATATTTCCTCAACTTGATTGTCTTCAATAGTAGAACACAAAATTATTATCAAGACAAAACAATTTATGCAGTTAGAAAAATCAAAAAATAAGGCGTTGGGCATAGTGATAGCTATTGTATTCCTGAACTCGGTAGGTATGACTATTGTATTTCCTTTATTGCCATTTTTAGTGGGAGAATATCTTCCTGAGTCACAGGTTGTGGTAGGAATGAGTCTTTTAATGTCCGTTTTTGCGGCTTGTACATTTTTAGCAGCTCCGATATTCGGTGCTTTGAGTGACCGTTACGGACGAAAGAGAATTTTATTCATCAGTCTCTTGGGTTCGGTAGTTGGTTATCTCCTTTTTGGAATTGGCGGATCTTTGTGGATACTGTTTCTTGGTCGCATTATCGATGGTCTTACAGCTGGAAACATTAGTACTCTTTTTGCTTATATATCCGACATTACAAAACCTGAAGAACGCACGAAGTGGTTTGGATATATTGGTGGAGCAACAGGTACCGGGTTTATTGTTGGACCTGCGCTCGGTGGATGGTTAGGCGCGGTTTCAATCTCACTGCCATTTTTTGTAACAGCCGCATTAATTCTTGTCTCGGCATTGTCAATTCTTGCTTTTCTTCCCGAGTCGCTTTCTATTGAGAAACGGTTGAAACATATCTCATTCAAAAATATAAATACATTACAAGGTGTAAATCAATCACTCCAGTCGGTTTATCGAGTCATTATTCCGCTTGGAGCTGCAGCTATTTACGTATATAGTCCGGCAATACTTTATATCGTTGCGGCAGCTATTGCTATGGGGGCATTATTAATGTTTGTAAATCTCAATCCAAAAACTGTCACAGCCTGATTATTTAACATATTAACAACACTGTTTTTCAAATAAATACAAGTTCCGTTTATAACGGGATAAGCTCTTTATGTGCCATTTTAAAAATCATTTATGTATGAAAAAGTTTAAAAAAGTACTCACTTTCAGTCTTTTAATTGGACTATCTCTGAATTTGGCTGCGCAAAAAAACGTACCGATTCAATTATCAATGGATCGTGCTTGCCATTTAGCTGTAGATAGCAATTTGCAAATTATTAATGCTCGTATTGAGATCCAGAAAAACCGATTTCAGGAATTAGAAGCAAAGAGTAAACTTTACCCTACTTTGAATGGATATAGCGATTTTAATTACTATTACGCTATTCCTAAAATGATGATGCCTGGTGAAATGTTTGGACAAACTGGAGAAATCCCCATGGAAATAGGAACAAAATTCGATTGGAGCAGTGGTCTTAAAGCATCTGTTTCTTTGGTGAATTTGAGCAACCTAAGTGCCATCAAACTTGCCAAAAGTGTGCAAAACATGAGTAAATTAACTTTGGAACAGAAAAAAGAGGAAATTTTATATCAAGTTCACCAAGTCTATTATCTGTGCCTGTCTACCAGTACCCAGATTGTGTATCTAAATAAGAATATGGAAAACACCAATCATTTATTGGAGATTCTTGATAGTCAAAATAAAAATGGAATTGTAAGAAAGATCGATTATTCTAAATTGACCGTGACGAAAAATAACCTCCAAACCCAAATTGACAACTTACAAAAACTCAAATCACAACAGTGTAATATGCTCAAATTTATTGTAGGATTGAACAAAGATTGTGAATTGGAGTTGACTGATTCATTAAACGTTCGTGATATTCAAAATTACACACAGCCTAATTTAGTCAACCGCACTGAGATTATGTTAATTGACGATCAAATAGAAATTAGTCAACTCAATAAAAAATCTTTCAGTCGAATGTATTTACCGGAACTGTCTGCTTCTGGTCAATTTTATTATCAGGGGCAACAAAATAAATTCAATTATTTCGAAGGTAAGGATAAGTTCTTCAAAGTTGGATTTGTCGGGCTGAGCCTGAATATACCCATTTTTGACGGATTTGAAAAACAGAATAAAATCAGGCAATATCAATTGGAGATCACTCAACTGCAAAATACAAAAAGGAATACACTTAATGGTTTGTGGAAAGATTATGCAAATGCTAGGGAAGAATATAATAACGGCTTGAAAACAATAAATCGCCAACGCGAGAATATCAAAGTAGCAGAAGATAATTACAATATCAGCCTTCAGCAATACAAACAACAGACACTTCTTTTATCCGATTTGATACTGGCTGAAAACTCACTTACAGAGGCTCGTTTATCTTATGTTGACGCAGTATTACAATTGAAAAATGCAGAATTGGAATTAATAAAATTGAATGGAGAATTACTAAAATAACAATCAAAATAGTTAGTCATGAAACTCAAAAAAAACATTAAAGTTATCTCTATTATTGCCGTGATTACAATAATAGCAATTGTCCGACTTGTTGCGAACAAGAAAAGTTTTGACAGCGAACAAAAATTAGTGTCAGAATCCTCAAATGTTGTCCCCGTGATAACCGAAACAGTGGGCACTAAATCGTCCGACAGCAGTTTTTCTGCCGACGGTACTTTCTCGTCCGAAAAAGAAGTGTCTGTTTCGTCGGAGATCTCCGCCAAAGTGATTAACGTAAATGCCGAAGTCGGCAGCAGGGTTCACTCCGGGCAAATACTCGCTGTTTTAGACCATTCTGTTATATCGATTCAACTTCAACAAGCCAAAGCCAACCTTCATAAACTTGAAAAAGATTTGCAACGTAATATAACTTTAGCAAAGACCGACGGAGCTACTGAACAACAAGTAGAACAATCCAAACAAGCAGTTATTGATGCTCAGACAACATTAGCAAGCTTGCAAAATCAATACGATAATGCTTATATAAAAGCACCGTTTGATGGGACTATTACTAAACGTTATATCGAAAAAGGAGGTTTTCTTGCACAAGGGAGCGTGGTTTTTGATTTAAGTGCTATGTCACGCTTGCGATTGATTGTAAAGGTAACTGCTGAAGTAATCGGAGATTTGAAAAAAGGCCAAAAAGTCAATATTACAGCTGATGTTTTCCCCGATAAATCTATTGATGGAACCGTGTATTCGATAAATGAGAAAGCCGGACTGTCGAAACGATATGAAGTAGAAATTTCAGTAGATAATACGATAAATAATCAGATAAAGCCTGGCATGTTTGGCAAAGTATTATTCACTGGAAAAAAATATTCAAAAGCACTTGTGATTCCTCGTGTAGCTATTCCGGGAAGTATACAAGATGCTGAAGTGTATGTAGTAAAAGGTGATTCGGCGGTTATTAGAAAAATATCAGTAGCCTCACTCAACGAAAAAGAGGTGACCGTGAGAAGGGGTTTAATGGAAGGCGATGTTATTGTTGTTTCCGGCCAAATTAATCTGTCGAACGGCACGAAAGTAAAAGTAATTAAATAAAACACCAACAATTATGAATATAGCAAAAATATCTGTAAACAGGCCAACATTGGTTGTGGTCATATTTACAGTTTTGTTATTTCTGGGTTTTGCAGGATATAAAAGCCTAAAATACGAACTAATGCCCCCAATGACGGCTCCTGCATTTATTGTTACAGTCAATTACCCCGGAGCTTCTCCTTCTGAAGTAGAAAACGACCTTACAAAAAAAATGGAAGAAATTATTTCCTCCATTGAGAATATTGAACACATCCAATCCACCTCCTATGAAGGGATGGCAGTAATCGGTGTGAGTATGAAAATGTCGGCAAATATCGATAATGCCATTCAGGATGCACAACGACGGATTAATGCCGCGCGAAACACTCTTCCCAAAGGAATCTTTGAGCCTGTTATTTCAAAAATTGCCATGGGTGATTTACCGGTTATAAAGATAGGTGTTACAGCAAACTTATCATCCACCGAATTTTATGATTTACTCAAACATACTATTCAACCGGAACTGTCGAGGATTAATGGGGTAGCCGAAGTATCGTTGTCTGGTGGAAATGAACGGGAGATAAAAGTTAGTTTAAATCCGGACAAACTTAAATATAATAATTTATCTTCCGAACAAGTTTTACAGGCAATTCAAATGTCCAACATGGATGTTCCCGTTGGCAAAGTAAAAAATAAAGAATCTGAAATAAGCATACGATTATCTGGAAAATTCAAAAACATTGGCGACATCCAAAATGTGGTAGTCAGTTCTGACGAAAACGAAACTAAAGTATTGTTGAAAGATGTTGCCGAAGTATTGGATGTGGAAAAAGAAAGTACTGTATTGAATCGAACCAACGGAATCAACTCCATTGGTATAAATATTCGAAAGCAAACCGATGCTAATGCCGTAGAAGTGTGTCAAACCATAACTGATAAAATTGCTGAATTGGAAAAAGAGTATGAAGCTGACAAACTTAAATTCAATGTAGCTTTTAATTCCTCTGATTTTACTGAAAAAGCTGCTGATTCTGTAATACACGACTTAGTATTTGCGGTCATACTGGTAGCTTTGGTTATGGTGGTATTTTTACACGGTTTGCGTAATGCTTTTATCGTGATGGTTGCTATTCCTTTATCCATTATTTCGTCATTTATTGGAATGTACTTGTTAGGATATAGTCTTAATATTATGACTCTGTTAGCTATGTCACTGGTAATCGGAATCTTAGTGGATGATGCAATTGTGGTATTGGAAAATATTTATCGCCACATGGAAATGGGTAAAAACCGAGTGCAGGCTACGTTGGATGGACGTTCGGAAATTAGTTTTACTGCCATAGCCATCACGTTGGTTGACGTAGTTGTTTTTCTTCCAATTGGCCTATCCACTGGTTTTATCTCTTCTCTGATTGCACCGTTCGCATTGGTGGTTGTAATTACAACTTTGCTAAGTCTTTTTGTTGCATTTACAGCCATTCCTCTCCTAGCCTCACGTTTTGCTAAGCTGGAACACTTGAGTCAAACAAAACTCACTGGTCGCTTATTTCTTTGGGTGGAGAACGAAATCAATAAGTTCTCTAATTTCATTCAGAAACTATTACTAAAGGCTATGCACCACAAAATCATTTCGTTCATTGCGGTTATAGTTATGTTTATTGCTTCTGTAATGCTAATACCGGCTGGTTTTGTAGGCACCGAAGCTTTTGGGCTCGGTGATGCAGGAGAATGCGTTATTCAGATAGAAATGCCCAAAGATGCCACTTTAAAGGAGACTAACTTGAAAACACTTGAAATAGAGCGTATATTGAAGTCAAAACCTGAAATCAAATCGCTATTTACAACTATTGGAGCAACAAGTAGCGGCATGAGAATGAGAGCTGGTAGTACAAATTTAGCAGAGATAGATGTCAAGTTAGTGGACAAAAAATTCCGGAATGTTTCTTCCGGTTTGTATGCCAACCAGATAAAAAATGAATTAAGAACTAAAGTTATAGGTGCAAAAATTACAGCTGCGGTAATGAATCCTTTATTCGGAAGCACCGATGATAGTCCTATTCAGATAATCGTTAAATCAAGTAATCCTGATTCTCTGGCTAAATATTCTGCTTTGATACAGCAATTGGTAAAAAAAACTACTGGAACTTCAGATATAAAATCCTCATTGGATAATGAAAGTAACGAGATATCAGTGGATTTGGACAAAAAGAAAATGGCTGATTTGGGGTTAAATATGACAACAGTTGGTTCCGTTATGTCAACAGCATTTAGCGGTAATACAGATACAAAATTTGCTGATGGTTCATATGAATACGATATTAATGTTGTCTTTGATGAATTTAATCGACGTAATTTGGATGATGTTGCTGGTCTGACATTTGTCAATTCGGCAAATCAGCAAATCAAACTGTCACAGTTCGCCACAATCGGTTACAAAAAAGGTTACTCTATATTGGAGCAGTACGATAAGAACTCTTCTATTACAATTCAGTCTCAAGTACTGGGGCGTCCTTCAGGGGATGTTGGTGACGAAATAAAAGAGAAGATTGAAGCAATTAAACTGCCTTCGGATGTATCGATTCACTATGCCGGTGATATGGAGATGCAGGCTGATGGTTTTGGGACACTAGGATTTGCCCTTCTTACCGCAATTTTCCTGGTGTACCTCATTATGGTTGCTTTATATGAATCGTACCTGTATCCATTTGTAGTGCTCTCTACCATTCCGTTAGCTATCATTGGAGCTATATTAGGATTAGCTTTAGCTAAACAAACATTAAACATGTTCAGTATGGTAGGTATGATAATGCTCATTGGACTGGTGGCAAAAAATGCAATTCTTATTGTTGATTTTACCAACCATTTGAAGAAACAAGGGAAAAGCACAGTAGAAGCGTTAGTCGAAGCCACAAAAGTAAGGTTGCGTCCCGTACTTATGACCACAAGCGCTATGATTATTGGACTATTACCTATTGCTTTAGCATCAGGTGCAGCTTCGGAATGGAAAAATGGGATAGCATGGGTACTTATCGGAGGACTTACCAGTTCCATGTTCCTTACACTCATAATTGTTCCTGTTGTATTCCTGACTATGGAAAGTATGAAAACAAGAATATCAAGCTGGATCAATAAAATACTCAGGAAAAATAAACAGCAAATTGATACTGATATTGCCTAATAAAATACAGAGCAGGATAAACACACTGCACATTTTGTAAATGAACAGTGTGTTTGTTCACTCTTTATCTTTTTGCTCCGAAACGAAAATTATTAATCTCTCGTTCGAACATAAATAAATTAAAAATGGATGAAGCTATTGGAATTCTTATCAAGATTATGATAATAACTTTCGGTAAGTGAATGGAAATCAATATCAAAATTGCAATGATAATAAGCAATATAATTATCGGTATCCAAGAGAAATGCGGTTTTACTGTTTTTCTTGATTTAATCGTTTCAGTAATTTGTTTCACATCTTCATTGTCACTTTCTTTCATAATAAATCGAAGTATTATCATATAAAAGAAAGTAACAATTAGATGTTTAGTCATGAAATAGGGTTACAAAAAAATGTTATGGAAGAAATTAGATATCAGTTTATATCTTGATTCAACACTATTGCAATACGCATATTATCAGTATATTTCATCAGTATATCTAAATTATGGTCTTTACTTTTCAGATAATTTATCAACACTTCGGAAGTTATATCTATTCCCACCTTGCTCCGGCAACAAATGGCATCGCATACCGACTTTTCAATGTCGTAAATTGTGTTTTTTGCTCCATTGTAGGTCGTTTTTATAATTCCTGCTTCATAATACTTTTGCCAATACAAAAAAATGCGTGTACTTTTGTATCCAAGATATATGCAGAAGAGCATAGGTCTAAGGAGGAGAAATAGTACTCAAAATTGGTGCCTAATTCGTTACAGACAATAAGTTTGTAAAATATAAGGTGTTGACTTAAAGTTATATAGACAGGAAGGTTCATCGACCTATCTTTCCGCTATAAAAAATGTAAATCAGGGAGTTAGCTAATCTGCACTTCATAGATAACTTACACGATAATATCAGTAGCATTATTCGTTCCGCTAAAAGAGGTGTTACTGTTCTAATCTCTCAATTTATTATATAACTCTTGTAGATGACGAAGTACTTTCTTATGATGTTTCCTTACCATCATTCTGCATCCCAATACGTATAGAATAAAACCTAAGAATACAGCAATATAGGTCAGCAAATTGAATGATATATTCATTAAATAATTGTACATAAAATAGGTGCCGAAACCTAAGAGAAATGAACCCATATAGATAGCAACGTCATATTTACGTTGAAGTTGAATGCTTTGTTCTATTTTGTCTATACGGGATTTTAACCATTCCTTTACCGCCATATTAAAATGGTATTTATTCATTTTTCTGGCTGACCACTCCATAGCTCCCATCAAGCCTGTCAATATAAATAATATAATGAACCGCAAAATAGTTATACGGATGTTTCCATCTGCTGTACTTATCTGCCAAAGCAGTAAAGCTACGACTAATATAACGATGGTACGTAATATCCATCTGGGATGAATTTTTCGCATTGATTTTCTAGCACATTTGATGATCATGTTATTCAATTCTTGATCAGAATACAAGTTAATGTCTTCATTAACTCCCATTTTCCAGATGAGTTTCAAGTTATCTTTTTCCATGTTCCTATTTATTTAAGTATTTCTTTAATTGTTTTTTTGAGCGATTTATTCTAACACCAACATTTGTGCTGGTAATGCCCATAATCTCTGCTATCTCATTATAATCTAGCTCTTCTAAATAAAGTAGCATGATAGAACGGTCTATTTGATTGAGTTGATGTAATGCCTCAATAAGATTTTGAAAATTAACATCGACTTCAAAAGAATCTGCATTATCCTCCAAACTCATTTCAGGAGTTGAATCAGTCAACTCCTGAAACACGAGCTTGCTATCTTTTCTGATCTTAGATATGGAGGTGTTAATAGCAACGGCATATATCCACGATCCGATCTTTGTCCTGTCTTTCAACTGCGGAAATGATTTCCAAAGTTGAAGGAGAATTTCCTGAAAATTATCCTCTCTATCGACAATGACTCTAAAGTAGATCAAATTTACTTTATGTATGATTCCTTGATAGTTGGATACGATCTTAAGAAAATCTTCTTGAATTGATTTCATAGGTATATCTTTTGTTATATAGTCGTGATATAAATAAGATTATTACAGAAAGATCTGAAAATTATTCATTAATCTCGAGTAATAGCAAACTAGATTATTATTTATTCTCGATTTGTGGGTCTAAATTGAATTTTTATTATTGTATATAACATCCACATAGTATGATGATTCTTTGTACTTTTTGTTTAATCTATCAAGCATGACTTGAGCGCGGTTGATTTTGCGTTTGAGCAATTCTGCTTCATCGAGCCCCACTTTTTTTTCATCGTAGGGGGTCTTGAATTTGACCATTGTGAAGAATATCTTGGCCAGTTTATGTGCAGTGGCAACAATAGCCTGTAGATGTCCGCCTTTTGATTCCAAGAGAGGAAAACAGCCTATGTTTTCGTTCCACGAATTTTTACGGACAGCAATAAAAGAAAGTATATCCCTTATTACCGTTGAAAGTAGAATATTCTCTGACAGAGGCAGATAAAAAACTAATTCCAATCATTGATAATTTGTGGCAATGGGTCGAAAAGCAAAGTAAATCCCATAACTCATTCGACCGTACAATTATTTTCCAAGCAAGCAAATAAGTAGAGCTAATAAGGCTTTCAACTTATCGGAGGAGTCACTTGTCTCGTAACGTAGGCTCACTTCATTGCGGAGAGTAGAAACCACAGAAGATAAACCGTTGCGTACCGTACTTTCCGCCACTCCGAGTTTGGAGGCTGTTTCTTTAACGGAAAGGTCTTTGATGCAGCGAAGCTCATAAATCCGGCGGGAAAGAATCGGTAAAGTTTGCAAAACGTCATCTATCAATTGCTGAATCTCTTTAGCATTCATTTCCTCCTGCACATGAGTATAAGAAAGTTCCGAAATTTGTCCGGCAACCAATTCATCATCCGCAATTTCAAATTTCACAGATTGCTTATGGAAGTACTTCAAGATGCGAAAAGAAACGTTTTGCACTAAATAGCGTTTGACCGAATCAGTTTCATCTGGGCGTATATTTTGTGGCATGAGCCAGATATATGCCCAAAATTCCTGCATTACATCTGAAGCGACTTCCCTATCGTTCAGGCGGGAAGATGCCCATCCGTTCAGTAAATTGCAGTAACGGTCATATAATACTTTGAAAGATTGGGAATCTTTCTCTGCTATACGTTCCAATAATTCCCGGTCGGTCATGTTATCATTCCTCTCCACTTTTATCGTGCAAATCTATATGAAATTACGCATATATAGAATTCAATCTTGTTACAATCCTATTAATTCTATACAATAGATAAAAAATGTTTTAATTCCCAGAATAAAAAATCAGCCCTAAAATGAGGACTAAACAACTGATGCTGAGCGTGGAAACATAAATGAAACAACTTAGAAATAAAAACTTAATCACTTTTCAAAGTACATTTGGCTTTTTCAGAGGGTTTTATATATGAAGCCCTACACTAAGGACTGATAACTACCTAGAGCATATGAGAAAAAGTAAGAAGAAAGGAATAAGAGTGCTGGATTATATAGTCGATTTGATAGATCGCTATGAGAAAGGGAAGGCAAACGATACGGAACGCCGTGCGCTCGACACGTGGGCACCCGATACAGAGACAATCACTGAAAATGCACCGAACAAAAAAATACTCACGGAACTTAATGCAAAGGTATGGCATGGATTGGTCAGGCAATATCATTTGGAGAATAATAAGCAGAGAGAGAAATCACCGGTTGTCCGTCAGATATGGCATACATACCGTCGGTATGCCGCTATTGCCGCAGTCTTTTTAATTGCAGGTAGTGCCTCATGGCTAATATATAATCACAGCAATGACATTGATAATAAAACCATGATAGCCGATGCCCGCAAGGCATGGACGACGGATGGCACACACCGAACTACGTTCACCCTTCCTGACGGAACCGTTGTGCAGGTAAATGCCGATACTCGTTTTGAGATAGCAGAAGCAACTTTTAACAAGGAAAAGCGCGAAGTATGGCTCGAAGGGGAAGCTTTTTTCGAAGTAGCCAAAAATCCTGAAAAACCATTCATTATCCATACGGGTAATATGCAGACCATCGTACGAGGAACGTCCTTCAATGTAAAAGCCTACGACAAGCTGGGCGAGAATGTAGTGACGGTGCGAAACGGACGGGTGGAAATTGCGGAAAACGGACAGACGCTTGCCGTGCTCACCGCCAATCGACAACTTAAATACCACTGTGCTGACAGTCATACAGAAATCACCGATGTTGACTGGCGCGATGCTGCCGGGTGGATGGAAGGACGACTTGTACTTAATGGCGTTGGAATAGAAGAATTGAAATTACGGTTACGCCAGCAATTTGGCGTAGAAGTAACCATCGAACAGCATGCTCTCGACGGTAAATACTTGCAAGGAGCCTTCGGGGCAGGATGCAGTCTAACGGAAGTCATGAATACAATAAGCGCAATTTATAACATACACTATACAAACGATGGAAGCAGGATTATCATAACGCCGTAGCCCCAACATGGGCAGCATAAAGCAAATGCAAACAATCCGGAAGTATTGCAAATGTTATACTTGCTGTCTAGCAATCACCTATTTTATTAATATCTAACATTAATATTCTTTTCTATAAAAGAGAAGAACAGGAGATGTATTGACCTGATTAAAGTAAAAAAATAAACCTAAAAATGAAATAAAAAGATGAATTATCAACAAGTTAAAATGAAAGCAAGTGTAAAATCACGATATTTCGGACTGATACCATTGCTGGTAATTGCCCTTACCTTATGCTTTGCCCTACCTGCAGAAGCAAAGAATTTTGATGCACACTTTCCAGAGGAGTTATTATCGGTACGTTTGAAGAAAATCAGTAAAAAAAGTGGTACTACCATTTTGAGTGACCAGCAAACCATAGGTAATGCTCGTGTGTCAGCTCTTAATGCCACTAATTTAAGCGTTGAGCAGGCTCTGGAACGCAGCCTTTCAGGTACACCCTTTACTTGGAAAAAGACGGCTGAAACGTCCTACGCTGTATTGAAAAAACAGGCTAACCAGCAACCGCAGGCAACACAAGGCAAAGGGTTTGTCTCTGGCAGAATCACCGATGAAAACGGTGAGGGACTACCGGGTGTAAACATTCGTCTTACAGAAACAATGCTGGGAACGGTGACCGATATAGAAGGGCATTATAAACTGACGATGCCTGCCGGAACGTATCAAATGGAAATAAGCTCCATTGCATACCAAAAAAAGAAAATTACAGATGTGGAAGTGAAGAGCGGTAAAATCACTAACCTGAATACGTCCATGACTCCAGCCAGTAATCAATTGGGTGATGTGGTAGTTAGTGCTTCATACAAAAAAAACTCGGTGAATAGCCTGTACCTGACTCAAAAGAATAGTGCCGGCATGACCAATGGAATCAGTGCAGAACAAATTGCACGTACACCGGATAATAACCTTGGTCAGGTCTTAAAACGCATTACCGGAGTAACAACTGTCGATACCCGTTATGTGGTTGTACGCGGCATGACTGAACGCTACAATCAGGCTATGCTGGATGGTGTTATTATTCCAAGCACAGACATGAACCGAAGAAACTTTTCTTTTGATATAGTGCCACAGGAATTGGTGAACAATGTGGTGGTCAACAAAACAGCAAGTGCTGACCTTTCTGCCGAGTTTTCCGGCGGACAGATTCTCATCAATACACTTGACATTCCTGAGCAGAATTTCACTTCATTGTCATTAGGAACCGGGTATAATACCCGCACAACAGGTAAGAAATTTGGCAGTTTTGGAGGTCGTGGCAAATCTGACTTTTTGGGCTTTGACGATGGCAGACGAAATATGCCTATGAATCTTCAGTCGTGGACACAACGGAGTGAGCCTATTCCCTCCTATGCCATTACGCAGAGCAAACAATTTAATAATCAGCAACTTAAAGGATACCAGTATACCGCATCGCCCAATCAGAATTATCGATTCTCCATGGGCCGTTTGTATCAGCTAGATGAAAGTCTCAAGTTTGGTTTCTCAGGAGGTTTAACTTACAGAAATACGCAGGAAACCAATCCTTTTCAAACCATCCGCAACTCTGGCTTTATTAATGTTGTGGAAGGCCAGCCTTTAGATACAGCAGCAGTCAGAGGATCCGGAAATATATATAAATTTAACACCACCTTGGGTGGCGTGCTGAATGCAGGTATACAGGGCGCGAAATTCAAAATTGCCTCCAAAAACTATTATTCGCATGTGTTCAATGAAACCATGCAGGATGCCTCCAAGATTTTGCAAGATAATAGCGTGAGGTATAGAGAACTGCTCACAGTACCTGAATATACCACCGTATTACAGAATAAGCTTGAAGGCGAAAACCTGATTGGTAGTAAGGGGCTTAAATTCAACTGGACGGGCTCCATCACAAATATAAGTCAGGACATCAAAGATATGCGCAGGCTCCGTTACCAAAAAACAGCGACTTTAGGCGGCGTGGATTATTACGACAGTCCTATGGTCACCAACATGCATAGTGATGCAAGCGGCCATTACGACAGCCGCTTGTCCACCAGCCTCAACGAAACCGACTACAACTGGTCGGCAAGTGTAAGTATGCCTTTCAATTTTTTAAAAGAGAAAAGCGTAGTAAAAGCAGGGTATGCCGGCTGGGATAAAAAACGCAGCTTAAATGCTGCAACCGTGCAACTCGTTAAGATGGATTTAGATGCTGCCATAACAGGTCGCTATGAAGATATTATGGCGCCGGATAGGATGGGAATTTCAGGCGACTCTGCCTTTTATTATGCATATGATGGGAGGAATGGATCACAATATACAGGTACTTCAAAAAACCATGCGGTTTTTATGATGCTCGACCAGCGTTTTTTTCAAAAATTAAGACTGGTATATGGTGTCAGGGCAGAGAATTTCAATCTGGCCAACAGCCAGGATCAGTTTCTGCGCAACCCCGACAATGGTTTTGGCAATTCAAAAGTAGATCCATTTATTACCGGAGAAAAGAACTGGCGTTTCCTGCCATCAGTGAATGCCACCTATAGTTTAACCAGCAATATGAACTTGCGTGCCGCTTATTCCACCACCATGGTGCGTCCTGATTTCAGGGAGACCTCGTATTTTGAACTCTACGACCCCTATCTGGATGCTAACATCGGTGGATGGAACGTGGTAAGTACCAAGATAAAAAATTACGATTTACGCTACGAGTGGTATCCAAGCGCCGGGGAGATCATATCGGTTTCTGCATTTTACAAAGACTTTGATAAACCACTTGAAATGACACATTTTATGTCCAGTGGGGTCGGAACAACCCGCTACTTGCGTTTTCAAAATCAGAAAAGGGCCATCAATAAAGGTTTTGAAATAGAGATTCGCAAAAGACTGGATTTTATAGCTGATAAACAATGGTTGAGAGATCTGACTATTTTTGGTAATGGAACCTGGATGAAATCAGAAGTAGAAGCAGTAAACTATGCAGTGGTTGCCCTCGATGGCGGTGCTTCTTACGAACTGGTTGCCACCGATATTCCAGGTGTCAAGCGTCCTTTATATGGACAGTCGCCTTGGATTGTGAACGCAGGCATCAACTACGATGCTAAATTAGTTGGTGCAAACATCAGTTATAACCGCTCAGGTTATCGCTCGTACGTCGTCAATAATAACCCTAATGAGATTGAATATGAAAACGGAAGGAACATGGTTGACCTGCAGTTGAGTGCTCGCTTTCTAAAACAAAAAGCAGAAATTAAATTGAACATCAGCAACCTATTGGATGCGGAAACTTTTTACTACACCAATCCTACTGCTTATAAAGGTGGAACAGGAGCAACCAACAATGGTTGCGAGCTGATAAATGGTACCGATAAATTTGAAGCCGATAAGGGGGACAAGAAAACCTACCGTGTAAAAAATGGCACTACAGCCAGTGTTACATTAACTTATAAATTTTAATGATATAAAATATTCTGAGATGAAAAAATTATTATATATGGCTCTTTTGAGCCTCTTGATCAGTTTTATTTCTTGTAGCGAGAAGAGCGATTTATTGGAAGAATCGAAGAGTTATGGAAGGGTTTATTTTGTCAACAACAGCATCCTTGATGTAAATATTGGTATAAAATACATGGGAGAACCCTACATAAACATTGCTTTTGCCGGACCAGGAATGTTTACATTTTATAACAAAAGAACCGGAGAAGTGCTGCTGGAAAAAGAACTGGAAGTAAAGGCAAATGATACCGAACCCTGGTATATCTTTCAGCTCGATAGCACCATTGCTCCGCAACTAATCAGAAATCCAGTGGCAAATGAACAAGAACCCCCTGTTGGTTATTTCAAACTTAAACTTGCTAACTTATGTAAAAATGCACTCGCTTATCAAAAATTGGATGTAATCATAAATTCCGTTGATCCTGAGGATTATACTTCCAAACCGTTAGATACTCTTAGTTCAGTAGGCTCAAGTTTCGAAACTTCTGAATTTTTTACAATTAAAAAACAGCTTATAATTCCTATTCATTTTCTTTTATTGAACACGATACACAAAACCCAATTTTAGATAAAGCCGGCAATCTATATGTTTCGATACTAACGATTGACCCACGAAAAGATCAAAATATCATTATGTGTTATCTATCGGAACAGGAATATCCTGAATTTGACATCCTTATTTTTAAGAACAACAAATATTATAATATACTACCAAATTTATTGTTTCAATAATCTCTATTTATGCATGGCATCGATAGAAAACGGTATGCACATCACTAATATCCCTCGAGAATACTATACTAACTGATGTCTAGCTCATTCGACGGATGGCTCTGCCTCCGTCGAATATCTCGATAATCGAAATTCCATCAAACCAAAATACGAAATTGAAAATTCGTGTTACAAAAAAATGAAGAGATAAGTTTTATGCTCCGAATAGGCCATAAATACCTCCCAGTAAGCAAGCACAACCGAGAATAAAGTAAAAAATAGCCCAACATTTGATTATAACGACTTGATCAAACGTATCAATAGAGGACGTTGCAGGAACTGCAAAAAGTATCTCACATATACGCTCTTTTCTGTTTTATGATAAATCGTACTCGATTTATGGATGTTCAATTAACACATTGCCGATAATATTAGTACATTTGCAACATACTGTGGGGGTGCTCGTTGTCACATCGAGCTGAGATTATACCCATTGAACCTGAGATGTGTAATAACAGCGTAGGAATTCGGTAATAGTTAAGTTATCAATGTATGATAAGATATAGGCCGTTTCGTTGTATAAACACGAAACGGCCTTTTTATCTCTTATATATTCTCCATCGACAGGCCTGAATAGATTATCTTATAATCTTTCAGTTCTCCTGTAGCACGTAGAAATGGAAACCTCAAATGGTTTAACTCTCATCTGGGCAGTTGCTCTGCCAAATAACGGCTCTTTCTGATTCTCGAAGATTTTGTGCATCAACGAGTATACCGATCCACAGACAATGATATGTAAAATGTCATACTCAAATTGATTTAGAAATATATAATTCCGAAACCAGTGTTTCCGAAATGGCGGTTTCTGTAATTCAAAGATATATAAATAATCGAATGATATTCTTATATGCCTCTTTACTTTTAAAATAAATAATTACATATCTAAAGCCAAGATACATGAATAAAAGGTCAAATATGGACAAATTTGACGCTAAAATTTCCGCCTAACTCGTTACGCATAATAAGCCTGGATAATATAAATAATTTTCAATGTATAAACTCGAAGTATTAAAGCGGTTTGCCATATAAAAATAGGCAAAAGCCTATTTTTTACCCATCGATATAAAAAAGATATTTCAACTGGTTATCAATATATTAACTATAAAAATTAGACTTTAAAATAGACAATTAAAGCCCAAAAGGTTCAAGGTTCACTTATGGGTTTTAGTACCCCCTCCTTTTTTGAAGAGGAAAAGGATCAAATGTTGGAATAAAGCAACGAATTAAGAGCTTTCATGCCCTACTTTTGGAGGAAGTATATGAGCATCTACCAGAGCTTTAAAGAGAGGGATGAAAGTTGCACAGTGCTCTCGTGCTGCAAATGATATTTAATAAAATATATTACAGACATACTAATTTATTTCACTTCTCAAATACTTTGAAGAGAGTGTACACTAAATCATCATAAGTATAATCCTGATTAGTTTGAGCAATTTCTTGTAAATTCACAAAGCTACGGTTTATTTTACTATCGTTGCCTAAAGTATGCTTGTAATATGCTAATATCAATATGCTTTGCGCTGGACCCTACATAATTAGATTGTTGCCATCACCCTTGTTATGGAAAGCTTTCCATAACAAGGGTGATTCTTTTAGAATGAAAGAAACACAAAAATGGATCAAAAATAAAAGAATCTAACCTAAGTTTATATTACTTTTTTTTATCTTCGCAAAATATGAGCACTAGTATACTTTTAAATTGTTATATACAAAAGGCTAAGAAATTGTTGCAAGTATTTTTTTAATAATATTACGGACTGAGTCATTATTATGAATTCTATAGCATTTGTTGATACCGAGATTGAACCAAAAAGTCGAAAGATTCTTGACATAGGTAGTGTTAAGGATGATGGAAGTTCGTTTCATAGAAACTCGGTTGTTGAATTTGTTCAATTTGTGAACGAAACAGAATTTATATGCGGTCATAACATACTAAACCATGATATCAAGTACATTGGCAATGCGCTACAAAATGCAGGAATAAATTTAGCAAACATCATTGATACATTACACCTTTCCCCTCTCCTCTTTCCTACAAAACCTTATCATGCATTACTGAAGGATGATAAACTTCAATCGGAAGAGATGAACAATCCGTTGAATGATGCCATCAAAGCACGGGATTTGTTCTACGATGAAATTGCCGCCTTCAAACAAACGGATAAAAAACTGCAACAAATATTTTATCTATTATTGAAGGACCAAAAAGAGTTTCAATCTTTTTTTCGTTTTATCTCCTATACAAGTGCAGACACTGAACCTGAAAAACTGATTCACCAATATTTTGAGAATGAGATTTGCGAACAGGTTGATATCGCGAAAATAATTTCTGAGCATCCGCTGGAACTGGCATATTGTGTTTCACTTATTAATTCTTTTATTTATTTCAAGAAGACACATTCCATTACACCTCCCTGGGTATTGAAGAATTATCCCGAGGTGGAAAAAATCATGTTTCAGTTGCGTAACAAACCTTGCTTAAGCGGATGTGCATATTGCAACAATGCGCTAGACATACACAAGGGATTGAAACATTTTTTTGGATTTGATACATACCGGACCTACGGAGGTGAACCATTACAGGAAGAAGCCGTTAAGGCAGCTATTAATAATAAATCATTACTAGCTGTATTTCCTACCGGTGGTGGTAAATCCATTACCTTTCAGGTGCCGGCTTTAATGAGTGGCGAGAGCTCAAAAGGATTGACTATTGTCATTTCTCCTTTACAATCACTGATGAAAGATCAGGTAGATAACCTTGAAAAAAATGGAATAACCGAAGCAGTTACAATAAATGGTTTACTGGACCCTATTGAAAGGGCCAAATCTGTCGAACGTGTGGAGGATGGCTCGGCCTCTATTCTGTATATCGCACCGGAGTCTTTGCGCTCCAAGACAATTGAACGATTGTTATTGGGCAGGAAGATTGTTCGCTTTGTGATTGACGAAGCGCACTGCTTTTCTTCATGGGGTCAGGATTTCAGAGTTGACTATTTATACATTGCTGATTTTATTAAGGGTGTTCAGGAAAAGAAAAATCTTCCCGATGGAATTCCGGTTTCGTGTTTCACGGCTACAGCCAAGCAAAAAGTAATAGAGGATATTCTAAACTATTTCAAGGAAAAACTTTCAATAGATCTTGAACTTTTCACTTCAAAAGCTTCGAGAACAAACCTTCAATATAAAGTTTTTGAAAAAGGAAACGAAGAAGAAAAATATCAGACTGCCAGGGATTTGATTGAAGAAAAGAATTGTCCTACTATTATTTATGTATCGAGAACTCTAAAAGCTTATTTGCTTGCCGAAAGGTTAACCAATGATGGGTTCAGTGCCAGGCCTTACCACGGCAAAATGGATGCGAAGGATAAAACGGCCAACCAAAATGCATTTATTGAAGGCGAAGTGCAGATTATGGTGGCCACTTCGGCCTTTGGAATGGGCGTTGATAAAAAAGACGTTGGCATGGTGATTCACTATGAAATATCTGATTCACTCGAAAACTATATTCAGGAAGCAGGTAGAGCAGGAAGAGATGAAAAGATAGTAGCCGATTGCTTTGTACTGTTTAACGAAGAAGATCTCGGGAAGCATTTCATTTTGTTGAATCAAACCAAATTATCAATTAAAGAGATACAACAGATTTGGAAAGCAACAAAGGAAATTACAAGATTCCGTTCGTCAGTTTCAAACTCTGCATTGGAAATTGCACGAAAAGCCGGCTGGGATGATAGTGTTGTTGAGATTGAAACGAGAGTAACAACAGCTATTGCAGCGTTGGAAGATGCTGGATATTTGAAGCGTGGGCAAAACGTACCACGAGTTTTTGCTAACAGCATACTCTGCAAAAATGCACAAGAAGCCATTGATAAAATTAATGCTTCGGAAAAATTTCAGGAAAAACAGAAAGAAAAAGGAATTCGGATTATTAAAAAGCTTATTTCAAGTAAAAATAGAAAACAATCAAACGAAGAATCGGCAGAATCAAGAATAGATTATATCAGCGATCATTTAGGCATTGTGAAGGAGGAAGTGATCAATATCATAACTCTACTTCGTGAGGAACATATTTTGGCTGATGCAAAAGATTTGACAGCGTACATAAAAAGAGGTGAAAAGAAGAATCATTCACTCAACATTGTTGAAACATTTAGCAGAATTGAACTTTTTTTACTCACACTGCTTGAAGAACAGGAAAAGATATTCCATATCAAAGAACTGAACGAGGAAGCCGAGGAGAAAGGCTGTAATGATGTAAATACAAACAAGATTAAAACCATTCTCAACTTTTGGACCATCAAGAATTGGATCAAGCGACAGAACCTCGAGTATTCAAAGAATCATATAGTGGTAATTTGTCAACAACCAAAAGATTCGCTAAAAGAAAAATTAGAGAAACGGCATGAATTGGCTCAATTCATAGTTGAATTTTTATATGAAAAGAGCAACGTGAATGTTTCTGAAGAAGATGCAGGAAAAGAAGAAGTGTTGGTTGAGTTCTCCGTTCACGAATTAAAAACAGCTTACGAAAACAGTCTGAATCTCTTTAAACTAAGCATCAGTATTGATGATATTGAAGACTCACTGTTTTATCTTTCTAGAATTGAAGCAATCAAAATTGAAGGTGGCTTTCTGATTGTGTATAACCGACTGACAATTGAACGTTTAGAACCGGATAATTCTAAACGATATACGAAAGACGATTATAAAAAACTGAATCAATTCTATGAAAATAAGGTTCAACAGATTCACATTGTCGGCGAATACGCCAAGAAAATGATTAGCGATTATAAGGATGCGCTACAGTTTGTAGCAGATTATTTTCAATTAAACTATAATTCTTTTCTGAATAAATACTTTCCTGGAAGCAGAGCTGACGATCTTAAGTTAAGAATGACCCCCGCAAAATTCCGGCAACTTTTTGGGGAACTATCACCCACACAATTGAGAATTATTAACGACAATGAATCGAAATACATTGTTGTGGCGGCTGGTCCAGGTAGCGGAAAAACACGGGTTTTAGTTCATAAACTGGCTTCTCTTTTGTTGATGGAAGATGTCAAACATGAGCAATTACTTATGCTCACATTTTCAAGAGCAGCAGTAACAGAATTTAAAAAACGCTTATTTAAACTCATTGGAAATGCTGCAAATTTTATCGAAATAAAAACATTTCATGCCTATTGTTTTGACTTACTGGGTAAGGTTGGGAGTCTTGAAAAGTCTGATGTGATTTTGAAAAAGGCAATTGAGAAAATCAAAAACAAAGAAGTTGAAGCAAGCCGGATTACAAAAACGGTGTTGGTGATTGACGAGGCGCAAGATATGGATGAAGATGAGTTCAACCTGATAAATGCTTTGATGAGTCAGAATGAAGAGATGAGAGTAATTGCTGTGGGTGATGACGACCAAAATATTTTTGGATTCAGAGGAGCAAGTTCTAAATATATGGAACAGTTTATTCAGATAAATAAAGCAGTCATGCATGAGCTACTTGAAAATTACAGAAGCAAAAATAACCTTGTCGAATTTAGCAATATGTTTATTAAACGGCTTTCCCATCGATTGAAAGAGACACCGATTGTTGCTAAGCAGACCAGTAACGGTAAAATAAAATTGGTTCATTATCAAAGTACTCATCTAATAACACCACTTGTAAATGATATACTTGCAACAGGACTTACCGGAACTACCTGTATTTTGACAAAGACGAATGAAGAAGCATTACAAATAACCGGATTCCTATTGAAGAATAATATGCAAGCGAAACTGATTCAGTCAAATGACAATTTCAACTTATCTAATCTTGTTGAAGTAAGATATTTCTTAAGCTTTTTGAACCTACATGATGATGTTTTTATACTGAGTGACGAAGCTTGGGAAAGTGCAAAACGAGAATTAACGAGCAAGTTCCGTAATAGCAATAAACTGGAAATATGCAATAATATCATACGTGATTTTGAAGTAACCAATCCCAAAAAGAAGTACAAATCTGATTTAGATGTATTTATACGTGAATCGAAATTAGAAGACTTTTTCAACGAAAATGGAGAAACAATCTTCGTTTCAACAATTCATAAAGCAAAAGGAAAAGAATTTGATAATATTTTTCTAATGCTTGATGATTTTAATGTAGAAAACGACGAGGGAAAAAGACAGTTATACGTTGCAATGACAAGAGCAAAGCAAAATCTGACAATTCATTTGAACTCAAATTTTATAGATAATCTTTTAGTGGAAAATTTAGAAAGAGTTGAGAACAGAGAAATTTATCTACCGCCAAACGGCTTAACAATCCAGCTAACTCATAGAGAGGTAAATCTTGGATATTTTGAGTTTGTACAACATCGTATTAATAATTTGCTAAGTGGAGATTCCCTTATCATTAAAGAAGATGGCTGCGCAAATTCAAATGGTGATTTAGTGTTGAAATTTTCTCAAAAGTTCCTTGAAAACATAAAAATGCAAGACGATAAAGGTTACAAATTAAAAAGTGCAAAAATAAACTTTATAGTTTACTGGCTCAAAGAAGGCGCAAAACAAGAAGTAAAGATTATTTTGCCGGAATTATATTTAGAAAAACAGCACAACGAAAATTGAAATTAAAGTACGATTACCTATGTTTAACATTTTAATGAATTTATACATGCGCTTCTTCAGCAGTTTATCCCACATTGCTACACCCGTCTTTGCTTCAATGAGATATTCTTTAGACAAGAAGAAACATATGAATCTCTGTAAATACCTCTTCTTCATCAAAAAAGGCCTAAGTGTTTTCAGAAAACACTTAGGCCTTTTTAAAAAACGTCATTGAAAAAGACACACCCAAACATTTCTTATCAAATAGAATCTTCTCTAATTCCGGAAAATAGAGTCATATCTGTGAGGCGAATAAAACTTTCACTTAGAAGATATTGTAGCTTTTCTTTTAAGCATCTATATCTACCATTGCCGAAATGAACCCCATACTTTATTTAGTTTACCGGATCATATTTGATAATAGATATTATTACAAATATAATTAAGTTGACTCCTTATTTTACTTACAGCAAAACGAGCTCATCAGGGTTCACTTTCAGTACCTCAGCAAAAGACGAAATTGTTAACAGATGCAAATACACAAAATACTAATCTATTGATTACCAATTAATTAACCTAATAATAGAAACTAGAGGGGGAGGGGGTATAGGTCCATAGGTGAACCTTAAACCTTTTGACCCCTATTTTTGCCTCTAAAAGCAGTGAAAAACAAGAGTATTTGTAACATAAAACACAAATCTGTTTAATCACTTTTCTCACCAGTTTTCACAATCGATTTATCGGGTTGTTCTGTTTTGGGCACAGAAGGGGTAATCGGTTTTCTTATTCCTAGTTTACGCTCTTTCTCCCAAGCAGCTTTCCGAGCTTCATATTCCTCACTTTGTTTTTCCAAATAATTATCAGCCATAACTTCTTCACATTTGATTAGATAAACAAAGGTAGAATATTGGCCGAAAATTAAGTGGAATAATAACAAAAAATAAATAGAAAATAAAAGCTATTAAATGTAGAAAAAACAAGGATATTTAAAGCAGAATAGGTTTTTTATTTAAAAGATTCTGCATACATTTGCGATATACTGTGGGGGTGCTCGTTGTCACAGCGAGCTGAGATCATACCCATTGAACCTGAGATGTGTAATAACAGCGTAGGAATTCGGTAATAGTTAAGTTATCAATGTCAATGATAAGATATAGGCCGTTTCGTTGTATTAACACGAAACGGCCTTTTTATATTTAATTAAAAAACTTGTAAGATGATAAACATTCAAAATTTACAGAGAGATTTTGACCTGGTTCGGCAACAATCTCCACTGATACACAACATAACCAACTTTGTGGTGATGAACAATACGGCAAATGCATTATTGGCAATAGGGGCATCACCTGTAATGGCGCACGCTATTGAGGAAGTGGAAGAAATGGTGCAAATAGCATCGGCATTAGTCATTAACATCGGTACACTAAATGCCGATTGGGTAGAAAGCATGATAACGGCTGGGATAGCAGCCAAGCAAAAAGGTATTCCGATTGTACTCGATCCGGTTGGCGCTGGAGCAACTTCTTATCGAACAAAGGTTTGCAAGCAGCTACTTGAGACAGTGAAACCGTCTATCATCAGAGGTAACGCTTCGGAGATTATGGCTTTGATGAATGAGACTGTCAGCACCAAAGGTGTAGATAGCCAAGATTCGTCGGATAGCGCTCTGCAATCGGCCATCCAACTTGCTACAGAGACCGGAGCAGTCGTTGTTATAAGTGGCCCTACCGATTATATGACCAATGGAAAAGAAACCGAGGTAGTAATCAATGGTAGCCCGCTAATGGCTCGTGTAACGGGAATGGGATGTACAGCCACAGCTATTACTGCTGCCTTTGCTGCCATTAACACCAATTATCTAGAGGCAGCAACTCATGCTATGGCGGTAATGAGTATAGCCGGAGAAATTGCCGCTGCTAAAGCTCATGGAAATGGCAGCATGCAACTGTTATTCTTGGATGAGCTTTGTAACCTCAACGCGGAGGTGCTTTCTACAAACCTAAAACGATAAGTTATGCCGATATTCGATTTATCCCTGTACTTAGTTACTGATCGACGACTATCGCTTGGCAGGCCTCTCGAGGAAGTGGTAGAAGAAGCCGTAAATGGAGGCGTTACCATGGTTCAACTACGAGAAAAAGATTGTGCGACACTTGAATTCTATCAACTATCAGTACGCATGAAACAATTACTTGCTCCATACAAAGTACCTTTGATTATTAACGACAGACTGGACATTGCAATTGCCTGCAATGCGGATGGAGTACACATCGGCCAGAGTGACATGCCTTACAAAGTTGCCCGAGAGATGCTGGGATATAATAAAATCATTGGACTTTCTATTGAGACATTGGAACAAGCAAAGCTTGCCAATGAATTGGATGTTGACTACATCGGGATATCACCAATATTTAGTACCCCAACTAAAACGGACACTCTCCTCCCCTTTGGCCTAGAAGGTATCCAACAAGTTAAACAAATATGCAAACACAAAGCAGTGGCTATCGGAGGTATTCATGCCAACAATGCAGCCGCTGTTTACAATGCGGGAGCAGATGGTATAGCTGTAGTATCCGAAATCATGTCTGCAACAAACCCATGCACAGCAGCCCAAATATTAAGAACTGAATTAAATAAATATTAGCCCTATGAAGTGGAGTGAACAAACATGGATTAAATCTTTGCCAGTCTATCATAAAATACTAGATCTGCCATTTATCACAGAATTGATAAATGGAACATTGGCCAAAGAAAAGTTTCTTTTCTATATTCAACAAGATGCCATTTATTTAGGCGAATTCGGAAAAGTACTAGCCGGAATAGTTGTCAGATTAAAGAAACAATCTCATGCTGAAGCATTTATGAAGTTTGCTGCTGATACAATTTATGTAGAAGGTAATTTGCATGAAAGCTTTTTAAACCGACTAAGTTCATCAGTGATCACCGAGCCATCTCCCAGCTGCTTGTTGTACACTGGTCATATGCGTCAATTACTTTCATCGGCATCAGTAGAGGCAACAATGGCAGGTGTGTTACCTTGTTTTTGGATATACAAAGAAGTTGGTGATTATATACTAAGCCACCAAACTCAGAATTCTGAGAACCCTTATCAGCAATGGATAAATACTTACGGAGGAGCTGATTTTGAGAAAGCTGTAACCAACGCAATAAATATATGCGATGAGTTGGCTCAACAGTGTACCAACGAACAACAACAAGAGATGACCGATGCTTTTATTCGTTCGGCAAAATTGGAGTGGATGTTTTGGAATAGTGCATGGAACATGGAGAAATGGCCTATCTAAACGATCCCTTTACCTAATTAAATGTAGAATCAAATACTCTTCAATTATGAAACAATATAAACGAGTGCTCACCATTGCCGGAAGTGATCCTAGCGGAGGCGCCGGAGTGCAAGCTGATTTAAAAACGATGTCGGCATGTGGCTGTTATGGCATGTCGGCCATAACAGCAGTTGTCGACGAAAACACAGTGGCCGTAACTGGTGTACATCCCATTCCTGTTTCTTTCGTACGGGGGCAAATCATATCTGTATTAGATGACATAGGTGCTGATGCTATCAAGATTGGCATGTTACACTCGTCGGAGTTAATTCGAAGTGTTAGAGAGACATTATCGGCCTATTCCGTTCGCAACATAGTGCTTGATCCTGTAATGGTAGCAACTTCAGGTGACAGTCTGCTGCAAGAAGAAGCAATTAGTACCCTAAAGAATGAGTTGATACCTTTTGCCAGAGTGATTACTCCTAATATACCGGAAGCAGAGATCTTATTAGGGAGAAAGATTCTTTGTCAAGAAGAATTGCCCGAAGCTGCCAAGGCACTCTCGTGCAACGGAAAAGTGTCCGTACTACTTAAAGCCGGACACTTAACGGATGATTTATTAATTGATATATTCTATAATGCGGAGGAAGATGAAGTGATGAAACTGTCATCCAAAAGGATAGAAACACGTAATACGCATGGCACAGGATGTACTCTATCGTCTGCTGTAGCCTCTTTTCTGGCACATCAACTCCCATTGAACGATGCCGTAAGATGTGCTAAGGAGTATATCACAAAAGCGATTGAAAGTGGAGCAACTTATGAAATAGGTAAAGGACACGGGCCTGTTCACCATTTTCATACTTTTTGGGATTGAAAGAATGATTTCTATTACTTATGAAAAGAGGGCGTAGATTTTTCTACACCCTCTTCTTGAATCTCTCTCATCTATCCTGTATTATATTGCTATACAACTTCGGATAGAAATATTTTAAAGCTACAATTATACAACGCCGGAGAATCCCATAAATGCCATGGCAAGAAGACCTGCTGTAATGAGTGCTATTGGCGTGCCTTCCATCCCTTTAGGTATCTTCACCAAGCTCATCTGTTCACGAAGTCCCGCAAAAATAACCAAGGCCAATCCAAAACCTAATGCAGTGGAGAAAGCATAAACTACGCCTGTAAGCAAATTGAAGTCTTTTTGAATAACCAGAATGGCCACCCCAAGAATGCAGCAGTTAGTTGTGATCAACGGAAGAAAGACCCCTAGTGCCTGATAAAGTGCGGGAGAAACTTTCTTTAGGATAATCTCTACCATCTGTACCAAGGCAGCAATAACAAGGATAAAAGTAATCGTTTGCAAATATTGCAGACCAAAGGCATCGAGAACAAACTTTTGTATCAGGAATGTTACGATGGTAGCTATTGTTAATACAAAAGCAACCGCAGCACCCATGCCTAGTGCTGTTTCTACCTTCTTAGACACTCCCAGGAAGGGGCAAATGCCTAGGAACTGAGACAACACAATGTTATTCACAAAAATTGCCGAAATGAATATCAATATATATTCCATACTATTTTGAGTTTAAACGATTAGGCTTTCTTCAAGCGATTAATTAAAGCAATAAGGTAACCAAGTGCAATAAAAGCACCCGGTGCAAGAACGAAAACAAGCATACCATATCCTTCGGGGAAAATAATGAGATTGAAGACTTTTCCGGTGCCTAGTAGTTCGCGAATAGCTCCCAAAAGCGTTAGTGCAATAGTAAAACCCAATCCCATTCCGACACCATCAAACAAAGAAACCAATGGATTATTTTTAGCAGCAAAAGCTTCAGCACGGCCCAGCAAAATACAGTTTACAACAATCAATGGGATAAATAACCCCAAAGTGGCATAAAGAGCGGGCACATAAGCTTGCATAACCATCTGCAACAAAGTTACAAATGAAGCTATAACGACTACAAATGCGGGAATGCGCACCATATCAGGAATCAAATTCTTGATGCTTGATATTACCACATTAGAGCAAATAAGCACAAATGCTGTAGCAAGCCCCATTCCCATACCGTTAATGGCAGAAGAGGTCGTTCCTAAAGTGGGACACATACCAAGCAGGAGCACAAACGTGGGATTCTCTTTCACAATCCCGTTCATCAATACTTTAAAATTATTCATATTCAATACTCCTTTAATTAATTAGCACTGACAGAATCAGTGTGTTCAACATGTTGTGTAGCACCTGAAGTGGCGTTAGTAGAGCCATTTCCTTTATAAGCCTCATAAGCGGCATTCACTGCTTTCAAGAAGGCTCTGGATGTGATAGTTGATGCGGTAATTGCATCTACCTCACCACCATCTTTGCTTACTGCCAGAGGCTTTTCACCCGGATTCATTCCTTTGATACTTCCCTTGCCACCTTCCTTAAACCAATCGGCAGCTTTTGAACCCAAGCCCGGAGTTTCAGAATGTGCCAATAAAGAGTAGTTATAGATTTTCCCTTCGGCATCAAAACCAACAAGCACCTTCAGCTCTCCACCAAAACCAAGTGATTTTGATTCTACTGCAGTACCAACAACTTTTTCTCCATCTTTAGCCGGATACACAATGAAATCGACAATCTTCTTACCGTCTTTTTCACTAAAAATGGTATCACACTCAGCCACCGGATTATTAGTAAACGATGGTACTACACTCTTTAATGCTTCATTTAGCGCTTTAGCGTTAGCATCTGCGATTGGCTCTTTGGTCAATTCATTCACATAGGCCAACAGAGCAACCGATAAAGCTGTTACTCCTGTGAGTACCAGCAACATATTCTTTAGAGATGATTCTAGCTTTTTCATTTCTTCTTTGCCACCTCCCCAAAGCGTTTAGGTTTGCAATATGTATTAATTAACGGAGTGAAGGCGTTCATAATAAGAATGGCAAATGACATTCCTTCGGGATAGGCTCCAAAAAGACGAATAATAACTGTCAGAAGGCCAATACAAACTCCATAGATAAGCATTCCTTTATTCGTCATAGGTGAAGTGACATAGTCTGTTGCCATAAATATAGCACCCAACATCAGTCCACCCGAAAGCAATTGGGTTACAGGTGATACATAGATCTGAGGATTCACTAAATACATGATTCCGGAGAAAACAGTAACTGTAATGAAAATAGATCCCGGTATGTGCCAAGTGA
Organism: uncultured Bacteroides sp.; assembly: GCF_963666545.1. Lineage (NCBI taxonomy): Bacteria > Pseudomonadati > Bacteroidota > Bacteroidia > Bacteroidales > Bacteroidaceae > Bacteroides > uncultured Bacteroides sp. The sequence continues at coordinate 141,984 of NZ_OY762899.1, read as the reverse complement.
TAATTCTTTTCATCAACATATAAATCAGACCGATAAGCAAAGCGGCCGCACTTACTTCACCTAAACAACCTCCATTGTTACCGATAAACAAATTAAAAGCATCGGGAAGTTGATCAAGTGAAAATCCTGGTGCTCCTTTAATAACTCCTTTCATTATAGAAAGTGGCGTAGCAGCTGTTTCGGCATCAATGTATGAAGTCAACTGTCCAATTTTTGGCCACGTGGTCATCTGAACAGGAAAAGAGAGCAACAAAAAAACACGTCCCGCCAAAGCCGGATTAAAGGGGTTGTTACCTAGTCCGCCAAACGACATCTTACTCACTCCAATGGCAAACAAAGCTCCGAGAATAATAATCCAAACAGGTAGATTCGATGGTAAGTTAAATGCCAACAAAACACCTGTAATGGCGGCCGATCCATCGTAAATGGTTGAGTTTTCACGCTTCATGATGTATTTGCCAATGGCCCATTCAAAGAACAAGCATGCAATAACGGAAGTAACAGTGACAATGAGGGCACCCAACCCAAAGTAAATCAGCGATACAATGAAAGCAGGAACAAGTGCAATAAGCACTCCATACATGTTCTTTTCGACGCTGTCTCCATTATGAATATGCGGAGAAAGTGATATTATTAATTTATTTTCCATACTTCGTTATTATTTAGCTTGTCGTGCACGAATCATTGTACCTACTTTCGACTTGCCCAAACGGCAATAATCGAGCAAAGGGCGGTTTGTGGGGCAAGTGAATTGGCAAGAGCCACACTCAATACAATCCATGATTTTTTCTTTTTCCATTCTCTCGAAATCTATATTTTCAGCCAATGCACCAAGCAAATAGGGTTCTAAACCCATGGGGCAAACACTAACGCACTTTGAGCAGCGAATGCAATTACGAACTTCTCCACGCTTAGATTCTTTGTTCGTCATAATCAAAATGCCCGAACTACCTTTGGCAGTAGGCACGTCTGTATTCACAAGTGCCTTACCCATCATCGGGCCACCGCCTATAATCTTTCCCGTATCTTCGGGTAATCCGCCACAAGCTTCAATCAGCTGCTTCATAGGAGTACCGATACGAGCTAAAAAATTGGATGGTTTGGCTAGTGACTTACCAGTTACAGTTATCACACGTTCCAGAAGAGGTTTGTTTTTTTGTACAGCTTCATACACTGCAAATGCAGTTCCTACATTTTGAACAACAGCTCCGGTAGAGATAGGAAGCGCGCCACTACCTACCTGACGAGAAATGATAGCGTCTATTAACTGCTTCTCACCTCCCTGCGGATACTTCACTTTCAAAGGCACTACGTTAATCCCCGCATAGCGTGAAGCAACCTTAGTCATTAGTTGGATGGCATCCTGTTTATTGTTCTCAATACCGATAAACGCCTTATTTACTTTTACCGCTTTCATCAATATACACACTCCCACCATAATTTCTTCGGCATGTTCCAACATCAGTTGGTGGTCTGCCGTAAGATAAGGTTCACACTCCACAGCATTAATAACCAAACATTCGGCTTTAAATGCAGGAGGAGGGCACAGCTTTACTTGTGTAGGAAAACAAGCTCCACCAAGGCCAACAATACCTGCTTCTGCAATTTTCTTCACAATCTCTTCAGCGGTGAAGTTGCAGTCTCTTACTAATGCCGTTGTGCGATTAATCGTTTCTTCCCACTCATCACCTTCCACGTCAATGAAGATAGCCGGTTTCGCATAACCGCTCGCATCAACAATCGCATCTATTTTAGTCACTTTTCCACTTACGGAAGAATGAATGGCAGCTGAAACAAATCCGTTTGCTTCGGCTATTTTTGTTCCTACCTTCACAACGTCTCCTTTAGCGACAACGGGTTTAGCCGGAGCCCCAATGTGTTGTCCCAATAAGATAACGGCCTTTTCAGGAATAGCTGCCGTTAGAATAGGCTGATGCGCTGAAAGTTTATTTTCGTGCGGATGAACTCCACCAATTGAAAATGTCTTCAACATACATTTATATATTTAATCTGTTTATGATTCATTTAATTATGCTTCAGCAATCGAAGCCATTTCCAGTACCTCTTCTTTGAGTTTACGAGGAGGGAAATTAACTTCAATAATAGTATGTTGAGGGCAAACTTCTACGCACTTGCGACACGATTTGCATTTGTCATAGTCAATGTAAGCAAGATTGTTGGTCACCGTTATAGCTTCGAAAGGACAAACTTTCACACACTTGCTACAACCTATGCAGCCTACCTCGCATGACTTACGTGTAAGTGCGCCTTTATCTTTATTCATGCAAGATACATAAACACGGCGTGATTTTTTGCCTTTGGCACGAAGCTCAATAAGCATCTTCGGGCAAGCTTTAACACATGCATTGCAAGCGGTACATTTATCTTCATCGACCTCAGGTAAGCCAGTCTCGGAATTCATGTGAATAGCATCAAACGGACATACTTCAACGCAATCGCCACAACCTAAACAACCATAACTACAGCCGGTTTCCCCACCATAAAGAGAAGCAGCAATGGCGCAACTCTTTGCACCATCATACATGTTAAGATGAGGACGGTATTCGCAAGTTCCGTTACATCTTACCACCGCAATCATTGGTTCTGCAGCTTCAGCGTTCAATCCAAGAATAGACGCCACCTCGGCCATTACGGGTTGCCCTCCTACCGGACAAAATTTACCATCAAGCGAATCTGCTTTCACACAAGCATCAGCAAAGCCACTGCATCCCGGATAGCCACAACCTCCGCAGTTGGCTTGAGGTAATACCTCAGACACCTTAGCAATACGCGGATCTTCATATACAGCAAATTTCTTGGAAGCTACATATAATATTACGGCTGAAATAAGCGCAATAGCTCCCAATGAAATCACTGCCATCAGAATCAAATTCATAAATTAGTTATTTTATTGGTTTTATAGTAAATGAAAAAATCTTTTTCATCTTTTCCTTATTCATCCATAAAATAAGATAATAAGGTATCAGAAAAGCAAAGGAAAGCAAAGAAGAAAATAACTCGTTGCCATCCGTTACAAACATGAGAGTAAATAGAGAAGTAATTAATAGTATAAACGGAATGATAAAAGCCCAAAGTACAGCCATCATCCCCATAGAAGTTTCACCGATTACGGTAACTCTGTCGCCAAGCTTAAAAAGAGTCTCTGGTGAAGTCGTAATTTCAATAACCTTCTCCTTGCTCTCAGAAGAAGAACAATAACCTTTAGCACTACACGAAGTACAGCCTGTCGTCTGAACGATTCTCACAAATACTTGAGTGCCAATTATGTTTTCCACAATACCTTGATGTTTGATCGTATCTACCATTTTTGCAAAGTCAACATTACAAATCGGGGCAAATTTAATTATAATTCGGAAACTACAAAGCGTTCAGCTGTTTTTTGTATTGTATAAAATGCTTTTTTTTATTCTAAGACCAAGAGATTTATTTGCAGAAAGAAACCGAATAAGGGTTAAATTCTTATTCGGTAACATAAGATAGGACATATGGATATAAAAAGGATAGATTATTAATTTATTTAGCATCAAATAGAAACATAGAATCGGGTAAATGTTTGCTTGAACAAAAAGCTTTTACTATATGTTGGCGCTCTTTGATCGTTCATTATAGATAAACAGTCAGTCGACTCAATCGCAATCTTTTACCAAGTATAGTTTATGCCAAAGCTAAGCAATTCTTTAAGCTGGAAATAGCTGGAACCCTCACTAGGCTTAGAACCATCGTCAAAACGCGCATGTACAAAAAGTTTTGTAGAGAGATAGCGATTAAGCACAAAATTGAATGTATTTTCCCATTCGGCTTCTACTTTTTTATAGTTACTAAAATAGTAAAGTCTGGAATCAAGTACAACCGAAGGCATTATAGTCCAAGAAAGAGTTGTCTGTAACTTAGAACCAACATCATGCAATACACTCTTTCCTTCATCCAAACCAAAATTTGTTTCGTCAACATCACTACTACCCACATAGCGGAGATTATAAGTCCCCGGAGAAATAAAGACTGAAAGATTCACTTTTTTTGTTTTCAACTTGTAGTCCATACCAATACTTAATATAAAGTTAGCAGGAGCCATGAATGCTGAAACTACCGTGTTACTATTCGTTTTATAATTGCGAGCAAACTGTGTGTTAAACTCTCCCGAAATAGTATAATACCATTTGGAGGCAGCTTGAATTCCTAATTTACTATATAGGCGTATGGCATCTGTATTTATCCTATATTCACGTACGGTGTCTGATGGGACCGTATTGAACCCAAACTTAGCTTCTAATAAATTTTCAAACTGGATCTTTTCACGATCATTGTAATTGGTGTACAAATTCAAATTTCCAAGTACAGAGTTTGTGCTTTCTCCACCTTTATACCAATTACCAGAGATATAATTTTGAGTTATTTGCAGAGACCCGCTACCGCCTGTAGTCCACCAATTCGGTTTACGGATAAACATCTCGGCTCTTCCAACATCTTCCTTTACCCCTTCCGGTTTAAAGAGTTTCATCACTTTCGCTTCAGAAGACATTCTCACTTTTATATCTTCACGAAACACTTTCCTTCTCATGATACTATTCTCAGTAGTAGTAACAACTTCAGGGTGAGTTACATATAATTTTAGCAAAACGTTATTCACCATACGATTTGCACGTTCTGTTTTAGTAAAGGAACTTTCATTATAAGTAAGAAGCCCCGACCCTATATCCGGCAAAGTACTCGGCATTTGAAAAGTCCACCTCATTTCTGAAGCCTGTCTGATGGGTGAATAATAATAAGCTATAGGAACAAACAATCTATAATAATCCGGATCTGATTCAATAAATCGCATCGAAACAGTATCATTGTTTAATGAATCTAATTGTCCGAAATAATGCTGATATAATAAACTATGAGTAGTGTCTCTTCCTGTGGTATCAATACTTCTTATCGTACCTTTTTTAGCAGTTTTATAAGTGCGTTGTGCTGCAACTGATGAAGAAAAAACAATTGAGAAGAGTAAAAGTATATAAATATTCTTCATATATATTCGAGTTTTGGGCAAAAATACATCAAAATCTTTAGATAACAAAATAAAAATATCCCCCCTTAGCTATTCTTGCATTAATTGCTTTTTTTTAATAATTTGTTCGCCCAAAGCCGTGTTCTTCCTCTTTTTTTTATAATTTTGCGCTTTTTAAGTCTTAGCTTACGAGTAGTAAACAACTAATTAAAACAGTATAGCTGTGGGAGAAACAAAGTATATTTTCGTCACCGGTGGTGTAGCTTCCTCTCTTGGAAAAGGCATTATCTCATCCTCCATCGGTAAATTGCTGCAAGCAAGAGGTTATAACGTAACCATCCAAAAATTTGACCCGTATATCAACATTGACCCGGGAACATTAAACCCTTATGAACACGGAGAATGTTATGTAACAGTTGACGGCCACGAAGCCGATCTCGACTTAGGTCACTACGAACGTTTTTTGGGAATTCAGACTACGAAAGCTAACAACATTACAACCGGACGCATTTATAAAAGTGTAATCGACAAAGAACGCAGAGGTGATTATTTGGGTAAAACTATTCAAGTAATACCTCATATTACAGATGAGATTAAACGAAATGTTAAGTTACTGGGCAACAAGTACAAATTCGATTTTGTCATTACAGAGATTGGCGGAACAGTAGGCGATATCGAATCATTGCCTTATCTGGAAAGTATCCGTCAGTTGAAGTGGGAACTGGGACAAAATGCGCTCTGTGTGCACCTTACGTATGTTCCTTTCTTGGCAGCAGCCAAAGAGCTGAAGACGAAACCGACACAACATTCTGTGAAAGAGTTGCAATCTCTCGGAGTTCAACCGGATGTCTTGGTCCTTCGTACGGAACACGATCTAAGTATGAACCTTCGCAAAAAAGTTGCGCTATTTTGTAATGTTGAAGAAAGTGCCGTCGTTCAATCGATTGATGCTTCTACCATATACGAAGTTCCATTGTTGATGCAAGAACAAGGGCTCGACGAAACGATTTTGAGAAAAATGGGACTACCTATCGGTGATAAGCCAAAATTAGATTCATGGAAAGAGTTCCTTAATAGACGGGCCAATGCCACAGAAGAAGTTACAATTGCTTTAGTGGGCAAGTATGTAGAATTACAGGATGCATACAAGTCAATACTTGAATCGCTTTCGCAAGCATCCACTTACAACGATAGAAAACTTAAAATAGAGTATGTTCAATCTGAACAACTAACCCCGGAAAACGTTGAAGAAAAGTTGGCCCATACAGACGGCATTGTTATTTGTCCGGGATTTGGTTCAAGAGGTATTGAAGGAAAATTCGTAGCGGCTAAATTTGCACGCGAACATAACTTCCCTACATTTGGTATTTGTTTAGGTATGCAATGCATCGCTATTGAATTTGCACGAAATGTGCTGGGATACGAAGGAGCTAACTCTGTTGAGTTTGATGAAAAAACTAAATACAACGTTATCGACATTATGGAAGAGCAAAAAGCGATAACCAACATGGGCGGTACTATGCGACTAGGAGCTTTCGAATGCATTGTTAATAAGAACTCCAAAGCATACGAAGCTTACAAGCAAGAACATATTCAAGAACGTCATCGCCACCGCTATGAGTTCAATAATGATTATCGCAAGCAGTTTGAAGACAATGGCATGAAATGTGTCGGCATAAACCCTGAGTCTGATTTAGTTGAGATTGTCGAAATACCGACTTTAAAATGGTATTTGGGCACACAGTTTCATCCGGAATACAGCAGTACAGTGCTACACCCGCATCCGCTTTTTGTATCCTTCATCAAAGCAGCAATCGATAAATAAGAAATAACATAATATTATAATAAATTATTTATGGATAAAAACACCATAACAGGTCTGGTTTTAATTGGTATTTTGCTTATAGGTTTCAGTTATCTGAGCCGACCCAGTTCAGAGGAAGAAGCCGCATTGAAGCGATACAATGACTCTATTGCTATTGTTCAACAGCACGAAGAATCACTTAAAGCGAAAACTACAGCTGCTTTGGCCAATGAGAAAGAGGAAGAGGTAGTACTTGACTCAACTTCTGTCTTTCATAATGCAAGCAAGGGACAAGAAGAAGTGACCACTATCGAAAATGATTTGCTTAAAGTCACAATTACGAATAAGGGCGGGTACGTAAACTCGGCCTTACTAAAAAAGTATAAAGGGCAGGATAAAAAGCCGTTGATTCTTTTTGCTGGTGATGATGCAGTGATGAACTTCAATTTTTATAATAAAAAAGAAGCCCTCCAAACGCAAAATTATTTCTTTGAAGCAGTGAATCGTACGGATAGTAGCGTTACCATGCGATTGGCTGCTGATAGTACCAGCTACATTGACTTCACTTATGCGTTGCATGCAGGCAACTATATGATGGACTGCTCTATCAAAGCTACAGGCATGGACAACAAACTTTCGTCTACTACGCATTATGTAGATATGGAATGGTCTCAACGTGCTCGTCAATTGGAACGTGGATTTACATACGAGAATCGCTTATCGGACCTGACATACAAATATTCTGGTGACGATTCTAACAATCTCTCTGCCTCAAAAGATGAAGAAAAAACTGTCGCTGAACGCCTGGATTGGATTGGCTATAAAAACCAATTCTTTTCTTCTGTCGTTATTGCCGATAAAGACTTTGACAAAAACATATTAAAAACAAAGATCGAAAAAGAAGGTAGCGGCTATTTGAAAAGTTATTCATCTCAGATGAGTACCTTCTTTGATCCCAAAGGTGCTGAACCCACCCAACTGCATTTTTACTTCGGCCCGAATCATTATAAAACGTTGAAGGCTTATGATAAAGGTCGCAATAGTAATGATAAATGGGAGTTGGATAACTTAGTTTATTTAGGCTGGCCTGTTGTACGTTCTATAAACAAATGGTTCACGATTAATATCTTCGACTGGCTTTCCAGCTGGGGATTGAGCATGGGAGTCGTTCTCTTGTTAATGACGATCATTGTGAAGGTTGTTGTGTTCCCCGCTACTTGGAAGACTTACTTATCGTCCGCTAAGATGCGTGTATTGAAGCCTCAGATAGATGTTATCAACCAGAAATATCCAAAACAGGAGGATGCCATGAAGAAGCAACAGGAGGTGATGTCACTCTATAGCCAATATGGAGTAAGCCCTATGGGTGGTTGCCTACCAATGTTGCTGCAATTTCCTATTCTGATGGCTTTGTTCATGTTTGTGCCTAGTGCTATTGAACTGCGTCAACAGAGTTTCTTGTGGGCTGATGACCTTTCAACATACGATGCCATTGTGACGTTCCCGTTCCATATTCCATTTATGGGAAATCACCTAAGCTTATTCTGTTTACTGATGACAGTGACGAACATCTTGAATACAAAATTCACGATGTCTCAACAAGATACCGGACAGCAACAGATGGCAGCGATGAAATGGATGATGTATTTGATGCCGCTTATGTTCCTATTCGTTCTAAACGATTATCCTGCCGGTTTGAATTATTATTATTTTATCTCTACTTTGATTAGTGTAATCACCATGATTGTTCTTCGCAAAGTAACCGATGAAGATAAGTTGCTTGCTCAACTGGAAGTGAAAAAAGCAAAACCAAAGAAGAAAACAGGATTTGCAGCTCGCTTGGAGAATATGCAAAAAGAACAACAACGCATGACGAGCGAACGTTCGAAAAATAAAAAGTAAATGCCGTAAGAACATGCTGGAAAGCTTCTGCTATTCTTAGATACATAAAGTTTTTACGATTATCTATATTACTCCGCCCGATGAAGTCTTTATTTCATCGGGCGGAGTTTTTTATACCATAAAATAATATTGTATCTTTGTTGCACTACGAGAAGAAAAATCAATGATAAAATAAATGAGTATGAAATCTGTAAACGTAATGATGATGTCGGCAGCAATGACGTTGTCTGTTTGTTCAACCCATGCGGCCGCACAAGCAGAGCAAGCACTTATCGGAAAATCGGAAATCAAGATTGAAGGAAAACGAATGACTCCGGAGGCTCTCTGGGCCATGGGACGTATAGGTGGAGTTTCCGTTTCGCCCGATGGAAAAAAAATAGTTTATACTGTGGGCTATTATAGTGTAGCTGAGAATAAGAGCAACCGTGAGGTTTTTGTCATGAATGCTGATGGAAGCGAAAATAAACGAATCACTTCTACTAAAGTTTCTGAGAATGAAACAGCTTGGATTAAAGGAGGAAGCAAAATTGCTTTCTTAAGTAGCGAAAGCGGAAGTAGTCAACTGTGGGAGATTAATGCGGACGGAAGCGAACGGAAGCAGTTATCAAACTATGAAGGGGATATTGAAGGATTTTCATTCTCTCCTGATGGGAAAAAAGTGTTATTCATCGCACAAGTGAAGACAATTAAGGGCACAGTTGATAAATATCCGGATCTTCCCAAAGCTACGGGAATTATTGTAACCGACTTGATGTATAAACATTGGGACGAATGGGTGACAACTGCTCCACATCCTTTTGTTGCCGACTTTGACGGTTCGTCTTTGCAAAATATAACAGATGTGCTTGAAGGGGAACCTTATGAAAGTCCCATGAAACCATTTGGCGGCATTGAACAGTTGGCTTGGAATAACACTTCCGATAAAGTAGCCTACACTTGCCGTAAGAAAACCGGAAAAGATTATGCGCTGTCCACTAATTCAGACATCTATATCTACGACCTGAAAACGAAGGAGACAAAGAACATCAGTGAAGGAATGATGGGATATGATACCAATCCACAATATTCGCCCGATGGAAAAAGTATTTCTTGGCTCAGTATGGAACACGATGGATATGAGTCTGACCAAAACCGTCTTTTTGTGATGAATCTGGAGACGGGCGAGAAACGTTTTGTTAGCAAAGCATTTGACTCCAATGTTGATGGATTCTGCTGGAGCAGCGACGCTAAAAAGATTTATTTCACGGGTGTGTGGCATGCTACCTCTCAGATTTATTCACTCAATCTGAAAGATAATTCCGTGAAGCCGCTAACAGAAGGTGTACATGACTATAGTTTTATCACCCTTTGTGGTAAAAACCTCATTGCCAAAAGACACTCGATGAGTATGGCTGATGAAGTATATAGCGTTGACTTGAAAGGTAAAGCCACGCAACTGACGTTTGAGAACAAGTCGATCTATGATCAGGTGGAGATGGGCAAAGTGGAAGAACGATGGATGACGACCACTGATGGCAAACAGATGTTGACATGGGTCATTTATCCTCCCAAATTCGATCCGAACAAAAAATACCCCACCCTACTCTATTGTGAAGGTGGTCCTCAAAGCCCTGTCAGCCAATTCTGGTCATACCGTTGGAACTTCCAGATGATGGCAGCTCACGATTATATCATTGTGGCTCCTAACCGCCGCGGACTTCCCGGATTCGGAAAAGAGTGGAACGAACAAATCAGTGGTGACTATAGCGGACAGTGTATGAAAGATTATCTGACTGCCATAGACGAGATGAGCAAAGAACCTTTCGTTGACAAAGATAACTTAGGTTGTGTAGGTGCCAGCTTTGGAGGATACTCCGTCTATTGGCTAGCCGGTCATCACGACAAACGATTCAAAGCTTTCATTGCTCATGATGGCATTTTCAATATGGAGATGCAATATCTTGAAACAGAAGAGATGTGGTTTGCCAATTGGGACATGGGTGGCGCTTATTGGGATAAGAATAACGCTACAGCACAACGCACGTTTGCCAACTCTCCCCATAAATTTGTTGATAAATGGGACACCCCAATTCTCTGCATTCACGGTGAAAAAGACTATCGTATACTTGCCTCACAAGGCATGTCGGCTTTCAATGCCGCCATATTGCGAGGGATACCCGCCGAACTACTCATCTATCCGGATGAAAATCATTGGGTATTGCAACCACAAAATGGAATATTGTGGCAACGCACTTTCTTCGAATGGTTAGATAAATGGTTGAAAAAATAGAAAGATTATGAAGATAAATATTCTTGTATGTGATTGGTTTGAAGACATCTTACCCGACTTCATCCAAAGCTTTCCTACCCTATTTTACGATCTGTTTAATGAAGTAGAAACGGATATCGAGTACCAGCTATTCGACGTTCAGAAAGGTGAGTTTCCTAAAGAATTTAAGAAGAATGAGCTTTGCCTCATTACCGGAAGCCGGGCAGGAGCGTATGAAGACGATCCATGGATAAAAAAACTATTGGAGTTTATTCGCCAAGCCGATGCTGCCAAGGCTCCGATGGCAGGTGTATGCTTTGGACATCAAGTCATTGCGCAAGCCTTAGGTGGTAAAGTTGAACCATCTACTAAAGGATGGGGCACGGGGATAAGAGTTTCTAAAGTGGTGCATCCCAAAGGGTTCGAGTATTTTCCGGACAAAGAAATGCGTCTTCATTATAATCATAATGATCAGGTTGTGCAATTACCTCCTGAGGCAGAACTGATAGCCACAAGTGATTTTTGTGAAAATGAGGCCTTTCTAATTGGCGATCATATTCTTTCCTTCCAAGGACACCCCGAATATAGCATGGAATATGCTCAATACATTTTAGATAATGAGACAGGAACATCACCCAAGATTGTAGAGCAAGCCAAGGAAAGTCTGCAGAAATACACTCCGCAAGGCCTGCAAATAGCCAAGTGGATACTAAAACTTAGAAAATAGATTTAATTATAAACAAAGAAATGCGCCCCAATATACAAAAAGGGCGCATTTCTTTTATCCTATAAAATCAACTAAAAGCTCTATTTACCAAATAGAAGTATAAAATACGGCATCATTCAGATAAGGTATATTCCAGTTCATTTGAGAGAAACAAAGCACAAAAGTAGCTAAACTAACAACCCACAAGATGAGTAAAGTCATTTTCAAGCCCGAAACCATAGGCTCCCATTTAAAGATAAGCCGAAGCACAGCATAGAGCATTGATGCCAGAGGAATACCTACCAACATAACACCTGCAATACTTGCCACAATAACAGCAAGGGGAGAAGCTGAAAATAGTGACCAATCCGTGGCTGGAAGCAGATGATAAAGTGCGCTTCCGCCGCCTACCGCAACAGCCACCGCTCCTATCACCAATGCCATAAAAACAATGGCTAAAACAAAGAGCAGAGGACTGAACACCAAAAGCAACATCACCAAGCAAACTTTTAGAAATACTCCGGCAATGGATACTAGTGCATCTCCCAATTTCTGTATAAAGGTACGAGGTTCATCTGAACGCATATAATTATTCACGCCGTTGGTTATTTTTTCAAAACCATAAGTAACAGTCTTTCCTATGTTTTCAACCGTTACAGCCTCTCCGCGCATATGTAGTTTATCTGCTGCCGTCAATGCCTCGGGAATCACAATCCAACAAACAATATAAATGGATACGACTGTTCCGACACTGCAAACTAAAAATATTAAAAAAATGATACGAAGTATTGTTACATCCCATCCAAAATAAGAAGCAAGCCCTCCAACTACACCACCAAGGATCTTGTCATCCGGATTACGGAATAAACGTTTGTGAGTACTTGACGTCTCTTTGTTTGCAGAAGTCTGCGCAGTTTTATCTGTTGTTCCGGCTTCTTTCTCATCTGATTCCTCGCCCAAGAATTCTTCCGGCTTACCCATGCGAGCAATCACTTCTTCCACTGTAGCAATGTTTATTACTTGCACTCCTGTACCGACTTTCTCTACAAAGAGTTCAGATATGCGATTTTCAATGTCTTCTACAATTTCGTCGGCACTTTCTTGTTTACGAAAATGAAGTTTAAGGTTACATAAATAATCATCCAACAATCGGTAGGCATCTTCGTCTATGTGAAAAACAGTTCCGCCTAAGTTTACAGTCAATGTTTTTTTCATTTTATTTTCTTATTTATTAGGATTAAATAGTTGCAATATGATTTACCGTTTCGTTTAATTCTTTCCACGACACTTCTAGTTCACCAAGAAAAATCTCACCTTTTTCCGTTATCCGGTAGTATTTCCGAGGTGGCCCCTGAGTTGATTCTATCCATTCATAGCATAGCAAATCATCATTCTTAAGGCGAGTCAACAATGGATACAATGTCCCTTCTACCACAATCAACTTCGCCTCTTTCAACTTCTGAATAATATCCGAAGCATAAGCCTGTTCTTTGTGAAGCAGCAACATGATGCAATATTCAAGCATCCCTTTGCGCATCTGCGATTTTACATTATCTACATTCATTGCTTTATATATTTACAGTGCAAATATATATATTATTTAGTACCATGTTATACATAGTACCTTATTTTTGTTATATTTAACTTTTAAAGTAGCTATTAAGTAATACTAAAAAGGAATAATGCTTATATTCGCATCTGTTATCAAACCTTATGCAGATGTTTACCACACGAATAGCGACAACAGATGATTGCCTACTAATCAATAGATTAGCTTCCCAAGTATTTCCGGAAACCTATAGAGAGATTCTGTCTCAGGACCAGCTCGAGTATATGTTTGAGTGGATGTATTCTCTAGAAAACTTACACAAACAAATGAGAGAAGGACACGTTTACTTCATTGCCTACGCTGAAAGTGAGGTTTGCGGCTATCTATCTGTTCAACAGGAAAATGCAGACCTTTTCCATTTGCAAAAGATCTATGTTTTACCTTCTTTTCAAGGTGCGCGCGTAGGCAATTTTTTGTTTCGTGAAGCAGTTAAATACATAAAGAAAGTACACCCGTCTCCTTGCAGAATGGAACTTAATGTGAATAGGAATAACCCAGCAATACAGTTTTACGAGCACATGGGTATGAAGAAAATGCGTGAAGGAGATTTTCCCATTGGCAATGGATACTACATGAACGACTACATTATGGGGATAGAAATAGAACCTTGAAGAAGTATCTTAGTGTTGTTTAGCACATTTCAAGTAGTTTATATGTCAATATTTAAAACCAATAGGAAATAGCCTCTACAGGCTTTATGGGAGGGGTTTGTTGAACTAACTAGTTCACTGCGGTGAATTAACTACTTAAGCGTGGTGAACTAGTTAATTCACCACGCTTAAGTAGTTAATTCCATAAATAAATGTAGCGTTGTAAAAAAACGTCATTAACTAAGCCCTTCAATATTTCCATCAACAATATCGATATGCAGTGCTTGCGGCTCTTTGGGCAATCCGGGCATACGAAGTATTTCTCCCGCAATGGCCACAATCATCTCAGCACCATTATTTATCACAATGTCTTTGATGTGAAACTCGAAGTTGTTTACCGCACCATATATTTTGGGATCGGCGGAGAAAGAGTATTGCGTCTTGGCAATGCAAACAGGATAATGAGAAACTCCCAGTTCGCCAATTTGCTTAATCATATTGCGAGCGGTACTACTATATGTAACAATGCTGGCACCATAAATCTTAGTAGCTACTTTTTCTATCTTCTGCTGAACGGTGTCAGTGTCTTTATAGGTAAACTTCAATGGTTGAGACGGTTTCTTCTCAATGGTTTCCACTACAAGATTGGCCAAGTCTGCAGCACCTTCTCCACCTTCGGTAAAGGCATTGTTGATGGCAAAGCCTACGCCAAGTTCAGTACAATGGGCACGGATCAATTCAATCTCCTCTTCAGCATCACTGGCGTATTTATTGAACGCCACAATGATGGTCTGTCCGAACGAACGCAGGTTGCGGATGTGTTTATCCAGATTTTGAAGTCCTTCCGAAAGTCCTTCTATGTTGGGCTCTTTAATGCGATCTAAACTCACACCACCATGCATCTTTAATCCTTGTGCAGTAGCAACGATAACAGTTAAGCGGGGTTGAAGGCCTGATTTGCGACACTTGATATTATAAAATTTCTCAGCACCAAGATCGGCACCAAAGCCTGCTTCTGTAATGACATAATCACCAAAAGTCATTGCCATCTTCGTAGCCAACAACGAATTACACCCATGGGCTATATTGGCAAACGGGCCACCATGAACAAAAGCAGCTGTATTTTCAGTGGTTTGCACCAAGTTAGGATGAATAGCTTCTTTTAATAGTACAGCTACAGCACCGGCCACTCCAAGATCTTTCACCGTAAAGGGTTTGTTATCATACGTGAACCCAAGTAATATATTCTCAATCCGACGGCGAAGATCTGTCACATCTTTAGCAAGGCAAAGTATGGCCATAATTTCGGAAGCAGGTGTAATATCGAAGCCGGATTCTTGAGTGATACCATTGCTTTTAGGCCCTAATCCTACAACAATACTACGCAGCGAACGGTCGTTCACATCGAGCACCCTGCGCCAAAGTATTTCTTTTAATCCAAATCCTTTCGACTGATTTTGATAGAGGTAGTTATCAAGCAGAGCTGAAATCATGTTGTGTGCCGAAGTGATGGCATGAAAATCACCGGTAAAATGCAAGTTGATCTTCTCCATCGGAAGCACCTGAGCATATCCGCCTCCGGCTGCCCCACCCTTCATTCCGAAGCAAGGGCCTAAAGAGGGTTCGCGTAGGGCAACAATGGCTTTCTTTCCGATCTTACTTAATCCCAGAGCCAAACCAATAGAAACGGTTGTTTTACCAATACCGGCTTTTGTGGCAGTGATGGCGGTAACCAAAATCAGATTACTCTTCTTCACTTTCTCTTCATCGATCAAATGTTCGGGTATCTTAGCGATGTAACGTCCATAGTTTTCGACTTCGTCTCGCGGAATACCGATCTCTTCGGCAACTTGCTTTATCTTCTTTAACTCTGTAGTACGTGCTATCTCTATATCTGATTTCATACGAGGTGGTTTGGTTTTACTATTTTTGAAGCTGCAAAAATAATAATAAACTTTGTTTATTTGATTGGCGGACTTACATTTAGACATAGAAATATAGTCTACAATAGATAAATATAACGCTTTATAACTTTAAACCTCCTGTAAACGATGAATCTGGACACAAAACATTCGCTTTGTATCCAGATTCTTATTAAAAGGAACCCATAATGATTCTATTTATCTTTGAATATCTCAGCAAGCTTATCAGCTAATTCATTTTTGGAGAGTCCCCTGCTCAGGATTTTGCCGTCCGGATCTATAATCACTGTTAAAGGAATTAATGACACAGCATATAGTTTAGCCACCTTGCCGGTAGGATCACAAACCTGTGGCCACATACAATTCTCTTCTTGAAGCGCTTGATGCCACTTATCTACATTCTGATCAATAGAAAAGCCCACAATTTCAAAGTCTTGACCTTTATACTTATCATATAAACGCGCTAGCCCTGGCAAAGCATTCCGACAAGGAGCACACCAAGAAGCCCAAAAGTCAATCAGTACATATTTACCTCTCAGATCAGACAACTTAAAAGACTTACCTTTGGCTGTTACCAGAGAAAAATCAGCGGCCATTATCCCTTCTCTAGAAAGCAATAAATCTTCGGCATATTGCTTCATCTTTAGCGTTTCAGGGGCATTTTGTAAAGACGAATCTAACAAAGAAATTGCCGATTTTAGACTATTACCATCCATACGGCCAGATTTATAGGTCAATATTCTTAAAGAGACAATAGAAGCCGGATAGGTTTTAATATAATTTATCTCCACACTATCTATATGACTTTCCAATTTCTTGATCTCTATATTCATACTATCCGTGTAGACTGCTCCCTTTTCAGAGGAATGAATAGCCAAATCGCCATAAAGACCACTCTGTTTGTTATATAAAGAAAGGATATTCTGCTTATACACATTGTATTCATCATTGGTGCGGGTTCCTTTTGCCTTAGAATCATAAGTCTCACCAGTTACAAAAATATCCCCTTTTTCAAGATAAAAATCGCAAAGTGGAAGAAATTTATTCTTAAAAGAGAGCGTGACCCACGTGGGTGAATCACCTGTTTCCCCTTTTAAAAAGAATTCTCCATTTTCAACAACAACGCTGTCTATATCTTGAGAAGGTGGACCCACTAAACGAAGATACAGAAGTGTACCATCTTGAATATTAGACACTTTACCATGAATATAATATCCATTAGCGGCATTACATTCACCGAACAACAAAGTACATATAAATAAAAATAGTAATCTCATAATATTACATTATTTTACGCCAGAGACTAGTAATAGTCCCTTCCATATTTCCATATTTCTTTAAAATTTCTCCCATAGCAGTTAGTGAAGGATTAATGAGCAATAGAGCACTCGAAGTGGCACTCTCTTGAATAGCTAAACCTAACTCATTCACTCCTTTGTTGGCATTATAAGCATAATGCATCGCCGTTATCGGAGCCTCATAGGTATGAACATCATTTATGGCAGCGGCTCCCGAAGAAAGAGCTTCCAAATTGAGTGCCATCAATTTATTGCCTGTAGCAATCATCAAATAAGGATTCACCTTGTGAGGCGTAAAACAACTCGCCTCAGTAATCACTCCATCCGGAATGTCATACTTAGCCAATAAAGTCCACGAACCATCCCAAATACAAGAAAGAACATGCAGCACATACTTACCCGCATCTGTTTTCACAATACTAAGAGCGTTGCCATTATAGGCCTGTCCCATCCATACGGAAATTCCGTCTACATGATCGGGGTCAATAACAGCCGAGCTATTCTTATCCACAGTCAATGAAGAGATCTTTGTAGAGAGAGAAGAGCGCTGAAAATCTACATAGCGGTGATTGAGTTCATCCAAACAGAGGTAAAAATCACCATTGCTATACCCCTTGGCATAATTAGCAGCAACCTTATATCCTTGGCTATCTCCAGACAGTGGATATTGATAATAAGCATCATCCGGAGTGCCCATGCTACCTGGCGTTTTCTCATAAATATTGCCCTTACTAATGATAAACAGACTATTATCAATTGAATAATGTTCTGAGCTGATAGCATCAATACTAAGAGATGCGCCTTTGAATTCATCTTCATAATATTTACGTCTCAAAAAACTACTTCCATCAAGTTCCACGCTCTTTCCACCTTTGCAAATCACACTTACTCTATCCATATAAGCTCCTGAAGAAGCATCCTGATAATTCAGTTGTTTCACAATTTTGGCTGTTCCTGAAAAACTTTCGCCGTTAACTTGTTTATAGATGTCTGTGAAGTATTTCTTTTCATCTTCGTAAGACTGAAAATCCAATTGAGCCTTTCCCTGTACATTCCCTAAGATGAGCCATCCTGTTTCGAAGGGAGAAACAACAGCCAAATCCATTCTCTTCACATAGCGAACATTCGTTAGCTTGTCAATCACCTCAAAAGTCAAAAGATTAGACGATGTCAGGACTTTAGCAAAGGTGTAAGTAAGCGCTTTGTCCGTAGACAAAGTATCTCCCCCCACACGCCAGCAATAGCTAAGATCACTAGGATTTATCTCGGTAGTTATTTCAGGAGTTATCGTTTGAGTCTTTTGCAAAATAAAACGATAAGAATTTTCCAAGCCACCTATCTTTACTTCCTTGAGCGTTATATAATCATAATTTCCTTCATCTTTTATGCAAGAAGTAAAAGATAAAATAGAAAGTAGTATAAATAAATATTTTTTCATCATTTTCATTTTTACCAAGTGAATTAATAAGAGCCTAAGCTTTCAGATACAGGCATTTTTAAATCTTCATCATAAGGGTTTCCTTTGTCCACGTATAGCCAATTTTTAAAGGCCAGCACTGTCGACTTAACCTCACCGTCTTTGTACAATTTATAGATAAAATTGCCAGTTCCGTAGTCAGCCCACATCACATATCGCTCAGACTCAAACGGATTGCTACCATCCTCTACTCCCATAAACTCTAACCATAAGCGGAGTTTCGTTATAGAATAAGTACCCAAAAAACGTCCATAGGGAGTATATACCCACCAATCTGGTCGTACTAATTGATCCGTAATGGTTATTTTTATCTCATCAACTGGCCCAACCTGGAAGTTATCGTTAGCAACAAGCTGTAAGACTAAATCATAAGATTTATCTTGCATATCGGCCGTACGCAATAACTTAATTTTCAAGACACCTTCACTTTTATCAGCCGGAATAGTTTGCTCTTCAGGTGCTACCTCTTCATAGTGTACTCCGGCTATAGCCGTAGTCAATGAATCAACGACCTTCCACTTAAACATGGCAGCTTTATCTAGATAACGTCCCGCAAACTTGACAGGGATTTCATATACGTCACTTTTCACGGATGCATCCATGAAAGTGAAAGTCCATGAAAGAGAGGGATACGCTTCATCATCTTTGGCGTCTACATTAAAATAAATATAGTTGTTTGAGTCAAAGACCTTCACCTCATCCTTCGAACAAGCTGTTTGCAAGACAGCTATTATTAGCAGTAGTAAATATATGCTCTTTTTCATTTTTCTCATTTTTTTGATCATTATCAAGATTTTGGAATATTGCCATATTCTTTTTCATCTTCAGGAAGCGGAAATGTATAATATGAAGGCTGCATGCTAAAGGTGGCATTGGACGACCACGGACTGAAATAAGGAATAGCAGCTAGTTTCAAGCGTTTATACATAAAGAAAGTCTGTCCCTCAACATACGTTTCTTTTCTCATCTCTTTTTGTACATATCCTTGTAGCTGAGCTGGTGTAGCATTGTCACTTATCCCCCTGTCCGATAAAAGATAGCCTCTATGAAATTTCAATTCGCGCAACAGGCTGATAGTTTCTGTCGGATTGGATTCAACATCGCATTCAGCAGCAATCAAGTACATTTCCCCTAACCTGATTAAAGGAACAGTCTCTTTTTTCAAAGTAGCACCGTCTGAAGGGTTTTGATCATATTTAGACGAGATAACCTTATTCTTATCTTTATCGTTCGTCAACAAATACAAATAACGATAGTCATTTCCATCTTCAAAAACAGTCAAGCCATACATTCCCCATCCGTCACTCAGAGAGTATTTTTCCGAAGTGAAATAGGAATCATAATACGTACTCAACTTAGGAACATTCAACGCACAAATAATCTCGGACATGAATACTTTATCGGCATGTTCGCCGCTCAATACAGATGGATCAATCCATTTAAAAGGCCCTTCATTAATTACTTTCATAGCATATTCCTTAGCCGCTTCTTTGTTGTTTGCATATAAGTAGACGCGTGCTTTCAGAGCCAACACCGCCCAATAATTGAAACGATACTGTCTGTTGGCTAAGAAATCACCTTTACCCGAAGCAGTGACTGTCAACTCACTCATGATAGGATCGGTAGCATCTTTGAAAAGTTTTTCCGCTTTGTCTAAATCAGCCAAAATCTTCTCTACCACCTTCGATTCACTGATATGTGGATAGCGTGCTCTCTCGTAAGATTCGACATAAGGGATGGCAATGGTCGATTCATTACCTTGATAGGCAGGAGCAAACATGCGCAATAAGTCAAAATGCATAAAAGCTCTCATCGTCAAAGCTTCTCCTTCAAGGATATCCCCTTCGTTGTTGTAGAATAAATCCTTTTTATTCTCAATATCGTTGAGAATACTATTTATGTTGGCTATATTATTATACATCTTACTCCAGATGTCATCAATAGTAGGACGCACAGCCGTATCGGTAAATTTATAGTTACTAGAGAGTGACTTCACGTAATTCTTAGCAAAACCTTCGAGTGCTCCATACGTCAATTCGTGTCCATAGAGAGAAGCACTCGCCATATTGATATAACATCCGTAGAGCATCTCTTTAAAACCATTTTCTGTTTCAATCAAATCTGCTCGATCTTTTTCTGTTGAAGGGCTAACATCGAGCCATTCGCTACAAGCAGAGAAAGAAAAGGAGACAGATAAAATAAAAAGGTATATTATTTTTTTCATATATTTCATCTTTTAAAAATTTGTACGTAAGCCAAAACTAAAGGATCGTGCATAAGGATAATCCGTTCCTCTCTCACGCTTCACGGTAGAAAGATAGAATATATCGGACATATTAAAGGAGAGTCTTACACTCTGCATGCGCAAGGGACGAATCATCTTTTTGGGTAACTCATATTGCAAAGAAAGAGCGGATAGTTGCAAATAATCTTGATCTTGCACAAATCTCGAGCTAGCATAAGTATAGTATTGCGCATATCTTTTTGTAAGATTAGCTTTGTACTTCACCACATCTCCCGGCTTCTGCCAAGTCTCTGTTAGCACACGCTTATCCATGTTTTTAAATTTATTGGAGTTCTCTACCTTGTTTACTAACGTAGAGTTATATATTTGACCTCCCCATGAGTAAGAAAATGTTGCATTCAAGAATAAGCCATTCCATCCCACATTCGTACCAAAAGTGCCTCTCATCGTAGGTTCAGTATCGCCAACTACCATTTTATCACTAGCATTCCACACCTTAGTCGTCTTCCCTTCTTTGGTAATAAACAACTCTTCACCAGTCATCGGATCAATGCCCAAAGAGCGTACTGCATAGATAGCCGTAGAAGACTGTCCTTCTTCATATTTAGTCAGAAACGTATGAGAAACTTGTTTGTATTCGTCGTCCGAATATCCCTTAGACGAATCTACCGCTTTATTGTAAGATTCTAAAGCGGACGAAATAGATAAGATCTTATTGGTATTATGTGTGGCCGAAGCAAACACAGACACGTTTAATCCTGCTTTTTTAAGGAGAAACGCACGCATAGAGATTTCATAACCTCTATTTCTCATTCGGCCCAAGTTTTCAATATAGCTATTGAAACCAACAGAAGGAGGCGTGGTGACAGGCAAGACCATGTCCGAAGTCAGCTTATTATAAATGCTCGCAGAAAGATCAAAGCGATTAAAGATGCCGACTGTTGCGCCCAGTTCATAAGAACGGGTACTTTGCCAGCGTAAATTTTCATTGCCCAATCCCTGTAATATGATTCCAATATTACCATCATAACGATCATTCTTAGTGTATTGATACATATCTTTAGCCTGATAAGGACTGAAATTAACTGAACCTACTTCTCCATACGTAGCTCTCAACTTAAGCATATTGACAAACTTCATTTCTTTTATGAACGGCTCATTGTGTATATTCCAGCCTGCACCTAAGCTATAAAATGGGGCAACTTTTTTGTCCGTGCCAAATTGAGAGGAACCATCTAAGCGATAAGAAAAATCAAGCAGATATCGGCTATCATAAGCATAATTGGCCGAGGCAAAAAGACTGGCCATGCGAGTATGACCTTCGGAGTTGCTGGGTGTTCCTCCTTTTTCATAACCTTGCGCGTAAGCAGGTTCTGCAGCATCCTCTTCGCCAAATCCCTGAGCACTAAAGCCGTAGAGGGTGCTTTTCGCATCAGCCATAGAACCTCCAACAGATGCCGTAACAAAATGAGTACCTATATTTTTAGACCATGTGGCTAGCAAGTTACTTTCCAAACGTTCCTGAAAAATTTCAGCGTAAGTGTATTTGCCTTTTAGCAACTCTTTTTCTTCGATAGGAGTATAAGTAGTACTATAATCGGAATAGGTGGCCGAATTTGGCGAAAGAAAAGAAATAGCTTTCTCGGTAGACTTGGTATAGCTTATCATTCCGTTAATACGGAAAGAAGGAAGCAATCTCCATTCCATCGAAAAGTTATTATTGACATTCTGGCTTTCATTCTTATTTTGATTTCCAACAGATGCTTCATACAGCGGGTTGATAGGCGTATTGCTACTATTGCCCCACACATTCTGTTTTCCATACTGATCTTCAAAATAATAGTATTTATACAACTTCCCATTGGCATCCTTTATGGGATAAAAGGAGTTAATCGTTGTGTAATCTTGAAAACTACCATAAGGAGACTCCTTAGAGTTGGTTTGTCCAACGGACAAGTGGTTCGTAAAGCGAAGTTTATCATTATAATTATAAGATAGCTTAACGCCAATTCCATAATTTGTTCTGAAGGATTCTTTCATCACTCCGGGAGTATTAGAATAATTCAAATCAACGCCATAGCGCATGCGGTGATCACCTCCGGATAAATTCAATGAGTGCTTATGACCTACGGCATTGCGAACTGGTTGCGCCATCCAATCAGTATCGACCCCTTGGGCTACCCAACGAGTGATTTGATTATAGGCAGGGGCTAACGTACCATCATCATTACGATACATCCCAAAGCGTTCATACAAGGCTAAATTTTCCTTGGCATTCAAAAGATTATAGCTAGACAAATCAGGCAAGTTAACGTTCATATCCAATCCGTAACTAATCCGAAGTTCTCCTTCCTTAGGTTGAAGGGTTTTCACCACAATCACACCATTCGCT
Source organism: uncultured Bacteroides sp. (assembly GCF_963666545.1). Lineage (NCBI taxonomy): Bacteria > Pseudomonadati > Bacteroidota > Bacteroidia > Bacteroidales > Bacteroidaceae > Bacteroides > uncultured Bacteroides sp. Next base: position 118,780 of record NZ_OY762899.1, on the reverse strand, counting down.
GCTCTCGAACCATAGATGGCACCCGCAGCAGCGTCTTTCAAGATGGTAACCGACTCAATCAAATTCATATCCAGATCGACAATCGTAGACATAGTCGTTTGATATCCATCCAAAATGAATAACGGTTCATTGGGATCACTCATTAAACCCGACTTATCGATATTCTCAAACCCTTGAAAAGAGCTCTCGCCTCTAAAACGAATTTTAGGCATAGTGTTTGGATTAGAACCTGCAGAGGTATTCTCTACAATCGCAATGGTAGGATCGAGAATGCTCAAGCTCTTGATCAGGTTCTGACGTCCGACCATCTTTAAATCGTCTCCTTTAAACACCGACGCATTTCCAGTAAAGCTCTTACTATCGTGGGTAACCAAACCAGTCACCACTACCTCATCTATAGTTTGGGCATCATCTTCCATCACCACTCTTAGCCTACCTCCCTTAAAGGGGAAAGAGCTTTTTTTTAATCCAATGAATGAAAAAGAAAGTATGTTTACTGTCTCCCCGGTAGGAATTAGAATATCAAAAGTTCCATCAGCATTACTAATTCCCTCAATCTTTTTATTATCGGTGGTAATATTTACTCCCGGCAAAGCTTCTCCGTCTTTATCCACCACCTTACCAATAATCCGGTTACGATCAGTTGCTGTCTTCAAAGAATAGATAGAAATATAGATATTCTTTATTTTGTAGGCCAGCGGATAGGAGCTTATCACTTCTTTAACAGCCTCATCGAGAGGCTTATTTTTAAAAGATACGGTGACTTTATAACTCTGAATTTCATCATAGGTAAACAGAACTTTATATTTTGAAGCCTGCTCTATCTTTTTCAGAACAGACGACATCGGTTCGTTTTTACACTCCAATGAAATAAGAGGATTTTTTACTGTTTGTGCCTTTGCATAGGTGGAACAGATTCCAGCCATGAAAACAAAAAGCAACACCATTCTCCAAAGAGGGCTTCTTCCAAAGCCAATCAACCATTTAGTTTTTCTCATATAAGCTAATCATTAATAATACATAATCATAGCTTTAATACGAGAAAAGAATATTTTTAGTCCCTATTTAATGCTTTTTTCTCACTAATCGATATTGTATTTTTATTTTTTTGAGCAGACAGATAGCTAAAGCTATTCAAATTCTCGACCACTTCATCAATCCCTGAATTTCTGTTAACGATAAAATGCAAGCGATAGCTCATCAATGAAACCTTATCAATTTCGATATTCACATTGTACCAACGTCCCAAATCAGTCAACACCTCTACCAAAGGAACATCATCAAAATAGAAAAACCCGTCTTTCCATTGAGTATAGTACTCAGGATCTACATTCTTAACATTGACTTTATTATTCGAATAGGTTATTTCCTCTCCCGGAGATAAGCTTATTTCTTTATTGATATCAGCAACATTCACCACCACTACTCCTTCAATAAGCGTAACTTGAGGATTAAAACCCTTATACACCTTCACGTTAAATTCAGTGCCCAATGCCCTTGTGTCCATTTTATCAGTGTTGACAACAAAAGGCATTTTTTTATTTTTTGCCACTTTGAAATAGGCTTCTCCTTCCAAATGCACCAAACGCTCCTTGCCTTGAAATTGAGTAGGGAAAGTGAGTTTACTATCGGCATTCATCAGCACTTCTGTTCCATCATTTAGTACAATGCGATAATCTTTACCACAAGGAGTAGTGATCGTTCTCATCTTCACATCTTCACCTCTCACCTTAGAGAAATCAGCTTCTTTATAGGTGACCAACGCTCCTTTTATAGGATCCTGCACAATAGGTTTAGCATCCGAGAGAATACGTTCTTGATTTTTGCCCATGCTCATCGTAACCTCCTGCACACCCTGCTGAGCTACAAAAATACTAACAGGATGATCTTGCATCTGCTTATCTTGCCAACGGAAAACCATTAGCAACAGCATTGTTACTGCAATGCCGGAAAGGGTCCCTAAAACAAAATAGCGTGTTTTTGTAGAATGAGTTTTCTTTATAATATGAGTTTCTAAAGGCTGAGTGGATTCAATGCTCTGCTTGAATTTGTTCCATTCGGTTTTCACCGAAGGATTTGGATATTTCCCTCTGAGCAAGGCCTGTTCGCATTCAAATGCCAAGCGATCATCCGAATAGAATTCCTTATTATTTAAATTTTTATTTTCTTCCTTGTTACACATAATAGATATGTTCTAAATATATTATACGTAATAATTTACTTTTGATTACCACCTTTTTTATATTTAACAGAAAAATAACTACGGATAGTATCTAATCCCTTCATTATATGTTTGCGCACGCCGCTTTCAGTCATTCCAACGATCTCAGCAATCTCAGTATATTTCTTTTTATACAAATAATTCTGTTCCATGATAAATTTGGTTTGTGGCGGAAGAGTTTCTAACACTTGCATAATCTGTTCTATCCTTACCTCGGTTTCTTTCCAGCTCTCATCATCCATTTCTGAAACAAAATTAAGTTGAGAATTTAAATACGAATTCTCAACTTCTGCATGACGAATGTGGTCAATACACAAATTACGTACATGAGTGAACATATACGTAAGCATAGTATCCACTCTAACAGCATCTATTTTTTCCCACAAGTACCGGAACGATTCACTAACGATGTCTTTACATATCTCTGAATCAGAAATATAGTGAAGCGCATAATAGTAAAGTCGGGAATAATTTTCGGTAAAAAAGTGTTCAAATTCTTTTTCTTTCGTTGCTTGTATACTCTTACTATCCTTTCCCATACCCATCATTCATTAAGAAATCTAATAGGTAGTATATGAATAATTAAAATGCGAAGATCACCCATATCATCAGAAAGATTTAATTTTATTAATCCTATTCTATCAATACACAAAAAAGGAAACAGAAGAGAATGGAAAAGAGAATGATTTTATCATAAATAGCATAATCATGTCCTTTACATATGCTCTTTCATAGAGATTACTCGACAAATCTTTGCACATAGACAATTTTGTGCTCAAAGTCGTTTTAATATTAAGAAATGGCAAATATAGAAAATATCGGCTCATTAAAAACTAAAAAGTAGAAAAAAGACAAGATAAAAACATTTATAGACCAATTAAGTCAGAAAATAAATATTTTGGTGCAGAATAAAATGAATTAGTCTCAACCCTAATAAAAAGTGTCCTTATGAGAATAAATATATAGCGCTTTATAACCTTAAATCTCCTATAAACGATGAATCTGGACACAAAACATTCGCTTTGTATCCAGATTCATAATAAACAGATTTTAGAATGACCTAACCGTCAAGTCCTTATTTAAAGCGTGAGGTATCTATATCTTGCCGTTTCTTTTCCTTATAATCACCTATTTTATAACTTAAGGACACACTAAAAGTACGCGTATTTTGTAAATATCGATTAGTCACACTTTGATTGGCAAAATGAATTTCGGGAGTAATAAGCGAAGTATCGAACAGATCGGTTCCTTTAATAGTTAGCTGTGCTCTTTCTTTAGCAAAAGTCCATTTAAGTGCAGCATCCAAATTACCGGAACGACTGAGATCATAAATTCCCTGAATGGTTCCATTTTGATAAAAACCGGAAAGGGTGAATTTCAAATCAGGTTTGGTAGAGAGCGTGAGTGTATTGTTCATAATGAGCATAAAAGAATATGTGTGGCGATCGAATGGTATATCCCAAAAGTCATCATCTTTTTCACGTGTGTAGTTGCCTACCACAATGAAACGAGAATTTAATCGATCTTTCACTTTAAGCGGCAACACCACTTGAAGACCTGCTTCTTGCCTAAAATCGAAGTTCTGATACTTATTTATTTCCACCAGTTTTTCGGACGATTGGTAAGGCACTTGTGTGAAATAATCGGGTTGATGATTGAAATACGCAGTGAAGACATACTTACTCTTCATAATATACGTAAGGCTGGATTCATAAGAACGTGAAGGTTTTAGTAGCGGATTGCCGTGAATCTCCGTATAATTATTGGAATAGGCTATAGTGTTATTAGTTGACCAATATGAAGGATACGTTTTATCGGCCGTAAATGCCAACTGAAGAATATGACCCGCCGCCAGCGTATAATTCATATTAAGTGTGGGATAAACGTTCCATTCATTCCACACATCGGTATGATAAAGTTCCGCTGCCAAGGAAGCATCCATCGAAAACTTTTCACCAAAACTCTTATTGAATCCGGCAAATCCATTAAACGTCTGCTCACGATGATGAGCATTCATTGAGTTTTTAGGAAGTAACTCTCCGGTTTCGGTATCGTAATAATATTGAAAACTATTATCAGTAGCTGTAGTATAATTGAGCCCGTAGTTTAGCCCCCAACCATTCTTAAAGTCACGATTCTGTTTAGCATAAAACATCCACTTATTGATGCGTTGCATGTCTTCATAGCGAAAATCTTGTTCTTTTCCGTCCATCGTACTATGCAATATCTGATCTCCGGGCGCACGGTAAAAGGTATATTCCGCACCAGCTTTTAATCCGCAAGGAGCCTGATAGTCAAGCTTCACGTTATGCAATGCATCATCTCCGTTGCTATCTACGTTTGAGTTGACCGTTCCTGAAGAAGTATTGTTCATACCATTGTCATTAATCTGTGTGGTATAAACCAAGCTCAATGCATAATCCTTACTAAAATTGTAATCCATGCCCAATCGGGCATTATGTTCGTTTCCCCTACTGCGCCCAATAGAAAGAATGTTAACAGGATACACTTGGTTATTCACGGTATGCAAAGCCTCCTTATCTATCCCATAATAACTTCGGTTATGATTGTAAGAGTAGAGAAAATCAGCAGAGAATTTAGGAGAAGAATAAAGGAGACTTGCACGTTCCGTAAAGCCTGCGTAACGTTCTTGTGACCATGCGGAGTAGAGTTCTCCTTGCAATGAAGGAGCATCTCCAATCCCTGATTTCAGCACCAGATTAATCATCGGCCCCCGCACTTGATATTGAGCGGGAGCAGAATACATTACTTCCGCTTTTTCAATGCGTGAAACCGGCATACTTTTCAGTAAAGTATTCAGTTGCTCGGTACTCATCGTGCTTACCTTACCATTGATCACTACCGTTACACTTGTACCGGCCAACATCAGCCCTCCGCCCATATCCACTATACCGGGAAGTTCCTTGATGGCTTCATAAGCATTATCTACCGGCAGATTACTCACCAAACGTGGCAAGTCATATACCAACTTTCCCTTTTCAGCTTTCACAACAGGACGTTCGCCTTTTACCATCACTTCAGGCAATTGCATGTAGAGACTATCAAGAAACAGATGAGCAGAATCATTCACGTGGATAGGGCTTCCGGCAGAAACCGACGAAATTGTTTGTGTAAAAGCGGTTGGTACTATTACGCTTAATAAGAAAAGTAGAAGAGACACTCGTTTCATATCGTATTTTGTTTTTTATTGTTGCAAAGTACGACATTATAATAGCTATATTGCGTTATCAATTACTTACTAAGTGTTATTTAGTCTTATCGAAAAAAACAAATAATGTTCGATTTCATTATCTTTGTAGCATGTACAATTGATAATCAAAAAATGAAACTACCTTTCAAGCCCATCGCCATACTGGTCATCCTTTCCTTAGTGGGCATTTTTGCTTACCAGGCATACTGGCTCACAAGTTTGTATCGCAATATGAAGTTGCAGACGGAAACATCCATTCTATCCGCCATAAAGAATGCCGACCACATTGAACTATTTCTTCGGGCAGACAGTATTAGTACCGCCGGTGACCAAAGGAGAAAGTTGGGTATAGAGGCAAATGCTTCGGGAGAGATTTCCTGTTCTACTTCATACAAAGAAGACGAAGTTAAAAAAACATACCAGACTATCGTAAAGAAAAAGATCCTGAGAGATTCAGCATTATATGAAACAGAACGAATCGTACAATCGGACGGCAAGTTAACGGATGGTATCAATATAGGATATAACTACTCTTCTTTACAAGTAATGGCAGAGCAAATGCAAATGGTTTTACACATGGCAGTAGACGAAGAAATTAAACAGATTAATATTGTTCGCTTTGACAGTATTCTACGTAGCGACCTTATAAAGTCGAACTTAGATATCAAACATTACACACAAATCGTGAAGCTCAAAGGTGATAGCATCATCGCTTCTTCCCTACCCGCTTCCGTAGATACAACGAATTTGATTCGTCACGAATTTGTGTACGATCTACCGAAAACACACGTATTTCGTGTATATACAGAACCTACGAACACAGTGATTTTGCAACAAATGGCAGGTATACTAGCTACTTCATTCATCATTCTCATTATTTTGAGTTTTGCTTTTTGGTATCTTATTCGAACTATCTTACGGCAGAAGACACTCGAGGAAATGAAAAGCGATTTCACCAATAATATCACGCACGAGCTCAAAACTCCGATAGCAGTGGCTTATGCTGCTAATGACGCTTTACTAAATTTTAGCAAAGCTGAGGAAAAAGTTCAACGAGACAAATACTTGTGCATCTGCCAAGAACAATTACAACGACTTAGCGGATTGGTAGAGCATATTCTATCCATGAGCATGGAGCAAAGAAAAGCTTTTCGTTTGCATCCAGAAAAGATACAGCTTCAGGAGTTGATAAAACCTTTAATAGAACAACACAATATGAAAGCTGACAAGCCGACTAAGATTTCTTGTAATCCGGAATCGGATAATTGTGAGATCATAGTCGACAAAATACATTTTAGCAACATTATCAGTAACCTAATAGACAACGCCATAAAATATTCCACAGATAAAGCAGAAGTCACGATAGAATATCGAGAAAATAATGGTGAAGTAGAAATATCCGTAATAGACAAGGGCATCGGAATTCCAAAGGAAAAACAGAAGAATATATTCGATAAATTCTACCGGGTACCAACGGGAAATCTACACAATGTGAAAGGCTATGGTTTGGGATTATATTATGTAAAAACAATGATAGAAAAACATGGAGGAACAGTAGCAGTTGAGAGCGAGCCAGGTATGGGAAGTTGCTTTACCTTAAAACTTGGAAGTGAGGAATTAACAGTATAAGACGGGCTGCTCGTCTTACTAGCTAACAAAAGAAATGCATAAACTTTAAGCAACCGTCTATAGCAGGAAATGCAACCGTGATTTGAATGAATTGCAACCGTCACATTGAACAAATGCAGCCGTCTTTAGGCCATATATAATTGGCAAATCAGAAGTAAAAGAAAAAAGTATGAAAAACGAAAAAACAGAAGTGTTATTGGTTGAAGACGAGCAAACTCTCGCAATGATCATAAAAGACACTCTTGAAGAAAAAAGTTTCATCATTCGCACTGCATTCAATGGTGAAGAAGGATTGCGACTTTTCTTTGAATGCCGACCGGATGTAGTGGTAGCCGATGTGATGATGCCTCGAATGGATGGTTTTGAAATGATACGTCGCCTCCGTCAGACAAACAAGAAAACACCTGTAATTTTTCTTACTGCCCGCTCTGCCATTAATGATGTGGTAGAAGGATTCGAACTTGGAGCCAACGACTATCTTAAAAAACCGTTTGGTATGCAAGAGCTAATTGTACGTATTAAAGCATTAGTGGGTAAAGCATTCAATGATACAGAAAAAGAAAAAAGCTCCAAATTTGAGATTGGTAATTATTTGTTCGATTCAATCACACAAAGTCTTATCTTTGCAGGGGTAAGGCAAGAACTATCACACAGGGAATCTGAAATATTGCACCGGCTCTGTGAAAATCGCAATCAAGTAGTCAATGCGCAAGACGTATTACTAGACCTTTGGGGAGACGATAGCTTTTTTAATTCGCGCAGCTTACATGTGTTTATGACCAAGCTTCGTCATAAACTATCACAAGATGAGCGAATACGAATAGTCAATGTTCGTGGCATCGGCTATAAACTAATAGTAAACTAAAAACAGACTGATATGAAAAAGATGATTTTATTTATTGCAATGTTCACAACATCAATAACAACCATGGCACAATCGGAAGCGGTATCGGACAGTATCACTCTTAAAATGGATAACAATAAACATTTTGGAAATTATATGCTTGATGCGAATTTATACAGCATGCCAATACTCCAATTACCATCTTACACCGACATGCTAAAAAGGACTCCCAGCATGGAGAATTTTCTCGAATCACTCAACCGCTCCCCTCAATGGATGTTCACAAAAGCCAAATCAGATGCCCTACCTACTTTGACATACGGATATAACACATTCGATTTTCAATCTCCAACTCAAAACTTAGGAATGGGTACGATCAAGCTGAACAACAATTTAAGGCTAAACCTTTATGGACAATATGCACCGGATGGTAGTAAATTACCCGGAAATAACCTGCTGCCTTGGGAGAAGAACTATTTTAAAGGAGCTATGGAACTAAAAGTAAACAAGAATTTTGGCATACGGGTAGAAGTGCAACGCGGAGGCTATAATCCTTATGCTTACTAAGAACACAAAAAATCACGTATCATCGCCTCACAAAGACAGATACGTGACTTTTAAGAAAAACAACATTTTATTTCATACTACCGCCAATGATATCAAGTAGTTCATTGGTAATAGCTTGCTGACGTGACTTGTTGTACTGTTTCGTTAAATCTTGAATCAAATCATTCGCATTATCTGTAGCAATCTGCATAGCCATAGTGCGAGCAGCATGCTCTGATGCATTGGAATCAATTAAGGCAGTATACATCTTCAAAGTAATCACCTGAGGAAGTAAGCTTGTAATAAATTCGGGCGCAGAAGGTTCTACAATATAATCGATGTTTCTTTTACTCTTTTCAACATCCACATTGTGGCTTGTCAAATCAATAGGCAAATAGTCTTCGTACATAAGAGTCTGACTTCCAATCGATTTGAAATGATGATAAATCAGTTCAACCTTATCTACCTCTTGAGATGCAAAGAGGTCCATCAACTGAACAGCCAGCTCAGATGCCTCCTGATAGGAAGGTTTGTCGGCCAAATGTTGAAAACTACCTTGAGTTATATATCCCATCTTCTTGACACCTACTTCTATCTTTTTTCCAATAGGATAAATCAGAATGTTCTCTCGGCCTAGAGTACTGCTATACTTGTCTATAACTTGCGTAAATTGCTTGATTATATTAGCATTAAAAGCGCCACAGAGAGAGCTATTTGAAGAAAAGACCACAATAGCCACACGATTGACAGGCCTACTAACAATATAAGGTGATTCAATGGTAGAGTCTGTATTCAAAAAGTTAGTCAAAATAGCATTCAGCTTCGACTGATAAGGTAACATATTCTCAATGGCTCCCTGCGCCTTATGCAGTTTTGCAGAAGCCACCATTTTCATAGCCGATGTGATCTGTCGGGTACTTTTTACCGAATTGATCCTCGATTTTATTTCTTTTAATGAAGCCATGATTAATCTATCTTAGAGTTTAAACATCATATAGATTAAGAATTTAATGATCGGAGACACAACCAACTATGGTGCATTCTATTCAATATAAATTCTAATCTATATATAAATGACTTTGAAAGAAGCTGTTTTTATCTTTTTATAATTATCTTTTTCTGAAAGATTTTGGGCAATAAACCTTCTTTTATGACCAAATAAAAAGAGAATATATATAGCTAAAAGAGAAGCAGCTTAAACCAAAAATTGTTTAGCAACCATTTCAGCTGTTGCCTCAATAGCTTTTGAAACCGCAGCATCAATAACTCCGCTTTTCAGCACGTCCAAAACGTCTACCTGATGATTCAACTCCAAGGATTTTAAAAAGTTTTGTTCAAAATCATGGACTTTATCCAGAGGAACATTTTTCAGCAACCCGTGCGTACCGCAATACAAAACAGCAATCTGTTTCTCGACAGGAATTGGAGAATATTGAGGTTGAACCAATAAACGTACATTTTTCTGTCCTTTATCAATAGTCGAGGCAGTTATCGGATCCATATCTCCACTAAACTTCGAAAATGCTTCCAACTCTCTAAATTGAGCCTGGTCAATTTTCAGTGTACCAGCAACTTTCTTCATCGCTTTAATCTGAGCATTACCACCTACACGAGAAACGGATATACCAACATTAATGGCAGGGCGATTACCTTGATTAAATAAATCTGTGTCAAGGAATATCTGGCCATCAGTGATAGAGATAACATTCGTAGGGATGTAAGCAGAAACGTCACCCGCTTGTGTTTCAATGATAGGTAGTGCCGTTAGCGATCCACCTCCCTTTACTTTTCCTTTCAAGCTTGGGGGAAGATCATTCATCTGGCAAGCCACTTCTTGCTGACTTATTATCTTAGCAGCACGTTCGAGCAGACGCGAGTGCAAATAGAAAATATCACCCGGATATGCTTCACGCCCCGAGGGACGACGAAGAATCAATGATACCTCACGATAAGATACAGCTTGTTTTGATAAGTCATCATAAACCACTAAAGCGTGACGACCGGTATCACGAAAGTATTCACCAATAGCAGCACCGGCAAATGGTGCAAAATATTGCAATGCAGCAGGATCACCCGCAGTAGCAGCCACAATCACCGTATAATCCAGAGCACCATGTTCCCGAAGAGTATTTACGATAGTAGCAACGGTAGACCCTTTCTGACCAATGGCCACATAGATACAATATACTGGATCTCCCGCTTCATAATTAGTTCGTTGATTAATAATAGTGTCAATAGCAATGGATGTTTTTCCAGTTTGCCTGTCACCAATAATCAATTCGCGTTGTCCACGGCCAATTGGAATCATTGCATCTACTGATTTCAATCCGGTTTGCAAAGGTTGGTTCACAGGTTGACGAAAGATAACCCCCGGAGCTTTACGTTCCAAAGGCATCTCATACAATTCACCCCCAATACGTCCTTTACCATCAAGTGGATCTCCCAGTGGATCAATAACACGCCCTAGCATGCTCTCTCCAACGAGTATGGAAGCAATTCGGCCTGTTCGTTTAACAGTAAATCCTTCCTTAATTTTATCTGTAGGGCCCAATAATACAGCACCTACATTATCCTCTTCCAAGTTCATTACAATGGCTTTGATGCCATTGTCGAATTCCAATAATTCATTGGCTTCGGCATGATTCAATCCATAGATACGTGCCACACCATCACTAACTTGTAGCACAGTACCTACCTCATCGAGTTGTATGTGAGTTTCAATACCCTCTAATTGCTTACGCAAAACATCGGAAACTTCACTCACTTTTATATTTTCTGACATATTCTCTTACTTTTTATTGAAAAATATCACATTACAACTGTAAATTATACAATTCTTCTATTCTTTTCGATGAATTGCCGCTTTACCTTTTTTAGCTGAGTCGCAATACTGGCATCAAGCCGATATCCGTTTATATCAAATATAAATCCTCCTTCAATAGACGGGTCAACCATTGTTTTCAGCTCCATACGCGCATGTAAGCGCTGAGCTGCAGAACTCTTAATTCGGGTTCGGGTTTCTTCGTCTACAGGTACTGCAGTGATGAGTTTTCCTACACCAATGTGTTTCATTTTTCGATATAAATCCTGATACATCAGGCACATAAATTGCAAGTATGTTTCTCTTCGTTTCTTCAGCACAAGACTTATAAAACGCAACAATTCATTACTGATTCCTTCAAATCCGTCTATTGTGGCCGCCGAAGTAATAACCTTTAGCTTTTCTCCCGATGGAAGAATAGGGTTATCCAAAACTTTCCTTAGGTTTGGATACAATTCGAAATTACTGGCCAACATAGATACCTCTTTATACAGACGTTTTTCTACACCATTTGATTTGGCGTAAGCAATCAGTGCCTTTGCATAACGCATTGAGATTATACCTACTTCCATATTACTACTTCACTTAAGATTTAGAAGATAACACTTCATCTAGCATACGATCAATCATTTCCATTTGCTCTTTTTCAGTTTGCATTGTCTTACGAATAACTTTTTCTGCTATATCAACCGACAAAACTGCAACCTGACGACGAATATCACGAATGGCTTCTTCCTTCTCTAACAGAATTTGCTCTTTCACATTATCCAATTCTTTTTGAGCAACTGCTTCTGCCTGTTTGCGAGCCTCATAAATGATTTTATCGCGCTCAAGCATTGTTTCTTTCAGAATTCGCCCCTGTTCTTTATTCGCATTGGCAATAATCATTTCACTCTCACCTTTCAGTTTGGAAAGCTGTTCATGAGCATCCTTAGCCACTTGAATAGATTGGTTGATATATACCTTCCGGTCTTCTACCATTTTAATGATAACAGGGAAGCCGTATTTTGCCAAAACGGCAAATACGATTCCAAAAGAAAGAAGCATCCAGAACAAGAGCCCGCTTTCGGGCAATAATAATGACATATACTTCGTCTGTTATAAAAAGAACACTAATAAACAAACAACGATAGCCAACAGAGCTACACCTTCAATCAAAGCGGCAGCGATGATCATATTCATACGAATATCGCCTGAAGCATCAGGTTGACGTCCAATAGCTTCCATAGCAGAACCACCAATTTTACCAATGCCTATACCTGCTCCAATAACTGCAAGTCCAGCTCCTACTGCTGCCCCCAATTTACTTATTCCAACTGCTGCTGCAGTTGCTTGTAATAATACTGTTAGTAACATAATTTTCTATTTTTAAATTATTGATATTTTTGATCTGTAAATTTATACTGTAGTAATTAATGACTCGAAGTACTTCCTTCTTTAGCATGATGTTCTTCTTGAGCCAAACCTATAAATACTGCTGAAAGCATCGTAAACACATAGGCTTGAATGAATGCAACCAGTAACTCGAGTAGATTCATGAAAATATTAAAGAGCACCGAAGCGATAGTGAGGCTAGTATTCATAAATGGCCCCATACTTGCTGAAATAAAAATTAAGCAAGTCAACACCAACATAGCCATGTGCCCAGCCAACATATTAGCAAAAAGACGAATCATCAGGGCGAATGGTTTTGTGAAGATTCCGAATAGTTCGATGACAGGCATCATAGGCACAGGTACCTTTAGCCACCAAGGAACATCCGGCCAAAAAATATCTTTCCAGTAAGCACGTGTTCCAAATACATTCACTATAACAAAAGTAAATAGAGCCAACACAAGCGTAATAGCAATATTGCCAGTTACATTGGCTCCTCCGGGAAAGAAAGGAATGAGCCCCATTATATTATTTATAAATATAAAGAAGAACGCAGTCAACAAATAAGGTGCAAACTTTTTATAGTTAGGCCCTACACAACTTTTAATCACATCGTCGTGTACCATCATGATAAACATCTCCATAAAGCCTACAAAACCACCAGGGGCTGCAGCACTTGCTTGTTTCTTTTTATACCAACGAGCAACACCTAAAACACTGAGAGCTAATATGAAAGTGTTTATCAATAAAGAAAGTGTAACCTTTGTAATAGAGATATCGAAAGGACGAATCTCACTACCAGTAGCGTCATGCTCTACAATTTTACCTTCATATTTGCTACCTACTGGTGCAATAGAGAGTCCTTCGTAGTTACCGCTATTTTCTTCAAATTCAGATGAAAGAAACGAATGCCATCCTGTTGTTTGACTATAAACTATAACAGGCAGAGGAATACGAATTTGAGTATCTCCCCACGTTGTAATATGCCATTCATAAGAGTCACCGATATGACCAAAAACAATTTCTTTCACATTCACAGGTTCATGTTCACTTTCCGCAGATGCAGGAAGAGCAACAAAACTCAACAAGAAGAATATTCCGGCAAATATTTTATGCAATCTTTTCTTTTTCATTCTCTCTTTTTCTTTTTCGGTTCCGTTCAAATGTAAAGAAGAACCAAGTCTCAAACATCAAGTTTACCAAATAAAATATTATAAAAGTGACCAAGAAATCTCTGACAGAAACGTTTACTACAACACAATAAACAAGCAAAACAATAACAGAGAATATGATTCGAAGCATCTTTAACACCAAATAAAAAAGCGGTAATCTTTGTGGAGCATACTTCCGACAAACATCAGACATGTAATTGCTAAACACGCCAAATACAGCAAAATAAATGGGTATAAAAGGGAACCAACTAAAATAATGACTAGGCAAGCAAAAATGAAAAATTAATATTCCTACTACACTTGTTAGTACTGTAAATAGTGACAAAGCAGTGAGATAATCTAATTTAATCTTGCTTATACCCATTTTAATTTAGTTTATAGATAAACACATGCTGAAACAGTTCCGTTACTCAATTCTACAAAGCCACTCTGAATATTCAATGTATATTCTTCACCCTTGCTGATATATATAATCTCACCTTTAACTAATGAGGAAACAATAGGAGCATGTTGAGGTAAAATGGTAAAGATACCGATTGTCCCCGGCAAGGTAACGCTGGTAATTTCTCCATTAAACAATTGTTGTTCAGGCGATACTATACTCAGATGTAAATTCATTGTCTTAACTTTTATAATCTTTTAAAATATTCTTAAAAGCCTTTCGCTTATTCTTTTGTTTGCTCCAACAACTGTTTACCTTTCTCTATGGCATCTTCAATTGTACCAACATTAAGAAATGCCGATTCTGGAAGATAATCTACTTCACCATCAAGAATCATTTTAAATCCTTTGATGGTATCTTCAATGGAAACCATGACTCCCTGAAGGCCTGTAAATTGCTCTGCCACAGTAAATGGTTGAGACAGAAAACGTTGTACTCTGCGGGCACGATTCACAGTCAGACGATCTTCATCAGAAAGTTCTTCCATACCCAAAATAGAGATAATATCCTGCAATTCCTTATTACGCTGCAATATCTGCTTTACACGTTGAGCTACTTCGTAATGCTCTTGTCCCACAACAAGAGGATCAAGAATACGCGAAGTTGATTCCAAAGGATCTACAGCCGGATAAATACCAAGTTCAGTTATTTTACGGCTAAGTACTGTTGTAGCATCAAGATGCGTAAAAGTAGTAGCAGGTGCAGGGTCAGTTAAATCATCAGCAGGAACATAAACAGCCTGGACAGAAGTAATGGAACCTGATTTTGTAGAAGTGATGCGTTCCTGCATAACTCCCATCTCCGTGGCTAATGTAGGTTGGTAACCTACTGCCGAAGGCATACGGCCTAATAAAGCTGAAACCTCGGAACCTGCCTGAGTAAAACGGAATATATTATCAATAAAAAACAAGATATCTTTTGAACCGGATTCAGCGGCCAAATCACGAAAAGATTCTGCCACCGTCAGTCCAGACAATGCAACGGAAGAACGTGCTCCGGGAGGTTCATTCATTTGTCCGAAGACTAAAGTAGCCTGAGATTTAGCCACTTCATCGTAATCTACCTTAGATAAATCCCAATGGCCAGCCTCCATGCTCTTTTTAAATTCTTCTCCATAGCGAATAACACCTGACTCAATCATTTCACGAAGTAAATCATTTCCCTCACGAGTACGTTCACCTACTCCTGCAAAAACGGAGAATCCATTGTGTTTTTTAGCTATATTGTTGATAAGCTCCATGATAAGAACTGTCTTACCTACACCGGCACCACCAAACAAACCAATTTTCCCACCTTTAGAATAAGGTTCCAACAAATCGATTACTTTTATTCCGGTGAACAAGACTTCCTGAACAGTAGTCAAATCTTCAAACTTAGGTGGATCCCGATGTATGGGGTATGCTCCTTTTCTATTGAGTTCTTTCATTCCATCAATAGATTCTCCCACCACATTCATCAATCGTCCCTTAATTTGAGCACCTATAGGCATGGTAATAGGACTATGGGTTGGAACAACTTTCATCCCACGCTGCAAACCATCAGTACTATCCATAGCAACGGTACGAACCGTATTTTCGCCAATATGTTGCTGTACTTCTACTATTAGCTTCTTACCGTTAGGCCTTTTTATTTCTAACGCTTCGTGAATACTTGGCAACATCAGGTCGGTTTCAGAACCATCAAAAAAAACATCGACCACTGGACCGATAACCTGAGAAATATGCCCTATAATCTGTGACATAAGCAAAATATGTTTTAGATAAAAACGTAATTTTTTCCTGTTTGTTCAATAGTTAGACAAACAACTTTGCAAATATAGAAACAAAAACGAATCGTTGTTTCAGTTTACTAAATTTTGTTTTTAGATAACATTCATTAGTCCTGTTTTAAGGCCATACAGACCAATTTTGAATACAAACCAAAGACTAAAATGTCAGTAAATAAACCTGCCTCTTTTAGATGAAAACGAGTTAAAAGTGACACATAGCAAAAAACAAGATCAGTAGATCTCTACTTTAGCTGCTATACGTTTCGATTTATCACGTAATGCGTCCATATTAACATTTAATGGCGCATAACATAAGACTACACCCATGCGACGATTGACTCGAGTGAAAGGTTTGCCAAAGATACGCAGATAAGTATCTTCTTCTTTAGTAACCTCTTCCATTCCTTTGTATTGAGGCATTTCCTGGCTGGAAATAGTTGAAAGGATAACGGCGCTTACGCCAGCTTTTTCTTGTTTAATGTTAGGAATAGGCCATCCCAAAACTGCTCGTAAATGAAGTTCAAACTCATTCAGATTCTGTGTTCCAGCCAGTGTAACCATGCCCGTATCGTGGGGACGAGGGGATAATTCTGAAAAATAAACTCCATGTTCGTGGCTTAGGAAGAATTCTACTCCCCACAACCCGGCACCTGTAAGCGAATGTGTCACTTTATCAGCCATGTCTTGTGCCTCTAGCAGATGAGCAGGATCAATATGAGCGGGTTGAAAACTTTCTCTATAATCTCCACCTTTTTGCACGTGACCAATTGGTGGACAGAAAAGAGTCGGACCATTTTTCTGTGTTACAGTAAGCAATGTTATCTCACTATCAAAACGGATGAACTCTTCGATAATCAGTTCGCGAATATCACCACGGCTACCACTACAACCGTATTCCCAAGCATGTAGCAGGTCATCAGCACTTTTCACCAATGATTGTCCTTTGCCGGACGAGGACATGAGAGGCTTCACAACACAAGGAAAACCTATTTTATCAGCTGCAGCTTTCAATTCTTCAAAAGAAGTAGCATAGAAATACTTCGCGGTTTTAAGGCCTAACTCTTTAGCGGCAAGATCGCGAATAGCCTTGCGGTTCATTGTAAAATTCACTGCACGAGCACTAGGGACAACCTGAATGCCTTGTCTTTCAAAATCATACAAACGTTCCGTACGTATTGCCTCTATTTCCGGAACAATAATATCCGGTTGATGCTTCTTTACCACACGCTCCAGTTCTTCACCATTAAGCATATCCAGCACTTCATACTCATCGGCCACTTGCATGGCAGGTGCTCCGGGATAAGAATCGCAAGCAATGATATACTGTCCTTTGCGTTGTGCAGAAATTACAAACTCTTTTCCTAATTCGCCCGATCCGAGCAAAAGTATTTTTTTCATTTTATTTATTGATGATAATCACGTAACAAATCATTTACCGTCTTCACGGGATTAAACGTTGTGAGCGGTACTTCCACAAACACCGTATTCCAATCACTCATAGCTCCGTTCCATAAACCCGGAAGTTCAAGTGCTTTGAGTTCCTTGCCATTCTTTGATTTATAAGAAATAAAACCGGTAGCCTTATCTACGAAATTGGATAAATCGAATTTATGCCCCTTATAGTCACGAACGGCACAGACCAAGTCTACGGGATTAAAATATGTTCCTTTTTCGAACATTTCTTTGCTTACCGGATCTGTCATGTCTATTTGTGAACTTTCCAATATCTGCAATGAGATGGTTCCATCTTGATTGTATGCAAGAAACGGTCCCCCACCCGGCTCGCCGACATTCTTCACCATTCCACAGACACGCATCGGACGATTAAGTTTCTTTTTTAAGTAAAGTACAAGTTCCACATCTTCCAATATACTAGTCTCCGGATTCTTGCAAAAGAGTTTTTTCTGCAAAAATTGAAGAACTTCCAGCACCTGGTCTTGTGTATATTGTCCACTATCAAGTAGCTCCAGATAGTCAAACGCCTGCTTTTGCAGCGTAACCAATACCCCTGCCAGAAGTTTCTTGTAACGTACCGGGTCCTCTTTCAACCTGTCGGGAACAACATTATCAATATTCTTAATAAACAAAATGTCTGCATCTAGGTCATTCAGGTTCTCAATCAATGCTCCGTGGCCTCCGGGACGAAACAACAACTTATCCTTATCCCGAAAAGGTTCATTGTTCACATCCGCAGCTATCGTATCTGTATTCGGTTTCTGCTCAGAGAAAGTAACGTTATAAATCAGCCCATATTTTTGACCATAAGCACCTATCTTCTTTTCTGTCAATGCTTTGAAGAAAGCAAGATGTTCAGCAGATACCGTGAAATGCACATTGACATGCGAACGATTGCCGGCAGCATACAAAGCACCTTCCACTAAATGCTCTTCCAGAGGAGTACGTACTCCATCCTCATACTTATGGAATTTAAGTAATCCTTTTGGCAATGCCCCGTAGTTCAATCCCGCTTCAGAAAGCAACGCATTCACAATTGCTTTCTGATTTTCATCGGCTACAAGAGAAGGAATCGATTTGCCTTCTATCTTAATGCAAGCCGCATTCAAGTCATCATAAAAAGCGAACTTAGTAAGATTCTCAAAAAATGTAATTTCAAAAGGAGTAGTTGGTTTGTCATACTCTGCAGTCAAAAATTCAAATAGATCTTTAAACATTCGGCTTGCGGCACCCGATGCAGGGACAAACTTTACGATTGTTTTATCCGTATGAATGTAATTTTCCCATGAACTTAAATAAGACTTTTCATCGTTAACATCCGGTGCCAAAACACCTCGTTCTATAGACGCCGCTGCATTTAATTTCAAATAAGGAAAACCTGTTCGGAAACATGCTAGTTGCTCGGATATCTGAGATTCGGTGATACCCTTCTTCGCAAGCTGTTCTTTGTCTTGTAGTGTAATCATCCCATGTAATTTTATTAATTGATGCCCAAAAATACAAAATGTTATTTACTTTGTGTGGTATACTAAACAAAAAAAGCTATTTTTACAACGAAATTAATTCGCCATTGCGCAAGTACTAAAATACTGCTGCAACATAATGTGGTGAAAATCAATCGAATTAGCTTTGCATATTAATACTTCGGCAAATTATGAATGCGTTTTTCACAAAAGCAGAAAAAACAGAACTGCTTACTTTATATAAGAAGCTCTTGCAATCCGCCGGTGACAGCATTGCCTCCGAGGACGCAGGAAAGCTGAAAAAATATCTCATACTAGCTGCTGACAAGAATACGCTGCAGCGCAATAATTTCGGAATGAATCCCATCATCCGGGATATGCAAACGGCCGTAATCGTAGCCGATGAGATAGGGATGAAAGGTTCTTGCCTCACGGGTATCATGTTGCACGAGATTGTTAAAAACAACACCATTACAATTGAAACAGTTAAGTCTGATTTCGGAGAGGATGTGGCAAGTATCATTAGAGGCTTAGTAAAGGCAAATGATTTATACTCCAAGAGTGCAGCTATTGAGTCCGAGAACTTCCGCAATCTTTTGCTTTCATTTGCCGAAGATATGCGAGTAATCTTGATTATGATTGCCGATCGGGTGAACATTATGCGGCTCATAAAAAACACTGAAAACCAGGAGGACCGTTTAAAGATAGCTAACGAGGCAGTTTATCTGTACGCTCCCTTGGCACATAAGTTAGGGCTCTATAAGTTAAAGTCTGAATTGGAAGATCTTTCCTTAAAATACACGCAACGAGAAACTTATTATTTCATAAAAGATAAACTCAATGAGACAAAGTCTTCCCGAGATACCTATATTGCTTCGTTCATCGAACCAATTCAGAAAAAAGTAGAAGAAGCCGGATTAAAATTTGATATTAAAGGAAGAACAAAGTCCATACATTCCATCTGGAACAAAATACAAAAGCAGAAAACGCCTTTTGAAGGTATATACGACTTATTCGCTATCCGCATCATTCTTGATGCAGACCCTGACAAGGAAAAACAAGAGTGTTGGCAAGTGTACTCCATTGTCACAGATATGTATCAACCTAATCCAAAAAGGTTGCGCGACTGGCTTTCCATACCCAAAAGTAATGGTTATGAATCCTTGCACATCACTGTGATGGGCCCCGAAGGAAAATGGGTGGAAGTACAAATCCGTACCCGCCGTATGGATGAGATAGCCGAACGAGGATTGGCTGCTCACTGGAGATACAAGGGCGTTAAAGGAGAAACGGGACTGGATGAATGGCTAACTTCCGTTCGCGAGGCCCTCGAAAATCCTGATGCTGACTCAATGAAAGTGATGGATCAGTTTAAGATGGATCTATATGAAGATGAAGTCTTTGTGTTTACCCCTAAAGGTGATTTGTTTAAACTGGCCACTGGTGCCACTGTACTCGATTTTGCTTTTCACATACATAGCAAACTGGGAAGTAAGTGTATTGGAGCAAAAGTAAATGGTAAGAACGCACAACTAAAACAAAAGCTGAACAGCGGAGATCAAGTGGAAATAATGACATCGAGCACCCAAACTCCGAAGCAAGACTGGTTGAATATTGTTACCACCTCGAAGGCAAGAACCAAAATCCGTCAGGCACTCAAAGAAATGGTTTCCAAGCAACACGATTTTGCCAAAGAAACCATTGAACGTAAGTTCAAAAACCGTAAAATGGAGTATGACGAAGCAGTGATGATGCGTCTCATCAAGCGGATGGGATTCAAAACCGTTACAGAATTCCACCAGAAAATAGCAGAAGGTTCTTTGGAAGTAAATGATCTTTTGGATAAATACGTGGAACAACAAAAGCGGGACAACGATTCGCATGATGAACTCGTATATCGTAGTGCCGAAGGGTATAACATACAGAATCAAGTAGATGAAACGGCCGGAAAGGAAGATGTATTGGTTATCGATCAGAATCTAAAAGGCATCGACTTCAAACTGGCCAAATGTTGTAATCCGATCTATGGCGATGAGGTGTTCGGATTCGTGACCGTATCGGGAGGAATAAAAATCCACCGCCACGATTGCCCTAATGCACATCAGATGATGGAACGTTTTGGTTACCGCATAGTGAGAGCACGTTGGGCCGGTAAGTCACAAGGTGCACAATATCCCATCACGCTTCGTGTAGTGGGCCACGATGATATTGGTATTGTTACTAACATTACTTCCGTCATATCCAAAGAAAATGGTATCACATTGCGCTCCATCGGCATTGAATCTAATGATGGTCTCTTCTCTGGTACTCTTACGATCATGGTGAGCGATACCGGCCGACTCGAAACATTAATAAAGAAATTGAGAACTGTGAAAGGAGTGAAACAGGTAAACAGAAGCTAAAATGGCAACAACCAATATCAAAACCTCAGCAACGCGGAATGAAAATGATCCTATTAAAGAGCACGAACGCTCTAAAAATAGGCTTATCAAATTTCTTAAAAGCTTCATTTATGCTGAAAAAGGAATCATCAGTTTTCTCCGTACAGAGCTTAACGGATGGATTCATTGTTGCGCTATCGTTGTGGTAACGATTGCAGGTTTCTATTTTAACATAAACAGAATGGAATGGATAGCCGTTCTTTTTTGCTTCGGATTGGTACTTGCCGCTGAAGCTATTAATACCGCTATCGAGCGCTTGGTGAACCTCGTTTCACCCCAAAGAAATCCTGCTGCAGGTGATGTAAAAGATGTGGCGGCAGGAGCCGTATTGATTTGTGCCATCACTGCTGCAATAATAGGATTACTAATCTTTATACCCTATTTCTAATTAGTTTCGCCCTAAAAAACACATGTAAATATGATAAGAAAGCGGCATTTACTAGCCATCCTCTTACTCAGCTTTGCGGCAATACAGACAATGTATGCCGAAGAGAGTAAAAAACTTATTTCGCAAGTAAACAATATGTTGTGGTATGACAAACCGGCTACTCAATGGGAAGAAACATTGCCTTTAGGTAACGGACGATTGGGGATGATGCCCGACGGAGGTGTTGAAAAAGAACATATTGTGTTGAATGATATCACCATGTGGAGCGGATCGGAAGCAAATTACAATAATCCGGAAGCTTCTTCTTATTTGCCAAATATCAGAGAGCTCCTATTTCAAGGTAAAAATAAGAAGGCACAAGAAATGATGTACCAACACTTCGTTCCTGTAAAGCCAAAGAAAGGTGGTACATACGGAACTTATCAGATGTTGGGTAATCTGGATATTGAATATTATTACAATACGCCCTCACCAAGCAAAGCATACAAGCGTTTTTTAGACTTGGAGCAGGGCCTATGTGCCACACACTTCACCAAAGGCCTCAATTATGTACGCACCTACTTTGTGTCACGTTCCAAAGATGCTATGGCTATTCGTATGAGCACTCCGCTCAATCCCGGCGAAAAGCAAATTTCCTTCTTGGCGCAGTTAAGCCGTCCCGAGCGAGCAACAGTGAAAGTTTCAGGTGACACGCTGATCATGGAAGGAAGCTTGGATAGTGGAAAAGAAGGGCAAGAAGGTATTCGTTTTATCGTAAAAATGGTCGTTAATGCTCCTAAAGGATCTATCAGTGTATCGGAGAAAGGCATAGAAGTCCAAAACGCTGATGTAGCCACCATCTATCTATCTGCTGCTACTAGTTTTGAAAACAAGGAATACCGTCGGCAAGCCGATCGACAGTTGAAAGAAATAGCAGCCTACCCCTACAGTGAACTAAAAAAAGAATACATTAGCGATTACCAGAAGCTTTTTAAACGCACTTCGCTCTTCATCGGAAAAGAGGGTTATGCCAATGATGCCGAAGGACCCTGGCAACTGCCTACCGACGAACGTATCCGTCGTTTCCAAAAGACAGATGATCCTGCACTAGCGGCACTTTACTACAACTATGGACGCTATCTACTCATCAGTAGCACCCGTCCGGGATCACTCCCACCCAACTTACAAGGATTATGGGCCAATGAATGCAGCACCCCATGGAATGGTGATTATCACCTAAACATCAATGTGCAAATGAATCATTGGCCTGTGGAACAAGGTAACTTGTCCGAGCTACATCTACCATTAATTGAGTTGACCAAAGGATTAGTGAAGAGTGGAGAACTCACTGCAAAAGCTTTTTATGGCAAAGACGCTAAAGGTTGGGTGGCACACATGATGACCAACGTATGGCAATTTACCGCACCGGGTGAACATCCTTCATGGGGAGCCACAAATACGGGTGGCGCATGGCTCTGTGCACATTTATGGGAACACTATCTCTACTCTGGAAATAAAGAATATCTAAAGGAAATATACCCCGTAATCAAAGGTGCCTCCGAATTTTTCCTCTCTACCATGGTGAAAGAACCCAAGCACGGATGGTTGGTCACTGCCCCTACTTCATCGCCCGAAAATTCTTTTTATATAGGTGATGACAAAACACCTATCAGTGTATGCATGGGACCAACGATGGATACTGAGCTGGTGAATGAACTCTACTCCAACGTAATAGAAGCTGCTCGCATTTTGGGTGTCGACAGTAATTATAGACGCCAGTTGGAAAGTGCACGCAAGCAACTTCCGCCACTGCAAATAAGCAAAGAGGGCTATCTGATGGAATGGTTGGAAGATTATAAAGAAACAGACATACACCATCGGCACGTATCTCATTTATACGGTTTGCATCCAGGCAATCAGATCACACTGACAAAAACACCTGAATTGGCAGAAGCTTGCCGCTCAACGCTCAATCGCCGTGGCGACGAAGGTACAGGTTGGAGCCGCGCGTGGAAGATCAATTTTTGGGCACGCTTAGGTGATGGTAACCGGGCATACAAGCTATTTAAAAGTTTGTTGACTCCCGCCTATGCTCCCGAAACGCCTAACCAGCGAGGAGGAGGAACTTTTCCCAATCTATTTTGTTCGCACCCACCTTTCCAGATGGATGGCAATTGGGGAGGTACATCAGGCATTGGAGAGATGTTATTGCAAAGTCAGGATGGCTTCATAGACTTCTTGCCTGCACTGCCGGAATCATGGAAAGAAGGAAGTTTCCAAGGATTAAAGGTGCGCGGAGGAGCGATCGTAAATCTATATTGGAAAGATGGGCAAGCAGCCTCAGGCACTATAAAAGCAACAGAAGCAAACAACTTCAAAATTAAAATACCAAAAGGAATTTCTTCAGTTAAAGTAATTAGTGGTAAACGAGCTCAAACATATAAAAACCCAATCACTTTTTTCGACCTGAAATTAAGCAAAAACGAACAAGTTGAATTGGTATTTGAAACTTTTAAAGGGACCTTATAAGTATTTAATTATTACCATTACAAAAACCCCTCTACAAGCCTTATGAGAGGGGTTTGGTGAACTAACTAGATCACCGCGCTGAATTAACTACTTCACCGCGCTGAACTAGTTAGTTCACCACGGTGAAGTAGTTAATTCTATTTTCAATTCACTTAACGTAAATATTATTCGCTAATGGCTTATCGAATTCTTTTCTTCTTAAAATAAGGATACGTAATAAAAATGAAGAAGGCAAGTGCTAGCAATGCCGATGCCAGACTAATGCGATAGGGAATCGTTGGGGAACCACTTACATGTAGTGTGAAGTAACAGGTAACAGCCACTCCCAATGAGATTCCTGTTTCCCAAGCTAGTAAGTGGGTGGTATTTGCTGTACCGCGTTGGCAGTGCTGAGACAACTTTATGAACATCAGTAGAAATTCAGGAGTAGCCAACCCCAAGCCAATGCCTAATAGAACTGCAGCCAAAGCTATACCGAGATAAGCAATAGGAAAAATCAATAACCCAATGGATCCTATTATAACAATCAATCCGATGATTATTTGCTCCCGGATATGTTCTTTCTTAAGCCACAGTTTCACGAACAATACTGAGAAAAAAAAGCCCAATCCAACCACGGCAAAGAATGGAATAATAATGCCCATTACTTCTACACAACGAAAAGTATGAGGAACTAAAGGGATAAGTATACCAACCACAAATGCAATAAGGATCATGTTCAGCATAGGTATCCTGCCACGAAACAGCAGAAAGCGATCTGTGGTACAAAGCTTCGTGCCAATAGGTGCTCGAAAAGGTACATAAAGCATCAATAACAATAATATACCTAAACCGCCTACAGCTAGCGAAACATAAATAACCGTGTAGAATCCTTCGAGCATAAACAAATATATACCCGCAGCAATACCGGTCATCATACCTAAGCGAGAAGTCCATCCAAACAGAACATTGCTCACACTGCGACGGTTAGGGGTAGTTAAATCAATGGCCAGTGTAATGTTTGAAGTAGTAGCCAATCCGAAAGCCATGCCATGCACAACACACAAAAGCAATAATTCCGTAGTCGTAGTAGCTAGTGTGCACCCTACAGTAGCCGACAGCATCAAAGCAAAAGAAAGCACGCATACATATTTCCGCTTGTAGGCATCTAGCAGGTAGCTGTAAAAAGGACCTACAACAAACATGCCTGCTGTGAGAAAAATAAATAGAGTGCCTGTAAGAGCCAACGATGTCCCCAACCTATTGGCCATCACACTAGGAAGTACAGGAAGTAACATGTATCGAGCTACGAACAATAGAAAATTGCCCAAACAAATTTGCAGGTAGCTCGAAGACAGTAATCCTTTAGTATTGCTCTTTCTCATTTGGGAAATCAGAGCTCTTTACATCTGTTACATATTGTTGAATAGCATCTGTCATAATCGTATGCAAATCTGCATATCGACGTAAGAAACGAGGACTGAATCCTTGGCTCATACCCAGCATATCCTGAATAACCAGTACCTGTCCGTCTACTTTCCCTCCGGCACCGATACCAATCACAGGAATAGTCAGTTCCTTGGCTACACGCTCTGCTAAGTTAGCCGGAATCTTTTCCAATACTAGTCCAAAGCATCCCGCCTCTTCCAGAAGATGTGCGTCACGTATCAACTTTTCAGCTTCAACTTCATCTTTAGCACGCACAGTATAAGTACCATATTTATTTATTGATTGTGGCATCAAGCCTAAGTGTCCCATAATAGGAATCCCCGCACAAAGAATGCGATTAACCGTTTCGAGAATCTCTTCGCCACCTTCCAGTTTCAATGCATCAGCATGACTTTCCTTCATAATACGGATAGCAGAAGCCAATCCCTCTTTTGAGTTTCCTTGATAAGAACCGAAAGGCATATCTACCACCACCATTGCACGATTCACCGCACGGACCACCGACTTACCATGATAAATCATCTGATCAAGAGTAATGGGAAGAGTTGTTACGTTACCTGCCATCACGTTGGATGCAGAGTCGCCTACCAGAATTACGTCAATGCCTGCACCATCTACAATCTTTGCGGTAGTAAAGTCATAGGAGGTAAGCATTGATATCTTCTCACCTCTTTCTTTCATTTCAATAAGGCGATGAGTTGTCACCTTCCTTGTATCATCTGATATATAACCAGCCATAATTTTATACTATTAAAATTTCTAAATATTGGGCAAAGTTATAGCATTCATACGGAATTAGAAAATATTTCTCTGTATTTAAAACGAATGCTACCTTCTTCTTAATTTAGTCAGTTCATCAAAACTCATTTCTAGAAAATTATCAATAACAAGATGCGCTTTATCCGCTATTGCTTCACGAGAATTAGTAGTAGCTAAGCCAACGACGGTAGCTCCGGAAGAGATGCCAGCTTGCAAACCATGAAAAGAGTCTTCAAAAACGAACGTGTTTTCAGCCGTTGCGCCCAACAACTGCATGCCCAAAAGAAAACACTCCGGATGAGGTTTGGAATGAGTGAAAAGATTTGCAGTAATAATATGATCGAACTTTTCGCACAAAGTGGGATGCGCACGGTATACATTAGCCATTTTTTTTTCGTCTGAGCTTGTCACTACAGCAATTTTTACTTCATTACGTCGCAAGTCTGCCAAAAAAAGCTCAACTCCCGGTATGTATTCATAAACCATATTCTCTTCGAATAAATTCAGATCTTTACGTATTTGTAGTTGTATATCGTTCAAACCGCCAAAGTATTTATCATATATCTGAGTTAAAGTTTGCCCTTTGATCAGCCGACCAAAATCAACAATATCAAGATACTTTTTACCTTGTTCATTCCAAAAGATCGTATATTGCCCCTCAGTATCCATCACAACTCCATCGAAATCAAACAACGCAGCAATCGTATTCTTCTTATCCATATCAATTATCTCCCGAAACTAAAATTCATTAAACATATTCATTAAACGAAATGCAAAGTTCTAAATAATCGTTGGAAGAGACAAATATTTAGTACCTTTGTTGTCTTTAAAAAAAAGTAAAGGAAAACGCATGTCACAACAAAACAATCCGCATACACTTGGGACTAAAAGCATCGGAAAGCTACTGTTACAATATTCCATACCGGCCATTATCGGTATGACGCTTACTTCACTCTATAACATC
The DNA here is from genome assembly GCF_963666545.1 of uncultured Bacteroides sp. Taxonomy (NCBI): domain Bacteria; kingdom Pseudomonadati; phylum Bacteroidota; class Bacteroidia; order Bacteroidales; family Bacteroidaceae; genus Bacteroides; species uncultured Bacteroides sp. The sequence goes on along the minus strand of NZ_OY762899.1, from coordinate 91,346 downwards.
ATTGATAGCATTTTCATTGGACATGGCGTTGGGCCTATGGCTATTTCCGGTCTTGCTATTACTTTTCCTTTCATGAATTTGGTGATGGCGTTTTGCACCCTTGTGGCAGGTGGAGGGGCTACAATTTCCTCCATACGTTTAGGAGAAAGAAACCTTGACGGAGCTACATCCGTATTAGGAAACACGTTGATGCTCTGCATCATAAATGCTTTTTTTTTCGGCACGATTTCTTTTATCTTTCTAGATGACATACTACTCTTTTTCGGTGCAAGCAAAGTAACATTGCCTTATGCGCGAGATTTTATGCAGGTAATTCTCATTGGAACACCGATCTCCTATCTCATGATCGGGCTCAACAACGTGATGCGTGCTACCGGATATCCTAAAAAAGCGATGATGACATCAATGGTCACCGTGATAGCAAACGTGATCCTTGCTCCGATTTTCATTTTTCACTTCCATTGGGGGATACGTGGAGCAGCCACAGCTACTGTCTTATCTCAATTTATCGGTATGGTATGGGTGCTAAGTCACTTCATCAATCAAAAAAGCTACGTACATTTAAGATGCGATTTCTGGAGAATGAATATTCGCATAGTAGGCCAGATTTTTTCTATTGGCATGGCACCTTTCCTTATGAATTTATGTACATGTACCATTGTTATCGTAATCAATGTGAGCTTGCAAAAATATGGAGGAGATATGGCCATCGGTGCTTATGGTATTATCAACCGTCTGATGACACTTTTTGTCATGACCGTAATGGGGCTGACAATGGGTCTACAACCCATTATCGGTTACAATTATGGCGCAAAGAAGATGCAACGTGTCAAAGAAGCTTTACGCTTAGGTATCATTTGCGGTGTAACCATCACCAGTAGTGGTTTTCTTATCTGCGAACTATTTCCACATGCAGTTTCGGCCATGTTTACCGATAACAATGAATTAATAAATATGGCAGCAGCCGGGCTACGAATCACCATCATGCTGTTTCCTTTTGTTGGTTGCCAGATCGTAATATCAAATTTCTTCCAAAGCATAGGAAAAGTAAAGGTGAGTATTTTCCTTTCACTTTCCCGTCAACTGGTATATCTGCTACCATTCTTACTGATCCTCCCTCATAAATATGGAGTTAGCGGAGTGTGGGAAAGCATGCCAATGTCAGATTTCTTTGCCTTCTTTACCGCTGTTGCTTGTCTGGCTATCTATCTACGCCGTAATGCTAGCCACTACGCTACCATCGAATAAATAGACGGTTCGATGTGCAAAGCCTGCATCATGCTGAGAGTGCGTTACCATCTAAATAATAGATACTACTACCGTCTAATATTTAGACATAGTATTGCTTAGTCAACAAGAAAACTATATCTTTGCATTTAGTTTTCTAGAAAAGAATTATGAAGAAGAAAAATACTATTATCTATTCCTTCTGTTCGCTGTTGCTATTCTCCTCTTGCGAACTGATCGATTATCATCCGTATGATGTACGTATTACCGGTGAGACAGGCATAAATGCCAAAAACATTGCAAAGATAGAAGCTAATTGCAAAGAAAAAACAACGATCCGATTTGTAGCCATGGGCGATTCTCAACGCTGGTATGACGAAACGGAGGATTTTGTGAAACACGTAAATAAGCGCAATGATATTGATTTTGTGATTCATGGTGGAGACATATCCGACTTTGGAGTAACAGATGAGTTTCTATGGCAACGGGACATTATGAATAAGCTAAATGTTCCTTACGTTGCTCTTATCGGTAATCATGATGTTCTGGGTACTGGTGAAGAAGTATATACGAAGGTTTTCGGGGCAACAGATTTTGCCTTTATTGCGGGAAACGTTAAGTTTATCTGCCTAAACACGAATGCCATTGAATATGACTATTCAAATCCGATACCTAACTTTGGCTTTATTGAAAACGAGCTAACAAATAGAAAAGATGAATTTCAGAAGACCGTATTTTCAATGCACGTACGTCCATTTGCCGAAGAATTTAATAACAACGTAGCACGTGCCTTTGACTGGTATACCAGAGAATTTCCGGGATTACAATTCTGTACCGTAGCTCACGATCATAAATTGAGTGCCGATGATTTATTTGATAACGGTATTATGTACTATGGAAGTGATTGTATGGAACATCGAAATTATCTAGTATTTACTATTACTCCAACAGGATATGAATATGAAGTGGTCTACTTTTAAAAATAGTTTCACAATAGGAATGGTGTTATCACTATTCTGTAATATTATTAGCGCCCAAGAAAGCCATTATGATAAGAGAGTACACCATTATCGCAGGAAATGGGAAAATCTAATTCCGACCCATACCAAACTCCAATTTGCGGGTAACATGGGCCTATTGTCAGTTGGTACCGGATGGGATTACGGAAAAAGAAATCAATGGGAAACAGATATACTCTTGGGATTTCTACCTAAATTTTCATCTGATCGTTCTAAAATAACAATGACTCTAAAACAAAACTACATGCCATGGAGTATCGATTTAGGCAAAGGTTTTTCCACAGAACCATTGGCATGTGGGCTCTATTTAAATACTATATTTGGAGATGAGTTCTGGGTAAAGGAACCCGAACGATATCCCAAAGGTTACTACGGATTCTCCACAAAAATACGTACACATGTTTTCTTAGGGCAAAGGCTTACGCTCAATATAGCTCCTAGCAAGAGATACATAGCGAAAGCAGTTACTCTTTTTTATGAACTCAGCACATCTGATATTTATATTGCAAGCGCATTTACCAACAGTTATCTTCGCCCGAAAGATTATCTTAGCCTTTCATTTGGAGTAAAGTTTCAGTTGCTCTAAACAGAATAAACGATTGTCTAATAATTAGACAATCGTTAGGAGTTGAAAACAAAATGGGAATGGAATAGGTTTAAGCCTTTCCAAGCAAATTATGCGACTATCCGGTGGAAGCATCACCCTACTCCCTGCACAAAAGACATTATTGACTATTGACGAACAGCTTTCTGAGCCTACTGCTTCAGCTCAATCAATATCAAGTGAAACAAATGAGACAGTTTTCTTGTTAAAGTTTAAATGAAACGATAATTTATGCTAGAAGAATTACTCTCGAATCCACTTTTTCATAATATCAATGCCGCAGAACTTCACAAAAACTTTGACGGAATGATGTATCGTCAAAAAGTATTTGATAAAGGGGAAATACTTGCTCACCAAGGTGATGTATGCAATCGACTTATTATTCTCACAAAAGGCAGTGTACGCGGAGAAATGATTGATTATTCTGGCCGTTTAATAAAAATAGAAGATATTGCTGCACCTCGTGCTATAGCACCACTTTTTCTTTTTGGCGCTGCCAATCATTACCCGGTAGAAGTAACGGCTAACGAAATTACAGAAACAATTATTATTCCTCGAGAAAGCATCTTAAAACTGTTTCGCCGAAACGAAACTTTTTTGGAAAACTACATGAATATCTCGGCTAATTATGCTCATACATTGTCGGACAAACTATTCTTCCTATCTTTTAAAACCATCCGACAAAAGTTAGCTTCGTATTTACTGCGCCTCTCAGGACAAAGCAGCTGTTTTTTGATGGATCGTTCACAACAGGAACTGGCCGATTATTTCGGTATATCTCGTCCTTCATTGGCCAGAGAGCTGGGGCACATGCAAGATGACGGTCTCATACTTGCAGACAGAAAACAAATTACGATTCTAAATAAGGAAATTTTAAAGCAACTCATAAAGTAAGCTGTATGTGAGATGTATAGTGGTTAAATTCTCTGCGATAACCTTTGGCTTCCCATTATTGTCAATACAAAAAAGGCTGAACTTGCAGAAGTTCAGCCTTTTTTGATAAATCATCCCAGATGATTATTTATATTCTTCCCAGCTCTTTATTGCAATATCATCAATGCTCATAGTGCAGAACGCTAAGATGAAAGCACTTGCTAAACGGGCATTGGTGATAAGCGGAATATTCAAGTCAATAGCAGCACGACGAATCTTGTATCCGTTATCCAATTCTCCTGCAGTAAGGTTCTTTGGAACATTGACCACCATGTCTATCTCCTTCTTATGAAGCATGTCCAACGCTTGCGGATGTCCACTTTCACTTGGCCAATAGACAAGTGTGCTTTCAATATTGTTCTCAAGAAGCGCATTGTGCGTGCCCTTGGTAGCAAATAATTTATACCCTTTCTCAGACAGTAAGCGAGCAGCATCTATCATATCTGCTTTCTGCTTAGGCGTACCGGTAGAAAGTAATATGTTTTTCTTCGGTATGCGGTGCCCTACAGACAACATAGATTGCAACACCGCACTCGAAGTATCGGAACCGATACAACCAACCTCTCCTGTCGAAGCCATATCAACACCCAATACAGGGTCGGCCTTTTGCAAGCGGTTGAATGAGAACTGTGAGGCTTTGATACCCACATAGTCGAGTTCGAAAAGATTCTTCGACGGTTTTTCTACCGGCAAGCCAAGCATTACCTTAGTAGCTAGTTCGATGAAATTAATCTTCAGCACTTTACTTACGAAAGGAAAGCTACGTGATGCCCGCAGATTGCACTCTATTACTTTGATATCATTCTCCCGTGCAAGAAACTGGATATTGAAAGGTCCGGAAATATGAAGCTCTTTAGCGATCTCACGGCTTATACGCTTGATGCGGCGTACTGTTTCAACATAAAGTTTTTGCGGAGGAAATTGTATCGTAGCATCTCCACTATGTACACCGGCAAACTCAATATGCTCACTAATAGCATAAGCTACAATTTCTCCCTCTCTGGCTACAGCATCCATTTCAACCTCTTTGGCATGCTCGATGAATTGGCTCACAACTACCGGATGCTTCTTGCTTACGTTAGCAGCCAACTTTAGGAAGCGCTCCAACTCTTCGTCATTAGAGCATACATTCATAGCTGCACCAGAAAGCACGTATGACGGACGTACCAACACGGGGAATCCAACCTCTTCAACGAATACATTGATATCCTCAAGAGAAGTTAACTCTCTCCAACGTGGCTGGTCCACACCAATACGATCTAGCATAGCAGAGAATTTTTCACGATCTTCGGCATTGTCAATGCTCTTGGCTGTCGTACCCAAAATATGTACTTTTTGCTCATCCAATCGCATAGCAAGGTTATTGGGTATCTGCCCTCCGGTAGACACGATAACTCCATGAGGATTCTCTAGTTCGAGGATATCCATCACACGCTCAAAGGTAAGTTCGTCAAAGTAAAGACGATCGCACATGTCATAGTCGGTAGAAACCGTTTCCGGATTATAATTAATCATCACACTGCGAAAGCCCTCTTTGCGAATGGTATTCAGTGCTTGCACTCCACACCAGTCAAATTCTACAGATGAACCAATTCGGTAAGCTCCCGAACCCAATACAACGATAGATTTATGGTCACCCAGATAATTCACATCATTAGTTGTGCCGCAATAGGTCAGATATAAATAATTAGTCTGCGCAGGATATTCAGCAGCAAGCGTATCAATTTGTTTCACAACAGGCACAATGCCAATGCTCTTGCGGTAGTTACGTACAAGTAGTATGCCCTTTTCCATATCTTCACCAAAGCCGGTAGCTCGAGCAATCTGGAAATCTGAAAACCCTTGTTGCTTAGCTTTGAGCAACAACTCTGCCGAAAGCATAGATAGCTGCTTATTATTGTTTCCCCACTGGTGCAACTCACCCGATGTTACAATGATATTCATCAGTTTTTGAAGGAACCACTTGTCTATTTTAGTGAGCTCATGAACCTGATCAACAGTATATCCGGCACGAAATGCCTTAGAAATAACAAAAATACGTTTATCAGTCGGCTCGCGCAAGGCCTTATCTACATCTGAGATAACCAATTCCTTGTTGCCCACAAAGCCATGCATACCTTGACCGATCATGCGAAGTCCTTTTTGTATGGCTTCCTCAAAAGTGCGGCCGATAGCCATTACTTCTCCAACTGATTTCATAGAAGAACCTAGTTCGCGGTCCACTCCGTGAAACTTACCTAAGTCCCAACGAGGTATCTTGCAGACTACATAATCCAAAGCCGGTTCAAAGAAAGCTGAGGTTGTTTTAGTAACGGAGTTCTTCAACTCAAAAAGTCCATATCCTAATCCTAACTTGGCAGCAACAAAAGCAAGCGGATAACCTGTCGCTTTAGAAGCCAAGGCAGAAGAGCGACTCAAACGAGCATTCACCTCGATAACACGATAATCTTCCGATTCAGGGTCGAATGCATATTGCACATTACACTCTCCTACAATGCCAATGTGACGAATGATACGAATAGCCAATTCACGAAGTTTGTGATATTCAGCATTAGTAAGTGTTTGCGAAGGAGCTATAACAATAGACTCGCCGGTATGAATGCCCAGCGGGTCGAAGTTTTCCATGTTACAAACCGTGATGCAGTTGTCAAAACGGTCACGCACAACCTCGTACTCCACTTCTTTCCACCCCTTCAAACTTTTTTCTACCAAGATTTGTGGCGAAAAGGAGAATGCTTTCTCAGCAATATGATCAAGTTCATCTTCATTGTCACAAAAACCTGAACCTAAACCTCCGAGTGCGTATGCAGCACGAATAATAACCGGATAACCCAATTCTTTAGCAGCACGACGTGCATCGATCACATTATTTACAGCTTCGCTCTTGATCGTTTTCACATCGATTTCATTCAACTTATTGATGAATAACTCACGATCTTCAGTATCGATAATAGCTTGTACGGGAGTACCAAGCACTTCAAGGTTATACTTTTCAAGAATACCCGTTCTATATAGTTCCACACCACAGTTGAGTGCTGTTTGACCTCCAAAAGCGAGCAAAATGCCTTGAGGTTTCTCTTTCTGAATGACTTTCTCCACAAAATAAGGAGTGACAGGCAAGAAATAAATCTGATCGGCCACTCCCTCGCTCGTTTGCACGGTAGCGATATTAGGATTGATAAGGATTGTCTCTATTCCTTCTTCTTTCAAAGCTTTGAGCGCTTGGGAACCGGAATAATCAAACTCACCGGCTTCACCAATTTTTAAAGCACCGGAACCTAACAACAGTACTTTCTTTATATCTTCTTTCATCATCATTATCAGTTATTTTAGCAGGTTAACAAACTCATCGAACAAGAACTCTGTATCTTTCGGCCCACTTGCAGCTTCGGGGTGAAACTGAGCGGAAAACCAGGGATTGGTTTTATGCTTAATACCTTCGTTCGATCCATCGTTCATATTAATGAACAGCGGTTCCCAGTTATCAGTCAACGTATTATTATCAACAGCATAGCCATGGTTCTGGCTCGTTATGAAGCAACGGTTAGTTCCGACCATACGCACTGGTTGATTGTGACTACGGTGACCATACTTCAGCTTGTAAACAGATGCTCCACCCGCTTTAGAGAGTAGTTGGTTGCCCATACAAATGCCAAAAATAGGTAATTTAGGATTTTGCATTGCTTTACGAATGTTTTGCACAGCTGCATCACATGTATCAGGATCACCCGGACCATTGCTAATAAACAAACCGTCGTATTGAAGATTAGAATAGTCATAATCCCACGGTACACGGATGACCTCTACATTGCGTTTAAGGAAGCAACGAATGATATTCGTTTTCACTCCGCAATCTACAAGTACTACTTTTTTGTTATCCTTACCCTCATTATAACGAATCACTTCCTTACAGGAAACCTTATCTACGTAATTAATTCCACTATAAGTAGCTTCCGGTATGTTGTCAGCATCATCATCAAAAATAATCTTGCCCATCATTACTCCATGTTCTCGAAGTACTTTGGTAAGTTCTCGCGTATCAATTCCCGTAATTCCGGGAATTTGTTCTCGCTTTAACCACTCAGCAAGGCTTTCCTTGGCATTCCAATGACTATATTCGTAAGAATAATCACTTACTATAATAGCTTCAGCATGAATTTTCTCACTTTCCATGAAAGTTGATAAACCATTAGATTCCAGAGTTAAGGGTGGGACTCCATAGTTACCTACTAACGGATAAGTAAGCGTCATTAACTGTCCGGCATAAGAGGGATCAGTTAAACTCTCCGGATAACCGGTCATAGCGGTATTAAAAACCACTTCACCTGCCACCGGCTTTTCATAGCCAAACGACTTTCCGTGGAAACGGCTCCCGTCGTCAAGGATTAAAGTTACATTTCTTTGTTGCATTGCAGTCTATCTATATACTAAGTAGCTAAAAATATTAAAATTGATATACTTGTTCTATGTAATTAATGAAGGCTTGATTCACTAATTTTACACCTCCGGGTGTGGGGTAGTCTCCGCTAAAGTACCAATCTCCTTTATTCTTTGGACATGCCTCATGCAGCCCTTCCAAATGCTGATAAACAATTTCCACTTTTGCTTTAGTGCCTTTAGGAGTAAGCAGTTCCACCATCTTGGCTGATATCTCTTCGTCTGTAAAAGGTGCATATATTTCCTTTACATGGTTCAACATCTGATCTTTAGGAAAATCAACTTGTTCTTTAGCCTTGTTATATGCACGTTCAATAACATCTTTCATATCTCTTTCCTTTAATAATTCGACGGCAGCTTTAAAGGCTATGAACTCATTCATACGAGCCATGTCAATCCCGTAATAATCAGGATAACGCACTTGCGGAGAAGAAGACACAATTACTATTTTTTTGGGATTCAAACGATCCAGAATACCTATGATACTTTGTTTCAAAGTCGTTCCTCGCACAATGCTATCATCGATTATCACTAAGTTATCTTCATAAGGTTTCAAACTCCCATATGTGATATCGTAAACGTGTGCAGCCAAATCATTGCGACTGTTGCCCTCGGCAATGAATGTGCGGAGCTTTATATCTTTGATTGCCACCTTTTCACTACGTATACGCATCGAAAGAATGTTTTCCAACTCATCATGCGTAGGATTATGTCCCAAGGCTTCAATGCGTTTCACCTTTAGCTCGTTCAGGTAGTTGTCAAAACCCTCGAGCATACCGTAAAACGCAACTTCAGCAGTATTAGGAATAAAAGAAAAGACCGTATGTTCAACGTCGTTATTGATTGCTTTTAGAATAGGCTCAACCAACTTTTCCCCTAACATTTTCCTCTCCTTATATATCTCGACATCGCTTCCGCGAGAAAAATAAATACGTTCAAAAGAGCAAGCCTTTATCTCTTTGGCTTTATTAATCTGAGAAAGATGCATCTTCCCTGCTTTATTTAAGAAGATGGCTTCTCCGGGTTGTAGCTCTCTTATTGACTCTGCTGATACATTGAAAGCAGTCTGGATGACCGGACGTTCAGAAGCTAAAACAGCAACCTCATCATCCATATACCAATATGCCGGACGAATACCCCAAGGATCTCGCACAGCGAAAGATTCACCACTACCCGTGACACCACAAACAACATATCCTCCATCCCATTCTTTTGTAGTAGTCTTGAGAACGTTTGAAAGGTCTATGCGTTCCTCTATTTCATGAGTTATATCCATTCCCGCCAGACCTTCATCTTCACATTCACGATACAAACGCTCAACTTCTCTATCCAAACGGTGTCCCATTTGTTCGAGCATAATATATGTATCCGCATATTTACGAGGATGCTGGCCAATTGCAGTAATCTTCGAAAATATCTCATCCACATTGGTCATGTTGAAGTTGCCACACAAAGCTAGATTCTTAGCTCTCCAATTGTTGCGACGAAGAAAAGGGTGTACGTATGTAATACCGGACTTACCAGTAGTACTGTATCTTAAATGCCCCATATAAACCTCTCCTGCAAAAGGAAGACAACGTTTGGCATAATCGGCATCTGATAGTTTATCTGATGCAACATCTTTAAAGTGACTCTGTACATTCCCGAAGATCTCGGTAATAGCTCCCGAACCTAAAGCTCGTTCACGAAACATATATTCCTCTCCCGGATTAGCTTCTAATTTAACACATGCCAAGCCAGCTCCTTCTTGCCCACGATTATGCTGTTTCTCCATCAATAGATAGAGTTTGTTCAAACCATACATCCAAGTTCCGTACTTTTTCTGATAATATTCCAGAGGTTTGAGTAAACGAATCATGGCAACACCACATTCATGTTTCAATTGTTCCATCTTTTATGTTTGCTATTAGATGATTTATTCTACCGTTACAGATTTAGCTAAATTTCTGGGCTGATCAACATCCATGCCCTTACACACAGCAATATGATAAGCAAATAGCTGAAGTGGTACAGTAGCGATCAATGGATCAAGACATTCTATCGTTTCCGGCAACTCGATACAATAATCAGCTATCTTACTTATAAATGTATCACCTTGGGTAACTAAAGCAATAACCTTTCCTTTGCGAGCCTTGATCTCTTGAATATTGCTAAGCACCTTTTCATATAATCCGTTTTGAGTCGCAATCACTACCACAGGCATTTCAGCATCAATCAGCGCAATTGGGCCATGTTTCATCTCTGCCGCCGGATAGCCTTCAGCATGTATGTAAGATATTTCTTTCAATTTTAAGGCTCCTTCAAGTGCCACAGGGTAGCTATATCCACGACCTAAATAGATAAAATTATGAGCATACGTAAATATCTTCGATAATTCAGCTATCTTATCGTTCAATTTCAGTACCTCTTTCATTTTCTCAGGTACCTTATTCAATTCTTTCACTATTCGAAGAAATTCTTCTTCACTAATGGTATGTTTTTCTCTAGCAAGTGTTAATGCTAACATGGTAAGCACTGTTACTTGTCCTGTGAAAGCTTTTGTAGAAGCTACACCTATTTCAGGGCCAACATGTATATAGGAACCTGTATGAGTAGCACGAGGAATAGAAGAGCCAATCGCATTACATATTCCATAGATAAAAGCACCTCTACTCTTAGCTAATTCAATAGCTGCCAACGTATCAGCCGTTTCACCTGACTGGGAAATGGCAATAACAACATCACTGGAATCAATTACCGGATCACGATATCGGAATTCAGAGGCATATTCTACTTCTACAGGAATACGACAGAAGCTTTCAATAAGATGTTTGCCTATCAATCCTGCATGCCATGAGGTTCCACAAGCTACTATTATAAAACGTTTCGCATTTAATAGCCTTTCTTTATGATCAATAACAGCCGAAAGCACAACATTTGACCCTTCCACATTGATGCGCCCGCGCATACAATCATGAATACAGTCGGGTTGCTCTGTGATCTCTTTCAACATAAAGTGAGGATATCCTCCCTTTTCTAATTGCCCTAAATTAAGTTTCACACTCTTAATTTCAGGAGTCATCTCTACATTATTAAGATTCACGACTTTCAAATCCATATCCCGTCGAATCAACGCTATTTCTTCATCTTCCAGATATACTACTTTATCAGTATATTCTACGATAGGAGTAGCATCAGAAGCCAAAAAAAATTCATCTTGACCAATTCCTACAACCAACGGACTGCTTTTGCGAGCCGCAATAATCTCATCCGGATGATCTTTCTCCAACACAGCGATCGCATAAGCTCCTATAACTTCACCTAATGCAAGCTGAACTGCTGTAAGCAAATCAAGATTATTGGTGATTTTTATGTATTCAATAAGCTGCACAAGTACTTCAGTATCAGTACTGCTCTTAAATACGTAACCTTTAGTTTGGAGTTTTTCTTTGAGAACTGCGTAATTTTCAATAATGCCGTTGTGAATAAGGGCTAAATTTTCTGAAGAAGAGAAATGAGGATGTGCATTTAGGGAACAAGGCTCTCCGTGAGTAGCCCAACGTGTATGGGCAATGCCTATATTACCGGAAATATCTTTTTGAATAACGAAATTTTCGAGATCAGATACTCTGCCTTTCGTTTTATACACGTTTAACTCTTGGTTATTACTGATTAATGCCACCCCCGCACTGTCATACCCACGGTACTCCAATCGTTTCAACCCTTTGATGAGGATGGGATAGGCATCTCTTTTACCAATATAGCCTACTATTCCACACATATTTAATTATGTTTTTATTTCGAGTGCAAAGATACATATTATGAATTACATAAGGATTATATTACCAATTAAAAATTTGACATAAACATGCAAAAAAACGACTTTTTTGTTTAAAGACTTATTTATATACAATATCAAAATAATAACAATCAAATATTTAGATTAAAACACAAATAAAGATAATATCTTTCGATTTGTTACTTTTAAGGCTTATTTTATTATTAATTATAACTAAAATCAAAATAAAACTCAATTAATAAAACACAAAATCAAAATTAAGATAACATTATGAAATTAGATTCGTATATTTGCAGGACATTTTGATACAACAAGAGGTATTATCATACAAATAAGCTAAATGGAATGAAAGAAAAAGAACTTTTTAACAACGAAACAGAAGCAATACCTTACCAGCAACAACCTGAGCAACTAGGCTTATACGATGCTACGTACGAGCATGATGCATGCGGTGTTGGTATGTTAGTAAACATTCACGGAGGTAAATCACATGACATCGTTGAATCAGCACTAAAAGTGCTTGAGAACATGCGCCATAGGGGTGCTGAAGGAGCTGACAATAAAACCGGAGATGGCGCTGGTATCATGCTACAGATTCCTCACGAATTCATCTTATTACAAGGCATTCCAGTTCCTGAAAAAGGTAAATATGGAACAGGATTGTTGTTTTTACCTAAAAAGGAAAAAGATCAAGCAAACATTCTTAGCATTATTATTGAAGAAATAGAAAAAGAAGGACTGACTTTAATGCACTTAAGAAACGTGCCTACCAATCCTGAAATTCTAGGTCATGATGCTCTGGCAAGTGAACCTGATATTAAACAGATATTTATCACAGGCTTTGCAGAGACAGAAACAGCTGAATGTAAACTCTATATCATTCGAAAAAAAATAGAAAATAGAATAAAAGACTCTGCAATTGCAACAAAAAAAGAGTTTTATATCGTTTCTCTCTCTACAAAGAGCATTATCTATAAAGGAATGCTTTCTTCTTTGCAGTTGAGAACCTATTTTCCTGATTTAACAAATAGTTATTTCACTAGTGGATTAGCGCTGGTGCACTCTCGTTTTAGTACGAATACATTCCCTACTTGGAGTTTGGCGCAACCATTCCGATTGCTGGCTCATAACGGTGAGATCAACACAATTCGTGGTAACCGCGCTTGGATGGACGCTCGGGAAACTGTTCTATCTTCACCTAAATTGGGTGACATAAAGAATATACGCCCAATTATTCAACAGGGAATGAGTGACAGCGCATCTCTGGATAATGTCTTAGAATTCTTAGTAATGTCGGGCTTGAGCCTACCACACGCAATGGCTATGCTCGTACCTGAATCTTTTAATGAAAAGAATCCGATAAGCGACGATTTAAAAGCATTCTACGAATACCATTCTATCTTAATGGAACCATGGGATGGACCTGCTGCATTATTGTTCAGTGATGGAAGATATGCAGGTGGAATGTTAGATAGAAACGGCCTACGTCCGGCTCGCTATCTGATTACACACAACGACATGATGGTTGTGGCATCTGAAGTAGGTGTTATGGATTTTGAACCGGGAGACATCAAAGAGAAAGGACGCCTTCAACCGGGAAAGATATTGCTTATTGACACCGAAAAAGGAAAAATATACTATGATGGTGAACTAAAAGAAGGACTAGCTCAGGCAAGATCTTATCGTACATGGCTCGCCAACAATAGAATAGAACTTGACGAATTAAAAAGCGGACGCAAAATATCTCATAAAGTAGATAATTACGAGCGCATGCTACATGCATTTGGCTATTCAAAAGAAGACGTAGAAAAGATTATCACACCTATGAGTACTACAGGTGCAGAACCTATAAGTTCTATGGGGAATGATACACCACTAGCCATTCTTTCGGAGAAGCCGCAATTGTTATATAATTATTTTCGTCAGCAATTTGCGCAAGTAACAAATCCTCCTATCGATCCAATCCGAGAAGAGTTAGTCATGTCCCTCACTGAATATATTGGTGCAGTGGGAATGAATATTCTGACACCAAATGAAAGCCATTGCAAAATGGTACGCCTTAATCATCCTATTTTGAGCAATACACAACTTGATATTCTTTGTAACATTCGCTATAAAGGATTCAAAACGGTAAAATTGCCTATGCTTTTTGAAGTATCAAAAGGGAAAACAGGATTGCAAGAAGCTTTAGCTGAGCTCTGCAAATTAGCTGAAGATTCAGTTTCTGAAGGGGTAAATTACATCGTGTTAACAGATCGCAACATAGATGCTACTCATGCCGCCATTCCGTCATTATTAGCTGTAAGTGCAGTGCACCATCACCTCATTTCTGTAGGTAAACGTGTGCAAACAGCTCTGATTGTAGAATCAGGCGAAATACGTGAAGTAATGCATGCAGCTCTTCTCTTAGGATTTGGAGCAAGTGCGCTTAACCCATACATGGCATTTGCTATCCTTGATAGACTAGTAAGTGACAAAGATATCCAATTGGACTATGCTACTGCCGAGAAAAATTATATTAAAGCAATCTGCAAAGGGTTACTGAAGATTATTAGCAAAATGGGTATTAGCACAATAAGATCTTATCGTGGAGCCAAAATTTTTGAGGCAGTAGGGTTAAGTGAAGAATTAAGTAGCACTTATTTTGGAGGAATAGGTTCTCGCATTGGTGGCATTCGCTTAGAAGAAATTGCTAAGGATGCTATAACCTTCCATGATAACGGATTTGAATCTGAAATCATCGATGATCAACTTATTAATAAAGGTATATATGCTTATAGAATAGATGGAGAATACCATGCATGGAATCCGGAAACTATAAGTACATTGCAACTAGCCACTCGCCTTGGAAGCTATAAGAAATTCAAAGAATACACAGCTATAGTTGATGGAAAAGAATCTTCTACCTTTTTGCGCGATTTCTTAGATTATAAACGCAAACCAATCAGCATAGATAAAGTAGAACCTGTAGAAAATATTATGAAGCGCTTCGTTACAGGAGCCATGTCATACGGTTCTATTAGTAGAGAAGCTCACGAAGCCATGGCTATTGCAATGAATAAGATACATGGCCGAAGCAATACTGGTGAAGGTGGAGAAGATGCTGCGCGTTTCATTCCACGTGAAGATGGGTCAAGCCTACGCAGTGCTATCAAACAAGTCGCATCAGGACGTTTTGGGGTTACTACGGAGTACCTTGTTAACGCAGATGAAATTCAGATAAAGATAGCACAGGGAGCAAAACCGGGAGAAGGAGGACAACTACCTGGATACAAAGTCGATCAAGTCATTGCTAAAACAAGACATAGCATTCCCGGAATCTCTTTGATTTCGCCTCCCCCACATCACGATATTTATTCGATTGAAGATTTGGCTCAACTTATTTTTGATCTTAAAAACGTTAACCCAAAAGCTGTAGTAAGTGTAAAACTAGTGGCAGAAACAGGTGTGGGTACTATTGCTGCCGGAGTAGCAAAAGCAAAAGCTGACTTGATCGTTATCTCTGGTGCTGAAGGAGGAACGGGTGCATCACCTGCTTCTTCAATTCGCTATGCCGGAATCTCTCCAGAGTTAGGATTAAGTGAAACTCAACAAACATTGGTATTAAACGGGCTGCGCGGACAGATTAAATTGCAAACAGACGGCCAGCTAAAGACAGGCCGTGACATTGTAATAATGGCTATGTTAGGAGCTGAAGAGTTTGGATTTGCAACCTCTGCGCTCATTGTGCTAGGTTGTGTCATGATGCGCAAATGTCACATGAATACCTGTCCTGTTGGTGTCGCTACTCAAAATGAGGAACTCAGAAAACGTTTTCGCGGACGAAGTGAATATTTGGTGAATTTCTTCAATTATTTGGCAGAAGACGTTCGCGAACATCTTGCAGAAATGGGTTTTGAAAAATTGGATGATATTATCGGACGTACTGATCTGATAGAACGTAAAGCTGAAGATGATATTGAAAAACATTCCTTGCTTGACTTTTCTAAATTATTGGTACGCATAGATAACAAGGCTTCACTTCGCCACATGACGAATCAAGATCATGCTATCTCAAAGGTGAAAGATGTAGAAATCATCCATGCAGCTAGTGCCGCAATAGAAGATGCCAAGGAAATGTCGTTAGAATACACCATAGCCAATACCGATCGTGCTGTTGGGGCTATGTTGTCTGGAGCCATTGCAATCAAGCATGGAGAGAAAGGACTGCCAGAACATACTTTAAGTATAAAATTCAAAGGCTCTGCCGGACAGAGCTTCGGAGCATTCCTTGTATCAGGAGTGAACTTTAAACTTGAAGGTGAGGCCAATGACTATTTGGGAAAAGGATTAAGTGGCGGACGCATTGCTCTCTTGCCTCCAGTTAGAAGCAATTTTGAGGCTGAACATAATACAATTGCAGGTAATACCCTGCTCTATGGTGCAACTTCGGGTGAAGTGTATATAAATGGACGAGTTGGTGAACGTTTCGCTGTTCGTAACTCAGGCGCAATAGCCGTCGTTGAAGGTGTTGGTGACCACTGCTGCGAATATATGACAGGAGGTCGTGTAGTAGTTCTGGGAGAAACAGGAAAGAACTTTGCTGCAGGTATGAGTGGCGGTGTCGCTTATGTATGGAATAAAGAAGGAAATTTCGATTTCTTCTGTAATATGGAAATGGTAGAGCTTTCTCTCATTGAGGAAGCTAGCTATAGAAAAGAGCTACATGAACTGATACGCCAACATTATTTATATACCGGTTCAAAACTGGCACGTACAATGCTTGACGATTGGGGACATTATGTTGATGAGTTTATTCAGATAGTACCAATAGAATACAAAAAAGTTCTACAAGAAGAACAAATGCGTAAATTACAGCAAAAAATAGCTGATATGCAGAGAGATTATTAAAACAAGCCACAGTACAAAAGAATTTTGAAAGGAAATATATTATGGGAGATCCTAAAGCTTTTCTAAAAATACAGAGACAAGAGGCTGGTTATCGGCCTATCCACGAAAGAATAACGGATTTTGGCGAAGTTGAACAAACTTTGAATACAAATGATCGCAGGCTACAAGCTTCACGTTGTATGGACTGCGGCATACCATTCTGTCATTGGGCTTGTCCGGTTGCTAACAAGCAACCAGAATGGCAAGATGCACTATATAGAGGAAATTGGAAAGAGGCTTATGACATACTTTCTTCAACATGTGATTTCCCTGAATTTACAGGGCGGATATGTCCGGCACCTTGTGAAAAAAGTTGTGTGCTCAAGTTATCTTCTGATGAACCCGTTACTATTCGCGAAAATGAAGCTTCTATTGTAGAAGCTGCTTTTCGTGAAGGATATATAAAGGCAATAGTCCCTAAGAGAAACGGCAAGAAGATTGCGGTTATTGGTGCTGGCCCTGCTGGCCTGACTGCTGCAAACAGATTGAATCACAAAGGGTATCTAGTGACTTTATTTGATAAAGCAGAAGCTCCGGGAGGTTTGTTGCGCTATGGCATTCCGAACTTCAAATTGAATAAGAATATTATTGATCGCCGTATGAGAATCTTGGAGGAAGAAGGTATACTATTTGAGATGGGTATTGAAATAGACCTCCAAAAGCTACCGGTAGGATTTGATGGATATTGTTTTTGCATTGGAGCAGAAACACCAAGAGACTTAACTATTCCGGGACGTGAATTAAAAGGCATTCACTTTGCACTTGAAATCTTGAGCCAGCAAAACCGTATTTTGGAAGGTGCAACTTTCCCAAAGGATAAGCTAATCAATGCCAAAGGTAAAAAAGTGTTGGTGATTGGTGGTGGAGATACAGGCTCTGATTGCATTGGTACAAGCGTTCGTCAAGGAGCTGAGAGTGTTACTCAGATTGAAATCATGCCACAACCGCCGGTTGGACACAACGATGCTACACCTTGGCCACAATGGCCTTTAGTACTAAAAACCAGTACTAGTCATGAAGAAGGATGTACTCGCCGTTGGAGTCTTACTTCCAACCAATTCATTGGAAAAAATGGAAAAGTATCAGGTGTTGAAGTAGAAGAAGTAGAATGGATACCATCTACGAATGGAGGACGTTCTACAATGAAGCCAACTGGAAAAACTGAAATTATTGAAGCTGATTTGGTATTACTAGCTATGGGATTTCTGAAACCGGAAATTCCTCAATTTCCCAAAAATGTTTTCTTAGCCGGAGATTTTGTAAGCGGGCCTAGCCTCGTAGTAAGAGCTATGGCTGATGCTAAGATTATGGTTAGCAAAGTTGATGCATTTTTTAAGAAATAAGATTACGCAAAAAACTAATTAAATCAATAACCCCCAAACAAGAAAACTATGTGTGGAATAGCAGGAATATTTAATATAAAAGAACAGAATAAAGAGCTAAGACAGAAGGCTCTTAAAATGGCACAAAAAATACGTCATCGCGGTCCCGATTGGAGTGGAATTTATGTAGGCCCTACAGCAATACTTACTCACGAGCGTTTATCAATAGTTGATCCTCAAAGTGGTGGACAACCATTATATTCGCCAGATAAAAAGCTAATTCTTGCTGTGAATGGTGAAATCTACAATCATCGTGATATTCGTGCAAAATATGCAGGAAAATATGATTTTCAAACAGGATCAGACTGCGAAGTTATATTAGCTCTTTACAAAGATAAAGGGATTGACTTCCTTGAAGATTTAAGTGGCATTTTTGCATTTGCACTGTATGATGAAGACAAAGATGCATTTCTTATTGCCCGCGATCCTATCGGAGTAATACCGTTATATATAGGTAAAGACTCAGATGGAAAAGTTTATTGCGCCAGCGAATTAAAAGCTCTTGAAGGCTTTTGCGAAGAATATGAACCTTTCTTGCCGGGACATTATTATTGGAGCGAAGAAGGTGTGATGAAACCTTGGTATAAGCGAGACTGGGCAGAGTTCGATGCTGTTAAAAACAACGATGCTAAAGTTAGCGATGTTCACGATGCATTAGAAGATGCTGTTCAGAGACAGTTAATGAGTGATGTACCCTACGGAGTCTTGTTGAGTGGCGGACTTGATAGCAGTGTTATCTCTGCTATTGCAAAAAAATATGCCGCAAAACGAGTTGAAACCGACGGAGCAAGTGAAGCATGGTGGCCACAATTGCACTCTTTTGCTATAGGACTGAAAGATGCCCCTGATTTATCTAAAGCTCGTGAAGTTGCCGATTACATTGGAACAGTTCATCATGAGATCAATTATACTGTCCAAGAAGGTCTTGATGCTATTCGCGACGTTATTTATTTTATAGAAACGTATGATGTAACAACTGTGCGTGCATCAACCCCAATGTATCTTTTAGCTCGCGTTATTAAATCCATGGGTATCAAAATGGTACTTAGTGGGGAGGGTGCTGATGAAATATTTGGAGGATATTTATATTTCCATAAGGCACCTGATGCAAAGTCTTTTCATGAAGAGACCGTACGCAAAATAAAGAAATTACATCTTTACGATTGCCTCAGAGCAAACAAAAGTTTAGCTGCTTGGGGAGTTGAAGGACGTGTCCCATTCTTGGATAAAGAATTTCTGGATGTGGCTATGAGAATTAATCCGGAAGCTAAAATGGCTCCTGGAAAAGTAATCGAAAAAAAGATCGTTCGCGAAGCATTTGCTGATGTACTTCCGGCTAGTGTAGCTTGGAGACAAAAAGAGCAGTTCAGTGACGGAGTAGGTTATAATTGGATTGATACTTTAAAAGAAGTTACTTCTAGTGCCGTAAGCGATGAACAGATGGCTCAAGCAGATGATCGATTTCCCATCAATACTCCACGAAGTAAAGAAGAGTATTATTACAGAAGTATTTTCGAAGAACACTTCCCGAGCCAAAGTGCCGCACGCTCAGTGCCTAGCGTTCCAAGTGTAGCATGTTCTACTGCTGAAGCCTTAGCATGGGATGCTTCATTTAAAGACATCAATGAACCATCAGGACGAGCTGTAAAGGGTGTGCATACTGAAGCATATTAAGAAGAAGCATATACCATATCTATAACACAGATGGCACAGAGGTTACAAATTAATTACGAATTTGTAGATTCTGTGTCATCTGTGTTTTTTTTATCTATCTTTGCTTAATAACAATAAATAAAATTATTAGCTATGAAGATTGAAAAAATTATTTTTATTGCATCGTTATTCATTGTAACTCATAATGCAATGGCGCAGACTCAAGCAATAGCCCATCGTGGATTCTGGAAAACAGATGGTTCTGCAGAGAACAGCCTTACTTCTCTTATCAAGGCCGACTCAGTAGGTTGCTATGGTAGTGAATTTGATGTATGGCTTGCAGAAGATAATGAGTTAGTGGTAAATCATGACTCCTCCTATCAAGGTAAAAGCATGGAAAAAACTCCTTCTACAGAACTTGTAACGTTAAAACTCAAAAACGGAGAAAACCTACCAACTTTAGAGCAATATCTCAAAAGAGGAAAAACACTCAAGACTCACCTTATTTTGGAGTTGAAAGCACATAGCACTCCAGAACGCGAAACCGAAGCCGTGAAAAGAATCATCAAAATGGTAAAAAGTATGGGACTCGCTAATAGAATAGAATATATCAGCTTTTCCCTACATGCGATTAAAGAATTTATTCGTCTAGCTCCGGCAGGCACTCCTATTTTTTATCTGGAAGGAAATCTCTCTCCTCAACAACTAAAAGAAATTGGAGCTACCGGTGCAGATTATCATTTAAGCATTTTTAGAAAAAATCCGGATTGGATAGCAGAATGCCACAAATTAGGTCTAAAAACAAACGTTTGGACAGTAAACAAGAGCGAAGACTTTGAGTGGCTTATAAGCAATAAGGTGGATTACATCACAACAAATGAGCCTGTATTATTGCAAAAAACGTTGAAAAGCAAATAACTAAGCTTCCTTATATCTACTCAAAAAACTGTTTTTTTATTTATATTTAAAGAAATAATATACAAAAACATCTATAAAAATAACAATATTAAAAATATAGCCTATAATTATCAATAATATGATATTTTAATAGCCTATATTTTTAAAAAATGAAATATTATATAAAATAAATAGATATAAGAAAGCTTTCTTATAGTAAATACGATCAAAACGTCGTATATTTGCAATACAGTAAAACAAAAGGATACAACAACCAACCAATAAAGTTCAAAATGACAAGAAAGATAAAGTTCACTAAGATGCATGGAGCGGGCAATGACTACATATATGTAGATACGACTAAATATCCCATCCTAAATCCTGAACAAGTATCAATAAAATGGAGTAAACCACATATAGGAATCGGTAGCGATGGGCTCGTTTTAATAGGCAAATCAAATATAGCAGATTTCAGCATGCGTATTTTTAACGCTGATGGCTCGGAAGCGATGATGTGTGGCAATGCAAGCCGTTGCATTGGAAAATACATATATGAATCAGACCTATCTGAAAAGTCTGAAATATCTTTAGAAACTCTTTCTGGTATTAAAATATTAAAACTTAAGATCAAGGATGAAACGGTAACTGCTGTTACTGTAGATATGGGTACACCTGCTCTGGAACTTGTAGACTTTGAAGGAGAAGGAAAAAAAGAAATGATATCTCAACCTATCAACGTTGATCAAAAAACGATTATTGCCACAGCCATATCAATGGGGAATCCTCATCTGGTAATCTTCGTTGAAGATATTAATAGTATTAACCTATCTGAAATAGGGCCAAAATTAGAAAATCTTCCAATCTTTCCCGATCGCATCAATGTAGAATTTGCTCAAATCTTAAACGATAAAGAGATACGAATGCGAGTTTGGGAACGTGGATCGGGCATTACTCAAGCCTGTGGAACCGGTGCTTGTGCTACAGCTGTAGCTGCAATCATCAATAATAAAGCTGGGCGAAAGACGGATATAATCATGGATGGTGGGGCACTAACAATTGAGTGGGAAGAGCAATCCGGACATGTATTAATGACAGGACCAGCCACCAAAGTATTCGATGGAGAAATAGAAATAGACGACTGACAAGTAATAGTTTAACCAACAAAAACAATTCCTACAAGATAGGACAAACTTAAAACAAAAACAATTATGGCATTAGTTAATGAGCATTATTTAAAACTTCCGGGAAGCTATTTATTCTCGGACATTGCAAAAAAGGTCAACACATTTAAAATCACACATCCGAAACAAGATATCATACGCATGGGAATTGGGGACGTAACGCGTCCATTACCAAAAGCTTGTATAGAGGCCATGCATAAAGCTGTTGAGGAGTTGGCCAGCAAAAATACATTCCGTGGATACGGACCAGAACAAGGATATGATTTTCTAATAGAAGCTATTATAAAGAACGATTATGCATCTCGTGGCATTCACCTTAGCCCAACAGAGGTATTCGTTAGTGATGGCGCAAAAAGCGATACAGGCAACATTGGCGATATCCTTCGCCATGATAACAGTGTTGGAGTAACCGATCCAATATATCCTGTCTATATTGACAGCAATGTGATGAGCGGGCGTGCCGGAACATTAGAAGAAAATGGGAAATGGAGTAATGTGGTATATATACCTTGCACTAGCGAAAATGATTTTATACCTCAAATCCCCGATAAGAGAATTGACGTTCTTTATCTTTGTTATCCAAACAATCCTACAGGAACGACATTGTCTAAAGAGGAATTAAAAAAATGGGTGAATTACGCATTGGCTAACGACACACTTATTTTGTTTGATGCAGCATACGAGGCATATATTCAAAATCCGGATATTCCACATTCTATATACGAGATAAAAGGAGCTAAAAAATGCGCTATTGAGTTTCGTAGTTTTTCTAAAACAGCAGGGTTCACAGGAGTTCGTTGTGGATATACGGTTGTGCCGAAAGAACTAACAGCAGCTACTCTTGCAGGAGATCGAATTCCACTGAATCGCTTATGGAACAGACGTCAATGTACTAAGTTTAATGGAACATCTTACATTACACAGCGTGGTGCCGAAGCAATTTACAGCCCGGAGGGGAAAGCACAAGCAAAGGAGACCATAGACTACTATATGGCGAATGCCAAAATAATGAGAGAGGGACTTGAGGCCACAGGATTGAAAGTTTATGGAGGGGTTGATGCTCCTTATCTTTGGATAAAAACACCCAATGATGCAAGTTCATGGCGATTCTTTGACCAAATGCTTTACGAAGCCAACGTAGTGGGAACACCTGGTGTAGGGTTTGGACCTAGTGGCGAAGGGTATATCCGCCTTACAGCATTTGGAGAACGCGAAAATTGTATTGAAGCCATGCGACGATTGCGAAATTGGATAAAATAATGAGGGTATCATAATTGCCTCCAGACCTCTAAAAAAACGATAGTATTTGCGCGCTACTATATAATTATGGACTATAAATCCACAATATTTCTAACTTAAAAGAAAAAAACGATGAAAAAAACGACGATTTACAAAAAATGGGGGGTAATAGCAGCAGCATTACTAACGGTTCTTGCACCATCAACAATGAAGGCACAAGACAAGGTAGAGGTATCTTTAGGGGCCGACGTGGTAAATAAGTATGTATGGAGAGGGCAGGATCAGCTATCAGGAGCTTCAATCCAGCCCTCTCTAGGATTTGCTTATAAAGGATTATCACTTACGGCTTGGGGAAGCAGCAGCCTATCAGAATTAGATCCGAAAGAATTTGATCTTACATTAGGCTACAGCATTGGAGGCTTTGGTATAGCCATCACCGATTATTGGTGGGCGGGAGAAAGCAAACATTACGGATATTATAGTGATTCACATTACTTTGAAGGAGCATTGAGCTATAGCTTTGGAGAAAAATGTCCTCTGACTTTATCTGTGGCAACTATGTTTGCCGGAGCAGACAAGAAAGCAAGTGATGAGGACAAACAGAACTACTCAACTTATATCAATGCTGCATACGAATTTAGCGTTGGAGATGTTACAGTGACCCCTTCTATAGGCTTCACACCTCACGAAAGTTTATATAGCAATGGCAAAGATGCTGCGATTACAGACATATCAATAAAAGCATCTAAAGAATTAAAAGTGACTGATAGTTTTTCTCTGCCGGTATTTGTTCAAGCCATTGTAGCTCCGGCATATGATAAAACATACTTAGTCTTTGGCGTAAGCTTTTAAGTGAACAAAAATACAAAGTATTAGTAAAAAGAAAAAGAGACAAAGAGTGTATAAAGTGAGGTAGTTAGAGTTTATTGATTTTATCGGTTTGTTGTATGGTAACCTGCTATGGCTGTCATCACTTTATACCTCTTTTTTCAAGTTTGTGACACACTAATTTTAAAGTATATGAAAAAAATTGAAGCGATTATCCGTAAAACTAAGTTCGAAGAGGTGAAAGACGCACTCCTCGAGGCGGACATTGAATGGTTCTCTTACTATGATGTAAGAGGCGTGGGAAAAGCAAGACAAGGCCGTATCTACCGTGGTGTAGTATATGACACTAGCTAC
Source organism: uncultured Bacteroides sp. (assembly GCF_963666545.1). NCBI lineage: Bacteria > Pseudomonadati > Bacteroidota > Bacteroidia > Bacteroidales > Bacteroidaceae > Bacteroides > uncultured Bacteroides sp. The sequence continues at coordinate 66,885 of NZ_OY762899.1, read as the reverse complement.
ATTGAAAGAACTCTTATTTCTATTGTTGTTCGCGACAAGAATACTGAAAAAACTGTGCAGGCTATTCTTCAATCAGCTCAGACTGGCGAGATAGGTGATGGACGAATCTTCGTTATACCAATTGAAGATTCTATTCGTATCCGTACAGGAGAACGAGGTGACATTGCCCTCTATAATGCTGAACAAGAAAAATAATTTTCAATAGAACAATAATAGGTATCAATAAAATAAGATAATATAAACATGGATAGATATAAGAAACATAGCATTGCGAAACTGTGGATAGCAGGTGCCTTGATGATGGCATTCTTTTTCGCAACCAGTGCATTGGCACAAGATTCTGCAGCCGTAGACAGTGCAGCTGTAGCATCAACCGTAACCGAAGCAGCTGTAGCTGCTCCTGCCGAAAAAGCTCCTGATACTGTCGGAGATCTTGTTTTAGGATTAAACACCGTTTGGATGTTAGTGGCTGCTGCACTTGTATTCTTTATGCAACCGGGATTTGCTTTAGTGGAAGCAGGTTTTACCCGTTCTAAAAATACAGCGAATATTTTAATGAAGAATTTCGTTGACTTTCTAATTGGCTCACTTCTTTATTGGGCCATCGGATTCGGCCTAATGTTTGGTGTAGGAAGCTTTGTTGGAATGCCCCATTTCTTTGATCTATCTTTTTATAAAGGTAGTCTGCCTGCGGAAGGATTCCTTATTTTCCAAACTGTATTCTGCGCAACAGCTGCAACAATCGTATCAGGAGCAATGGCTGAACGTACAAAATTTTCTATGTACATTGTATACACAATCTTTATTAGTGCGGTAATCTATCCCGTTTCAGGTCACTGGACATGGGGCGGAGGCTGGTTGATGGATGCTTCTGAAGGGAGTTTCATGATGAATCTTTTCGGAACAACTTTCCATGATTTTGCCGGATCAACCGTTGTTCACTCTGTTGGTGGATGGATAGCCTTAGTTGGCGCAGCAATGTTAGGTCCACGCATTGGAAAATATAGTAAAGAAGGAAAATCAAGAGCAATACCGGGACATAGTTTAACCATGGCAGCTTTAGGAGTATTTATTTTATGGTTTGGATGGTTCGGATTCAACCCTGGATCACAACTAGCTGCTGCAGGTGAAGCTGACCGTTTTGCTATCTCACACGTATTCCTAACAACAAACTTAGCAGCATGCGCTGGTGGCGTATTAGCATTAGCTGTCAGTTGGATGAAATTTGGAAAACCATCACTTTCTCTAACCCTAAATGGTATTTTAGCCGGCTTGGTAGGAATCACTGCCGGGTGCGATGCCGTATCTGCACTAAGCTCAGTTATCATTGGTGCTATTTGTGGAGTAGTGATGATTTATTCTGTTGAATTTATCGAGAAAGTCCTTAAAATTGATGATCCTGTTGGGGCTTCTTCCGTACATGGTGTTTGTGGCTGCTTAGGAACTATAATGACCGGTCTTTTTGCCACTAACGGAGGTTTGTTTTTTGGTGGTGGTGCCGCACTGCTAGGCGCACAAGTTTTTGGCGCACTCGTTGTCGGTGCTTGGGCTGCCGGAATGGGCTTTATTCTATTTAAAATTCTTGATGTCGTTCACGGGCTTCGCGTTCCTGCTCGCATCGAAGAAGAAGGACTCGATGTCTATGAACATGGCGAATCTGCTTATAACTAATTACTAAATATATCCCGGATGGGCTTGATCACCTGTCCGGGAACAAAATAAACCAAGAGCAATTTTTACTCTAACATATTTAACAACAAATCAAAATTAGGTATTATTATGTCAAAACTAAGATTCAGAGTAGTAGAGACAGCTTTCAAAAAGAAAGCAGTGGAAGTCCCCGTCCCGGCAGAACGCCCGGCGGAATACTTCGCAAAGTATGTATTCAATCGCGCTAAGATGTTCAAGTACCTTCCAAGCAAGGTATATGAAAAATTAGTCGATGCTATTGATAACGGTTCTCCATTGGATCGTTCAATAGCTGATGACATCGCAGCGGGTATGAAAAAATGGGCAATCGAAATGGGTGTTACACACTACACACACTGGTTCCACCCATTAACAGAAGGAACAGCCGAGAAACACGATGCTTTTGTAGAGCATGATGGCAAAGGCGGTATGATGGAAGAATTCTCAGGAAAGCTTCTTGTTCAACAAGAACCAGATGCATCGAGCTTCCCCAATGGTGGTATTCGTAATACATTTGAAGCTAGAGGTTATTCGGCTTGGGATCCATCTTCTCCAGCTTTTATTATCGACGACACACTTTGCATTCCGACAATTTTCATCGCTTACACCGGAGAGTCTTTAGATTACAAAGCTCCTCTTTTGAAAGCATTGAGAGCTGTTGACAAAGCTGCTGTTGATGTATGTCGCTATTTCAACCCAGACGTAAAGAAGGTAGTTGCTTACTTGGGATGGGAACAAGAATATTTCCTTATTGACGAAGGCTTGTATGCCGCTCGTCCAGATTTACTTCTTACCGGTCGCACACTGATGGGCCACGATAGTGCTAAAAATCAGCAGTTGGAAGATCATTACTTTGGTGCTATTCCTACTCGCGTGGCAGCATTCATGAAAGAGTTGGAAATCGAATCATTGAAACTTGGTATTCCTGTAAAAACTCGTCATAACGAGGTTGCTCCAAACCAATTTGAACTTGCGCCGATCTATGAAGAGTGTAACTTAGCAGTAGATCACAATATGCTCATCATGGCTGTGATGCGTAAAGTATCTCGTCGTCATGGATTCCGCGTATTATTGCATGAGAAACCATTCAAAGGTGTGAATGGATCGGGTAAACATAATAACTGGTCACTCGGAACCGATACCGGTATTTTATTGATGGCTCCGGGTAAAACACCTGAAGATAACTTACGCTTCATCACTTTCGTAGTCAATACTCTTATGGCTGTTTATCGCCACAACGGTGTGTTGAAAGCAAGTATTTCTAGCGCTACCAATGCTCACCGTTTGGGTGCTAATGAAGCACCTCCCGCAATCATCTCTTCTTTCTTAGGCAAACAATTGTCACAAGTATTGAAGCACATTGAAGAAAGCACTAAAGACGATCTTATCAGCTTAAGCGGAAAACAAGGTTTAAAACTTGATATTCCTCAAATTCCTGAATTGTTGATAGACAACACAGACCGTAACCGTACTTCTCCTTTCGCTTTCACAGGAAATCGTTTCGAGTTTCGTGCAGTAGGTTCGGAAGCAAACTGTTCATCAGCAATGATTGCATTGAATGCTGCCCTTGCAGAGCAATTGATTAAATTCAAAAAAGACGTTGATACTCTTGTTGAAAAAGGCGAGCCTAAGATTTCTGCTATTTTGGAGATCATCCGTAGCTATGTGAAAGAGTGCAAAGCGATTCATTTTGATGGCAACGGCTACAGCGAAGAATGGAAAGTGGAAGCAGCCAAACGTGGTTTGGATTGCGAAACAAGTGTACCTGTAATCTTTGACAACTACCTGAAACCTGAATCAATCGCTATGTTTGAAGGTACCGGTGTATTGACTAAAGTAGAGCTAGAAGCTCGTAACGAAGTTAAATGGGAAACTTATACAAAGAAGATTCAAATTGAAGCGCGTGTACTAGGAGATTTGGCTATGAACCATATCACTCCGGTTGCCACACAATACCAGACTAATTTGATCGATAACGTATATAAGATGAAAGGTTTGTTCTCTGATGAAAAGTCAACCAGATTATCGAAAAAGAATTTGGAACTTATCGAAGAAATATCGGATCGCACCGCTTATATTAAGGAACATGTAGACGCAATGGTTGAAGCTCGTAAAGTAGCTAATAAGATTGAAAGCGAACGCGAAAAGGCAATCGCATACCATGATCAGATTGTTCCGATGTTAGAAGCAATTCGTTACCATATCGACAAATTGGAACTTATCGTTGACGATCAAATGTGGACGCTTCCTAAATACAGAGAACTCTTATTTATAAGATAAAGATAAAAAATAGGTAGTTTCGATTATCTATTTCTTTTGTTGGTTGTTTTAAGTTTGTAGAAGAGGGGTATCGTGAGATAGTCCTCTTCTCGTTTTATATAAGATTCTGTACTATAAAACCATTAGTTTTAATATGTAAAAACTAATGGTTTCAATAGGTATAAACTAATAGTTTCAAGGTAAGAAACCTTTTGTTTCAACGTACGAAACATTTAGTTTCATCACTAGAAACAAATAGCAAGAAAGTGAATTTTATTCTCCTTCAATAACCTCAGCATCTTCTATTTCTAGCAAACTGGCCGCAACAGGAGGTTTGGGTTTACGCCGCATAAACTTCAACCAGCCAATCAATTCTGAAAGAGCATAAATCAAACTGGTTATTCCAATAATTATAAATGCTGTGTTTCTCACGCCTGTAGGATTAAGAATCACAAATAATCCGGCAAACAGAATAAGTAAAGGAATGATATAATAAGCTCCGGGTACTTGGATCCACTTCCGGGCCATAATAAGCAAACCGATTTGTTGAACACCCCCCATCATCAACATGAAACCGAGCAGCAACATCAGTACATCGGCAAAAAAGGCAGGCATAACAACCAACCAAAGACCGAAAAGAAAACTCCCCACTCCTTCTATAGGAAAGCGATTTGAAACTTCCTGACTCGCCTTCTTAGTAAAATAGCCAATGGTAACTACCAATCCGGGAATCATGAACAAGATACCAATGGTTATCACAATATAGACTGCGGCAACATCAGGCCAGATCACCACCACAAGTCCCACTATGAGAGCACAAACGCTACGCATCAGAAAGTTATTAATCGCTTTCATACATTTATTATTTGATTAAAATTCCTTTAAACAACTATTCAATATGGTTTTTGCCATGGCACCCGTAACATTGGCATTCTCACCATAAGCAGCATTGCGAGCATTAAATCGGCGTTCTATCTCATCAATCGTTTCAACTCCTATTTTTTCCTCACTTAAACGAGTGGTAAGCCCCAGCGAACGGAAAAATTCTTCGGTGTGCGCAATAGCAGCATCAATACGTTCATCACGTGTGCCGGAAGTAATATTCCATACTCTTTCACCGTATTGTATGAGTTTATCTCCTTTTGCTTCGCGCAATACTCGCAAGGTAGCCGGATAAACAATTGCCAAGGTATGTCCATGAGAAAGACCATGGAGCGCAGTAAGTTCGTGACCAATCATGTGAGTAGCCCAATCTTGCGATACTCCCATAGAAGTAAAACCGTTGAGTGCCATTGTAGCCGAAAGCATAAAGTCGGCCATTAGTTGATAGTCATTTTGATTTTCACGAATCTTAGGCGCAACCTCTACGAGTGTCTGCAATATTCCTTCTGCCCAGCGATCCATCAGGCGAGATTGTCCAGGAGTCGTCATATACTGTTCTACGGTATGTACAAACGTGTCGACTAAGCCACATGCAACCTGATGAGGAGGAAGTGTGAACGTTACTTCTGGATCAAGAATGGAAAAAACCGGGAAATTAGAGAAGAAAGCATATTTTTCTTTCGTTTCATGACGAGATATCACAGCTCCATTGTTCATCTCCGATCCTGTAGCAGGAAGAGTAAGAACCGTACCCAAAGGTACCGTATCAGTAGCCGGTTGATGTGTAAGTACCAAGTCCCACGCATCGCCATCATACAATAAGCCGGCAGCAATAAGTTTCGTTCCATCAATAACAGAACCACCTCCTACAGCCAGCAAAAAGTCGACTTTCTTTTCTTTACCTAATTCAATAGCTTTACGTAAGGTTTCAATGGAAGGATTAGGCTCAATGCCCCAGAACTCAACGGTATCATAGTCTTTCAACGCCTCTTTCACCTGATCATATACACCGTTTTTTTTCACGCTACCACCACCAAAAGTAATCATCACACGTTTGTCAGCAGGAATTTCTTTATTCAAATTCGCAATCATCCCTTTACCCATAATAAGCTTTACGGGATTTTGAAAAACAAAATTATACATACTTTTTTATAATTGATAAATTGATTCTATTTCGAAGATACATTATTTATTTGACTGTTTAGTTATAAAACAGCTGGAAGTTTAAAATGTTTCTATCTATTTTATTCACAATAATAAAAAAAGCTTTAAATATTTTGCGATTCCAAACAATGTGTTTATATTTGCCCCGAATAAAAGCAAAATGCAATGAGAAGTATATTAGTAAATACATATTGGTGGCGTATCTTACAACTAAATAAGTCGTAAGGTAGCAGCCTCATGTATATATACTAATTAAATTAAGATATTACTAAGAGCCCTGTCGCACCTGCGACAGGGCTCTTTTTTTTAAAGCAATTTACAACAACAATATTATAGTAACATTATGAAAAGTTATTTAGTAGACGAAAACGGTTATTACGGAGAATTTGGTGGAGCATATATTCCTGAAATTCTTTATAAATGCGTTGAAGAATTAAAAAACACCTATCTGGAAGTATTGCAAAGTGAAAACTTTAAGCAAGAATTTGAGTTATTACTAAGAGATTATGTGGGCCGCCCTTCCCCACTCTATCTGGCTAATCGGCTATCGAAAAAGTATGGTTGCAAAATCTATCTGAAACGGGAAGATTTGAACCATACGGGTGCACATAAGATCAACAACACCGTAGGCCAGATCTTAATCGCCAGACACATGGGCAAAAAGCGCATCATAGCAGAGACCGGTGCCGGCCAACATGGTGTGGCAACAGCTACTGTTTGCGCATTAATGGATATGGAATGTGTCGTTTACATGGGAAAAACGGATATAGAAAGACAGCACATCAATGTAGAAAAGATGAAGATGCTAGGTGCTACAGTTGTTCCTGTTACATCAGGAAACATGACACTTAAGGATGCAACCAATGAAGCTATTCGTGACTGGTGCTGTCACCCTGCAGACACCTTTTATATAATAGGTTCCACTGTAGGCCCTCATCCCTATCCGGATATGGTAGCACGTTTGCAATCAATCATCAGCGAAGAGATAAAAAAACAACTTCTCGAGAAAGAAGGACGTGATTATCCTGATTATCTGATCGCTTGCGTAGGTGGAGGTAGTAATGCCGCCGGAACAATTTATCACCATATTGATGACGAACGAGTAAAGATTGTACTTGCAGAAGCCGGAGGGAAAGGGATAGAAACGGGAATGACAGCCGCCACCATTCAACTCGGAAAGATAGGAATTATACACGGTGCCTGCACTTTCGTCATTCAAAATGAAGACGGACAAATAGAAGAGCCGTATTCTATATCAGCCGGACTTGATTATCCGGGTATCGGGCCTATTCACGCTAATTTGGCCGCACAACACCGCGCTACGGTAGTGTCTATCAATGATGATGAAGCGATAGATGCCGCTTATGAATTAACTCGTCTGGAAGGCATTATCCCTGCACTTGAATCGGCTCATGCTTTAGGCGCGCTAAAAAAAATAAGATTCAACCCCGAAGATGTAGTGGTACTCACCGTTTCGGGACGTGGAGATAAAGACATAGAAACCTATTTGGATAACTACAAAAAATAAACACAATGAAGCAATTTACATATCAGACCAACAGCAAGCAGGTAGTTGGTGATTTACACACACCTGTGAGCATCTATCTCAAAGTAAGAGATATGTATCCTCAATCGGCCCTTATGGAAAGTTCGGATTTCCATGCCGCAGAAAACAGTCAATCATTCATCGCTCTCTGTCCACTAGCCAGCATTGGAATAAACAGTGGCAAGGTAACAATGACATACCCCGACAACACGCACGAAGAGAAGCCGCTGACTCCTTCTTTTTCTGTAGAAACAGCTTTAAACCAATTTATTGGACAATTTAAAGTAAGTGGACTGGAAAGTAACGTGTGTGGGCTATATGGATACACCACCTTCAATGCTGTGAAATATTTTGAAAACATACCGGTCAAAGAAAGTCACGACGAGCAGAACGACGCTCCCGACATGCTATACATTTTATATAAGTATATCATCATCTTCAATCACTTCAAGAATGAACTTAAGCTGGTGGAAATGCTTAGTGACGGAGAAAAGAGTGACCTTGATCAACTGGAAACAGCCATAGAAAACCGCAATTATGCGTCGTATAATTTCTCCGCAATCGGCCCTGTAACAAGTACGATCACCGATGAAGAGCACAAAGCCAATGTGCGTAAAGGTATCGCTCATTGCCTCCGCGGTGACGTATTTCAGATAGTACTCTCCAGACGCTTCGTGCAACCCTATGCAGGCGATGACTTTAAAGTATATCGTGCTTTAAGAAGCATCAATCCCTCGCCTTATTTGTTCTATTTTGATTTCGGCGGCTATCGCATCTTTGGTTCTTCACCCGAAACTCATTGCAAAATTGATGGAAAACAAGCCTACATTGACCCTATCGCCGGAACAACCCGACGCACAGGCGATGCTTTGAAAGATAAAGAACTGACAGAGACACTCCTTGCCGATCCTAAAGAAAATGCAGAACACGTAATGCTAGTTGACTTGGCCAGAAATGATCTAAGTCGCAATTGCCATGATGTACGCGTGGTCTTCTATAAAGAGCCACAATACTACAGCCACGTCATCCATCTCGTATCCAGAGTAAGCGGCATACTGAATGAGGGTGCCAGTACGATCAAATCTTTTATTGATACCTTCCCTGCAGGAACATTGAGCGGTGCTCCTAAAGTACGTGCCATGCAACTAATTAGTGAAATCGAGCCACACAATCGTGGAGCATACGGTGGTTGTATCGGCTTCATCGGATTAAACGGTGACTTGAACCAAGCGATCACCATCCGCACTTTTGTGAGCCGGAACAACGAACTGTGGTTCCAGGCCGGAGGCGGCATTGTGGCTCGCAGTCAGGATGAGTACGAATTACAAGAAGTAAACAATAAACTGGGAGCTCTGAAAAAAGCCATTGATCTGGCCGCCACATTAAAAAACTAACTTTAATAATTGAGAAAATGAAAATATTACTCTTGGATAACTATGATTCTTTCACCTATAATCTGCTTCATGCAGTAAAGGAATTAGGAGCAACCGATGTTGAAGTTATACGTAACGACCAGATAGCGCTCGACGAGGTTGAACGGTTTGATAAAATTATTCTTTCGCCAGGTCCGGGCATTCCCGAAGAAGCAGGATTGCTCCTCCCCATCATCAAACGCTACGCACCTACTAAAGCAATACTGGGCGTTTGTCTTGGGCATCAAGCTATAGGACAAGCTTTTGGAGGCACACTAGAGAATCTGAAAGAGGTACATCACGGCGTACAAACACCCGTACAAATACTAAAAGAAGATGTACTCTTCAACGACCTCAAGAACGAAATTCTGGTAGGCCGCTATCATTCTTGGATTGTCAGTCGAAAAGATTTTCCAAGTTGTCTGGAAGTAACAGCTGAAAGTAGTGAGGGAGAGATTATGGCATTACGCCATAAAGATTACAAAGTATATGGCATCCAATTTCATCCCGAATCAGTGCTGACTCCACAAGGAAAAACAATTATCAGAAACTTCTTAAGCCTATAAATCGATGAAACAGATATTATACAAACTCTTTGAACACCAATGCTTGGGAAGAGATGAAGCCAGAGAAATATTGCAAAACATTGCACAAGGAAAATATACTGAAGCACAAGTAGCGTCACTCATTACCGTTTTCCTTATGCGCAACATCACCGTAGAAGAACTCTGTGGCTTTCGTGATGCGCTTCTGGAGATGCGTCTTCCTGTGAATTTAGACGAGTTTGCTCCAATTGACATTGTTGGCACCGGTGGTGACGGCAAAAACACGTTTAATATTTCCACTGCTTCTTGTTTCACTGTAGCCGGTGCAGGATTTCCGGTGGTGAAGCATGGCAACTATGGTGCTACCTCCGTGAGCGGTGCAAGCAATGTAATGGAACAACACGGCATTAAGTTTACCAACGATAATGACAAACTACGCCGTAGCATGGAGAAATGTAATATTGCTTATCTGCACGCACCATTGTTCAATCCAGCCATGAAAGCAGTGGCTCCGGTTAGAAAGGCACTTGCTGTACGTACATTCTTTAATATGCTAGGCCCATTGGTCAATCCGGCGCTTCCTAAATATCAACTACTTGGCGTATATAATCTGCCACTACTTCGCCTATACAACTACACTTATCAGGAAAGCGCTACAAAATTTGCTGTTGTCCACAGTCTAGACGGGTATGATGAAATATCGCTGACTTCAGAATTCAAGGTAGCAACCAATGGAAACGAGAAAATATACACACCCGAATCCCTAGGCCTAACGCGCTATAAGGAAAGTGATCTTGACGGAGGAAATACAGCTGAAGATGCAACCAAAATATTCGATAATGTGATGAATAACAGAGCAACTGAAGCACAAAGAGATGTAGTAATCGTCAATTCAGCTTTTGCAATAAATGTTATACATCCAGAGAAAACGATATTCGAATGCATGGACATAAGCAGAGAATCTTTGGAAAGCGGAAAAGCACTTAAAACATTGAAAACATACATTGAACTAAACAGTTAATGAAATGAGAGATATACTATCTGAAATTATTGCCAATAAACGCTTTGAGGTTGATGTACAGAAACGAACTATTTCTATTGAACAGTTGCAGGATAGCTTCGACAGTTTTCAAACTCAATACTCTTTAAGTAAAGCTTTGATTGGCTCATCTTCCGGAATCATCTCCGAGTTCAAGCGTCGTTCACCATCCAAAGGATGGATCAAACAAAATGCTTCAATAGAAGAAATAGTTCCGGCTTATGAATCAGGTGGAGCAGCAGCCCTCTCCATCCTTACAGATGAAAAATTCTTCGGTGGCAGCTTGAAAGATATCAAGACTGCACGTCCACTGGTAAATATTCCGATACTGCGTAAAGACTTTATCATCGATGAATATCAACTCTATCAAGCCAAAATCGTTGGAGCCGATGCCATCTTGCTAATAGCCGCAGCACTCGAAAAAGAAGTTTGCCATGCTTTGGCCGAAAAAGCACACGAGTTAGGACTAGAAACACTGTTGGAAATACATAATATCGAAGAATTGTCGTACCTTAGCAGAAATATAGACGTAATAGGCATTAATAACCGGAACTTGGGTACTTTCTTTACTGATGTTGAAAATTCCTTCCGCTTGGCAGAGCAACTTCCTAAAGAAGCAATTTTGGTATCCGAGAGTGGAATATCCAATCCCGAAACAGTAAAAAGACTTCAGAAAAGTGGATTTAAAGGATTTCTTATAGGCGAAACCTTTATGAAAGCAGACAATCCGGGAGAAGCGTTACAAACATTCATTAATCAGCTTAACGTGCAAAAAGAATATTCGAGATGATAAACGGTAAATTGATAAAAGTATGCGGTATGCGCGAGGCTCAAAATATTCGAGAAGTAGAACAGCTGGGAGTCGACATGATCGGATTTATTTTCTATCATAAATCACCTCGTTATGTCTTCGAAATGCCTGAGTATATGCCAACCAAAGCTAAGCGAGTAGGCGTCTTCGTCAATGAAACCAAAGAAATGATACAAATCATGGCCGACCGTTTTGGATTGGACTACATACAGTTGCACGGAGAAGAATCACCAAGTTATTGTCGTTCGTTACAACAGGCCGATTTGCGCCTCGTTAAAGCATTCTCAATAAGCCATGCAAAAGATGTACTAGCAACTAAAGCGTATGAAGGTTGCTGTGATTATTATCTTTTTGATACCAAATCTCAACAACATGGAGGATCGGGCAATCAATTTGATTGGAGCCTGCTTGAAGCATATACCGGAAAGACTTTATTCTTACTAAGTGGTGGCATCAACTTTTATAGCATCAAAGCCCTAAAAGAATTCTCACACCCCAAGCTAATAGGATTCGACCTTAATAGTCGCTTTGAATTAGCCCCCGGCAAGAAAGATGTGAAGAGGATAGAAAGCTTTCTAAAGCAAATTTAAAACAAGAAAAATTTTAAAATAAGAAACAATGAACAGAATTAATCATTTATTCAACAGTAATAAAAAAGATCTTCTATCTATCTATTTTTGCGCAGGACATCCTACGCTTGAAGGAACTGTGGACGTTATTCGCACATTAGAGGCAAACGGAGTAAACATGATAGAGATAGGTATACCATTCAGCGACCCTATGGCCGACGGCGTAGTGATACAAAATGCTGCCACCCAAGCGTTGCAAAACGGAATGTCTCTCAAAGTTCTTTTTGAACAGTTACGCAACATCCGCCGTACCGTGAAAATTCCATTAATATTGATGGGTTATTTGAATCCTATTCTACAATTTGGTTTTGAAAGCTTTTGTCGCAAATGTGTGGAATGCGGCGTCGATGGTATGATTATTCCTGATCTTCCTTTCAAAGATTACCACGAACGCTATCGCCTGATAGCAGAACGTTATAGCTTGCGCATAATTATGCTCATTACTCCTGAGACAAGTGATGAACGAGTACGCGAAATAGATGATCATACTGACGGATTCATCTATATGGTGTCATCGGCATCTACTACAGGAGCCCAGCAAGACTTTGATACTCAAAAGCGTGCATACTTCAAAAGAATTGAAGATATGAAACTACGTAATCCTCGCATGGTCGGCTTTGGCATTAGCAACAAGACAACATTCAGAGCAGCATGTGAATTTGCCACAGGCGCCATCATCGGTAGTCGATTTATCACTCTATTAGATGAAGAAAAAGATCCTGAAAAAGCTATTGTAAAGTTAGTTCAAGGACTTAAGGACTAAAAAGCAGTTTTACTAGAACATCGATTAACACTTATAGGCGCAGATTATTATATAATTAATAGTAATCTACGCCTTTTTTATTAAAAAGCTACTCAAAAAGCAATATTTCACAAGTTATCACCCCTCAAGTGTTCCTAAATAAAGTATAAAATTCTATCTTTGCATTCAAATTAACAGAAACAACCATGTATATGATTACTAAATACCCTTCCGTTTTATTAATCTACACCGGTGGAACAATTGGAATGATCGAAAATTCGGAGACCGGTGCTTTGGAAAGTTTCAACTTCGATCACTTACTAAAGCATGTGCCGGAACTCAAAAAGTTTAATTATCGAATAGCCTCCTATCAATTTGATCCACCGATTGATTCCTCTGATATGGAACCGTCTTTTTGGGCAAAGTTGGTGAAGATCATTAATTATAATTACGACTATTTTGATGGATTCGTCATTTTACATGGTACAGATACGATGGCCTATACCGCATCTGCCTTGAGTTTTATGCTTGAAAACTTAAATAAGCCAGTCATACTCACAGGCTCACAACTACCTATTGGAACACTCCGCACAGATGGAAAAGAAAATTTAATTACCTCAATAGAAATCGCTGCGGCTAAAAACCCCGATGACACTCCTATAGTACCGGAAGTATGTATTTTTTTCGAAAACCACTTAATGAGAGGAAATCGGACGACCAAAATTAACGCTGAAAATTTTAATGCCTTTCGTTCATACAACTACCCTCCACTAGCACGCGTGGGCATACATATTAAATATGAACCTAATTTAATCCGCAAACCGGATACAACAAAACCACTAAAACCCCATTTCTTATTCGATACCAATGTAGTGATACTAACACTATTTCCGGGAATACAAGAAAGTATTGTCTCCGCCTTACTACATGTGCCCGGCCTCAGAGCAGTAGTATTAAAAACTTTTGGATCGGGCAATGCTCCGCAGAAAGAATGGTTCATTCGTGAATTAAAAGAAGCGAACGATCGAGGCATCATTATAGTCAATATCACCCAATGTTCATCAGGAGCTGTAGAGATGGAGCGATATGAAACAGGTATTCAACTACTTCAAGCTGGTGTCATCAGTGGATATGATAGTACTCCCGAGTCTGCCGTGACCAAGCTAATGTTCCTTTTAGGACATGAATTAAGTAATCAAGAAGTAAGGTACAAAATGATTTCATCTATTTCCGGAGAAATAAGTAAAATAAAACATTAATCATATTTTCAATGCCTGTGCAAAGCAGATCTTCATGAGAATAGCAGATAGATTTTACAACTTTTACAAGCTATGGATAAAGAAAGACAGGATATAATATGCATTATAAAGATCATAGCTGTTTATTGCATTCCCTTTCAAAGTTGTCATATCTATCCATCAAAAACATAAAAGAAGTTAACCGGATCAACAATATACTATATTTTTCATCATTCAATTAAAGATTTGTCGTAATTTTGTCGCATACTCATAAAAGAACAAGATTATTAAAGTCTTAATAACTAAACATTTAGAGTGAATTGATATGAAAATTACCGCAAAACAAGCAATTGCCATCGTGTTATTGGCACAATCTACAGCATTTATTAGCTGCATTGACTCTGAAAAAGATGTCTTTGATGCCGAATACACTAAGAAACTATACGATGAATCCTTCCCTGTAAAAAATGTAGATCCAGATATGGATTGGAAAACAACAACAACAGCGAGTGTAAATGTTGCTGTAAACCAAGATTATGGAGTTGACTATCAAATACAAGTTTTTGATGCTAATCCACTAAGTTCAGCAAACAATGCCAAGTTGCTAGCTTCAGGTATTGCAAATAATGAGACACCTTTCAAAACAACAATGGATTATCCCAGTGCATTAACTAGGGTATTTATAGCGCGTGTTGATGCAAATGGTAGATATATGGTAACCACTGACAGTATTGAGAACGGTGCTGTAAAGGCTTCTTTTGGTAGCCCTATCACTAGAAGTCGAGCTGCCACCAGAGCTGCTTCTGATGAGATTCCTACGATTGTTACTCCATATACGACAAGTAATGTCTCTGCAATGCTAAACAATGCAAACGCCACTGAAATAAAAGACGGATGGGATTTGTCTGCTGGTAATTGGGGAGGAGATTATAATACATATCCCATATTCAGTATTGACAACACTCAAGAACGTTATTTCAAGATAACTAAAAATTTCTCTCAAAGCTTTAGTATCACTTCGACTAGTACAAAAATCAAGGTCATAGTAACGGCTAAGCTCACCATCAACAGTGGCTATAATATAAACAGCGGAGAGATTATCATTGCAAATGGTGGAGAATTAATACTCTCTCACGACCTTATGCTGACAAATGGAGCATACATTACTGTATTACCCGGTGGAAAAATATCCGGTAATCATACTATTAATATCGCAAACGGCTCCAATCAAAAAACAAACTATAATGGTGGTGATGTCAACATTAACACATTTGATGTGGACTGTGACGGGATCTTCTACAACGTAGGAACACTTACTCTAAACGAGTATAATGCTTCAAGTACCAATGCAGTACTTGTTAACCGTGGACATATAACTGCAAATACATTATTTGGGAACAATAATACCGATATAAAAAATGCCTGCTACATTGAAACAAGCGGAAATATGACTTGTAGACATTTGCTCATGGGAAGTAGCTCTGCTATTAAATGCGGAAGTTTCTCTAATGATGGAAGTGGAGGCCTTACTATAACTATGCAGGAAAATTCAATGATGACATGTGTAGGAAATATAGATCTCAATAGAGTAATTACAGGACCAACATCCGGCTATGCTTTATTAAAATTTGATGGAAGCAAATTAGGCAATAATACAAAATATAGCAATGTTTCAGTAAATAATAATGTGATTTGTGAAGTTTCAAATCAAGTATCTAGCGGATCTATTCACTACTACGACTGGACAGCATTTGATTGGTTAGTTAACGCACTAGCAAATGGTGCTAGTTATTGCAATGTAGGTAAAGCAAACTTCACATTACCCGCAGGAGAGTGTACTGGTACCGGTTATACTCCAGAGGGAGCCGATGATGTGAACATTAATCCAATGAAGTATTCGTATGCATTTGAAGACAACTACCCATCAGCAGGTGATTATGATTTCAATGATATTGTATTAGATGTATCTACTGAATATGATAGAGAGAAAACAACCAATAACATAAAAAAGATACAATATAATATAACCCTTAGTGCAATTGGAGCTAGTAAACAACTTGGATCTGCATTGAGACTTGCGGGCATAGATAAAAGTGCTATAAAATCAATTACATTTGGAGGAGATAATAATTTCTTTAGAAGTACCCTAACAAGTTCCTCTATATTTGAAGATGCAACTATAGAAAGCAACGGCACCGAGGTGGTCATTCCATTATTCGGAGACGCACATAAAGTCTATGGTTATGATGAAAGAAAATTGTTGAATACCGGACAAGAAAAAACTAGCAAGCTTTATACTCTTGAAGTTATTATAGAATTAAACGATCAGACAAAAGCTACCCCAAGTATCACAATGAATAATCTGGATTTTTTCATTGCTTATGGCAAATTAGGATCAAGAACAGAAATTCATTTATATGAGTTTAAAAATTTTAAGGCAACGGCCAATGGAACAATACACCAGAAAAATTTAGATGTAGCAGGTAACTATACATGGGCAATTCGCATCCCTGAATTTAAATATTCTAGAGAAAAAGTGAGTATAGTAGAGGCATATCCTACTTTTAAAAACTGGGCATCAAACAGGCTCAATAATAAAGACTGGTATAAATCTTATAACAACGATAAAGTATATTCAAAGCAATAACAGTTAATAAAATAGTCCACTAAAGAAAACGGGAAAAGTGCTTCCCGTTTTTTTTATGTATATAACAGTCACATTTTAAACAAATATCTAAACCAATCCATTTATTTTTAAAAAGATTATATATCTTTGCGAGTATACAAAGCAAGCATAGTGCAACCATCAAAGGAAAAATATCAAATCTCTAATATTATTATGAAGAAGAAAATTGTACTTATTGACGATAAAGCCTCTATCGGAAAAGTAGTGTCTATCTATCTCAGCGCAGAATATGACTTCACTTATTTTGAGAACCCTATCAAAGCAATCGAATCGTTACAAAAAGGAGAGATGCCTGATCTGATTATCTCAGACATCCGTATGCCTGAAATGAGAGGAGACGAATTCCTTAGTTACATGAAGAAAAACGAGTTATTCAAGTCAATTCCAATCATCATGTTGTCTAGCGAAGAAAGTACTACTGAACGAATTAGATTATTGGAAGAGGGAGCGGCAGACTATATTCTAAAGCCATTTAACCCACTTGAGTTAAAAGTACGTATCAAGAAAATAATCGAGTAAAATTCATCCATGCAATATCTTATATATATTGGAGAAAACAGTAAGACCATCGAGCATTTTTCTAGAATGTCCGATGGCATATTCTGCGCAACATCCTCATGTACCAAAGCTACAAAGTTGATTGATAGCATCAAAGAGAGAGATGAAATATCACTGTTATATGAGCAAAGAACACTTCAAATAGATCTTGCAGACATTACCTATCTCAAAAAGAAATACCCTAAAATTTACATCGTACTTGTCACGGAAGCACTTGAAAAAGAAGAGGCCCTAAAATATTTGAAAGCGGGAATAAGCAATACCATTTCTTCTCTTGCCGATAAAGAGTCTATTCGTTTTTTGAGTGAATATGTAGATAGAAGAAAACTGAGTGCTGGTAAAAGGGAACAGAACGTTTCTATTCAAACATTCAAATTACCCCTGTGGAAAAGAATCTTTGATATTCTCTTCTCTTGCGTTGCTCTGATATGCTTGTCACCCTTATTAGTGTTCACTGCGCTTGCTATCAGACTAGAGAGTAAGGGAAGCATTATCTATAAATCAAAACGAGTTGGTAGTAATTATCAGATTTTCGATTTCTTGAAGTTTCGCTCCATGTATACCAATGCCGATATACGCTTAAAGGATTTGAATGCGCTTAATCAGTATCAAGTAGAAGAAACGTCACAAGATTTTGGAGAAGAAGATAAAGCGGCCTTAGAAGAAGAGATCGTACTTGTGTCTGATGATTTTGTCATATCCGAGCATGACTATATCAATCAAAAAAGTATAGAGAAGAAGAATGCTTTCATGAAGTTAGAAAATGATCCCCGGATTACTAAAGTGGGACATATCATAAGGAAATATAGCATAGATGAATTACCTCAGCTCATTAATATTTTGAAAGGTGATATGTCTATTGTAGGCAATCGCCCCTTACCTCTTTATGAAGCTGAGCTGCTAACCAGTGACGAGTATATAGACCGTTTTATGGCTCCCGCAGGACTTACAGGATTGTGGCAAGTTGAGAAGAGAGGAGAATCAGGCAAGTTATCGGCCGAAGAGAGGAAACAACTCGACATACACTATGCGAAAAAGTTTTCTTTCTGGTTGGATATAAAAATAATATTTAGAACTCTAACTGCATTTATTCAAAAAGAAGATGTGTAAAGATGCCTCTTGCCCTCTTATATCCATCATCACAATTAATTACAATGGGCTAAATGACACAGCTGAGCTGATTGAATCCATTCAGACTCACATACATTCAACTAGCTATGAAATTATAGTGGTAGACAATGCATCAAAAAAAGACGAAGCATCTGTACTTAGAGAAAAATATCCATCTATAAATGTAATCAGCAGCCAAACTAACTTAGGATTTTCGGGAGGAAATAACTTAGGCATTAAAGAAGCTAAAGGAGAATTTATTTTCCTTCTAAATAATGATACTTATATCGTAAATGATTGCTTCCATTATTTAATAGAGAGTTTCAAACAAAACCCTTCCGCCGGAATTGTGTGTCCCAAGATATGCTTCGCAACCGGGAAGCAAAGCATTCAGTATGCAGGTTACACCACATTGAGTAGCATTACACTAAGAAATAGGGCCATTGGTTTAGGAGAAAAAGACCTAGGGCAATATAATCACCAATATAAAACAGCCTATGCTCATGGTGCTGCATTAATGATAAGGAAAGAAACGATAAAACAAATAGGGCTAATGCCCGAAATATTCTTTCTTTATTATGAAGAAATTGATTGGAGTACACGATTAAAAGAGCAGGGCTATGAAATCTGGTATAACGGCTATTGCACTATATTCCATAAAGAAAGTCAAAGTACCGGACAAGAGAGCCCATTACGCACCTTTTACATGATGCGTAACAGATTATTATATGCATGGAGGCATAAAAAAGGGATAATAAAATGGCTATCAATCGGTTATCTGAGCACCATTGTAGCAAGTAAGAACAGCATCCTATTTATGATGAAAAGGAGACCGGATCTTGCCGCAGCTACTTATAAAGGAATCATTGCATTCATCACTATATCCGATAAATTAAAGTAAGAACCTACTATCAACATGAATCTATCTACTTTAAAACAAAAAATTAATAGTCATCCGGCTTTGAAGAAAATGCTGCATCACTTCATTATGCACCCTACTAAAGCAAAGCCTCAATGGTGGATTCGACTGTTCTATTTCACCTACCTCAAACGAGGGAAGGGATCGGTTATTTACCATAGTGTACGAAAAGACCTACCACCCTTCAATTTGTTTTCTCTAGGTCGTTACTCTGTTGTCGAAGATTACAGTTGTCTGAATAATGCTGTGGGCGATTTGATTATAGGCAATTATACGCGCATTGGATTACGAAATACAATTATCGGTCCGGTCACCATTGGCAACCATGTTAATCTGGCACAAAATATCACTATAAGTGGCCTCAATCACAATTTTCAAAAAATAGATATACCTATCGACGAACAGGGAGTAACGACGGACCCTATCATTATTGAAGATGATGTTTGGATAGGAGCCAATGCGGTTATCCTTCCTGGCGTTACAATTGGAACACATTGCATTGTAGCTGCCGGTAGCGTCGTGAAACAATCCATACCCCCCTATTGTGTTTGTGCCGGAATTCCCGCCCGCATCATCAAAAAGTACAATTTTGAAACCCAAACATGGGAAAAGATTCAGAAATAAGCTATTCCATAACCATATATAGTTAGTAAGACACTAAAATATACCATAATAAAGGGATTGCGCACGATGCGCAATCCCTTTATCTTTGCACTATCAGAATTTAATTAATTAGTCATAATTTTATTACGTAGCCACATTAAAATAAAATTAGATAAATCCCGCCGAAGTGATTTCGTCGGGATTTTATTTTTCTAACATTACTTAGTAAGAGCTAAAAAACATTCTTTTCGCAGAAATGTTATATACAAGTACAATTATTAAAGATAGAAATTATTATGAAGAAACTAGTTTTAGTAAGACATGGCGAAAGCCAATGGAATCAACAAAATCGTTTTACCGGATGGGCCGACGTACCTCTCAGTGAAAAAGGAGAAGAAGAAGCCCGCAGAGCAGGGCAGTTAATAAAAGAAGCAGGAATAACATTCGATATAGCATTTTCATCCGTATTGAAACGAGCTATTAAAACTCAACATCTTTTGCAAGAGGAAGCTGACCAGATGTGGATACCGGAAATTCATCATTGGCGATTGAATGAACGCCATTACGGTGCATTGCAAGGCCTCAACAAAGCGGAAACGGCCGAAAAATACGGTGATGAACAAGTTCATATTTGGAGAAGAAGTTACGATATAGCTCCTCCAATGTTACCGGCTGATGATGAACGAACAGCCTCTCTCGAAGCCAAATATCAGAAACTGGACCAAAGCATGCTTCCTCTGGGAGAATCACTAGAACTGACCATCAACCGTGTACTTCCCTTCTGGTATGACAGCATTGCTCCTGCCCTACTCGATGGAAAAACAGTACTTATAGTCGCTCATGGTAATAGCCTTCGTGCATTAATAAAATACTTGGATAGAATAAGTGACGAAAAAATTGTGAGTCTAGAGATACCAACGGGTGTTCCTCAAGTTTATGAACTTGACGATACTTTGACTCCCGTGAATCACTACTACTTGAAATAAAAAGGAATTAAAAAAGTGCCAAGTTACACGACTCTTCGCAAGAAGCAAGTTGTGTACTTGGCAATAGTTTCGTTCTCCACCACAAAAAATCTACAAATTTTGTATCTCTCCTATCTCGACCAATTTATTAACGATTGCATAAATAGTCAGACCGGCCGCACTATGTATCTGTAACTTCTTGCTAATATTCCGTCTGTGAGTAATCACGGTATGAATAGACAAAAAGAGTTGTTCTGCAGTTTCTTTATTGGTCATCCCTTTGACAACACAAACCACAATCTCTTTCTCACGCTGGCTCAACGTTTCTTGATTATCATTTTCCTCCTCCGGCGCGATGTTTTGCAAACGATTTATTTTATTTGCCAATGTCTCTAAATCATCGCAAATAGATAGTGAATCGTCATATTTAGTCAACAAGGCCGAATCTATAAACGAACTAATTAGTGCCACCAGTCGAATGCCCTTTCCAGAAGCCTCATCACGAAAACGAGCCACATCAAAATAGTTACCAAATGTCGGATTTACAATCAAAATATCAGGCGGCTGAGTACGCAAGCAGTCACTTAAAGCATCAGTAGAGCCTAATTCTACCGGCTGTATTTTAAGATTCGGCAACCTCCTCAGAGCAACAGTCAATCCACTACGGATAATAACAGATGTTTCTGCGATGCCAATCCGAATCGTTTCGCTATTTTTCATCATTGCCAAGCCTCCTTTCGAGTTTCAAAATGGCAGGAACAAACAGATAATCCTCCACTTTACAGTGTGAGTCCAGTGCTTCTTCACAAGCAAAAATGTCGAAAAGAGCAGCATTCAACAAATTATTGTTTGCCTTTGAAGGGCAATACTTGATGATAATATTTTTCAATTCCGTGAGTTTTTCGCTAATGGACTCATGATGTTTAGAAAAAGTGGATATCTGATAATTCTTCTGAGCCTTCTCTTGAAGCAAATCATCTACATATTTAAAAACCGTTTTTTCTTCATATTCCATGTGTTTTCTGACCTCACGAACATATATATCAAAAAAATTAAGTATTAGAGAAACCACATCTTTCTCTGAATAATCAATGGAATCAATCAATTTTCGGCGTATGCTAGGTAGAGAAAAATCAAGAAAGTAGATATGAGTCTGGCGAAGATAATCGACCAAAGCCGGTATAGATATATCTTCTGTTTCATCGTTCATCCGGGAGAAACCTTCCTCTATAAAATTCACTACAGTAAGAAAAGTGCGATAATCTACATTATTCATTGCGCAAACCTCTTTCACTGTTTTGTCGCCAAACCCTAAAGACAATCCAAAACGACTCATCACTTGTAGCAATGAATAGTTATTGCAAATGAGATCACTCATCTTGTCAGTAGGCTTATATTTCTGCAATTTGTTCATAAAATACCTATTTAATATTAGCACAACAAAATAACACATTATTTTGTGCGCACACAATCACCATTATTAGGTATTTTTTTCCGTAATCACCATTTATAGTTACTTACAGAACAATTATTCACTATAAATCACTATAAATAGTGATTCCCCCCTTCTCTCAATTAGTGTATCTTTGCAGTATATTAATAAAAACAGATTATATTATGAATAAGATTGGTGTGTTTTATGGTTCTACAACCGGAACCACAGAAGAGATAGCACGTAAAATAGGAGAAAAATTAGGTCTTGCTAAAGCAGACATACATGATGCAGCTAAAATAAAAGAAGAGCTTGTTAAGGAATACGATGTCTTATTGCTAGGCACATCTACTTGGGGTGACGGTGAACTACAAGACGATTGGTATGACGGCGTAAAAATACTAAAGAAAGCAGACCTCTCCAATAAATTCGTTGCTCTATTCGGTTGTGGCGACTCAGAATCATATAGTGATACCTTCTGCGGTGGCATGGGTGCTCTTTATGAAGAATTGAAAGAGACAGGCTGCACATTCTGCGGAGCAACAGATATCGAAGGATATTCTTTTGATTCATCAGAATCTGTAGTAGACGGTAAATTTGTTGGTTTGGCTCTAGACGACGTGAATGAGGATGACAAAACCGACGAAAGAATAGATAACTGGATTGAAACACTTACAAAAGAATGTTCCAAGTAATCCTGAGAATTATAATTTAATTTTTCTTGTTTAGCTTGTATGTTTTTTGTGTGAAGAGCTGCCTCGTGAAGAGGCGGTTCTTTTACTTTTATAGATTTTCATCATTAAAAAACACCCCCCTTTGTAACCTTGGTTACAAAATAACTCTCCGCACCGCTCTATCTTTGCATTAAAGTTACTAAAACACTTAATACGTAAAGATTATGAGTATGTTCTGTTTTCAATGTCAAGAAGCCGCAAAAGGTACCGGCTGTATACTAAGTGGTGTGTGTGGGAAAACTCCCGAAGTAGCCAATATGCAAGATCTTCTTTTGTTCGTAGTGAGAGGGGTTGCTGTCTATAATCAAGAGCTTCGAAAGATAGGAAACCCCTCTGCTGAAGCTGATAAATTTGTATTCGACGGTCTTTTTATCACCATCACCAATGCCAATTTCGACAAAGCAGCCATCATAGAGAAAATAAAGGGCGGAATGGTTTTGAGGAACAAGCTGGCTCAAAAGATAACGTTAACCAATGCACCGGACGAATGTACATGGAACGGTACCGAAGAGGAATTCGAAGAAAAGTCGCAAAGCGTGGGTGTTCTTCGCACTCAGAATGAAGATATCCGTTCACTAAAAGAATTGGTGCACTATGGCATCAAAGGTATGGCCGCTTACGCAGAGCATGCCTATAATTTAGGTTCGGAAGATCCTGAGATTTTTTCTTTTATGCAACGTGCGCTGGCCGAGATCACTCGCGAAGATATTTCTGCCGACGAGTTGATTGCTCTTACATTGGAAACCGGAAAATACGGTGTAACTGCTATGGCTCAATTAGATGCCGCTAATACCAGTCATTATGGCAATCCTGAACTATCCGAAGTGAACATCGGCGTGCGCAACAATCCGGCTATTCTTATCAGTGGACATGATCTGAAAGATTTAGAAGAGTTGCTACAGCAAACTGAAGGAACAGGCATTGACGTGTATACGCATAGCGAAATGCTTCCTGCTCACTATTATCCACATCTGAAGAAGCACAAGCACTTGGCAGGGAACTACGGAAACGCTTGGTGGAAACAAAAAGAAGAGTTTGAAAGTTTCAACGGTCCAATTCTATTTACTACAAACTGCATCGTACCTCCTACATCAAAAGCAACTTATAAAGATCGCATCTACACAACAGGAGCTTCAGGTTTAGAGGGCGCAATACATATCTCAGAACGTAAAGATGGTCAACCGAAAGATTTCTCTATTATTATAGAACACGCCAAGCGTTGCCAACCACCAGTAGAAATAGAAACCGGAACTATTGTAGGTGGTTTTGCCCACGCACAAGTATTGGCTTTGGCCGATAAGGTGGTAGATGCAGTGAAAAGTGGGGCAATCAGCAAGTTTTTTGTTATGGCGGGTTGCGACGGACGAATGAAAAGTCGTAGTTATTATACCGAGTTTGCAGAGAAGTTACCAAAAGACACAGTGATTCTCACAGCAGGTTGCGCTAAGTATCGTTACAACAAACTGCCATTAGGTGATATCAATGGCATCCCACGTGTACTCGACGCCGGTCAGTGTAATGACAGCTATTCCCTTGCAGTAATCGCCATGAAGTTGCAAGAAGTATTCGGGTTAGAAGATATCAATGACTTGCCCATCGTGTATAACATTGCTTGGTATGAACAAAAAGCTGTTATCGTGTTATTAGCTCTACTTCACTTAGGCGTGAAAAAGATCCATTTGGGCCCTACCCTACCGGCTTTTCTATCTCCTAATGTAACCCAAGTGCTCGTCGACAATTTTGGCATTGGTGGCATCAGCACAGCCGACGAAGACATCGCAACGTTTCTAAGCTAGAGTGAACGTGAAAGAGGAAATTACAAAAGTATGGTTCAAAAAAGTTTATACTCAAATTTGCAGATGGGAATTAAACTATTTTTTATTCACACTTGGACTAAACAGGAGAGACATGTTTAATTTTTAAAACGCCTCTACAAGCCTTGTGAGAAGGGTAAATTGAATTTCCGAATTCAGCACGCTGAATTCGGAAATTCAACGTATTTATTTAAAACATGCTTTCAGCATGCTAAAGTCTCGAATTCTCCGAATTACAACAATTTGTAAATCTTTAAAATATAATCAACATTAAAGTTTTGTAACAATCTTAATATTCTTATGCCTTTTCTTGAGGTAACAGCAAGTTAAGTAACACACCTACAATTGCAGCAAGTCCAATGCCCGAAAGAGAAAAATTACCCCATGTTAATACTGCACCGCCAATGCCTACCGTCAGTGTCAGTGAGAATATAATAATATTACGTGTGCGACTCAAATCTACAGCGCAATTAATAAGATTTGCAACTCCAGCACAAGCAATAGTCCCGAATAGCAATAACATGATACCCCCCAGTACAGCGCTAGGTATAGATCTAAGTAAAGCACTGACTTTTCCTATGACCGAAAAGAGAATAGCAGTAACCGCAGCTATGCGGATAACTTGAGGATTAGTGACCTTAGTGAGAGACATGGCACCTGTTACTTCGGAATAAGTAGTAACAGGGGGTCCACCAAGAAACCCTGCAACAAAACAAGCCAATCCGTCGCCCAACAAAGTACGATGCAAACCGGGGTCTTTCACAAAATCTTTTTTAGCCACCGTGTTGACCACATATACATCCCCAATATGCTCTATTACAGGTGCTATGGCCACAGGCATCATATACAATATTGGCTCCCATGAAAAAGCTGGAAATGTAAACGGAGGCAAGCTAAACCAAGCAGCATCTCGCACACCCGACAAATCAACATCAAAGAACAGCAATGCAGCAACATATCCCACTATAATACCGCAAAAGATAGGTATAAGTTTCAATAATCCTCTTGCACGTATAGATACGAGAATAGCCGTAATCAAAGACAGTAATGCCAGCACCCAGTTCTCTTTAGCCATATTTACGCCTGTACCAGCCAACGACAAGCCAATGAGCATTATGACGGGACCAATTACAATTGGTGGAAACAAACGATCGATAAACTTTATCCCCTGCCACTTGACCAATGCACTCATCAGAAAATAAACTAAAGCCACTCCCATCATACCCGATAACGTACCCGGTAATCCATAAAGTTCAGTAGCTTTAATAATAGGAGCGATAAAAGCAAAACTACTACCTAAGAAAATAGGAACTTTACCCTTGGTTACCAAATGAAAAATAAGAGTACCAACGCCGGCAGTAAAGAGAGCTGTGGAAGGATCTAAGCCTACAAGTAAAGGTACAAGTACCGTAGCACCAAAAGCCACAAATAGAAATTGTACTCCTACCACCCCTTTGCGTAAAGAAGAAAGATTGTTTGAATCCATAAATAAAGATAAAATGTGTATTTTGAGAACAAAAATAATACTTTAAAGCCATTCAGCGGCAATTTTATAAGAAAATGGGTGCCAAACGCACTTTTTTATTTTGTGAAAAATGAGTAACTTAGCGCAGTGACGAAAAAACATCAAATAATAAACTCAACTTTTATTGACAGCCTATGCTTTTTTCTACAGAAAACATGTTACTCATTGGTTCGATTTTATTAATCGTTAGCATCATTTTTGGAAAGACCGGATACCGATTTGGAGTACCCGCCCTTCTCTTATTTCTTGTAGTAGGTATGATCTTCGGAAGCGATGGACTGGGACTACAATTTCACAATGCCAAAGAAGCACAGTCTATTGGTATGATTGCTCTAAGCATCATTCTTTTTTCGGGTGGCATGGACACTAAATTTTCCGAAATACGCCCAATCCTTCCCCATGGCATCGTCCTTTCCACCGTTGGAGTACTACTCACTACCTTATTCACCGGATTATTCATCTGGGCACTCTCCGGTATGAGTTTCACTAACATCTATTTTCCGCTTACCACCTCTTTATTATTGGCTGCTACTATGTCGTCTACAGATTCCGCTTCTGTGTTCGCCATACTTCGTTCGCAAAAGATGAATCTGAAACATAACCTCCGCCCCATGCTAGAAATGGAAAGTGGGAGTAACGACCCTATGGCTTATATGCTCACTATTGTTCTCATTCAGTTTATTCAATTGGGTGGCATGGGTGTCGGCGAAATATTAGGGAGTTTTGCCATTCAGTTCATAGTAGGTGGTGTGGTAGGATATCTGCTTGGCAAACTTATCATCCTTTTTCTGAATAAAATAAATATCGACAATCAATCACTTTACCCCATTTTACTACTAGCCTTTGTCTTTTTCACCTTTGCCATTACAGATCGTCTTAATGGAAATGGTTATTTGGCAGTGTACATTGCAGGAATGCTGGTAGGAAATAACAAAATCCCTTATCGAAAAGAAATCTCTACCTTTATGGACGGGCTCACTTGGTTGTTCCAAATCATCATGTTCCTTACACTTGGACTGCTGGTCAACCCTCACGAGATGCTACAAGTCGCTGTTATAGCCACGTTAATCGGCCTGTTTATGATCGTTGTCGGCCGCCCACTTAGCGTGTTTATAAGCTTGCTCCCTTTTAGAAAAATGAAATTCAAATCTCGCCTATTTGTTTCGTGGGTAGGATTGCGCGGAGCTGTTCCCATTATTTTTGCCACATACCCTGTAGTGGCAAATGTAGAAGGTTCCAACATGATTTTCAACATTGTCTTTTTTATCACGATCATATCATTGGTTTTGCAGGGTACAACAGTCTCCTATGTAGCGCGTCTGTTACACCTTTCCTCTCCGCTCGAAAAAGTGGGTAATGAATTTGGCGTAGAGTTACCTGAAGACATCGATTCCAAACTTTCGGATATGACTGTCACCTCCGAGATGCTTGAGGAAGCTGAAAACCTGAAAGACATGAACCTGCCACATGGCACACTGGTCATGATAGTCAAACGTGGAGATGAGTTTCTGATACCTAACGGTAGCCTAAAATTGCAAGTTGGTGACAAACTGTTGCTCATATCTGAGAAAGAAAAGAAATAACTCTCTACATTTGTAGCATGAAAATAGTATTTTAGAATAAAAAAACCTCGCAAGATGAAAAACAAATCTTTCTTAAGCCGCATACTATGTGCCGCTTTAGTCTCCGTTTTCTGCGCTTTCTTATCAAATGTTCAGGCAGAAAACACTCCGTGGAGCAAGAAAAAAGCATGCCAATGGTGCCATAAAGGAGAATGGTCTAACGGATTCAAAGCCGTGCCATACAAAGCAACCAACTGTATTGAGTTTGCCACTCAGTATCAGAAGAACAAAGAATTGTGGGATAAAATGTTTCGTTGGTTGGGCGAGAACGATCTGCTCACCCTGCCACAAGGAACCTACGAAATAGATGGGAAACGTTGTTTCATTAAAGTATCCGATAGCCAGACGCGTGATGCAAGCAAGAGTAAAGTAGAATCTCACCGTCAGTACATTGACTTGCAGTATGTGGCCAAAGGAACCGAACGCTTCGGACTAGTTAAAGTCAAAGATGCTACACCTATAACTGATTATAAGCCGGATGTGATTCATTATCAGGCAAAAAAGATAAAATACGTAGATTCAAAACCTGATTTTTTCTTCTTATTCTTCCCTAACGACTATCACCAAGCTATGGTAAAGGCAGAAAAAGAAGAAGTAGTGAGACTCATCGTAGCCAAAATAGAGTATTTACCTTAAAAAAAGTTGCATGAAAAGGCAATAAGTTCTTTTTTCCTTAATAAAAATAGATTTGAAAACAAGAATTATTAATCTATGTTATAAAACACATATTTCTGCACACAGCTCTTGCAGATATCAAAAAAGTCCGTATATTTGCAGTGTGTTTTTCATAGTATTAGATTTAAGGTTAACAAAGGTTGGAGTCAGGCGTGACTCCTTTTTTTTTGCCTATCTCTCAAAGCCTCCCAATCACGATTTTCATCAGCCACCAACGAAGGATAAGAAAACGATCAAATGTGCCAAAGCATACCAATCATTTGATATAATCTTGTACATTTGCAATAATAAGTTTTTAATAACACTCACTACTGATTCGAATAACACATGGAACTCCTTGTCTACAAAGCATCTGCCGGCTCAGGTAAAACATTTACCTTGGCCGTGGAATACATTAAGTTACTCATTCTCAATCCCATGGCTTACCGCCAAATACTAGCTGTGACATTCACCAATAAGGCCACAGCGGAAATGAAAGAACGTATCCTCAGCCAACTATATGGAATATGGACGAAAGACGAAGGATCTAACGCTTATTTGTTAAGGATATGCAGCGAAACGAATAAAACGGAAGAGGAAGTCAGCGAAGCTGCCGGAAAAGCACTCAACTACATGTTGCACGATTACAGTCGCTTTCGCGTAGAGACAATCGACTCTTTCTTTCAGTCGGTAATGCGTAACCTTGCTCGCGAACTGGAACTAAGCCCCAACCTGAATATAGAGTTAAACAATGCTGAAGTGCTGAGTAATGCCGTCGATTCGATGATAGAAAAGCTTGGACCCACCTCTCCTATGCTTGCCTGGTTACTCGATTATATCAACGAACGAATAGCAGACGACAAGCGATGGAACGTTGCCGACGAAGTGAAAAGCTTTGGAAGAAACATTTTCGATGAGGGGTATATTGAAAAAGGAGAAGGACTTCGGCAACGACTTAAGAACCCAAATACCATTAAGGATTATCGCCGCCAATTGGATGAAATGTTGAAAGAGGCTTTGGAACAGATGAAAAGTTTCTACGATCAGTTTGAAGGG
Source organism: uncultured Bacteroides sp. (assembly GCF_963666545.1). Classification (NCBI taxonomy): domain Bacteria; kingdom Pseudomonadati; phylum Bacteroidota; class Bacteroidia; order Bacteroidales; family Bacteroidaceae; genus Bacteroides; species uncultured Bacteroides sp. The sequence goes on along the minus strand of NZ_OY762899.1, from coordinate 37,251 downwards.
GAATTGGATGGACACGCCCTCAATGCTGATGACCTGAAAGGTGGTTCAAGAGGAATAGGCAGTTACTTTCGCAAACTGAACAATGGTATCTTGGGCGACGACATCCGTAATGCCACTGTAGAGAAGTGCATTGAGGATGAAAAAAACTGGGCAGCAAAGACTTCGCCTCGCTATGGCGACATTCTTTCGTTGGCTTCGTCAAGCCTGATACCTTTGCTAAAAGATGCCGAAGAGTTCCGCACTCGTAATAATGGGATAGTGAACAGTTGCCGCTTATCCATGCAACACCTCAACAAAGTGCAGCTACTAGCCGGCATCGACGAGGAAGTTCGCGAACTGAACAGAGAGAACAATCGTTTTCTCCTGTCGGATACCAATGCTTTGCTTCATCGATTGGTGAAAGATGGTGATTCCTCTTTCGTATTCGAGAAGATAGGAACTAATATTCGCAATGTGATGATAGATGAGTTTCAGGATACCAGTCGCATGCAGTGGAACAACTTTAAACTATTACTGCTAGAAGGTTTATCGCAAGGAGCGGATAGCCTCATTGTAGGCGATGTGAAGCAGTCTATCTACCGTTGGCGAAATGGTGATTGGGGCATACTGAACGGATTAAACGAGCATATCGGACCTTTCCCCATCCGTGAGGAAACCCTGAAGACTAATCGACGAAGCGAGACGAATATCATACGCTTTAACAACCGCATCTTCAAGGCCGCAGTAGACTATCTGAATGAAATCTATAAGTCGCAATTGAACACCGACTGTGAAGCTCTGCAACGGGCATACGCTGACGTGGAACAAGAATCGCCTCGCAAAGAGGATAAAGGTTATATCAAAGTATCTTTCCTTGAACCCGACGAAGAACATAACTACACAGAGCAAACGCTCATCAGTTTGGGCGAAGAGGTAGAACGATTGTTGAGTAGCGGTATCCGTATAAACAATATTGCCATCTTGGTACGTAAGAATAAAAACATTCCTCAAATAGCCGACTATTTCGATAAAGAGCTGCAATGCAAGGTGGTTTCCGACGAGGCATTCCGTCTCGATGCATCGCTCTCCATCTGCATGATGATAGATGCTCTGCGTTATCTTTCAAATCCTGAAAATAAAATAGCTGCTGCCCAATTGGCTGTGAGCTATCAAACGGAGATAGTTAAAAAAGAGACTGACATCAATACGATATTGCTTCACGATGCGAAAGAATTTCTACCGCAAACGTTTATTGAGATGAAGGATGTCTTACACCTTATGCCTTTATACGAAGTATTGGAAGAGCTATTCAGCATCTTCGAAATGAACCGAATCACGCAGCAAGACGCTTATCTATTTGCCTTTTTTGATGCCGTGACGGATTATGTACAAAGCAACTCTTCGGACACGGATGCATTTATTCGTTTCTGGGAAGAGACGTTGTGCAGCAAAACCATTCCCAGCGGTGAGATTGACGGTATCCGTATTTTCTCTATCCACAAATCGAAAGGATTGGAGTTTCACACGGTGCTACTGCCTTTTTGTGATTGGAAGTTGGAGAACGAAACAAACAACCAGTTGGTGTGGTGTGTTCCTACCACCGCTCCTTTCGACGGACTTGATATTGTGCCGATCAATTATTCATCTCAAATGGCAGAGTCGGTGTATAAGGATGATTACTTGCAGGAAAGATTGCAACTATGGGTAGATAACTTAAATCTGCTCTATGTTGCCTTTACACGTGCCGGAAAGAATCTGATTGTATGGTCTAAAAAGGGACAACGAGGAACCATATCCGACCTCCTGCTAAATACCCTTCCGCAAGTTGCCGCCCAGAGTGACACCGAATGGGATGAGGAAACACCGTACGAATATGGAGAACTCTGCCCCTCTGAAGAAGAAAAAGCGAATAAGGAAACCAATAAATTACTTCAAAGACCAGAGAAACGCCCTGTGATGATGGAGTCAATGCGACACGATATTGAGTTTAGACAGTCCAACCGTTCGGCGGACTTTATAAAAGGTATTGACGAGGAGGAATCTGAAAGTCGATTTATTGATCACGGAAAGCTATTGCATACATTGTTCTCTGCCATCGAAACCGAGGCGGACATCGAAGTAGCCATAGAACGGCTGGTATTCGAAGGTATCATCGGGAGTCATGAAACGGAAGAAGAAATACGTCGCCTTACCCTGAAAGCTTTTACGCAACCGCAAATACGCAACTGGTATTCCGGTGAGTGGAGGTTATTCAACGAATGTGCCATTATATATAAGGAGAAAGGAATATTACAAACCCGTCGTCCGGACCGCGTGATGATGAAGAACGAAGAAGTCGTGGTAGTGGATTTCAAATTCGGTAAACAAAATAAGAAATATAACAAGCAGGTACAAGGATACATGTCCTTGCTCGCAAAAATGAAATACACTCACATTTCGGGATACCTATGGTATGTAGAAGAAGATGTGATAGAACGCATTCAACCTGCCAATAATTAATCTATTCAGCCCCAACATAAATCATGGAAACATTTCTGCAATTAGTAGCCAAAGATATATATGCCAAAACAGGCAGCGACTTATCTCGTGTAGCTATCGTATTCCCAAATAAACGTGCCAGTCTGTTCTTCAGCGACTACCTGGCCGATGAATCCACCGACCCAATCTGGTCTCCGGCCTACGTCAGCATCAGTGAGCTCTTTCAACAGCTCTCTACACTAAAATCGGGTGACCCTATCCGCTTGGTGTGCGAGCTCTACAAAGTGTTTCGTGAAGAGACAAAGAGCGAAGAGTCTCTGGATGAATTTTATTTCTGGGGCGAACTTCTTATCAGCGATTTCGACGATGTGGATAAGAATATGGTAGATGCCCACAAGCTCTTCAGCAACTTGCAGGATTTGAAGAACATTATGTCCGGATACGACTTCCTCGACGAAGAACAAGAAGAAGCCATCCAACAGTTCTTCCTCAACTTTTCCATCGAACGCCGCACGCAACTGAAAGAGAAGTTTATTTCTCTCTGGGACAAGCTCAATGATATCTATTCTCGTTATCGGAAAAACCTTGAAACACAGGGCATAGCCTACGAAGGTATGCTCTATCGGAAAGTCATCGAGCAACTGGATGTGGATGCATTGAAGTATGACAAATATGTATTTGTTGGCTTCAATGTACTCAATAAAGTAGAGACGAAGTTTTTTGATCTGTTGCAGGAGGCAGGAAAGGCTATGTTCTACTGGGATTATGATGTTTTCTACACTCGTATGCCCGAGCATAAACACGAAGCCGGAGAGTTTATCAACCGCAACCTGAAACGTTTCCCATCAGAACTCCCGGAAGGATTGTTTGATGCTTTGCGTAAGCCAAAGACAGTACGTTTTATCTCTTCGCCTACCGAGAATGGACAGGCGCGCTACTTGCCGGAATGGGTTCGTTCCACGCTTACTGAAAATGAAAAAGAGAACGCCGTGGTGCTTTGCAACGAATCATTGTTGCTACCTGTGCTACATTCTATTCCATCGGAAGTGAAGAATGTAAACATCACCATGGGATTTCCATTGGCACAAACACCTGTCTACAGTTTTATCACTGCGCTACTGGAACTACAAACATCCGGTTATCGGGCAGACACAGGCCGGTATGCTTACCTGTCGGTCCTGTCTGTACTAAAGCATCCTTACACCCGACAATTATCAAAGAAAGCCGAACCATTGGAGAAGGAATTGACCAGTAAGAATCGCTTCTATCCTCTGCCTTCCGAACTGAAACAAGACGATTTTCTGGGACGCCTTTTCACTCCTTGTAACGGCCTGCTTAGCATCTGCCAATACCTCACAGACCTATTAAAAGAGGTTGCCACACTATATGCGAAAGAAAAACAAGAAGACGACATCTTCAATCAACTCTATCGCGAGTCCCTCTTCAAAAGTTTCACCATGGTCAATCGCTTGCTCAACCTCATTGAAAGCGGAGACCTACAGATACAAACGGATACATTCAAAAGATTATTAGGTAAGTTGCTTTCTGCCGCCAACATTCCCTTCCACGGTGAACCGGCCATCGGCATGCAGGTGATGGGAGTACTGGAAACTCGTAATCTTGATTTTAAGAACCTTATCTTAATGTCACTCAACGAAGGACAACTACCCAAAGCTGGTGGCGAATCATCGTTTGTTCCTTATAACTTGCGCAAAGCTTTCGGTATGACTACCATCGAGCATAAGAACGCGGTGTATGCTTATTATTTCTACCGACTTATCCAGCGAGCTGAGAACATCACCTTGATGTACAACACTTCATCGGATGGATTAAACCGCGGAGAGTGGTCGCGCTTCATGCTTCAGTTCCTCATTGAGTGGCCACACGAAATCAGTAGGGAGTTTCTCGAAGCCGGGCAATCGCCCCAAAGCGGAGTGGATATATGCATTGAGAAAACGCCCGACGTTATGCAGGTACTTTATCATAATTACAATATTCAGCACAACCCGAAAGCGTCCTTCTCTCCATCCGCACTCAACACCTATCTGGATTGCCGACTAAAATTCTACTACCGCTACGTGGCCGGTTTGAAAACGCCGGATGAGGTGAGTGCCGAAATTGATTCTGCTAAATTCGGAACCATCTTTCACCGTTCGGCAGAATTGGCATACATGGCACTGACTCAGGTTGGCCCACTCATTCGCAAAGAAGATTTGGAGAAAATACTACACAACGACGTGAAGTTGCAGAGCTTTGTAGACAGAGCTTTCAATGAAACGTTCTTCCATATATCTACTGATGAAAAGCCCGAATACAATGGAATCCAACTGATAAACTCCAAAGTAATCGTCTCTTACCTGCGTCAGTTACTGCGCAACGACTTGCAGTATGCTCCTTTCGAGATGATTGCTCTGGAGAAGAAAGTAGAAGAAAAAATAGAAATACAGACCTCCGAAGGGATCATCACCCTCAAGATAGGTGGTACCATAGACAGGATAGATAGCAAAGATGACACCCTCCGCATAGTAGATTACAAAACAGGCGGAAGCCCCAAAACTCCGGTGAATGTAGAGCAACTCTTCACTCCGGCAGACGGACGGCCCAACTACATCTTCCAGACTTTTCTGTATGCTGCCATCATGTGTAAGCAGCAACCATTAAAAGTGGCCCCTTCCCTGCTCTATATCCATCGCGCTGCTGCGGAAACCTATTCTCCGGTTATCGAGATGGGCGAGCCACGCAAGCCAAAGATTCCGGTGAACAACTTCACCTTCTTTGAAGATGATTTTCGTGAACGTCTGCAACATCTGCTTGAAGAGATATACAATCCTGCAGAAGCCTTTACGCAGACGGAGTTTACGAAAACGTGCGAGTATTGCGACTTTAAGGCTATGTGTCGCCGATGATAATGGCAGATTTTATTTTTTCAAAGGAACAGAGAAGCTGAAGGTAGATCCTTCTCCCTTAGCAGACACAAACCAAAGTTCTCCGCCATTCTTTTGTGCGAAGTCTTTACAGAGAAACAGTCCAAGACCGGAACCTTCTTCATTGTTTGTGCCAAAAGTACTAAAATGCGTATCAGTATGCAGTAGTTTCTTTTGGCCTTCTTCGTCAATGCCACAACCATGATCTTTCACGCTAATCACTGCCATATCATCCTTTGTTTCTACGGTTAGTAATATCTCTGCTCCCTCATTACTGAATTTAATGGCATTGCTCAACAAATTCCGGATAACGGTTTTCACCATATCAGTATCTCCGTAAACAAGCACCTTTTCAGGTATTTCACCTCGAACAGTTATTTTCTTCACAGCAGCAACCATCGCAAATATTTCTACAACCCCCTCAGCCAGATGAGCCAGATCAATATCTTGATAAACCACCTTCATCCGGCCAATCTGACTTTTTGTCCACTTCAAAAGATTATCCAGTAATGAAAATACATCCTCAGTAGTCTGATTTGCCATGGTTAAAAGATCGTACATTTCAGAACCTATTTTCTCAGCCGGCAAGTTTAGAATCAGCATATTCAGCACCATCTTAATAGAACCAACCGGAGAACGGAGATCATGTGCGATAACCGAATATAATTTGTCGCGCCCCATAATTGTCTTCTGCAACTCTTCTGTCTGGGCTAGAATAATACGATTGGCCGCCACCAAAGAGATCTGGTGAGTGATGCGGATGATAAGCTCTTCCTTATTAAAGGGTTTCGAAATAAAATCATTTCCTCCTACTTGAAATCCTTTTACCACATCGGGCGTACTATTAAGTGCGGTCAAGAAAATTATAGGAATTTCAGCTGTTTCAGGATTTTCCTTCAGATGATGAGCTACCTCAAATCCGTTCATTTCAGGCATCATCACATCGAGTAATATCAAATCAGGATGTTCTTTATCCACCAAATCGATAGCTTGCAAGCCGCCACTAGCCGTTATTACATTAAATTTCTCGTTAGTAAGAAGCACTTTTAGCAGCAATACATTCGACGTCACGTCATCAACAATAAGAATCTTATATTCTGAAGGAGTTATTTTCATGATTATTTTCAGATTTATTTTAAATGTACTCGGTACATTTTACAAATGTAGAAGATTCTGTTAAAACACCAAAGCACAACACGATTTTATTCGCTTCTTAGAAACAAATTTGTTGCTAAGAGGCTTGACAAAAGCCTTTTAGTATTGTATATTTGCAGTATGAACGTGTGATAAAACAATAACAAATGATATATAAAGCATATAACCAATGAATAATAAATACAATTTCAATAATAAACCATTGAAACAAAGAGAAGACAATTTAAAAAAATAATAAACATAGATATGACTGAATAAAGAATAATTCAGCTAAAGTATAACAAAGGAAAGGTGGTGATTCATATAGGGAATTACCACCTTTTTTAGTTTAAATTTTTCCTCTAAAGACGCATTAAGACGATATCTTCTTTTAATAAATTATAGTGCAATTTATAATAAATCATTTTCCAATTTATTATAAATTGTTTTTAGGTTTATTATAAGCCTGTTTTAGCATGTAAAATTTGATAACTTAGATCTATTATATTCATCCACCGTATGCAGACTTAATTCCTACCTACATAAAGTACAGAGATAAAAGAAGTAATTTATCATGCTATATATTATGTATCAGCAATTAATGATAATAATAATATATATATACTGTATCTATTTTGATTTATTCATTAACGCCCTCCAGATATTGACGGTCGGCGTCTGTTATAGACCGAATAACACGACAAGGATTCCCATATGCCAACACCCCGGCAGGGATATCCTTCGTCACCAGACTTCCGGCGCCAATAACCGAACCTTGGCCGATCGTAACACCGGGCAGCACATTGACACTACCGCACAACCAACAATTATTGCTGATAACAACAGGCTTAGCAGTCATAAGTCCCAGATTCCTGTCTTCATAACAAAGGGAATGTGTCACAGTATAGATGGAACAATTGGGGCCAATAAAACAATGACTTCCAATAGATATAAGGGCTTCATCGAGTGCCACAAAATTAAAGTTGATTATCGTACTGTCACCGATTTCTATATTGCCAAGATCTATATGAATAGGTGCATGAAGAGTTACATTATCCCCTACCTTCCGAAAGAAAACTTCCATTATACGACGCTTACCTGCCATATCCGATGGAGGCAACTGATTATAGCGGAAACAAAGTTCCTGCCCTCTTTCCAAAGGTCGTTCAAAATCCGGATTGAAGCCCCAATAAATTTCGCCGGCTTCCATTCTCTCTAAATCAGTCATTGCTTTCTATTTTAAATGGTGCTCCAAAATTACAATAAAATTAGCTGAAAAGAGAAATAAAAAAGTCGCTAATACCTAAGCATTAACGACTTCTTTATTTCTTGGCGGTCCGGACGGGACTCGAACCCGCGACCCCATGCGTGACAGGCATGTATTCTAACCAACTGAACTACCAAACCAAGATAGTGCCCATCATTTCTGATTGCGGGTGCAAAGGTAGACAATTCTCTCATATTTGCAATAGTTGAGCTAAAAAAAATCATCTTTATTAGAATTTAGGCTTCTACTGTGAGATTTTAAAGATTATAAAGTACATTTGTGGGTATAATATAGTGAGTAACATGTGACGATATGACAATGAAAAGCACCCCTATCAACCGAGAGATCATTGACGAAGCTATTCGGAAATTTGAAATAGCCGACTTCTCTAAAGCGACCATCCGCGAAGTTAAAGCCATAGCAGCTGAAGCTGAATCAGCATCGGGTATAGAATTTATTAAAATGGAAATGGGAGTTCCGGGACTTCCGGCGTCTGCTATCGGCGTAAAAGCTGAGATAGAGGCTTTGCAACGAGGAGTAGCCAGTATCTATCCGGACATCAACGGGCTGCCTGAATTAAAAGCCGAAGCTGCCCGATTTGTGAAAGCTTTTATTGATGTGGATATTCAACCGGAGGGTTGTGTGCCGGTAACGGGTTCCATGCAAGGCACTTTTGCGTCATTCCTTACTTGCAGCCAGTGTAACAAAGAAAAAGATACGATCTTATTCATTGATCCGGGCTTTCCGGTGCAAAAGCAGCAATTGGTAGTGATGGGGCAGAAATATGAAACATTTGACGTGTATGATTTCCGGGGCGATAAATTAAAAGAGAAACTTGACAGCTATCTACGCAAGGGAAACATATCGGCCATTGTTTATTCTAACCCCAATAACCCCAGTTGGATTTGTCTGAAAGAAAAAGAGCTACGCATTATTGGCCAATTGGCTACGCGCTATGATGTAATTGTACTCGAAGACCTTGCCTACTTTGCCATGGATTTCCGCCAAAATTTCGGTATTCCTTTCCAACCACCCTATCAACCGTCCGTGGCTAAGTATACAGATAATTATGTATTACTTATTTCCGGCTCAAAGGCTTTCAGCTATGCCGGACAACGCATCGGGGTGAGCTGCATTTCGAATAAACTGTATCACCGCATCTATCCGGGGTTGACGAAGCGCTACGGTGGTGGAACTTTTGGCACAGTCTTTATTCATCGGGTGCTCTATGCGCTGTCATCGGGTACAAGCCACTCGGCTCAATTTGCCATGGCAGCCATGTTCAAAGCAGCCAATGATGGAGAATATCATTTTCTGGATGAAATAAAGGTATATGGCGAACGAGCAAAAAAATTAAAAGACATCTTTCTGCGTCACGGCTTTCACTTAGTTTACGATAATGATTTAGGTGATCCGGTAGCCGATGGATTTTATTTCACTATTGGTTATTCCGGAATGACAGGCGGAGAGCTCTCCAGAGAACTAATGTACTACGGTGTGAGTGCTATCTCCTTAATTACCACAGGTAGCCAGCAAGAAGGATTGCGTGCATGTACCTCTTTCATTAAAGACCATCAATATCAACAACTGGACGAAAGAATGGCCTTATTCACAAAAAATAATCCCATTTCTTAAAAAAACGACCTAATATCCAAATAAAACAGCAAAAAGTTTTGTCCCTGAGAAAAAAGTTATATATTAGGGGCATGAAGATTGATACCAATATATTTAAAATAGAATCAAATAATATAGCACCTTCACGAGGAAAGATCCTTATATCTGAACCTTTCCTTCTTGATGCTACATTTGGACGTTCTGTGGTGTTACTCATCGATCATACCAATGAAGGAAGCATGGGCATTGTTATGAACAAAGAGATTCCACTGCTATTAAATGATGTGATCAAAGATTTCCAAGACTTGCAAAATATACCTGTATATAAAGGTGGCCCACTGGCTACCGACACCCTCTTTTATCTGCACACGTTACAAGATATTCCGGATGCTTTGCCTGTGAGCAAAGGCTTGTTCCTGAATGGAGATTTCGATGTGTTGAAAGAATATATGTTGCAAGGCAATCCGATACAAGGAGTGATACGCTTCTTTTTAGGATATTCGGGATGGGAATTCAACCAATTACATCAAGAAATACAAGAGAACACGTGGCTTATCGGAAAAGGAGACAGACGTAGCCTGATGAACGAAAAGGCTGACAATCTATGGAAGAAATCATTAGGCAAGCTAGGCAGCAAATACGAAACTTGGTCACGCTTTCCGCAGATTCCTTCACTGAACTAAAAGGTTCTCTCTATTTCTTTATTCCTCATTGTTAATGCGTTGCATCAAAATGACATCTTTGTATGTATTGTCAATGCGTATCCACTGTTTGAGTAATCCACACTGAACAAATCCGCAAGAAGTGAATAGATGCAGACTAGCCTCGTTGTCAACGGGAATGTGTGCATACAATTGTTTTGTGTGCAGAAAGCCAAAAACATACTCACAGAGCAGTTTTAAAGCGTCGATGGCGTATCCTTTCTTGCGGTATTCTTCCAAAATAGCAATACCCACCGCACCCCGTCCATGCAGAGGTACATAATCTGTCACATCAATGGTACCTACCACCTTATGATCTTCTTTCTGCACAATCATCAACCTCAGCTGCTTGTCGGCAAACATATCGCATTGAGAATTTGCAATATATTCTTTCAGTATATAGCGAGAGTAAGGCACGGTAAAACTACTGATTTCCCAAAATGAAGGATGATTCTCCATTTCATACATAAGATCAAGATCTTCAGGCTCTACCGCACGAAGATAAATATGTTCATTGAGTAAATAATTCTTTTTCATCTATTGTCACAATTTGCTAAAACAACTAATACATATTCATTTCCTCACGCAAACGCTTTTCACCGGGCAAGCAAAATACGGAAGCCGTTAAGGCTATCAACGCAGAAAGGGCGCCTAGGTTATTGAGGGTAAGATAGTAAACCACAATATTAAACAATACGGCAGCCTCGAGGATACACAAGCGCAAGGTACTCCAACACAAGTATTGCTTCAACGCTACCGGAGAAGAGGCCTCATGAATCTTCCTTTTCAGCGCAAAACGAAAAAGCTTGAGAGCCAACGGCACACTGGCAATAGCCAACAGAATGCCTGCCGATTCAAGATAGTATTGCATACGCAAATCGATTGCATAAAGACCCACTTCGAGCCAATCGCATTCGTATGCTACAACCAAAAAAAGAGGAAGTAACCAGAAAAACAGGTATTGTAGTTGCAGAGTCTTTGTGATGTGTTTTATTTGTTGTTCCATAATTAAATAGTTCCGGTAAATGATGTTCGGTTAATAATGCTACGTCCCAGTGTAACCTCGTCTGTATATTCCAATTCGTCGCCAATAGAGATGCCACGAGCTATCACACTGAGCTTCACCCCTAATTTCTCTAGTTTACGATAAATAAAAAAGTTCGTTGTGTCACCCTCCATGGTAGAACTGAGCGCCAGAATAACTTCTTTTATTGTTCCTTCGGAAACACGCTGCACAAGGCTTCCTATTTGAAGATCGCCGGGCCCTACCCCATCCATAGGAGAGATAACACCCCCCAGCACATGATAGAGTCCGCGAAATTGCTGAGTAGCTTCTACAGCCATCACATCACGTATGTTCTCTACTACGCAAACAGTAGACGCATCTCGCTGCGGATTGGCACAGATCTGACACATTTCAGTATCGGAGATGTTATGGCAAACCTTGCAATACTTCACTTCCCGTTTCAAAGTGATAATGGCATTACCAAAAGCTTCCACAGTAGTAGCATCTTGCCTCAACAAGTGAAGCACCAACCGCATGGCTGTCTTCTTTCCGATTCCGGGCAACTTGGCAAACTCGCTTACAGCTTTCTCTAATAATAAAGATGAATATTGTTGATTCACTATATATTGTAAATTATTTATAGTCCTTAGTTATGCTTAACTGCGGCAAAGATAGCAATCAATCACGAATTACAAATTACCATTTGCAAAATAAATCGTATCTTTGCAAGCAAAACATGCACGTCATGATATTAGTCACCATCATATGCTACTTTGCGATTTTACTGCTGATAGCCCGCATCACCGGGAGAAAAGGAGGATCAAACGCTGCATTCTTCAAAGGAGAAAACAAATCGCCTTGGTATGTGGTTTCCTTTGGCATGATCGGGGCTTCCATATCAGGAGTTACTTTTGTTTCCGTTCCAGGTATGGTTCGGAGCATGGACATGACTTACATGCAAACCGTTTACGGCTTTTTTTTCGGCTATCTGGTAGTGGCACTTGTGCTGTTACCACTATACTATAAACTCAATCTGACAAGCATATACACGTACCTGCACACACGCATTGGCATCAGGGCCTACCGTACAGGTTCGTCATTTTTCTTACTCTCACGCATGCTGGGCACAGCTGCCAAACTCTATCTGGTTTGCCTCATCCTACACACATACGTGTTTCAAGAAATGGGTGTTCCCTTTTGGGCGATAGCGGCAGGTGCAGTAGGATTGGTATGGGTTTATACCCACAAAAGTGGCATTAAGACCATTGTGTGGACGGACACTTTACAAACATTTTGCCTGATAGCCGCACTCATTTGTATTATCTTCTTTACTATAGATAAGTTGGAACTCAACTTTTCGGGTGTGGTGCAGGCCATAGCGAACAGTGAGCACAGTCGCATGTTTGTGATGGATGATTGGGTTTCTCGACAGAACTTCTTCAAGCAATTCTTCAGTGGGATTTTCATTGTAATCGTAATGACAGGGCTTGATCAGGACATGATGCAGAAAAACCTCTCTTGCCGCAATTTGAAAGAAGCACAGAAAAATATGTATTGCTATGGATTCTCTTTTGTTCCCCTCAACCTTTTATTCTTGTGTTTGGGCATATTGTTAATCAGCTTAGCAAATAAGACAGGAATAGAACTTCCTGCGGTAAATGATGATATTCTGCCCATGTTTGCCACACAAGGTTATCTGGGAGAATCAGTATTGGTGCTATTTACCATAGGTATTGTAGCAGCGGCATTCAGCAATTCGGATTCCGCACTAACGGCAATGACAACCAGTTTCTGTGTAGACATACTAAATACAGAGAAAGAAACAGAAGAGGTAGCCCGCAGCAAAAGAAACAAAGTCCACATCTTATTTTCAATAGTACTTGTGGCATTTATCTGTATGTTTCGCATGGTGAACGATAAAAGTGTAATTGATGCTATCTACATCATCGCTTCCTATACTTACGGCCCTCTGTTAGGCATGTTTGCCTTCGGACTTTTTACCCGCAGAAAAACAAACGATCGTCTGGTGCCTGCCATTGCCATTACTTCACCCTTAGTGTGCTACGCCATTGACTGGACGGTACACCAACAAACCGGATACAAATTCGGTTACGAAATGTTGATGCTGAACGGAGTGTTGACATTTGCAGGACTGTGGGTATTCTCTATCAAGAAATTAAATACATTATAATATTAAAGAACATGGAAATTAAAAGCGCTGAATTTATAATAAGTAACACTGATGTGCAGAAATGCCCGGCAAGCACAATGCCTGAGTATGCTTTCATCGGCCGATCTAATGTTGGGAAATCCAGCCTGATAAACATGCTTACTGCTCGCAAGGGTCTAGCCATGACTTCGGCCACACCCGGCAAGACAATGCTCATCAACCATTTCCTGATCAATGAGAACTGGTATCTTGTCGATCTACCCGGATATGGATACGCCCGACGCGGAGTGAAAGGACAAGATCAAATTCGTACCATTATCGAAGATTATATCTTGGAACGCGAACAGATGAGTAATCTCTTTCTACTTATTGACAGTCGGTTGGAACCACAAACGATAGACATGGAATTTATGGAGTGGCTCGGCGAAAATGGTATTCCGTTTTCCATTGTCTTCACCAAAACAGATAAATTAAAGGGTGGAAAGATGCGAGATAATGTGAATATATATCTGCGCAAGCTACGTACACAATGGGAAGAACTTCCTCCACATTTCGTAACTTCATCGGAAACGCGATTGGGAAGAGAGGAAATACTGGGCTATATAGAAACAATTAATAAAAACTTAAACTCAAAGTAAGTAAGTAAAATGAAACATTTTAGAACTCAATTGTTTGTAATTGCTATATTGTTAGTAGCTTCAGCCAATGTACAAGCACAGTCACTGAAAGACATCTTTCACTCGGAAAGCTTATCGAATCTTATGAATACGGTAACGGGTGAAGGAAAATCAATTAATATGGTAGGCAACTGGAAATATACCGGTTCGGCTGTAGAATTAGAATCGGACAATATCCTGCAACAAGCCGGAGGGGCACTTGCATCAACCGTTGCCGAAATAAAACTGAATACTCAATTGGCCAAGCTTGGCATCAAAGAAGGGCAAATGAGCTTTGTTTTCAATACCGACAGCACGTTTATCAGCACGATGGGCAAACGCAAGATGAATGGCACCTATTCTTATGACCCTACTACTAAAAAAGTACATCTAAAATATTTGCTTCTTTTGGGCATGAGCGCCAAGGTTGATTGTTCATCGGATAAGATGACTTTATTATTTGATGCCAAGAAACTACTGAAACTACTTACTTTTATGGGTAGCAAGTCTAGCAGTACGTCCATGAAAACAATTAGTGCATTAGCCAAAACATACGACGGTATGTTGATGGGGTTTGATCTGAAGAAAGCTGCAAAATAAAGAAAACAATATGTTCTTTGAAAACTTAACGGATTAAGATTAAAACCTTACGTTAAGTTTTCAAAGTTACGCATTAAGCCTGAAACACTTCAAAAGCTTACTTACAAAAGTTTGACTATGAATACTATTACTTTCCGGCAAGTACTCCGAAACGATAAACGCAATGACTGTAATACTTCTGTCCCGGGCGCAGCACCGTAGAAGGAAAATGAGGTATATTTGGACTATTGGCAAAATGCTGAGTCTCTAAGCAAACAGAGCAACGTTTTCCGTACGCAATCCCTTTTTTACCGATAAGATCTCCTTTCAATCCATTGGCTGTATAAATCTGTAATCCGGGTTCATTGGTATACACTTCCAGTGTGCGACCATTTTTTTCGTCTACCAGTCGGGCTGCCGGCTTCGTCTCATCTCCTTTGGTATTAAGTACCCAGTTATGATCATACCCTTTGGTAATGTTCAGTTGCATACAATCTTCATCAATGTGTTCGCCAATAAGATGAGGAGTTCTAAAGTCGAATGGAGTATTGGCTACCGGAACGATTTCTCCGGTTACGCACTTTGTTGAATCATAAGGAGTATAAGCATCTGCATTCACCATCAACAATTGATCTTCTACCGTTGTACTGAAGTCTCCCGAAAGATTAAAGAAAGAGTGATTAGACAGATTGATCACCGTAGGTTTATTCGTTCGAGCTTCATAGCGGATATCCAGTTCATTTTTATCTGTTACGGAGAAATATACTTGCACACTCAAACTACCGGGAAAGCCGTTTTCTCCATCAGGAGAAAAATAAGATAACTTCAACGAATTCTCATCCAACTTTTCAGCTTGCCAGATGCGGGAAGCAAAACCAGGCTCCCCACCATGGGCACAATGCTTGCCTGTATTAGCTGCTAAATGGAATGTTAGAGAATCGAGAGTAAACGTAGCATTCACAATACGTCCAATGTATCGACCAATCGTAGCCCCAAAATTCTGTTTCTTCTCCATATATTGGGCTACATTGGAGAAGCCGCATACCACATCTTCCATCTTTCCATTCCTATCGGGAACCATAACAGACACTATTCTGGCACCATAGTTAGTGATGCAGACTTCCATTCCGGCTTTATTTTTCAACACATAAAGATTAGTCAGTTGATCATTCAAATCAGCCTGAAAGTTTCTGACTGTTAAGCTCGAAAGCGTTTTCCCGTCTTTCACACTGCATGAAACACAAAAACAAGCAAGTAAAAATGACAATAAGATTCCTCTTTTCATCTTTATTATTATAAATTCTATCTTGTTGGACATAGATGTAACACATTTAATACAATTTCGCAAATATACAGGATTATTTCTAAAAAAAAACTCTACCTTTGTCTATTATAAATTAACTAAAAGCAAATATGATGAAGAAGATATTATTTTTTGTTGCTATGTTGGCCATAAGTATTGGTTATGCTTCGGCACAAAAAAGCGCTGAAATTAAGTTTGATAAGACAACACATAATTTCGGTACGTTTTCTGAAAATAGTCCGATAGTAACCTGCGTATTTACATTTAATAATTCAGGAGATGCTCCATTGGTTATTAACCAAGCTGTAGCATCCTGCGGATGTACTGTTCCCGACTATACAAAGGAACCAATTATGCCGGGACAAAAAGGTACTATTAAAGTTACTTATAACGGAACAGGCAAATATCCGGGGCATTTCAAAAAGTCAATTACACTCCGCACCAACGCAAAAACTGAAATGATGCGCCTGTATATTGAAGGAGATATGACAGCAAAAGACGCTAAATAAGCAAATAAGGAATAACAACCTAAGGAGAATCTTTCGATTCTCCTTTTTTTTTGCTTTCTTTGAAACTGTTTTATTATTTAAGAATCTTATTCTGAATAACAAAGCAAGGCGGTTTGAACTTATACTCGTAAAAAGGTGAAACAGTTTAATTATCGGCAGAAACAAATCCTTTTAGTAACAAAAATCAATTAAATAAAACAAGATTAGTTTAAGTTATGAAACACGAAGAAGAAAAACCGGTAAGTCTACCGGAAAATGCGTTCCGTGAATTAAAATCCGGAGAAGAGTACAACCCCATTATGAGTCCGGACAGGCAGTATGCTGAAGTCAACATTTGGTCGGTGTTGTGGGGTATCGGAATGGCGGTTTTATTTTCTGCAGCCGCTGCCTACTTAGGATTAAAAGTCGGACAGGTGTTCGAAGCCGCTATTCCCATCGCTATTATCGCGGTAGGAGTATCAGGAGCTGCCAAACGGAAAAACGCTTTAGGAGAAAATGTGATCATCCAGTCTATCGGAGCCAGTTCCGGTGTCATCGTAGCCGGAGCCATATTCACATTACCTGCATTATATATTCTTCAGGAAAGCTATCCGCAAGAAATTACCGTTACTTTCTTACAAGTGTTTGTTAGTTCGCTGCTAGGCGGCATACTAGGTATCTTGTTCTTAATACCTTTCCGTAAATATTTTGTGAAGGATATGCATGGCAAATATCCCTTTCCTGAAGCTACTGCCACCACGCAAGTACTTATATCAGGTGAAAAAGGCGGTAGCCAAGCCAAGCCTTTGCTTATGGCAGGTATCATTGGCGGACTATACGACTTTATTGTAGCCACTTTCGGTTGGTGGAACGAAAACTTTACTACTCGTGTCTGTGGCTTCGGCGAAATGCTGGCCGATAAAGCCAAATTGGTGTTTAAGGTAAACACAGGCGCTGCCGTAATGGGATTGGGATACATCGTGGGACTAAAATACGCTTCTATCATTTGTGCCGGTTCGCTGGCAGTATGGTGGATCATTGTTCCCGGTATGTCACTCATTTGGGGAGATAGCGTATTGAATATGTGGAATCCTCAAATCACGGCCACAGTGGGTAGTATGTCTCCGGAAGAAATCTTTAGATATTATGCCAAGAGTGTCGGTATCGGTGGCATTGCTATGGCAGGTATCATTGGCATCATCAAGTCATGGAGCATCATCAAAGACGCTGTGGGATTAGCAGGTAAAGAAATGCGTGGCAAAGCTGCAAGTGCGGTGAAAGTAAAACGCACGCAATTGGATATTCCAATGAAGATTATCGCCATTGGTTCACTGGTAACCTTGGCACTTATCTTTTTATTCTTCTTTTTCGATGTGATGCAAGGCAATCTGCTACACACGGTAGTTGCCATATTATTGGTAGCTGTTATCGCATTTCTGTTTACCACTGTAGCAGCCAACGCCATTGCCATTGTGGGAACAAATCCTGTATCGGGCATGACGTTGATGACATTGATTCTGGCTTCTGTAGTGATGGTTGCTGTAGGGTTAAAAGGCCCCGGAGGTATGGTGGCTGCATTGGTCATGGGAGGTGTGGTTTGCACCGCACTATCTATGGCAGGCGGTTTTATCACCGACTTAAAGATTGGTTATTGGTTGGGAAGTACTCCTTCTAAACAGCAAACATGGAAATTCCTCGGAACACTTGTCTCTGCGGCTACCGTGGGTGGTGTGATGATTATCCTCAATAAGACGTACGGATTTACCAGCGGACAATTAGCCGCACCGCAAGCGAATGCAATGGCAGCTGTTATCGAACCATTGATGAATGGTGTAGCTGCCCCTTGGCTACTCTACGGCATTGGCGCTATTCTCGCTATCGTACTCACTTTGTTTAAGATTCCGGCTCTTGCTTTTGCCTTGGGCATGTTTATTCCTTTGGAACTGAATGTGCCGCTCGTGGTAGGTGGAGCAATTAACTGGTACGTAACCACGCGCAGCAAAGATGTTGCCCTGAACACAGCGCGTGGAGAAAAAGGTACATTACTTGCCTCTGGGTTTATCGCCGGAGGAGCTTTGATGGGCGTTGTTAGTGCTGCTATGCGTTTCGGAGGCGTAAATCTGGTACAAGAAGCATGGTTACAAAACAGTTGGTCGGAAGTATTGTCACTCGGTGTCTATGCTTTACTTATACTCTACTTTATAAAAGCATCTATGAAAAAATAAACTTGATTAAAGATGAAAACAATTTTAGTAACAGTTCTATTATTTATGGCTGTAAGTGTACAGGCACAAAAGCCTATCGAAATTCCTTTGTGGCCCAATGGTACGCCTAACACAAACGGGCTAAAAGGAGAAGAAGAAAATGGAGAAAACGGAAGAGTTAGCAACATTCTGAAGCCCGACATTACTGTTTATTGCGCTGATAAACCGAATGGTATGGCTATTATTATGTGTCCGGGTGGAGGTTATGCACGCTTGGCTATGGATCATGAAGGTCACGACATGGCTTCATGGTTCAACACACAAGGCATTACGTATATCGTGTTAAAGTATCGCATGCCCAACGGACACAATGAAGTTCCTCTCTCGGATGCCGAACAAGCAATCCGCTTAGTGCGCCAACATGCTACTGAATGGAAAATCAATCCTTCCAAAGTAGGTATTATGGGAGCTTCTGCCGGAGGTCATCTGGCATCTACGCTCGCTACTCATTATAGCAGCAAAGAGACTCGCCCCGACTTTCAGATATTGCTTTATCCTGTAGTCACGATGAATCCAAGCTACACACATGGTGGCTCTCGTGAGAACCTGATAACCAAAATTCCCACTGCGGAATTGGAAAAGAAATATTCCAATGAACTACAGGTCACAGCTGAAACACCACAGGCATTCATCACTCTTTCATCGGATGATAAAGCCGTTCCACCTCAAAACAGCATAGACTATTATCTGGCTTTGTTGAAGAACAATGTGCCTGTTGCGATGCACATCTACCCTACGGGTGGTCATGGCTGGGGCTTCCGTGATAACTTTATTTACAAACGTCAATGGACGGAAGAATTGGAAAAATGGCTGCGTGATGGCGTAAAGCTATAATTCTCCCAAGTACTTTTTTATTATTAAA
This sequence comes from uncultured Bacteroides sp., assembly GCF_963666545.1. Lineage (NCBI taxonomy): Bacteria > Pseudomonadati > Bacteroidota > Bacteroidia > Bacteroidales > Bacteroidaceae > Bacteroides > uncultured Bacteroides sp. The sequence goes on along the minus strand of NZ_OY762899.1, from coordinate 17,826 downwards.
CCTCAATAGTCCTAAATATGAAGAAAAAACAGACTTTACTCCTCTCCTTATTCTCTCTACTGGCTGTCAACGCAACAGCTCAACAAGAGAATCGTTATGAGCAACTGACTGACCCGAACCTCACAAACATCCATAAAGAAGCACCTCGCAGTACATTTACTTCGTACACCAGCGAGAAAGATGCAGAGGTAAACAATCGTAAAGATGGTACGTTCCGTCTGTCACTAAACGGCAAATGGAAATTCAAATATGCAGAAAACTTTGCTGATCGCCCTACAGACTTTATGAAGCCGGAAGTGGACGTAAAGAACTGGGCGGACATCAAAGTACCGGGTAACTGGGAGCGTCAGGGATTTGCAGCACCTGTCTACGTCAACTCATCCTGGGTATTTGTTTCTCCGGGATATGCACCACATTGGGATGCTCCGAATCCACCACTTGTACCAAAAGAGTGGAATCCTACGGGTACTTACCGCCGCGAATTTAACATGCCCGACAACTGGGATGGAAAAGAAATCTTCCTGAGCGCTGACGGTACACGTGGCGCTGCTTACTTCTACCTGAATGGTGAATTTATTGGCATGAACAAGGATTCTAAAACTCCTGCACGTTTCAACATCACCAAGCTTGCCAAAAAGGGAAATAATATCATTGCCGTACAGGTATATCGCTTCTCGGACGGGAACTACATGGAGTGCCAAGACTTCTGGCGCATCAGTGGCATCGAACGGGAAATATACGTTTATGCTCAACCTAAACTGCGGATAGCCGACTTTAAAGTACAATCACCACTCGATGCTGCTTATAAAGATGGTGTGCTGGATGTAAATGTGAAGTTAAGCAACACCACCGACAGCAAAAAAACGTGCGCAGTGGCTTACAAACTGTTGGATAAAGAAGGGCAGACTGTCGTTTCTTCGAGCGCAAACGCAACAGTCAATAAGCAAGGAGAAGTCACCTTCGAACCCAACATTATTACCTCTCCCCAACAATGGACAGCAGAGACTCCTAATCTCTACACACTCATCATCAGCCTGAAAGATGAAAACGGACAAGTAATCGAAGCCGTCAATGTAAAGGTTGGTTTCCGCACGGTGGAGATGAAAAATAAACAACTGTTGGTAAATGGCAAAGCCATCTTGATGAAAGGGGTCAATGTTCATGAGCACGATGAATATACCGGCCATTATGTATCCGAAGAATTGATGCTAAAAGATTTTGAATTGTGGAAGAAATACAATGTAAACACCTTGCGTACTTGCCACTATCCACAACAGGAACGTTTCTACGAACTGTGCGACCAATATGGCATGTATGTCATTGATGAGGCAAACATAGAGACTCACGGTATGGGTTATGACCTCAAAGTAGGTGGCACACTGGGTAACAATCCATTATTCAGAAATGCACATGTATACCGTACCCTCAATATGTACGAGCGTGATAAAAATCATCCTTGCGTCATTGTATGGTCATTGGGTAACGAAGCCGGTAACGGAATCAATTTCTACACCACTTACGAACTGTTGAAGAAGCTCGACACACGCCCAGTGCAGTATGAACGTGCCGGAATGGAATGGAACAGTGATATCTTCTGTCCCATGTATGCCACTCCTTCTTATATAGAAAAATATGCTCAAAACCCTGCATCCAATCGTCCGCTCATCTTATGCGAATATGCGCATGCTATGGGCAACAGTTTGGGCAACTTTCAGGATTATTGGGATATCATAGAGAAATATCCTCTGTTACAAGGTGGTTGCATTTGGGACTGGGTAGACCAAGGATTTGCAGAAACAACTCCTGACGGGCGTAAGTACTGGGCGTATGGTGGAGACTATGGCAGTGTGGGCACGCCTTCCGATGGCGATTTCTGTATTAATGGCATTGTCTATCCCGACCGTAGCGTGAAACCACAAACCGAGGAAATGGGAAAAGTTTATCAGAACATCAAGTTCCTGAACTTCAATAAAGGCAAAGGAACCATCGATGTGCACAACGGATTCTTCTTTACCAACCTCGATAAATATGATTTTCACTACACCATTCGTACTAACGGAAAGGAAGCCTTTAGCGATAAATTGACCGTTAACACAGCACCCGGTGAAACAACCACCATCCAATTGCAGAACATACCTCAAGAAGCACCTGCTTTAGGAGATGTACAGGTAGAATTTTATGCAACCATCCGTACGGCAGAACCATTCCTTCCGGTTGGGTATGTAGTGTCTCGTGAACAAGTATGTGCGTACCCATTTACGAAAGTGGCCTCTGTGGCACAAGCCCCGGCAAGCGTAAACGAAACAGAGACACAAGCTGTTCTGTCCGGCAAAGATTTCCGTGCGACATTCAACAAAAAGAGTGGCTTATTGATTTCTTACACCTACAAAGGAACAGAATATATCAGCAAGGGAGAGGGATTGCATCCTTTCTTCTGGCGTGCGCCGACTGATAATGATTATGGTGCCAACCTGCCTGTGAAGTTGAAGGTATGGAAAGAAGCCAGTTACCAAGAGGTAGTAGCCACAGCATTCAGCGTGACAAAGCAAAAGACCTTCAGCGAAGTGAAGTGTACTTATCAATTCCCACAAGCAGAAGCAAAATGGGAGATCAGTTACAAGGTATTTGATAACGGAGTTATCAAAGTTAACAACCACTTTGTGGCAACAAATGAGAACACGCCTATGATTCCTCGAGTGGGACTGCGTATGAAGATGCCGGAAAGTTTCACCAAACTTGCCTACTACGGACGTGGACCGGAAGAAAGCTACATCGATCGTCATACTTCGCAATTCATTGGAGAATACAGCATCCCTATCAAAGAGATGTATGAGCCTTATATCCGTCCGCAAGAAAACAATCACCGCACAGACGTACAATGGTGCGCGCTGACTAACAAATCAGGTGCAGGTCTGCTTTTCGTTGCCGACAACACATTTGAAATGAATGCATCCAACTATCCTCTGGAAAGCTTGGATAGCGGAGATAGTATTGACAATGAGCAACCTCGTACCGAAAAAACAAACCATCGTCACCTCACCGATCCCAAACCCGAAAAACAAGTAGACCTGTTTATCGATTATCGCATGATGGGACTGGGTGGAGACAATAGTTGGGGAGCCATTGCGCACGAACAATACCTGATTCGCACCGGAGAAAAAAAGGCCATAGAATATGGCTTCACACTCGTTCCTTTCGCTAAGAAAGCTGATTTCAAAAACTTACTAAATTCTTACTAGAGCCATCTGGAATCGGGAGCAAATCATTGAACGCTTTGTTCCCGATTCTAAGCTCACAACTTATTCTCTTATGAAAACAATTGTATCTCTTTTACTTTGTACGGGACTGTTTTCACTACCGGCCGCTGCACAAGAAACCAACGCCATGCTCAACAACGGACTCAAGTTGATTGGTGTGCCTTATGTGGCCAACACGCTTGAAGTGAATGATGACGAAGAGCTCGTCGTTAATTGTGATGAAGTAGATTGCACTACTTTTGTAGAGAATGTGCTGGCCATGTCCCTCTGTCCCACCCAAGGAGCTGAAATGAGCGAAGCAGATTTCATGAAAAACCTGCAAAAAATTCGTTATCGTGATGGAAAGATTGACGGATACACCTCACGCCTTCATTATATGACCGATTGGATAAACGACAACATCCGCAAAGGACTTATTGAAGACATAACAAAGAAATACAGTCCAGCTACCATGACTGTACAACTTTCCTATATGTCCACTCATCCGGAGCAATATAAACAACTAAAAGCTTCACCTGAGAACGTAGCAAAAATGGCCGGATACGAAGAAGCAGTATCGGGACAAGAAATCTATTACGTACCCAAAGAACTCATTCCTGAAAAAGGACTTCAATGGATTAAGAATGGTGATATCATAGCCATAACGACAAATACTCCGGGGTTAGATATTAGCCATGTAGGCATTGCCATCTACATCAAAGATGAGCTGCACCTGCTTCACGCCTCTTCACTACAGAAAAAAGTGATCGTTCAAGAACAAAATTTACGTAAGCAACTAGATAGCAAGAATACCTGGACGGGGATTCGTGTACTAAGAATGAAAAAATAACGTTGGTCAACAAAACCTGTTGACCATAAATAACAGCCTTACCCTTAGGCTGAAAAGCCTGTAGCTCACTCTATTTGTTGATATTTATAGCACCCTCTACAGACCTTGTGAGAGGGATTTGGTTAATTAACTAGTTCACCGCGGTGAATTAACTACTTAACCGTGGTGATCTAGTTAATTAACCACGCTGAACTTATATCTTCCATTGACTGTAAATAAATAGAACTTTATTGCTATTGAAGAATATTTCTATGACTTAAATGCAAGATTTAAATAAAGGAATAATTGGCACTACATATAATTTACTAAATTTGCCGCAGAGTATTAGGATAAATAACTTGCTCGGTAAGGTCACGAATACGTGCACGTGTTCATACTCAACAATCTTCGTATACTACGAGTAGTAGAATTAAGGAATTCAAGATGAAAAGAGGATGAAATCTAATCCTATTCATTTTAATGATCAAGACTAAAATGAATATTTGATAATTAAAGCAGATAAGCAATGATCGCATAAAATTGCTCAGAATGCAACAATTTACGTTATAAAAGAACAAAGGATATCATTTTTTTTAAGTGAATAAATCATGAAAGTAGTTTATTTAATGGGATTAGTCATTTTTTATTTTTCGTCATGTGCAAGAAATAAAAGTAATTGTACTTACAATAATCTATCAAATAAGGTAATTGCTAAAGATACCATAATTAGTTACGATTTGGAGAATATTAGTAGTGAAGGAGCGGAAGCTTTAGTTCAATATAAAAATCGAAAAATTGTAAATAGTAGTATTACAATATATGGAGGAATGGGGCAGTCAAAAATAACTTATAAATTTTTAGATGCATATATACATGTTGAAGAAAAAGATTTTATTTATAATACTGCTATAGAAAATATTAATTCCGAAAAAGACATGAAATTGCAAAAAGAGATTTCTTATGTAATCGACTTACAAGGTACTCCTCAATCAAAAGTTGATTCAGAACGAATCGATATTTTTAAAGAATTTAAAGAAATTATCCCGTTTAAACTATATTAATACTACACGTGTGCCGCCGCCGGCCGTAAACTGATGACCAACATGGGTAGTAAGCTGACGGACTATGTGTTCAATGTGAGCTAATAAGGTATCTACAGCAAACAGAAAATTAGCACAATCTCCTAATTTTACTAATAAAGCCTCAAATCTTAGTAATGACCAGCTTGCGGCACAACAAGCAAGGAATTCTCAGGTAAGGACAAAGATGTCAAATTCAACAATAGGAAAAGTAAATGAAAAATTCAAGTGTAACAATCTGCAAAATTGTTGGTTTTGGACATTCATCCGGTAGAGCAAGCTCTGAAGTTGCCATTTATGAATATCGTGTGAATGGGAAATTGTATAAAAGTGATTCTCCTTTTCCATCTGATAAATCTATCAAGATAGGTGATTGTTATAATTTAAAATACAGTATTGATGATCCACAAGTGACCGATGTTCTTTTTGAAGATGGAAAAGTTGGTTTTGAAGGTGAGATATAGTCTTTTCATCACTACGAGGATTCTCAATCCGAACCAAAAAAGCAAAGATAAGATGAAAGGGATGAGTGATTTGGCTCATGAAACGGGGCATTTGGAAAGTTACATGAATGGAAGTGTAATATCTATAGAATAAATGGTGAATTAAATATTGAAAATAGAAATGAAAACTTTAGGTAAAATAAATAGACTTATAAGAGTAGTAAGGTTGCTATCAATATTACTACTTTTTTCATGCGCTTTCTCTTGCGCTAATAAAAGAGAACGTTATTTGAAGAGTGCTATCAAATGTAAATGGGATGCTCAAATATGCCCATTGGTTTATTCTGGAAATTCTGAAATAATTTTGGTTTGCGTATCATCTCAAAATCTAGTAGATGAATTAAGTTCCAATGTGAAAATTAATAATGCTGAAGAATATATTTATGCACAAATGAAAAGTAATTCTCCGATATATGTGTCAGAGAAATATTATGATGAAATTTCTAATTCTTATTATCGCATACGCGCTAATTCAGCAATGGATTCTATCTACAAGACGAATGATATTTCTGGTTTGATAAAAGAGTATTTTAAAGTTGGCGTGTCCAAATTTGATAAGAGCGGAATATTTATATTATGGAATGAGCAAGAAAAACATCCATTGGTAGGAAAAGAACCATACCCTGCATTTGGAGAAAACACCAATACAAATTATATGATCTATCTTCTATCCAAGCATAATATCTATTTCCGATTTGATTCAATGGAGCATATACTAATGCTTTTTATAAGTGAAGCTCTTTCAGATATGAGTGAAATTAAGCTTGAGAATTAATTGTAATTTTAGATTTGATGGTCTCATTAGTTAAGAATGGGTGTAAATTAAAATATCAGAGAAAAGATGAATAACATAAAAAGATTATTATACATTGGTGATGCAAAAGTTACTGCATATCAAAAAACAATAGTTGCAGTTGCCATAATGGTGGAATTGTTCCTAGGAATCATTGCAATTATAGCCCAAAATCAATATTATAAATATTTCCCAGTGATTACACTAATTCCATTGTTAGTTATACTTTTCTTCTACTCAAAGCTGTATGTCGTTAGTTGCGACTTCCAAAAATTTTATGTAAGAAACATGTTTAAAAGAAAAGTGATTGAGAAAGATAGATTCATCGAAATCCGCAAAGTTAAGTTTATGGACTTTTTACAATTCGTTGTATTTGAAAATGAGAAGTTTTTAATATTGAAAACTTCAGCGAATTACTTTAAAAACATATTTAAATCACCTGATATTGTTGCGAATGAACTGACAAGGGATATTAAAAAGTTTATTAGTTAGAAAAAATAAAGCCACCTCGCTGAAATCAAGTCAGGCAATCGTTTAACCGATTATATTTTGCTTTTAGACCTTTGCATGTATAACGTAAACGCATTTATTCTAAAACAGGCAAGTATGATACATAAAAAACGTCACTTAGCCAATATTATGGACTTTAATGACAACTCTATAGCATCGAATGAATATTCCTACAATTTAACGCAAAATTCAAACAAATAAATATTAAGCATCAAAATAATTTCTTAAATTTGTCGCATAGTATTACAATTAATGCTTTGTTCGGATACGCAACAAATACGTACACATATACCACTAGCAAACAGTAAGTAAATAGACTATACTAAGCATGAGGTCGATAAAAGCGTAAATGAAACGACAACAACCCTTAAGCAATTCTTGGCTAAAGGAGGTTATATTGAAAAAGTATCTAGAACACGTTAATGCAATAAATGCTGAAATTAATCTTATTAATACAATCACTTATGAAGCAATTTCTTATTATCTCACTCCTTGTGTTAACATCCTATGCACAGGCACAAGATAATGATGGAGAATCTCGCAAATTAATAGAAACATTCTTCACCACATATGAAAAAAGTAATGTTGAAAAAGCATTAGATGAACTATTCTCTACGAATGTATACTTTTCCATGGTACCATCTCACAATATCGATGAAATGAAGAAAAAATTAGTAACCCTTATAGAATCTATTGGAGAGTATTGCGGTTATGAGATTATAGCAAAGAAAACGATAGGTAAATCTATGATCCATTACTCTTGTATAGTAAACTATGAACGCCAACCTCTTAGATATACATTCATACTTTATAAACCTAAAGATTCATGGGTATTGTATAACTTTCAATTTGATGCAGAGATAATGAATGAGTTAAATGAGTCTGCTAAATTTTACGATGTAAAATAAAGATGGAATATATTGTAGTATATATATGTCTCCTATTCGGAGGTATAATTCAAGTGCTTTGCTTTTTTGTCTTACTTCATCTTTCAAAGAAATCAAAGCAATGGCCCACAACAATAGGACAAATAATATCTTCTAAAATTTCTACTTTAGGCTCGAATTGCGATGACATGAGCAAATCATATAAAGTCGTAATCAGGTATCAATACCAAGTGCAGGATAGCATATATACCTCAAATAGGTTACATTATGGTGACTGGATAGCCACTAATTTTTCGTCGTATGCAAAGAAGGATGTGAAGCAACACAAAGAAGGTTGTGAGTGTATTGTACATTATAATCCTCAAAAACAACAGAAATTTGTTTTAGAAACTAAATTAAGTCTGTCAACATATCATTTATTAGTTGGCGGTATATTATTTATTTTGGTAGGTATTGTATTATTACTATGTAAAGGAATGTTTGTTTTCTAGATATTACAATAGCAACGTAGAGTTTTAAAGGTATCAAAGAGCGGATATTGCGCATGGTTTTAATATCCGCAAGAAAAGAGACTGAAAACGTCTATGAATTTAAAGAAGGAGATTCGACGTATAATTGAGGATCTAAATCGTATTAAATATGAATAAAAGAAATTTAGCATTACTTTATATTATCACACCTTTTATTCTTTTAGGGCTTATTATTCTTTGGATACTAGCACCTTCTTTCCGCACAACAGAAAAACTCTATTACATTCCTCAAGTGGGAATGTATCTAAAAATAATTAAGCCTCCGTTGAGTAGGTATGGATATGCTCTTTTCAACAAAGACAGTATCTTCTCACTGTCAGAAAAATCTGATTATATCAAAGTTTATAAATCCGAAACAGCCAGTTTCAATATCATAATAAATCCGAATATTGAAAACAAACTATATTTTGATGATAGGTTTAATTTTTCAGTTCCTCATCCAGTTAAATATAATATCTGCAAGATCAATTTTAGAGATACAACATTTTTCGAAATGCATAATGTGGCAGGCACTCGTACATGTTTATTAAAGCATCCTTATATCGCTATAACAGTTGATGGATATTTGGAGTCTGTATATACAACAAATTCTTATGAAGAATATCTGAACAAAATAGAACCAATGAGAAAATAATGCTACAATATTATTTTCTGAGTCAGAAGTAATATCATTAATTTAACAGATTGATGTCTTAATCCAGATTTTTCACTTCAAAAGAATTCAAATATAAAAGTATATTATGGGCAATAAGAAAAATAATATTTTGCTTAAAGTAGCAATAAAATTACTCAGGTTATGCACTAGACTAATAATGATATTACTCGGATTATCGGCATTAGTATTCCAATTGGTAAATTTAGTTTTTGGTACTTTATCAAAAAGTAGCTTGAATAAGAGTAGCGAGTTACAGTATTATATGGAAGAGTTTATTCCTCATATGTTTACAATTATTATTTGTATTTGGTTCATTATTTATCAAGTGAATTATATCAGAAAACAGTAAAAGACTATTAATTCAAAAAAACGCTACTCAATTCGACAGCAGCGAAGAATTTCAGAAAATATTGTCTATAGAGTCCTTCTTCCGACAATACTTCAGTAAAGAAAAAAAGCAAATAGTTAAAATGAAAATTATCTTTCTGCCTAAATAATATACTTAAACTATATTTGATTATGAAATATTTCGTATTAGACTATAATAAAGTAACTATAGGAGAAAGTGGAGAAGCTTGTAAAAGTTCCTATGATCTTAGCCTTGCATGCAAAAAATGCGGAACAGGAGCTACTTTGCAGAGACAACTAAGAACAATTAAATTAGGCCAAGTTAGCAAAGATTTTTTTGCTACTTTAGATGATGATTATATCATATCTGAGCGTTTATATAATTACTTGAAAGAAGAAGGCATTAAATTGGGAAAATTAAACAAAATTGTTAATTTTAAAAATATAGAACTTCCTTTTTATCACTTATATTCGACTTTAACATTGCCACCTGCGACAAAAAAAGACGGTTTAACAGTTGAAAATCAATGTTCTGAATGCAAACGCAATGGCTATTTCAATACTGCGATATTTAGTCTTCCAGATAGCAACATACCTACAAAGATACTTCCATACGATTTGCATTACCAACCTTCTGATATGGAGATATTTAACCAGATTGATTTTGCATTTACTTGGGAGTGCATGGGCTTATCCAATCTGAAGGCGCATGGGAATTTTGTGGTGAGGTATGCAAGGCCATTGTTAGTTGTTAGTGAAAAATTCAAGTTAACACTTGAGAAACTAAAAATTAAAGGAGTAGAATTTGAACAAATAATTATTGATTAAAATAGCGAATCTGCATGTAAGCAATTATAATGCTATTAACACTAAAGATTATACTCCAATAATATAGAATCTATGAAAAAAATAAATTCTTGGCTTTTATTACTCATATTTTTCATTCTTTATTTTATCTGTTTATTTATCGTAGCGGGACTGATTGACTCTAGGCATCCAGGAGGAGAACAATACTTCCTCACGATCTTTGCTAAAGGGATTAATCTATTTCCAATTATAATGATACTTCTATTAGCCATCATTTGTTTTATTAATAAAGAATGGTCTATGAGAAATAAGTGGAGTCTAATATTCATATTTATTTTATTAACTCTATTCCTTTTTTTTGTACTATTCTTAAATCATGCTACAGCTAATCCTTTCGGGTTATAATGTTAGCACGGTAGCTTTTCAATTACATCAATAAGAAACAAATAAGCAAACTAAAGCAATTCGTCAATATCGAATTTGACTTAGATAATTATGCCTACAGGCTAAATCGCTTCCAAATAGATTAAAACAAAGTTTCATAAAAAGGTTTATATCTTAATTAACCTTAAGTGCAAAATCATTTTCCACAGGAAACTTGTTATAAGGTAAACATAGAAAATAAGATAAATACATGAAGCAACTAAAAGAATTGATACGGAAAAACATTCTGTTCCTTATAGGAGCAGCAGTAGGCGGAATTGGGGGATATCTCTATTGGCTATACGTGGGCTGCTCTACCGGAACCTGCCCCATTACATCATCACCCGTGATGAGTGTCATCTGGGGAGCTGTAGTAGGAGGATTGTTACTAAGTATGTTTCAAAAAAAACAAAAATAGAAAAATGAAAAAGATAGCATTTGCACTCATCATGATGACGATGGTCGTTTCATCATGTAGCGGGAAACAAAAAGATAACGGAGAGAAAACCACTAAAACGAAGAATGAAATGAAAACAATTCCATTGACAAAAGAAGAGTTCCTAAGCAAAGTAGCCAATTACGAAAAAAGTCCCGAAGAATGGAAATATCTGGGCGACAAACCTGCTGTTATTGACTTTTACGCTTCATGGTGCGGTCCATGCAAAATGATAGCTCCTCTGCTCGAAGAGTTGGCTGCCGAATACGGTGATCAAATTTATGTGTATAAGATAAATACAGAGGAAGAACAGGAACTGGCTGCTGCATTTGGAATTCGTAGCATCCCTACCTTACTTTTTGTTCCCATGACCGGAGAACCTCAAATGGCACAAGGAGCTTTGCCAAAAGCTTCGTTAAAAGAGGCAATAGAGAAGGTCTTACTTAAGAAGTAACAAATCAGAAAAATCAAGATACTTTTTCACTTTCATTTTCATAAAACTCCCCTGCCTATTCTACTCTATCTGGTAGCTGGCAGGGGAGTTTACATTTAAAGTCTGTTTGATAACAATATATGTTATCGGAATAACTTATAATGTTATGCCCTATTACAATATATGTTATGCACCCTATGGTATACCATTAATAGGGAAAACTGTGCAGAATATAATTTAGAAGAACAGAATTACAGACTCTTTTGAAACAGCTTTTCCATCTCACCTCTAAATCGGAGCTTCACTTCTTCCATATCAACCGGTCGTCCTAACTCTTGTTGCAAAGAGGTGACGCCCTTATCAATGAATCCGCAAGGATGAATATAGCTGAAGTAGCGCAAGTCTGTATTTACATTGAAAGCCAATCCATGCATCGTGACATAATGGCTGCACCTCACTCCCATCGCGCAAATTTTCCGCGTTCGTGGAGTATCTATATCCAACCAAACACCCGTAGCTTTCTCTAGTCTACCTGCTGTGATGCCATACGAAGCACATACCCGGATAATGGCTTCCTCCAACAGATGAATGTACTCTTTCAAACCAAGCTTATACTCTTCAAGGTTCATGATGGGATAGCAAACCAACTGTCCGGGCCCATGATAGGTGATATCTCCACCTCTATCTATGTGAAACAGCGTAGCATCAATGGCTTTGAGTTGTTCTTCACCAAGCAACATATTGTTATCTTTTCCGCTACGACCAAGAGTATAAACGTGTGGATGCTCACAAAGGATGATGTTGTTTTCGTAAGATTCACCATTCAGTTTGGCTTGAACGAGCGTATCAAAAAGTTCCGTTTGCCGTTTCCAAGCTTCGGAATAAGGGGTAAGTCCCCAATCGGTATAAGTTGTCTTCATTCTATAATCAAATAAACGATTTTAAATCAAATGTAAAATAGATATTTAAATTTTCCTGCGCCCCAAACTCAAACTATTCAGCACCACACTAACCGAGCTGAATGCCATTGCGGCACTGGCAAGCATTGGATTGAGCAACACTCCGTTGAACGGAAAGAGCAATCCTGCTGCAATCGGTATGCCTATCAGGTTGTAGATAAATGCCCAAAAGAGGTTTTGATGGATAAGACGAACGGTTTGTTTGGATAATACAAAAGCTTTAGGGAGCAAAAGTAAATCTGAAGTCATGAGTGTGACCATTGCCACATCCATGGCAATATCCGTCCCCTTGCCCATGGCGATGCTTACATCTGCACGGGCCAAAGCTTGAGAATCATTAATACCATCGCCCACCATCGCTACAGTTTTACCTTGCAACTGAAGTTCACGAACAAAAAGCTCTTTATCATCGGGCAACGCATCGGCAACGAAACGATCAATTCCCAACCGTCTGGCTACGACAGAAGCTGTTCGCTCTCCGTCTCCGGTGAGCATACAAATCTCAATATCTTGTCGTTTAAGTTCTTTTATAGCCTCAGCAGAAGTGGCTTTTATCTGGTCGGTAATGGCTATGACAGCCAATAGCTCGTTTTCACGTCCAAAATAAACAATGCTGTTTCCGGCTGATTGATACTGTGTCAGCATTCCGGCTATTGCATCAGAGATTCCTGCACAGAAATCTTTTAATAGTTTATGGCTTCCTGCCCAATACGTTTGCCCCTGATGCATCACTTTGATACCTTTTCCGGTAATGCTATTGAAACTATCGAGGGTAGCCGGAAGAATCTCTTCTTTCTGCAAAACAGTCACAATGGCCTCAGCCAGAGGATGTTCCGATTTCAATTCGGCAGCCAGCAACACATCTTTAAAATGCTCATCTTCAGGACGTTCCCACAACAGAGTAGATACCGTAGGATGCCCTTCGGTAAGCGTACCCGTTTTGTCGAGCACCACCACGTTGACTTTGCGCATCTGCTCCAGGGCAAGAGCATCTTTTATCAGAATATGATAGTCGGCAGCTTTGCCAATACCTACCATAAGAGCTGTAGGAGTGGCTAATCCCAATGCACAGGGACAGGCTATGACGAGTACGGAGACCGCAGAAAGGATGGCATGTGAAAAGTAATCGGGCCCGGCTATTAAAAGCCAGAGAACGAATGTTAGTACCGAGATGATCAGTACCGCAGGTACAAATATGCCCGTAACTTTATCGACTATTCGCTGCACGGGAGCCTTGCTACCTTGTGCTTCCTGCACCATACTGATGATGCGTGCAAGCACCGTTTCATTGCCTACTTTGGTAGCATTGATTACGAATGACCCTCTCTGATTGATGGTTCCGGCCAGTACACGGTCGCCCGGTTTCTTCTCTACCGGCACAGGTTCACCACTTATCATGCTTTCATCAATGTAAGATGTTCCATCGACGAGGGTACCGTCAACAGGTATTTGTTCTCCGGGGCGAACGATTACTTGTTCATTCACCTGCAAAAGTTCAATAAGTAGGTCTACTTCTAGACCGTCACGCAGCACACGAGCCGTCTTGGGTTGAAGCCCCATTAGTTTACGAATAGCTGTTGAGGTATTTCCTTTAGCGCGCTCTTCCATCAGTTTACCGGTAAGTACAAAAGCGATGATAACCGTAGCAGCCTCATAGTACACATGCGGTTCTAAGCCACGGCTATACCAGAAACCAGGAAAAAACGTATTGAAGACACTAAAAAGGAAAGCAATAGAGGTGCTCAGTGCCACCAATGTATCCATATTGCTACGGCCTAGTTTAAATTGTATCCAAGCATTGACGTAAAAGGATTTACCAAAAAAGAATAAAACCGGTAGTGAAAGAACCAACATGGCTTCGTTGGCAAAGGGAAAATGCATAAAGACCATTGAGAGGAGCAACATCGGCACAACAAAGATCCATGCTCCAATAACTTTTCGCTTAAGATTGCGATAACTTTTCTGTTGTTCCTCTTCCTGACGTTCTTGTTTGTGCGCTTCTTCAATAATCAGATCGTAACCGGCAGCCTGTACTGCCGCGCGCATCTCTCCGGGATTAAGTTGATCATTTTCGTAAGTAACAGAAAGCATGTTAGTAGCTAGATTGACCGAAGCGTCCGACACGCCGGGAAGTTTTTTCACTGTGCGTTCCACATTGTTTGCACATCCCGCACAATGCATATTCAGCACAGGAAATGCTTTTTTATCTATTTTGCCCATTATTATTCGCTGTTATTTAGTCTGTTAGTGTTCTATTGAGTAGTAAACAAGCACTATTAGCAATTGTTCAGAAGAAATAGAGGTATAGGAAGCAAAAATTGGCTACATGGAGCTATGCGAAATCAGCACACTCCATGTAGCCATTTATTAAAGACGATTAGTCCCTACAAGCCTACTTGTTCTCGGCTTCCTTGCTCTCTTTCAAGAATTCAGCTTCGTACTTAAACTTCTTGAAACCGTCCTTTAACTTTTCTACCGTTGTCTTTTCGGCATCATAAGTAATGGTTACCGTTTGTGACTTCAAATCGGTATTCACCTTCTTCAATCCTTTTTCAAACTTCATGTTATCCACTACTTTTTTCTCGCAGTTCCCACATTCCATCTGCACAACCTTAAAAACGACAGTGCGTAAATCTTTTGCATACACACTTGCTACACTCAATAGTGCTACGGCAATAGCCGCCATGATTCTTCTTGTTTTCATAATCTTGCTAAATTAAATCGTACTCCAATATAATATTTTGCTCCATGTACAGGCCCCCAAATCATGGAAGAATCAAAGTTCTCTCCCCACGGATTGGCAGCATCTACAATAGGATTCTTTTGTTTAAAGTTCGTCAAGTTTTCTCCACCCACGTACACGGACCAACGACGGAAATAGCGGGTAATCTGAGCACTCAACTGTTCAAATGAACCATATCTGGCATCCCATGATGGAGAGCCGTCAGTCAGGGTATAAGGATTGGGCATTCTACCACCACCATTGAGTTGCAAGGAAGTGTCAAACTGCCAAAGTCCCAACGGTGTCTTGTAAGATGCGGTCAGTAACCCTTTGTATTTCCCTGTGAGAGGTTTCTCTAACAGTTCGCCATTGTAGGTAGTCTTAGCATCCGTCAGGCGGTAGGCTGCCAAAAGAGTAAATCCTTCAAAGAAAGGATAAGACGCTTCTACCTGAAAAGCTCCGGAATAGGAACGGCCATCAAGATTGGTAAACGCTATCTCGTGTGGATTGCTATCCATATCAACGACTACTTGCTTTAAGAAATCGGTATAGTAATATTCCACATTCACATTCAGCGTTTTGCCGAAAAGAGGAATGTAGGTAGATACGCTTGCACCATAGTTCCATGCCTCTTCCTGATCCAACTTATCGGCGATTGATACCTTGCGGCTACTGGCCAACAAAAAGTTGTTTTCGGCCAATACATGATTGGTGCGATAGCCTTTTCCGGCAGAAAGACGAAAGTTCACAATCTCGTTGGGAGTGTACTTTATATGTGCACGCGGAGTAACAAAGAAACCGTACTCGTTGCTATGATCGCCTCTCAGTCCTCCCATCACAACCAACTTATTTTGCCAATTATAGGTGTATTGCACGTAGGCTCCCGGTACAGCTTCTTTTGCAAAGGCATCTGTGCGGGGCAATGTCGCATCATTCGTCAGACGATAGTCTTGATCGAAGGCATCGTAATTGAAGCTCAATCCTGACGAAAGGCTATGTTGCTTGGTCAGTTCTGTTTCAAAAAGAAGTGATGCATAAAAGTTCTTTTGATCAACATCATACAGTTTACGACCATACATTGCATCCTGATTATGAATGGTTCCCGAAAGAATCAATGCAAGGTTCGTATTCTTCTCCTTATTAAAGATGTAAGCGTTCTTAGCAAAAGCCTCATAACGATCGGTAGTGATGCCCACCCGATAAGGATCGTCCATCATCATCGTATTATCATGAGACATTTGTCCGCTGTTGCGTTCTTCTCTCAGTGCCTTGATGCCTGCCTGAAACATGTAATGCTCTCCCATGTATGCCCATCGGTTGAATACATTATATTGTTCCACCCGAGGAATGTCATCAAAACCGTCGCCATTACCATCATGTACCTTGGTTTCGTTTTCATAATGCATCAGCAACATGGTGCTCCATTTATCAGATAGCTTAACGGATGCATCGGCATTAGCTTCGTAGCGGTTGGTGGAACTGGCAAACAGGTTGGCCGAAACCCAATCGGCTTCTTCCACCTGAGGCTTTTTAAACTCCACGTTGATCTGTCCCGTAAGGGCTTCGTAGCCATTCTTTACCGATGAAGTTCCTTTGGATACCTGAATGCTTTGCATCCACGGACCGGGTACATAGCCAAGACCATAGGGAGCTGCAGCTCCGCGGTAATTGGGGATATTCTCGGTAAGCATCTGTACATACGTACCCGAAAGGCCGAGCAATTTGATCTGTTTTGCTCCCGTAGCCGCATCGGAGTAGCTGACGTCCACCGAGGGGTTGGTCACAAAGCTTTCACCCAGATTGCAACAAGCCGCCCGACAAAGTTCGGCACTGCTGATCATCTCTTCATTCATCACGCTAGTGCGCACTTTCATAGTACCCAACTTCCGGGTAACCACGTTGACCTCGTTGAGTTCTACTCCTTCGCGAAGCACAATGTCTAGTGTAGCGTTCTTTCTATCAACGACTATTGTATCGTTCACAAAGCCAATGAAACTGATAATTAGTTGATGGCTCTTGGCCGATTTCTCAATAGAGAAACTACCATCTTCACGCGTGGAAACTCCACTGGAAGTTTCCATCCAAAAAACATTGGCTCCGGGAATGGATTCTCCTTTAATGTCTTTCACCGTACCACGCACTTGGGCATATACAACGGTTTGCATCAAAAGGAGTATGAGTATAGATAAATATTTCATTCTTCTTAAATTCTATTCGTTTTTATATTGATTAATCTTCTGCCGTTTCTGGCAGACATAAGAATCCTCGGGACAGAGATACTGCCCCAATTAAATAACGATAGAATTTTTCAAATAAGAAGAGTGGAAAAGAGGGAGAGATAATGTCGTGAACTGACAGGATGAGGGGAGGAATCCAGATAAAACGCTTCATCTGATTCATTATTGCCCTGCAATGCACACAACATATCGGGAAATTCTTGAATAAATAATTGAATGACAGGAGGGACAAAGACTGCCGTCGACATAGAATGCTCCATAGAGTCGAGCTCATAAATCTTAGCCGAACAACCTTTTCCAATACAAGAGACTACTTCTTGAGAATGTTTTACGTCACATTTGTCATGAACAGAAGAAGCACAACAATCAGCCGTTTCTTGATGCATCCGACAAGCCGTGCAGCCTTTTTCGAGAGGAGTACCATGTTCTATCACCTCAC